>NZ_JABXKK010000020.1 GCF_017115045.1 Nostoc sp. NMS8 | reverse complement strand
TCAGTACCTCTGCCATAATCCCCCTGTCAATAGGGTTTGAGACGCGCTAACCCTGCTATTATCTAAAAACTGCGTATAGCCTTGCAACAGTAATTCTTGACGAGCAGATCCCAAGGTTAGGAAGGAATTTGCAAACCCTTTATTATAGTTGGCTGTTGCATATTTATGATTAGTATCTTGGACATTAATACCATAGGTAAGTAATGGTGCAGTTCCCCAATCACAATCACTAGGATGACATTTGCCATACACCTGAATATTTAATTTATTGCTACCACCTGAGGTAATTACTAAACGAGTAATATTAGAAGTATTGGCATCTTTATTTACCCAAGTACCAATAAAGTCAGCAGGTACAGCTAAAGCAGGATTGATTAAAGCAGTAGTTAAAATGCTACTAGCAGCAATAATACTCAAAGAACGTTTCAACATTTTAGTCACACTCTATTATTCGTAATTGTTTTTGTAACTTATTGATAAGTAGACACGATTACTAGTTGGCTAAGTATAAAATATTTCATTGAAGTCGAAATATAATCCTCACACCTTGTAGTAAAGTTTGTGTAGGCGTCCTTTAACGCTTTCAGTCTTTCTATAGGTTGGGTGACAATTTTTTATGCATCCTCGACAAAGCATTATTGAAATTTTTTCAACTTTTGTGCAATTTGACGCCGATCGCTTCAGTGGTTGGGCGACGGAATCAAAGCTACGTCGCAGTATGCAAAGTTGTCTCAACCGCCCGTCTCAAGAAACTTCGGAACATTTTTGGATTTTATACTGGTATAAATTTTGGCTTATATCTGAAACGAAGCTACTGGCTAAACAGCATCTGGCAGCTTACTTGCAAGAATCCTGTTATTGGGCATCCCAAAAAACAGTTAACAGTTTTGCGAGTACTCAGTACAAGCTATCAGACTGTTTTCAGATTGCGATCGCTCAAGTTGATAAAGTCCTCAAAGGATTTAATCCAGATCGAGGCTTTATTTTAAAAAACTACGCTACTGCCCTCTTTAGCAGTGCTATTCGGGAAAATTTACGTCAAAATCGTGAAATTGATATTTGTACAGATTGGGGATTATTACGAAAAATCACTAAAAAATTTTTGGTGGAGTCTTTACAAAATGCAGGTTTGTTGCTAAAGAATATTAACGATTACGTCCTTGCTTGGAACTGTTTCAAAAGTATATATATCCCAACACAAAAAGGTACTTCTCGCCAAATTGCTCAACCAGACAACGAGATTTGGGAGGCGATCGCTAAAGCTTATAATTCACAAAGTGGTCAGCAAGTCAATTCCCAAACCATAGAAAAGTGGCTTTTAACTGCTGCTAAAGCCGCACGCCGCTATCGTTATTTTCCCGTTGACTCTCTCAATATCCCTAAAGGGAGCGATGATTCGTGGGAGTGGCTTGATAATATTCCCGGAACACAACAAGAATCTCTAATTAATGAAATTCTTGTCCAAGAAGAAGAACAAACAAGAAACTTTCAACAAACTGAGATTAACAAAGTTTTAGTGGCTGCGATCGCTCAACTTGAACCGCAAGTACAAGAAATTTTGCAACTTTATTATGCTAAAGAACTAACTCAAGACCAAATTGCCAAACAATTACAAATACAGCAATATACTGTCTCGCGGCGACTAAAAAAAGCCCAAGAAACTTTGTTACGCTTTTTAGCTAATTGGAGTAAAGATAGTTTGCATATTTCCGTTACTTCAGACCTACTCAAGAGTATAAACATACTAATGGAGGAATGGTTGAAAAATTACTATGGTGGATAACTGGGGAGTGGGGACAAGAGGAGTTAAAACCTCGTTCATCCACCTCAAAACCTCGTTAATCTAGCTACTTACAACATTTCATTAATTCGTAGTGAATTCTCTGCGCTCCTTTGCGTTTACCTTTGCGCCCCTTTGCGTTTAAATTTCAACCCTCAATTCGCAACGATTTTACGCAAAGCTGAACTTAGAACCTCAACCCCAATCCCCAATCCCTATGACTACTGTATTTACTTTCACTAACCCAACAGATATGGTTTTGGAAATCCCTACAACTACCCAAAACCAAGCAGATTTACACAGCCAAGCTTTTTCTAATGCTAGTTCTCGTTATCAAGCTTATATTAATCAACTTTGCCTGGGTGCTATCTTACTATGGTTGCAAGAAGACTGGACACCACAGACAAAAGTTTGGCCAACTACCACTGCTTTACCCAGCTTCTGGGAACTGGTTAATGGAATTGCACTCACCCTTGATGAAACAAGATTAGTCTTAGTTCCTAGTGAAGCAATTGATTTGAGTGAATTGCGAGTCCCCCAAGAATGGGTGGATATTCCTAGTTGGGTAGGTGATTATTATTTAGCTGTGCAAGTCGAACCAGATGAAGGCTATGTCAGGGTTTGGGGTTATTGTAGCCATGAAAAACTGAAAACTCAAGGCAGTTATGATGCCAGCGATCGCACTTATTCCCTCGATGCTACTGATATAATCAACGACATCAGCGTTTTAGCTACGGCGCGTCAACTGTGTCCAGAAGAACCCACTCGTAGCCCTATTGGAGAGATTCCGAGCTTATCGCCACAACAGGCAGAAAATTTAATTGCCCGTCTGGGAAACCCGGAAATACTTACACCCCGACAAGAAATCCCTTTTCAACTGTGGGGTGGATTAATTCAACATGGTGGTTGGCGACAAAACTTATATCAACGGCGCCTAGGATTACCAGAACAGTGGTCAGTTCTCCAATGGTTGCAAACAGGTGTTTCTCAAGTTGCTGAGGCTGTTGGTTGGGGAAGCTTTGATTTACAACTCAGTGCTGCCGGGGCGCGGGGTGTGGAAGGCACACAACCAAGTACTATTCTCTCTCGTCGGTTGGCGATCGCAGGTCAAATCTACGAGCTTTTAATTATACCACAAAGTGAGCCAGATGCAACTATTTGGCGTTTTGAATTACGTAATGCCGCGATCGGTGCAGCTATTCCCGGTGGTTTTAAACTCCGCTTACTTACCGAAGATTTACAGCCTTTTCCCAATAACGAAGATGTAGCCACAACGGCTGTAGAACAACTCTACGTAGAAGTTGCGTTAGAAGCAGGAGAAAGCATAGTCTGGGAAATAGAACCTTTTCCCGACAACTATAATTGCGAAATACTCAAGTTTTAAAAAATAATTTAGGCGTTGCATATCTGCGGGATGATTTTGTTGGTTTTGTGAGATAGGCAACATGAGCGTCATTTATGCTTCTCTCCAATCTCTGTGATTAATAGGCGTGAGCTTTGTAAATGACCTAAACCACCGCCAACCAATCGCACACCACAGACGTATACCCGTCTGCTTGGTAAACGCACTCTCGATTTTCACGCTTACTCAACCGACCGACGTAATCAAGTTTCAAATCAATTTTTGCAAGTAACTTCTGTGCGATGCCTTCGGCAACCTGAAGCGGGAACGCCACTGGAGTCAGTTTTTGCGAGACACTGACATTCAAGTAATTCTTGATAACGTGCCGATGCGTTACAGCCAGCGCTTTAAATTCCAGCATCTTTTCATCAGACCCCCGCAACTGAAGTGTCCCTACTTATTGAATAAATTATTCTTTAGAAGTCTCTTATTTGGATACATAAAATAATTATTCTGTAAAGTATGCAAATATTTATTAAGGATTATTTTAATAAATATTTACATATTTAGGTTCAGATTCAAATATTCATAAGTTCCATATAATCCCTGATGTGATTAGCTAGGCAATAAAGCTATTAATATATCCAAGTTTACTATAATTTCAATTTCTGCCGTGCAAGTTTTTCTTAGTGCTATGCCGGATATTTTGTCATGGGCATCGCCTCATCTATTTATTTGGAAAAGAATGATAGTTTTTAGTCAAAGCAAATTTAGAAATCAAGATGATTGTAGTAATCCTTCTTTTGACTAATGATGATGTTGAACAAAACTGTCAGTTTTCAAATACTTGTTTAGATTTTCGATCGGTAAAGCTTTAAAAGGAGTTAGACATGAGCTACATAGCTGTTCCGTATCAGATTCATTTTGAAGACACAATGGCCTATGGTTCTCATCATTATCTGACTAACTTTCGATTTCAGTGTATTGCACGGGAACACTTCTTTTTCGGTGGACTGTTTGATAAAGAAACTTTTCAAGATGTTGTAATTCTAACCCAGCAAGGATACAGCCGGAATATGGCGCCTGTAGGACTGGGTGAGCGTGTAGCTATTCTTCTAACTTTTGATGAGCCAACAAGGTCTACTACTCGATTGTGTTTTCGGGTGATTCGTGAAGATGGAACACCTGTTTGTTGTGGATATCAGGTGCTTGTATTCACTTGCAGAATCACAGGTGAACTGATTCCTATTCCGCCTGTACTAGTTGATTATGTGATGCAAAACTTTGGTCTAATTGAGCGGTTGGTAGATCCGCCATTTGCAGAAAAAGTAGTAGCAGGTGGAAAGGAAATTAAGAAGATTTTCACACCAGAAGTTTGTGAATTAGGTAAACTCATAACCAGTCGGAATCTAGCTAACGATCCTTCGGGAGTGCAGATTGTAGATACTTATGTTTTAAGATTAGATAAAGTCAATATTACAAAAGTAAATCCTTTAGCTCAAAATAAAATAGTCTTCACATTCCCCGGTCAGGGAGCTTATGATTACCAAAATTTACAAACTTTGTATCAGAACTATCCTGCTAAAAGATCGCTCTTTACTAAGGCTGATGAATTAACTCAACGTTACTTGGGTTATTCCTTTTTAACATTGATCCAAGCTCAGTCCAATGATGAACATGAGTTTTTGCTGCAACAATGTCCAGACCTCGATCAAATAGGCATTTTATTGACAAATATCATCATTGCCGAACTTTTGATTGAGCAAGGACTGCACCCAGATATTTTGGTCGGCCATAGCTTTGGAGAATTAACCGCCTTGACGATTGGCGGTGTTTTTAACTTTGAGACAAGCGTCGAAATCGTATGCCAACGGATACAAGTTCTACGTAATTTTGCCAGCAATATTGGTGGTATGATGGCGATCGCCTGCGGTGCGGAACGGTTAACGGAACTTTTTAACGCCATTCAGAAAACTGCTTTAACAGTAGCGGTGATCAACCATCCACAGCAAATTGTCTTGTCTGGAATCCATACAGAACTCCAGCAGGTTGAATCTGAGCTAGTTCGCCAAGGTATTGCTTGCACTTTTCTCAAAAGCCGATACCCTTTCCACTCAGATTTATTAACTCCAGCAGTTGAATCTTTCCGCTCAAGTTTACAGCACTTCTCGTTTCAAGCACCAAAAATCCCAGTATATTCACCCATAAATAAAGCTTTTTACACTGTAAATACTGATTTCCCCCAAACTCTAGCTGCACATTTCATCCAAGTCGTTAACTTCTCTCAAGCTGTGAAAGTACTCCAGCAACAAGGCGTCCATTCGTTTATCGAGTGCGGTGCAAGCAGAGTATTGACAAAGTTAGTGCAAAAGAACTTGCCATCTGAGTCAGAAGCGATCGCCCAGTCTGTGATGTCTCCCGATCAAAATATAATTCAAGGATTGCAGCACATTCTACAGGCATATTCTGGGCAGTTATCTCATCCACAGCCTACACCAGAAGTTAATGAAAAACTCAGTCCCGTTGTGGATGAAGCTTTTGGGTATGGAGAATGGGAAATGGAGCATGGGGAAGTAACGACTTTTAGCTCCACAGCATTATCATCAAACTCAGACACTCTTGTTACTAACGTTCCCATTGCTATTGTTTCTATGGGTTGTTTGCTACCTGGAGCAGATAGCCCGGAAGAATACTGGCGAAATATTCAAGATGGAGTCAGCGGAATTGTCGATTTAAGCCTCATCGATCCCTTCTTAAGAGCAGACTTTATGTCTGATGGATCTGTTATTGCTGAGAAAACCTACACTTTACTCAGTGGCAGAATCAATCAGGTGGAATATGAAAAAGGTATACCGTATAGCCTGGAAGAATTCAACAAGTTGACAAGAGGGCAGCAGCTACTTGCCAAAGCATTAGCTCAGTGTCTCAATCCCATTCATCAGCAAGTATCTACTACCAAAAAAGTGCATTGTCTCCTTGGCTCTACGGCTGACGGCATCAAAGAGTACGATGAAGCTCTGTTTGCTGAAAGCTTAAAGTACTTCGTTGAGCAACTCGACGAACCAGAGCAGTTGCGTGCGGCTTTTACCAATTCCCTACAAACCCTGCTAGGTCGTAAAAGCAGAGAACACGAATTTCTCGCACCTGACCTCTGTTACAAGCGTGTAGTCCAGAAATTTTTAGGTAATCATGTAAAAACCTTACTCTTAGATGCAGCCTGTGCTTCTTCCCTTTACACCATTGATGTCGGAATCAAACTACTACAAA
The DNA here is from genome assembly GCF_017115045.1 of Nostoc sp. NMS8. Taxonomy (GTDB): domain Bacteria; phylum Cyanobacteriota; class Cyanobacteriia; order Cyanobacteriales; family Nostocaceae; genus Nostoc. The sequence goes on along the minus strand of NZ_JABXKK010000020.1, from coordinate 11,913 downwards.
ACCATGAAAGCGACCTAGTACTATCGGGGGGTGTATTCGCACCGGGAGTAGCAATGAACTGTCTATTTGCTCAGTTCAAAGGTCTTTCTGCCACAGGTAGCCGTCCCTTCGATGCTACCGCAGATGGAGTAGTTTTCAGCGAAGGAGCTGCTATCTTAGCACTCAAACGCTTACCTGATGCGATCGCTGCTGGAGACCACATCCACGGCATCATCCGGGGTGTTGGTACATCAAGTGATGGTAAGAGTGCTGCTGTGAATGTACCCACTAAAGTCGGTCAAGTTTTAGCATGTCAGCGAGCTTGTGAGAACGCCCAGATAAATCCGAATACGATTCAGTACATTGAAGCCCATGCAACCGCTACACCAGTTGGCGATGGTACAGAGTTTAAGTCGCTGTCTGAAGTGTTCGACAAACGAGAAGCAAATTTACCGCCAATTTATTTAGGTAGTGTCAAAGCTTTGATTGGTCATACTGGTTGGGTAGCTGGAACAGCTTCGATTATCAAAGTTTGCCAAGCTTTAAAAGCCCAAACTATTCCACCTCAGTATAACTACCAATCACCCAATAAAGATATTGAACTTCAAGGTTCCTCCTTAGCCATCCCGACAACAGCACTGCCATGGCCAAATAACATTGCTGGACAGCCCCGCCGTGCAGCAGTAAATGGCTTTGGCTTTGGAGGTACTAACGCCAACTTAATTATTGAAGCTTATGATGCTAGTTACCATCAGCAGTTTTGTCAAAGTTATAGACCGAATACTCATTCTGTACGTAGGCCACTAGCCTTAGTAGGAATTGGCACTTTATTTCCGTCATTAAAGGGGCTACAAGAAAATTCAGTCCCGGATGTTCAAGTCAAGGGGTTTGCGCGAGAGGCACTGCAATTGCCAGTCAAGCGACGGCTATTGCCTGATGTGACAGATCGCATGGATGCCAGTCAGTATCTCAGTGTGATGGCGACTGAAAAAGCACTCCGAGGTCTGGGAGAAAAAGCATTAGCTCTGCAAAGTAAAACCGGAGTTGTAATTGGGATGCCTGGGAAAACTGGTCGAGGCATTACCGCCAACGAGCGTCTGTTTCTAGATCGGCTGCGGAGGCTTTTACAGTCCAAGCCTGCACATTTCTCACAATCAGATATTGATTTTGAGCGTCTTTGTCAAAAGCTATTTACTGCCATCGAGCAAGCCAATCTCCCCTCATCTCCATATACCTTGATTGGTTCAATGCCTAATATTACTGCTGGTCAAGTGTGTAACCTGTTTAATTTCAACGGGCCTAACATAGTCATTGATGCAGGCATTGATTCCTTACTAGAAGCCTTACGTATCGCAGAGTTGATGCTGATGAGTAACGACTGTGACCTCATTTTAGCTGGCAGCATCAATGGCTATGTTGGTCATGGGGCACATACTTCAGGTGGTAAGGATATGCTTACAGGAGAAGCAGCCTGTATGTTAGCACTAACGACAATTGAGATAGCACAGTCTCACGGATTCCCCATTTTATCTACCTTGGATGTGAATACATCTGGAATTCAGAAATCTATTGTTGAAGTAGCGGGGTCAACCATTCCCATAGATTTTTACGGAGCTACTGGGGTTGTGGAAATTGCACGAGCTGTAGAGCGTGTTAGTCAAAACCGTGAGGTAGTTGCAGTTCAGTGGAATTCCGCAAGTCAGGGACAAATAACTTTCTCGCCTTTCCCTGCTCCTGAACAAACCTCAAACGAACAATATTTAGGGACACAGGATATTAATTCTCAAACTTTATATCAAACGCCCACCCATTTCTATACGCCCTCTCTGTTTCCAGCTGCTGTGGAAAAAATCGATGTGCCGCTTCCCCTGCAAAAAAGGCAAATTTTATTCTTAACAGACCAGCCTGACTTGTGGACAGCATTAGCTCAAACTCAGATGCTAAAGGATTTGAACTACATAGTTGCCTGTCCGGTCAACAAAGCGATTGCAGGTGCTATCCAAATCGATCTGACATCTGAGGATGCCATCAAAACTACAGTTCAACAACTAGATTTTAGCCGCTACGACACGATTGTGGCGATTAAAAACCTTGATGCCATCAGTGATGAGCAATTGCTCTCAATAGATGATTCGGACTCCTTGCTTAACCTACTGTTTGCGGTTGTCCGCCACTCTTACCCCCAGCTACAAACTGGAAATACTGCCCTGGCGACACTGTGCCTGAACGCCTGGAAAACCGAACAACTTAGCCCCTACACTGGTCTGCTAGGTGGTTTTATCAAATCAGTTGCTCGGGAACTGCCAAAATGTATTTGCAAGAGTATTAACACGGATGCGGCAAGTATCATAGATGCTTGGCAACAGCTAGATACAGAGTTAAACTCTCAACCAGGTAAGCCGGTAGAAGTATCTTACATCCAAGGCGATCGCCAAATTTTCAAACTGGTGTCTCTACCGAAAGTAACTAAAGACCAGACTCCGGTTCTCAACAAAAATTCTGTTGTCATCACTACAGGCGGTGGACGGGGTGTAACAGCAGTTTTAATGGAAGAAGTACTGCAACGCTTTGGCTGCACCGTTTTGTTATTGGGTCGTACTGACCTCAAATCTGTGCCTACCGAGGTTTTGGAACTAGATGAAGCTGACTTTGCCCAGTATGAGAGTCAATTTTACCAAGAACAATTGATGCGCGATGCCTACGGCGGGCTACGCCTACGCTCGCAAAAAATGCCAGCACTCAAAGCCCAGATAGAGTATTATCAGGCCGCCCGCGAACTTCATCATACCCTCAAACATCTGTCAGGATTGCCCGGTCGGTTTGAATATATCAATGTCAATATCACTGATGTGGAAGCTGTAAATCAGGTAGTAGCAAAAGTAGTCAAAACTTATGGACGAATTGACCTCGTAGTTCATGGGGCTGGCATTCAAACATCTAAACTATTGCCCAAGCGTACATTTACTGAATTTCAACGGATTCTTGCTACAAAACTTTCTGGTTTGAAAAATCTGTACAATGCTTGTCGTCAGTATGCTCCAAATAACAAAGTTCACTTCCATTTATTGACCTCTGCATTTAGCTACATTGGTAACGATGGTCAACCAGACTATGGGGCTGCTAATGAATTTATGAATCGCTTTGCAGCCTACATGGATAGTTCTGTTCTGGCTGGTAGTTGGTCAACTATCGCTTGGCTGGGTTGGGCAGGTATTGGTATGACCCGTGGTTCGGAATATGCTGTGCTGTCTCAAGAACGAGGACTTCATGCAATCCAGGCTGAAGAAGGACAACAACTTTTTTCTCTGCTACTGAATGGACAAGCTACTGCACCTATCAATGTGCTATTAACTGAGGGCGAGAAAAACTACTATCAAATTGATGTAGTTACAGCCGAAAATAATCTATCTCCAACCTCTAACAATTGTTTTGCAAAAATTGAAAATAAGCTAGCGAATGAAACAGAGAAAAATATTTTAATTCCCCATCAAGAGCAGGTTGTAAACAGTCAGAAATTTACCGATGAACGGCAGTGGTATGTGAGCATTGAAACCGCTCCTTATCTGTTAGACCATCTTGTAAATGATGTTCCCACCATGCCAGCAACATTTGAACAAGAGTTAGCAGCACAAGCAGCACAAGCACTTAGACCAAACCTGCAACTAATTGCCATTGAAAACAGTAAATTTTCGAGATTTATCAAATTTTTCAACGAGCAAGAAATCTTACTCAAAACCCAGGCAATTATTGTTACAGAAAACAATCATGAAACTGTCATCCACGTCAAGTTACTATCAGATTTTATTCACAAGAATGGAACTTTATTACAAAAAGATTGTGTTCATTGTGAAATGGATATACAGCTAGCTGCAAATACCCAACCGATAGTAGGTCGTTATGGTACCTGGAACGGGTTTGAGGGAGAGATGATTCAAGAGCCGTATATGAACCCTAGCTCTCCCGTGAGGCTCAAAGGTATGTTTGATTGTATTAACAATATTGTGATTGGAGCTAATCGCAGACGGGCTAAGTTCCGATTAAAGAATACAACTCAACTACGTTTAACATCTGATTTTTGCACACCTGCAATTTTAATTGATGCGATGTTGCGAGTAGCAACCAGCAGCGGCGACACTAACGATCCCAGAGCAGTCTTTGTACCTCAAGGATGGAAAAAAATTACTCTGACACCGAATTTGAATGATTGGAAACTCAATCAACTGCATCAAGATTTATTTCTTGTTGGTTCTAACTCTCACAAGACTGGGGAGACGCTTTATTGCGATTGGCTGCAAGTGATGGATGCAAGCGATCGCGTTCTGGTTTTGATGGAGGAAGCGATCGGTTTGCAAAAAAGTACACAACTGGCTCGACTATAAAAATCAAACCTGAAATCAAGATGATGCCTTTGTAAAAAACTCACTCATGCCACCATCAACTACTTACTTACCTGAATTCGCTAAATGTCTTCCGATGATTGCTGCCATAGACATTGATATCGGTGCTGATTTAGCTATCCATGCTGAAGACTATTTATCCCCAAAAGAACTAGCTCATTTTCATCAATTTAAGCATTCAAGGCGGCGTCATGAGTGGTTCACTGCCAGACTTGTGTGCAAATTATTATTTAGCCGCTATCTGAGCAATACTCACCTTGCAAACTCCAACTTTGTTTGGCCGCCAACCATCCAGAAATTTGGATGCAATGATATTGCGACAGTGTTACCGCTTGTGTATCGCTCTATTGAAGTATTACCGTCTAACCCTAGCTTAAAAGGAGCGTCACAGTTATTCTGGCAAGGCAATATTCTTTGCACAGTATATCTTTCCATTACTCATGCTGGTGGTTGGGCGATCGCTAGCCTTAGTTGTTCTGGGCCTGTCGGCTTAGATGTGGAGGAGCCTATTTTTCGCCGCCCAGATTTTTACGAATCCTATTTCTCGAAACAGGAAATACTATGGGTGCAGGAGCAAATAAAGGATGACTTAAGCATTTCTCAGCTATATACACTCCTGTGGACGCTCAAAGAGTCATACCTGAAAACAGGTAGATCGCCAATAAATAACATTTGCGATTTCTGTAACTTAGAAGTAAAGATTTATCCGTCTTTATTTACTATCTCAAAACATTTGCCAGAGAGAGAATTTAATTCCCAACTACACATTTTAAAACTTCAGTTTAGTTATGCAAAATCTACCTTTGCTCCCCATGCTGCATTCAGCATCATGCCAAATCTAGTATTAAGCATGGTGGCTTTTGATTTCGATCCTCAGCTAGGAGATGTTTTAAAAGTATTTGGCGAAGATAATTCGCTACTACATAAACAAATTCACCTCCATAAACTAACACAAAATGAAGGGTCTTTAACCCACGGAGATAGATTTTATCGGTATAGCCCCAACTTCTAGTCGCCAGGGTTAGTAATGGATAAAATCGACAGTTAATTAAATACCTCACTTCATAAATACATTCAACTACTAGGGGAATTATCATGTTGATCCAAAATCTTCAGTCATCACCTACTAACTCCGATTTAACATCTGTATTGACTAATGTGCAACGTGTTTTTGCTGAAGTTACTCGTTATCCACTGGAAATTTTAGAAGCACAGGCTTCTTTAGAAGAAGATTTAGGTATTGATTCCGTCAAACTCGGAGAAGTATTTTCTGTCCTTAGAGAACACTACAAATTACCATCATTGACTCAGTTGAATATTTCTCAACAACAACTACTCACTATCTCTGATGTTGCTGTTGCCATTAGCCAGTTTGTTGTACCTGCTTTGAGCGAATCTGCATCAACTCCTAATCATCTGTTAGAGCCAATTTCATCACCTACTACCTCCGATTTAACATCTGTATTGACTAATGTGCAACGTGTCTTTGCTGAAGTTACTCGTTATCCACTGGAAATTTTAGAAGCACAGGCTTCTTTAGAAGAAGATTTAGGTATTGATTCCGTCAAACTCGGAGAAGTATTTTCTGTCCTTAGAGAACACTACAAATTACCATCATTGACTCAGTTGAATATTTCTCAACAACAACTACTCACTATCTCTGATGTTGCTGTTGCCATTAGCCAGTTTGTTGTACCTGCTTCTCCTAGCAGCAACGATTTTCCTGTGAAAGTTGAATTGTCTTTACCCCAACTTAATGGCAATGGAAAAACTGCACAATCACCCTTATCTGTTGTTAATGAACAAGTAAAATCATTAACATCATCGCCATATCATGAAAATAACAAACCATTAGCTCACAAAATTGCCTTAATCACTGGTTCTGGAAGAGGTTTGGGTAAAGTTATTGCTCACCATCTAGCTGAATTGGGTGCGACTGTTATTGTTAATTCTTTTCACTCCACTGCAATGGGAGAAGAAACTGCGGCTGAGATTATAGCCAATGGTGGTAAGGCTATTCATATTTGGGGATCTGTGGCTAACGAAACACAACTTCATCAACTTTTTGACAAAATTGAGGCTGAATTTGGCAAACTTGACTTTTTTATCAGCAATGCTTCTAACGGAATGCTTGCTCCCTTAGAAGAGATTAAAGTAGAACATTTAGAAAAAGCATTTCATACGAATGTAATTGGACTTCACCAGGGAGCGCTACGTGCTGCTAAGTTGATGAAGAAGCAAGGAGGTGGAAAAATTATTACTCTTTCTACAAATGCGGCTCATCGTTACATTCCTTATTTTGGCTGTATGGCTACTATTAAAGCTGCGGTAGAGGCATTAACGCGATATCTCGCTATGGAATTCGAGCCATATAACATACAAGTTAACTGTATTAGTTCTGGTCCCGTATACGGTGAACTAATTAATAAATGGCCTGAGAGTGAGAAGCTAATTCCTTATTGGGAATCTATTTCACTCGGTAACAAACTTTGTATGCCCGAAGATGTTGCTGATATGGTTTCCTATCTTTTGCGAGAAGAAGTTAAACGCATCAATGGTAGTATTCTTCTCATTGACGCTGGGCAATCTATCCACATGTAATTCAGGCATTTAATTAAGTCAAATTCAAACTCAAGATAGTAACTTTTTAATTACATAGGAGCCACAATATGGAATTACATCTGATTAGAAATAAGGTTCGAGAATCCTTAAGCAGTGATGTCTTTCAACTTCAACCCATGAGAGGTATAGTTGCTATTGTCTTGATACCTGTTCTCATAGGTTTTTCCTGGTTGATTATCCATTATTCTCCACCTTGGTATTTATGTCTGCTGATATCAATTATTATTGGTCAAATATATTTAATCTGGGATTTCATTGGACACGAGGCACTACATGGTTCGATTTTTCAATCAAGTTTTGGTCAGTATTTCCTTGGTTATCTGGGATATACATCATTTTTAATATCACCATTAACATGGAAATTTTGGCATTGTCAGTGTCATCATGGATACACTAATTTTGTCGAACGAGATCCCGATTTTGTTGGAACAATTGAGGCATTTTCTAAAAGTCCTATAACTCGTTTGAGAGCCATGTTTAATCCAGGGATACAAAACTGGATAAGCTACATCGGCTTTTTTTTTGGTTTGACACTTCAAGGACAATACGTGCTTTGGTTTTACGAGAAAGATTCAGATTTGGCACGTAAATTTGGATTCAATCGATTGAGAGCCAAGATTGAAACTATTTTGATGATTTTATTTTGGTTTTTTCTTGGTGTTATCATTGGCGCTCAAGCAAGTCTTTATATCATCATTTTGCCGATGGCAATAGCAAACTTTTCTCATGTGACATACATTGTCACACAACATTTTTTACGCCCTACCAACTCCGATGTAAATAACCCACTGCGGAACACAATCAGCGTCACGACACATCCGATAATCGATTTTATTCATCTTAATGGTGGTTATCACGTAGAACATCATCTTTTTCCTAGTATGAGTCCAAGATTTGCTCCCCTAGTTAGTCAAGTTTTACGCGAACATTTTGCTGATGAATATGTTTTCCTTCCTTACTTCAAAGTCCTATTGTCAGCAATAAAAACTCCTCGGATATATTTTGATTCGGAAACTTTGGTAAATCCTTCTTCTGGGGAAAAAACACAAATTTCAGATGTTATAGCATGGATGACAGAGAAGTAAATGGTTCTCTGTTGAGATAATCATTTTTTTGTAGAGACGGCGATTTATCGCGTCTCTTGCCTTAACCGAACCGTATTGGTATCTGTTAACAATTAACAATTTTTTGATTGAATAAAAATAAGAAGATGGAATTACACGCAATTAGAATTAAGCTTAGAGAATCATTGCCAAGCGATGTATTTAAGCCCCAGCCAATGAGGGGTATCGCTGCTATTTTGTTGATACCTATTGTCATAGTTTGTTCTGGTATTATTATCCAGTATTCTCTACCTTGGTATGTTTACTTGTTGTTATCTATTGTCATTGGACAAATATATACAATCTGGGGTTTTATCGCCCATGAAGCACTACATGGAGCAATTTTTCAATCCAATTTTGGGCAATATTTTCTCGGCTATTTGGGATATATTCCATTTCTCATATCACCATTAACATGGAAATTTTGGCATTGTCAGTGCCATCATGGATATACTAATTTTGGGGAACGAGATCCTGATTTTGTCGGGACAATTGAAGAGTTCTCCAAAAGTCCTGTAACTCGGTTGAGAGCTATGTTTACTCCGGGTACACATAACTGGCTCAGTTACATTGGCTTTTTTTGTTTATTCACCCTTGAGGGACAATATGTACTCTGGTTTTACAAGACAGATTCAGATTTAGCAGATAAATTTGGCTTCCAGCGATTGAGAGCGAAAATTGAAACTATCTTGATGATTTTATTTTGGATTTTACTTGGAATCATGATTGGCGATCGCGCAAGTCTTTATATTATCGTCTTGCCGATGTTATTGGGAAACTTTATTTATGTGTCGTACATTCTTACACAACATTTATTACGTCCGACTAACTCTGATGTAAATCATCCATTGCAAAATACAATTAGTGTCACAATTAATCCAGTATTAGCTTTTTTGCATCTTAATTTTGGCTACCATGTTGAGCATCATCTTTTTCCCAGTATGAGTCACCAGTTTGCACCTCTAGTTAGTCAAGCTTTACGCCAAAATTTTGGAAATGAATATGTTTCACTTCCTTACTTAACAGCACTTTCATTAATTATAAAAACACCTCGGATACATTTTGATTCGGAAACTTTGATAGTTCCTTCTTCTGGGCAGAAAGTAAAGCTTTCAGAGATATTATCTGAGGTTGGGCAACAAGCAGCATAGCCTACGACTGAGATGGAAAGTTTTGTAGTTTAATTACTTGAAAAGCTCTGTAAGAGAGCGTTTTCAAGGTGATATGTAATCTTTAGTTGGTAAATTGTCGGATTAATCAGGCTAGAATGTTGTTTTTTCGTGAGCGTAGGTGAACAAACTCACTTCTAAAAGGTAATAATGAAGGCTTTTGAAAAATCCTCTAAATTTACGTGGACATATATAGCGATCGCAATTCTCGCTTTAATCGCCAGCATTACTAGCCTCAGGATTATTTCCAACATTTTACACTTAAAGCCTAATCTCGAATCATCATCTGTTCCCCTAGCTACAGATCCCCCAATCAAGGCAGTTACAGCCTTAGGACGACTGGAACCAAAAGGAGAAGTTATTCAGCTAACTGCTTCGAGTCAAGGTAGCCGAATCGATCAATTATTAGTGAAGCAAGGAGACTGGGTACAAAAGAAACAGGTAATCGCTATTTTGGATTCACGTCCTCGTCTCCAAGCTGCTGTAGAGCAAGCAATGCAACGAGTAGCAGTTACCCAAGCCCAATTGGATCAAGTTAGAACTGGTGCCAAAATTGGTGAAATTCAGGCTCAAAAGGCAGTGATTGCAAGACTTGAAGTGCAGCTACGTGAAGATACCGCAGCGAAAAAAGCAACTGTTACACGTCTAGAGGCGGAGGCTGAAAATGCCCAACTCGAATATCAACGTTACCAGTTGCTTTATGAAGATGGTGCTGTCTCTGCTTCGTTGCGTGATAGCAAACGCTTGATTATTCAGACTGTTATTCAACAACTGAAGGAAGCTAAAATCAATTTTTACCAAACTACTGCCATATTCACTCAACAAGTCAAAGAAGCTCAAGCTACACTCGATCGCATTGCTGAAGTCCGTCCGATAGATGTCCGAGTAGCGCAAACCGAGGTTAACAACGCTAAGGCTATAGTAAAACAGGCTCAGGCAGAGTTGGATCTCGCCTATGTACGGGCATCTAGATCAGGACAGATTTTGAAGATCCACACATGGGAAGGCGAGATTGTTGATAGCAATAAAGGTATTGTCTCACTGGGACAAACCAACCAAATGTATGCGATCGCCGAAGTCTATGAAAGCGATTTGCCAAAAGTCCACAAAGGTCAGCAAGCCACAATTACTAATGTCAGCGGTGGTTCTCTAACTGAAACATTACGAGGTGTGGTGGACGAACTAGGATTGGAAGTTGCGAAAAAAGATGTTTTGAATACCGATCCGGCTGCCAATATTGATTCTCGTGTTGTTGAAGTGAAAATTCGCTTAAGTCCAACAGATAGTCAGAAGGTAGCTGGGTTTACGAATATGAAGGTCAAGGTAGCTATCTTTTTATGAGACGACGAATTCCTTTAGCTTGGCTGCAATTATCGAGAGAGAAAGCGAGGATGCTGGTGGCGATCGCTGGTATTACTTTTGCTGATGTCCTCATGTTTTTACAGTTGGGATTTCGCAGTGCTTTATTTGAAGGTGCGGTAGAGATTCAAACTAGTTTAAAAGGTGATGTTTTTTTAATTAGCGATCGCTACAGATCGTTAATTTCTAGAGATAAATTTACAGAACGGCGTTTATATCAGGCACTTGGCTACACGGGTGTGCGAGCAGTTATTCCCATTTATTTGGACTACGTTCAGTGGAAGAATCCAGTCAATAAGCAGATTTGGAATATGTTTATCATTGGCTTTAACCCAGATGGCAATGTGATGAAGCTACCTTCTGTAGAGGCCAATCTAGACAAGCTGAAATTTCCTGATACTGTCATGTTTGATAAAGGGGCGCGGAAAGAATTTGGGCCAATTCCTCAAATGTTCCAACAAACTGGGTCCTTCAAAACTGAGATCGAAAATCGTGAGGTAGAAGTAGTTGGCTTATTTGAGCTAGGTACATCTTTTGGAGTTAACGGTCATTTGATTACCAGCGATCTCAACTTCCTACGTCTATTTGGTCGACGGCGAGAAAAAGGTCTGATTGAGTTAGGTGTGATTCAATTAGAACCAGGAGCTAATTTAACACAGGTGATGAAAAATTTGAAGGCAGGACTGCCAGACGATGTACGAGTGCTGTCAAAGCAGGAGTTCATCGAACGAGAGCAGGGTTTTTGGAATGCGAGTACACCTGTGGGCTATGTTTTCGATCTAGGTGCTGTAATTGGTTTTATCGTCGGTGCGGTGATTGTCTACCAGATTCTCTACAGCGATGTATCTGACCATTTATCAGAGTATGCTACCCTCAAAGCGATCGGCTTTGATAATAATTATCTCCTTTCTGTAGTCTTTCAAGAAGCATTAATCCTGGCAGCAATGGGCTTTTTCCCTGGTTTGGTGCTTTCTCTTGGTTTTTATCAAATAACTCGTCAAGCTACATTATTGCCGATGGCAATGACGATCGGACGTGCTGCTTTTGTATTGGCTTTGACAGCAACAATGTGTTGCGTTTCAGCAGCATTCTCGATTCGCAAACTCCAAACTGCCGATCCATCCGATATTTTTTAATCAGTCTATAGCGGGTGTGGTCAAAAGCAGTCGGTGGATAAGCGATCGCTTAATATATGAAGCTAAGTGATAATAATAATCAATTGCTGGTATCAATACTTCGGACAAAATTAAGCAGCAATAACGCCATAAGAGCGTAGGTTTTGAT
>NZ_JABXKK010000090.1 GCF_017115045.1 Nostoc sp. NMS8 | reverse complement strand
GTCAACCTTTTCATCCTTGAGGATTTTGGCGATGTCAGGGATGTATTGAGCCGCCGCCTGCCCCAAGTTGCCCAATGTCTCTACCGCACTGCTACGAACTCTGAAGTCAACCTTTTCATCCTTGAGGATTTTGGCAATTTTCTGTGCTATGTCCTCCGGTTTCTTAACCACGGTTTTCAAGTCTTTTAGCTCATATTCAGCTAATTCGTCAAAAGCATGTTGCTTCACTTTGTCGTAGCTGTCGTCAAGGGCTGCTACTATGCCGTTAATCTGCCAATCTTGGGGTTTGGGTTTGGGGGTTTCTTTGGCGCTAACCCAAGGTAGACAAAGGAGGAAAGAAAGGATAAAGGCTAAAGGATAAAGGATAAGGGGGGAAGGCTTGCTGCGGTAGCGGGGAGTTGTGAGCATAATTTGGGGCAAGGTGGCAGATTACACACTCTTATGAGTATAATAACAACCTTGCAATTCTTAATTCCTGATTGAGAATGCAATTTGGTATCAACAAGTAGTAGGCGATCTGCATTCACAAGTATCAAAGACTCGTCCGCGAGTATAAAAGACTTGTCCACGAGTATAAAAGACTCTCGCGCGAGTATCAAAGACTCGTCCACGAGTATCGAAGACTCGCTCACGAGTATCAAAGACTTGTCCACGAGTATCAAAGACTTGTCCACAAGTATCAAAGACTCGTCCACGAGTATCAAAGACTCGTCTACGAGTATCAAAGACTCTCGCACGAGTATCAAAGACTCTCGCACGAGTAAGTAGATGGACAAAAATATTTACAGTCATTGCAAACGAAGAGAAGCAATCCCAGCTCTTGCGATTGCTTCATTCCGCTTCGCTCCATTCGCAATGACGTTGTGTAATTAATTCTGTTCTACTACTTATTAAAGACTTGTACAGAAGTTGACAACATAAAAAGGGGAAAAGAAAAGGAATTAAATCTCCCTTTAACTTTTCCCCTTTTACTCTTCCGGTATCTCTGGCAAAGTTTAGAGTCTATGAACCAGAAGCAGTTTTAACAGGTTTACTTTTAATAGCTTTAAACCGTTCCCCTAACTGTTCAGCAATAGTTTTTAACCCTGGAGTTTTCTTAGCAGCAGTCTTCACGTAATCATAAACTGTCAAACTGCTGCCCATTGCTTCGCTGCCGACTGCCATTAAGGTATCATCTACTTGTTCTGTCAGTTGTCGCAATCCAATCAAAAGCTCAGTAAGTGTGATTGCTAATTGATAATCCCGCACAAAATCATCTACATCAAAGCTGGCTGGTAAAATGTCTTGGTTAGATTGGGCAGTAGTCAGGCTGGTGTTGACAAAAGCTAGGCTTTTATCGCCCATCTTAAATAACTTGCGTCGTTCTTCCACACTCAAGGTAACGAGAAAAGGCATCTTTGCTTGGATAGTCGCAAAGGCTGCTTTAATTTCTTGGATATCTGCTGGGGAAAGGGAGGCGTTAATGTTTTGGTAAGCCATTGGTTATTTACTGTGGTGAATCTATTTGTTATGATTCCCACTGAATAAATGCGATCGCACAAATTGGGGCATGGGGAGTAGGGATAACCTCTCTAGTTGTACACACAAGTCGAATTACCCCCCTTAATCCGATGTATTGGGGGGAAAAAGAAATCTAGTCCCCTCCCCTTTCCAAGGCTACGGTGTACACACAAGTCAGATCCAGTTTTAGTTTTATCCCAATACGCTTGGGATAAGCCAGAAAGCCCTCATGTAGAGACGCGATTTATCGCGTCTAAAAGACTGACACGTTAGAGAGACGCGTTAGAGAGACACGTTACAATACGTTTCGGTTAACCTGTTTGTCTCTCGAAGATCCCCCCAACCCCCCTTAAAAAGGGGGGCTTTTTATGAATCTTTACCCCCTTTTTAAGGGGGTCGCCGCAGGCGGGGGGATCTTATCCGAACCGTATAGAGACGCGATAAATTGCCGTCTCTACAAAGAATTTACTCATGCCATCCATCCCCCATCCAATTCGTATCGAAACATTAAGGAATATTGCATTTGTGCAGAAACCTGAAGGTAAACCGCCAAATCACTAGAAAGACCGTGGTAGTATGCTCTCGGTAAATGTGAAGATTGGGAGAAAGACCTTTGACACTACGGGTTGCTGTTATTGGGTCAGGCCCTGCTGGTTCATCTGCCGCAGAAACACTGGCAGCCTCTGGGATTGAAACCTACCTGTTTGAGCGGAAGCTAGACAATGCAAAGCCTTGCGGGGGTGCAATTCCCCTCTGTATGGTGAGTGAGTTTGACTTACCACCAGAGATTATCGATCGCCGGGTACGGAAGATGAAAATGATTTCGCCTTCCAATCGGGAGGTTGATATTAATCTGGTAAATGAAGATGAATATATAGGAATGTGCCGCCGGGAAGTGCTAGATGGCTTTTTGCGCGATCGCGCGGCAAAACTAGGCGCAAATTTAATTAATGCCACTGTTCATAAACTCGATATACCAGGAAACAATACTGATCCTTATACCATTCATTACATTGACCATACAGAAGGCATATCACAGGGTATTGCTAAAACCCTAAAGGTAGATTTAGTAATTGGGGCAGACGGGGCTAATTCTCGCGTTGCTAAAGAAATGGACGCTGGGGATTACAATTATGCGATCGCTTTCCAAGAGCGAATTCGCTTACCCGAAGACAAAATGGCCTACTATAACGACCTCGCCGAAATGTATGTCGGTGATGACGTTTCTACTGACTTCTACGCTTGGGTTTTCCCCAAATATGACCACGTAGCTGTCGGTACTGGTACAATGCACATCAATAAAGCCAGCATCAAACAGTTACAAGCTGGTATCCGCGCCCGTGCTTCCGAGAAGCTAGCAGGCGGTAAAATCATCAAAGTTGAAGCCCATCCCATTCCTGAACATCCCCGTCCCCGTCGTGTTGTCGGTCGCATTGCTTTGGTGGGAGATGCTGCTGGTTACGTTACCAAGTCCTCTGGTGAAGGTATTTATTTTGCCGCTAAATCTGGGCGGATGTGTGCCGAAACCATTGTGGAAACATCTAATGGTGGTAGCCGCATTCCTACAGAAGGCGACCTTAAGGTTTACCTAAAGCGTTGGGATAAAAGATACGGACTCACTTACAAGGTGTTGGACATTCTACAAACCGTATTCTATCGTTCCGATGCCACCCGCGAAGCGTTTGTGGAAATGTGTGATGACCTCGATGTACAACGGCTAACATTCGATAGCTATTTGTATAAAACGGTTGTCCCAGCTAATCCCATCACCCAATTGAAAATTACTGCCAAAACTATTGGTAGTCTCATTCGGGGTAATGCCCTTGCACCTTAATTGAGTGTGGAATCCTGTAACTCCCTGGTTCAATACTGTTCGGTTAATACAAGAGACGCGACGCCAGTCGCTACAACGGGGGGAACCCCGCAACGCGCTGGCTTATGAATCGCCGTCTCTACAAAAGATTAATTATTGTAGAGACGGCGATTTATCGCATCTTTGTGATGAAACAATAAATAAGTACTTCTACTTGTACTCCTGCAAAGCCCCTAATCTGCGAATTCCCGGCCAAATCGCGGCTGTAGCAATTACTACTAAAATTGTGCCAATTCCACCACCCACAACGGAAATCACCGGGCCAAATAAAGCCGCAGTTAAGCCAGACTCAAAGCCTCCCAATTCATTGGAGGCACTAATAAATACGCTATTAATCGCAGCAACCCGACCACGTAAATGATCTGGTGTTCTGATTTGAACTAATGTATGGCGAATTACAACGCTAATACTATCTAGTGCGCCACCAAGGATCAGCATCAACATAGACAACCAAAAGGAATGAGAAAGTCCAAAGATAATTGTGACAACTCCAAAGCCAACCACTGACCACAATAAGGCTGGGCCTGCTTTGCGTAATGGTGGTAAATACGCCAGAGTAATGGCCATAGTCAAAGCACCGATAGAATGGGCTGCTTGTAGATATCCCAACTCCATTGGCCCCACATGTAAAATATCTTTAGCAAAGATGGGTAGCAAGGCGATCGCACCACCCAACAAGACAGCAAACATATCCAACGTAATCGCTGCTAAAATTAACTGATTCTGCCAAACAAATTTAGCACCGGCTGCAAGTGCTTGAAATGAGATTGGTTCCTTTGCACGGATGGCTTTTTGCTCTTTGATTGCCAGAGTTAAAATAAAACACAGCAAGGCGGCGATCGCAGCTAATACATAAACTCCTGTAGCACTTCCCAGCAGCGCAATCCCGAATCCCCCGAAGGCTGGGCCAATAACAGCAGCCAATTGAAAGCTACTACTATTCCAAGTCGCTGCATTGGTAAAAACACTGAGAGGTATTAATTGCCACATCAAAGCATCACTAGCAGGTTTGAGGAATGCCCTAGCGACACCTGTTAATACTAAGCAAGCGTAAATGAGAAAAATTGCACCTTGAGTATAGGAAAGCACTGCCAAAGCTAGCGAACAGAGAGCTAACAATATCACTGACAATAGCGTGGTAAGTTTGCGATCGCGGCGATCGGCAACATCTCCAGCAATTAAGGTGAGAATAATCATCGGCAAGACTTGCGCCAACCCGACACCACCTAAAGCGATCGCTGAGTTAGTTCGCTCATACAGTTCCCAGCCGATGGCTACAGTTTGCATTTGCGACCCCACGAACAGCACTAGCCGTCCAATGGTAAATAGCCGATAGTCTCGAAACTTAAAGGCTGCAAAGGGATCGTGCTGTACAACCTCGGAGTTATGGGGCTTTGAGTTCTGTTTTCTCGAAGACATTTTTTAGTAGAGTTAAGCCTTCTTCAATATTGGAAATTTGCTCTTCTGTCAGACCTTTTAACAAGTCGGTAATATGAGCGCGCGTTTGGTCTTGGGATTGCTTCAAATGATGCTTTCCATCTTCAGTTAAACTGAGCAGCACCCGCCGCCGCTCTTGAGGATGATCGCAGCGTTTTACGAAGTCGCGTTGTACCAAGCGTTCTATGGTTGCTGATGCGGTAGCAGAGGTGACACCTAAATGCTCTGCCAGGTCAGATAAGGAAGCGCCAGGATTGCGGTTGATAAATGCTAGCGATCGCAACTGAGGTATAGATAAAAAAGCAGCGCTGTGGGCACGCATATCCGCTCGGATAAACCGCATCATTAATGGAACTGTTTCCATTACTCTAGCGGCACATTCTTCGGAAGTTGCACCTTGAGTAGGTTTATCCAAGGTCATGGGCTTGTTGTTCTCCTGATTACATCGCCACCACTGGATTGAGTCGTCTACCAATGATGGCTAAAATTATTAGTGTTAATAAGAGAATTGTACAATCCAGACCAAAGCGATAGCCGCTATTTCCATTAGGGATTACATTGCTACCCGTGGATAAAGTCGTCCACCGATAGTAGCTAAGATGACTAATGTTAGTAAGAGGATTGCCAAATCCCAACCAAAACCATAAACGCTGACTCCATCCACTAGCATGGCGCTACGTAAAGCATCAACCTGATAAGTTAAGGGATTCAAGTGGGAAATAAACTTTAACCAGTCGGGCATCATTGAGATTGGATAAATAGCATTGCTGGCAAAAAATAACGGCATGGTTAACATTTGTCCAATTCCGGTCATCCGCTCTCTGGTTTTTGCCAAACAGCCAATAATTAAGGAAAAAAGACAAAAGCAAGCCGCTCCCAGCATCACTATCAATAGCACTTGCAGAAAAGCTAGAGGATGGAGATTTAGTTTTACACCTAAGATAAAAGACAACACATAAATTACTGCTACTTGTGATAAGCACCGTACCCCACATGCGAGAGCTTTACCCAAGACCATTGCTACACGAGGGGTAGGACTTGCAAGAAATTTATGCACAATCCCTAAATCTCGTTCCCAAATTAGTGTCATTCCCCCGGTAAAAATAGCCACATACAACACGCTTTGAGCGAGAATGCCAGCAGCCATAAAATCTAAATATGGTAAGTTCCCTGTGGGAATTTCCCGAATTTTGGAGAAAACTTGCCCAAAAATCAGCAACCATAATGACGGTTGTACCGATCTGACTACTAAATCAGTGGGATCGTGGCGGAGTTTACGCACTTCCAATTCTGCGATCGCCAGGGTTTTTGTAACTAACTCTTTAATTGCAGAGATCACATTGGCTCGGTGAGTGGGTGGTGATTTAACCCAACCGTTGAGCAGTACGTCTGGTTCTTGCTGTGTCACGGTAGTTCACTCCTGATGTTAACTGGTCGCCTGTATAGTAAATAAAGACATCATCCAAAGTTGCGTTTGGTTTATCTAAAGAAGCTTTTAAGTCGCTTGGTGTACCCGTGGTAACGACTTCACCTTGCTGCATAATCGCCACTCGATTACACAAGCTATCTGCTTCTTCTAAAAAATGGGTTGTTAAAAATATAGTTGTGCCGTAATCAACACAGAGTTGCTGTACAAGTTGCCATACTTGAGTTCGAGCAATGGGATCTAAGCCGACAGTCGGCTCATCAAGAAACAGAATTTGGGGTTGATGTAAAACTGATATGCCGATTTCCAGCTTGCGGATCATCCCACCAGAGTAGTTTCGTACCAAGCGTTTTGCTGCATCTTGCAAACCCATGTATTCTAGAATTTCATAGATGCGGCGATCGCGTCCTTTGGCAGGTATTCCATACAGCTTGGCGAAGATTAAGAGATTTTCGTAACCCGTGAGGCTACCATCAGCAGAGAGCGCCTGAGGTACATAGCCGATAGCCCTTCTCACAGGATTAGATTGGCGAGTCACATCATAGCCAGCCAGAGTTGCTGTTCCTGCACTGGGAGGCAGTAAAGTTGTCAACATCTTAATAACTGTACTTTTCCCGGCTCCATTGGGGCCAAGCAGGCCAAATACTTCACCCTGTTCCACAGATATGCTGAGATTATTAACAGCCGTTAACTTACCAAAACGGCGCGTGAGTCCCTGAGTTTCCAAAATCAGCGGTTTTGGCTCGCTAGGAGGTTCTGACCGATTTATTTTTCCCGTCAGTATTGTCACAAGTTTGATGCACTTCCATTAATTAGTTAAGCTAACTATTAGCTTCTCAATATATTTGTCTGAAGTCAATAGACTTGTTACAAAAATCTGAATCAGAGTAAAAAGAAACTCAGTAGAGTGGCGGCGAAGTTATTGATGGGCGAAATATCACTGACAAATTAACCCCAAACACTTGCTAGGATAGTTAATAGGTGAAAAATTTTCAGAATACCTACTGCTGCTCAGTTAAAAAGTCTATGCCACATTTAATTTTCATCAACAAGCTGCAAAACCCTCTTATATAAAGGTTCCGCCACCCAGAATCCTGCTTGATTAATCAGAGCATCTAACAAAGGTTTCACAGCAGAAATCAGCCTTTGACTTTTAGCTTCAACCAAGATCCCTAAAATCCCTGTGTAACCAAGATTTAGCCTAGCTGCAACCATGCGACCACGACGTTCATCAACCAAAACTTGGTCTGCTTTGGTTTCTAGTGCTAGAGCGATCGCTTCAGCTTCACCAATATCCAATTCATTGCTGAGTGCTTCAACCAATGTTCGATCTTGAACTGGATAAGTTTGAATCCAGGTAAAAGTTTGGACTTCAGTTGCACCTGCAACCGGAAAGTTTGGATCAGTCAGTTCTTGGTAGACAGCTTCAGGAATTAGGACTGTTCCGTAAAGCTGTTGTAGTAAATGAAGATGGTTAATGGCAGCAAGGTTATTAATGGGTGAAGTATCACTGACAACGATCACAGTCTACCCATCGCCCGCAAGTTTTTTATATCTTCTTCAAAATCCTCGACCTCATAATGCACTGAAATTTGACGACTTGCGAGTAGATGCTGAAATGCTATGCGATTCATACCTGCAAACCGGCTGGCTTGAGCAAGGGTTAACTTTTCTTTTTGAAAGAGCATCACCGCAATTTCCTGCTTCATTTCGCTTTCAGTCATCCGAGTTGCGGTTAATATTTCATTAGGAATGACGACGTTCATAATTAAAATCCTCTCTATCACTACTATTCTAAGAAGCTTGGGCATCGCCAAGTGATAATCAGGTAAATAAACCGAACCTTATCCTTTTTATAAATATTGTTCATGTCATAATGTAACGCTTTGTTCTGCTTTGGGAACCCTAAGAATAATACTTGAGTACTGAATACGGTCTATATGGCAATAAAGGATGTTCTTGCAGATTTCGAGGGAGATGATTTCGTCACTCCCAGAATTATTCGTGCTGCTCACAGTTTTAATGGTCAAGGTACTTCACTTTATTACTAAATTGATGGTAAAGATTCTGATGGGCTTGTTGCTGGTCTCAAACTAGACTTCTTTAAAGAAGTTCGCTTTACTAACTTTAAGAAACCTCACCCAACAGAGAAATATAAACCTTATTTTGATAAATTCATTTCTGGATGGTCTTGTAGCCACGATGATGTGTTGCAATGTTTTACATCATCGAATTCAATAACAAAAGTGCAATTAGACAAGATGGCTAAACATTGGGAAATTCCTGTAGAGAGATTTATCAATACCTTGTTACTTGCATATATGTTGTTGTGGGATACGGAAGATGATGGCTGGCTTGATGGATCTGATTGGGACGGCGGAGATTTCAGGGGTTCCTTGCCTCCACAAAAGCGATGAAGTATGAATAAAATTAGAATTGACTTGCTGGATGTAGTAGCGCTGACAGTTGATCTACCTGAATACAACCTGTATCGTGGTTAAGTTGGCACAGTAGTAGAATTATTAACTAGCAGTGCTGCGTTTGAAATGGAATTTAGCGATCGCATCTGGTAATTTTAAGAGCCATGCCAAGATAGATAGAAAGTAGAGAGCAAAATAATGCTAAAAACATTCAGAGCTTGGTTGAAAGGAAGTCGTTTAGAGTGGATTGATGATGTACCAACATTGGGAGAGCAACAAATCCCGGTTCATGTTACATTGCTCGAAAATGAATCAGTCATAGATAAACAAGCACGGGGACAAAGAATGGCTGAAATATTAGAAAAACTTGCTGTGAGTCAAGCTTTGACTGATGTTGATCCAGTTATTTGGCAGCAAGAAACCCGTCAAGACCGTTCACTTCCGGGACGATAAAACGTGCTGCTTGATAGCAATATTATTATTATATATTCTGCTCAACTAGAAAACGCCCAATTGAGAGAGTTAATTGCTGAATATGCACCTGCGGTATCAGCACTCACTTATTTGGAAGTGTTAGGCTATCATCTGCTTAAAGACGAACAACGCCAGTATTTTGAAGAGTTTTTTCAAGTTGCTCAGGTTCTACCAATCTCTCAAGATGTGTTAAATCAAGCGGTAATTCTGCGACAACAGAAACGAATGACTTTAGGTGATGCAATTATTGCCGGCACTGCTTTAGTGTATGGACTAACTTTGATAACAAGAAATACAGATGATTTCCGTTGGATTACACAGGTGAGATTGTGGAATCCGTTTGAGTCTGATAAACCCAGTTAAGAAAAAAGTGCGTAGACGTAGCCCGTCGTAGACATCGCATCTGGTAATTTTAAGAGCGATGCCTACGGCTGGCTACGCCTACGCATTAAAAATTATTGAAAATTGAGCGCTTGTTGACAAAATCCCGAATAGTAATCACAATGTAATTACAATTTAGGACAAATATTCTCATGGGGACAGCAATTAGAACCCGTATTGTTAAAATTGGGAATTCTCAAGGTATCCGCATTCCTAAACTTCTGTTGGAACAAAGTGGTATTGGCGAAGAGGTGGAAATTGAAATTCAAAATTGTCACCTAATTGTCCGTGCTGCCTCTCAATCGCGTCATGGATGGGAGGAAGCATTTGCAACTATGGCGAAGCAACACGACGATGCACTGCTTGATGATGGCGTAACCACAGAGTGGGAGCATCTAGAGTGGGAGTGGTAGTCAATCGATTTGATGTGTTTTTGGTTAACCTCGACCCGACGATTGGTAGTGAGATTCAGAAGACAAGACCCTGTGTAATAATCTCACCAGATGAGATGAACAAATATATTGCCACGGTTATTGTTGCTCCGATGACAACTAAAGGACAGTCTTATCCAACTCGTATTGCTTGTCAGTTTCAGGGCAAGGATGGGCAAATTGTTCTAGATCAAATTCGTACAGTTGACAAAACTCGATTAGTCAAAAAGCTAGGTCAGATTGGTTCTGATGAAAAAAAAGCAGTTTTAGATATCTTGGCTGAAATGTTTGCTGAATAATATGCCTAACAATCGTGTACACCGGATTGTTATGTTATTCCATCGCAATGGTTATACTAATTCTCGATGAATACGAATTATATAACGTCTCTGCTTATCTTCAACATTTTATTTCCACCAGGCTGTAGTTCGTATTCAACCTTTTCAATCTCTACCTTGTAACCTTTTGAAGTGTAATATTTAACTATTTCATCTAAATGTTGTGAATGTTTCCACATTAAAGTTATCAAGGGAAAAATTCGGACTTCTTTAGCAATACGCAACATCTCATCTACTGAACTTAAGTGAAAATCGTAGTCGAGATGATCTGAATATAAAAATAATAAATGTGAACAAAGGGCTAGATCAAATTCTTGATTATTATACGCCAATTTCGGCAACTCACCGACTATATACCTGTTGCTCTTTTTGCCAGTTTCATAATCAGATAAAAATTCTTGAGTAACTTTAACTCGATTGTGTCGCAAATCATCAGGGGATTTATGATAGCTCCATACCCAATCATTCGATGTTGCCTTGACTTGGTTAATGATGTTATCTACCACTTCATTAAATCTTTGCAATATTTCATCACCGGAAAATTGGTATAGTGGATCAACAGAAACTACACTTTTCCCCTGACGTGTCATTTCTGCATTAAAGCTTGCTGGCCCATCTCCAATGCCAATAATACTTTTGTTTAAATCTGCGTTTGTTAAATTGAATATTCTTATATATTCATCCATTGACCTACCAAAAGGAACTACTTTCTCTAAAACCATTGCCATAAAATTCACCTCGTAAATAGACTGATGAAACAGGATAATAGCAAACTCAAAATGTTTGATGCACTGCTCCCCGGCAATCATTCAGAAGCACGTCAAGTTCTTTGACAACCTTCAAGGGATTTCTACCTCTAAATACAGCAGCGATCGCAGCTTCATAAGGATTTCTACCTGTTCTTTTGACAGCATTTATTGCAGCTTGATTTGATAATCCTCGGACACTAACTAGCCAAGCCGCTAACACATGTCCAGTACGTCCAATTCCACCAGCGCAATGTACTACAACTTTCTCATTTTGTTTATCAGCTTCTATTAAGAAAGGAAGTATTTTCTGGGTGAGGTTTTCTAAATCAGATAAATGAAAATCTGCAATTGGTGCAGAGCAAACTAGCTGATTGCCAAATTCCTGTTTGTATATGCCCAAAAGATCGGAGTAAGAAGCTAGCTGTTGTTCAGCAAGAAGACAGCAAACACGCTTGATATCTTGGCGCTTCATGAATTCTACCCAATCTTGAACGTTCTTGTCAGTGTATCCAGGTCGCGCAGCACCAAAGACTATTTGCTCTTTCTCCCAGGCTGGGGCAAACTTGTACATATCTAAACTGTCTAGAGTCGAGGTTAGTAAATCTCATCAATGGCAGAAAATGGCGATCGCAGCAATAGCAACGATTCAAATCAAAGTCCCCAATCCGTATCTAGTTGCTACAGTCGGGGTGAAAAATACTAAGCTGGTAGATAGCACGTTAAAACTTTAGCGGAAATTCGCAATGCCTGCGGCGGGCTACGCCAACGCATTCATCGGCGGTTTAGAATTCTCCATTGGCGAACTACCTGTAATTACATTATGTTTGATGCATTATCTGACCGTTTAGAATCCGCCTGGAAAAAACTGCGGGGACAGGACAAAATTTCTCAATCCAACATTCAAGATGCATTGCGCGAAGTGCGCCGCGCCTTGTTGGAAGCAGATGTTAACCTCCAGGTAGTCAAAGATTTTATTAGCGAAGTCGAAGCTAAGGCACAGGGCGCCGAGGTGATTACTGGCGTGCGACCTGACCAACAGTTTATCAAAATTGTTCACGATGAACTGGTGCAGGTGATGGGAGAAGAAAATGTTCCCATCGCAGAAGCCCAGGAACAGCCTACGATTATTCTAATGGCTGGGCTGCAAGGTACTGGTAAAACCACAGCTACCGCTAAATTAGCCCTACATCTGAGAAAATTAGATCGTAGCTGTTTGTTGGTGGCGACAGACGTATATCGTCCAGCAGCGATCGATCAATTGCTAACCTTGGGTAAGCAAATTGACGTACCAGTATTTGAACTAGGAAGCGATGCCGATCCTGTAGAAATCGCAAGGCAAGGTGTAGAACGCGCCAGGGCAGAAGGTGTAAACACAGTAATTATTGATACTGCTGGTCGTCTGCAAATTGACGAAGATATGATGGCGGAATTAGCCCGCATCAAAGCAACCGTTCAACCACATGAAACTCTGTTGGTGGTGGATGCGATGACTGGTCAAGAAGCCGCTAATCTTACCCGCACCTTCCACGATCAGATTGGCATTACTGGGGCGATTCTCACTAAATTAGATGGTGATAGCCGTGGCGGTGCAGCGCTTTCTGTGCGAAAGATTTCGGGAGCGCCGATTAAATTTGTGGGCGTGGGTGAAAAAGTCGAGGCACTGCAACCGTTTTATCCCGATCGCATGGCATCGCGGATTTTGGGTATGGGTGATGTGTTAACCCTGGTGGAAAAAGCCCAGGAAGAGTTTGACTTAGCTGATGCTGAGAAAATGCAGGAGAAAATTTTGTCAGCGAAGTTTGACTTTACTGACTTTCTCAAGCAGTTACGGATGCTGAAGAACATGGGTTCTCTGGGAGGCTTGATCAAGATGATCCCAGGGATGAACAAGCTTTCAGACGATCAACTCAAGCAGGGAGAAACCCAGTTAAAGCGCTGTGAGGCGATGATTAACTCCATGACTCGCCAAGAACGCCATGACCCGGATTTATTAGCTAGTTCTCCCAGTCGGCGGCGGCGGATTGCTTCTGGCTCCGGCTATAGAGAGTCAGATGTGACTAAACTGGTGGGTGATTTCCAAAAAATGCGATCGCTCATGCAGCAAATGGGTCAAGGCGGCTTCCCTGGAATGCCGGGAATGTTCGGCGGTGGCGGTATGGGTAACGCCTTCGCGGGCGCTGGGAATCGTCCCCCTGCCCCCGGATGGCGGGGTTATGATGGTGCCTCAGCCACGAAAAAGAAAAAACCCAAAGATAAAAAGAAAAAAGGCTTCGGCAATCTTTAGTCAAGAGTCATTAGTCATTGGTCATTAACCAATGACAAAGGACAAATGACTCTTGACTAATAGCAGCAAATGCTAGGCAGTGCTAAAATTAGCATTTCGACCTCAGAATTTATCAGCAGAGGAAACTAACCTTCAATTTCTCGGCAAAAGCCAGATTTAGGTAACTTCCTTTTAAACAATAGGAGAATGATTCTTCAACCATGATCAAACTGCGCCTGAAGCGATTCGGTAAAAAACGGGAAGCAAGTTACCGCATTGTCGCCATTAACAACCTCGCTCGCCGCGATGGCCGTCCCTTAGAAGAGTTGGGTTTTTATAACCCCAGAACTGATGAAGTGCGACTAGACGTTCCCGGTATCGTCAAGCGACTACAACAAGGCGCTCAACCCACTGACACCGTTCGTCGCATTCTAGTAAAAGCTAATGTTTTTGAGCAGGTCAGTGCAACAGCCGCATCATAATTTCGGAACAAAACTCCCAACAGCTAGCCCCAACTATGTTGATCTGGTTCGCTTTTTGGTGCAGCCGTTTTTGGAATCTCCAGAGACATTAAGTGTCGATTGTGAAATTTCTCAGGCCCTCAACCGGGTTTGGGTTCGCATCGCCTTTGAAAGCACAGATAAAGGAAAAGTGTTTGGTCGAGGGGGACGCAATATTCAGGCGATTCGTACAGTAATTGCCGCAGCCGCAGCCGCAGCTGGGCAATCAACATACCTGGATATCTATGGCAGCACCACTCCGGGCCGCGAGGGTATGTCTTTTGATGAAGACACAGAAGAGCGATCGCCACCGCCGACTAAGAGAGAACCGCGTGCAAATGATGGGCCTAAACCCATTGTTAAACCGCGTCTACGCTAGGTTGAAACTAGAGAGCAAGTCTGAGCGGTTGTTGTTACCTCCGCTCAGAATTTTTGCAAAGATAGAAAGTAGCAAAAAGATTTAAAAATCTTTTTTTAGACTCTTCGTGGGGGCTATGCCCTCACCCCCAGCCCCTCTCCCAACATGGGAGGGGGGAGTAAATTAATTCTCCATTTCCCCTTCTCCCATGTTGGGAGAAGGGGTTAGGGGATGAGGGCAAGCTGTACGCCCCTACGGACGATTAATTTATTACAAAAATTTTTTAAAATGTAGGTAATAAAAACATAATTTCGCCGTTAGCGAGAAAAATTAACCTTTGTCAAATACAGATCCTCACCAATTAAAAAATCCTATGGCAGGTGCCTTAACAATTCAGCTGCCGAATATTCCCAGTGCGATCGCTCTAGCTGGAGATGGAGAAGAAAATCTCAAAATCCTATCTCGGCAAACAGGAGCCACTTTAGTGCTACGCGGACAGGAATTAGTGATTTCTGGTACTGAAAAGCAAATTGATCTGGCTTCTCGATTAGTGCGATCGCTTGAAGACCTCTGGATTAAAGGCAATACTATTTCCAGTGCCGATATTTTAACAGCCCGTCAAGCCATAGATAGCGATCGCCAAGGAGAACTGCAAGATTTACAGCGAGATGTCCTCGCCAAAAGTCGCCGGGGTGAAGAAGTTCGTGCCAAAACCTTCCGCCAGCGTCAATATATCGA
This sequence comes from Nostoc sp. NMS8, assembly GCF_017115045.1. Taxonomy (GTDB): domain Bacteria; phylum Cyanobacteriota; class Cyanobacteriia; order Cyanobacteriales; family Nostocaceae; genus Nostoc. The sequence continues at coordinate 230,645 of NZ_JABXKK010000090.1, read as the reverse complement.
CGCACTCCGTAAACGCGATCTCACTTTCGGCGTTGGCCCTGCCGGTACTGGCAAGACTTATCTCGCTGTTGTTGTCGCGGTGCAAGCACTCCTTGCCAACCAAGTTGAAAAGCTAATTTTAACTCGCCCTGCTGTCGAAGCTGGTGAAAAACTCGGTTTTTTGCCTGGAGATTTACAGCAGAAAGTTAATCCCTATCTTCGCCCACTTTACGATGCTATTTATGAATTCATCGATCCAGAAAAAGTACCCAGTTTAATGGAACGCGGTGTGATTGAAGTCGCCCCACTCGCTTATATGCGGGGACGTACCCTCAATAACGCCTTTATAATTGTCGATGAAGCTCAAAATACTACACCCGCTCAGATGAAAATGGTTTTGACTCGTTTGGGTTTCCGTTCGCGGATGGTGATTACAGGCGACATGACACAAACTGATCTACCACTTCACCAACAATCGGGTTTAGGAGTGGCTTTACAAATTTTAAAACACGTTGAAGGCATTGCCTTTTGCGAATTTTCCCAAAAAGATGTCGTGCGCCATCCTTTAGTTCAGCGTATTGTGGCTGCTTATGAACAATATGAAAAGTAGTCATTAGTCATTAGTAAAAAACTCAGAAAGGATAATAATTTATGAGTACTACTTTGAAAGAATTTTTAGCAGCTTGTGAGACTTTGGGAACTTTGCGTTTAATTGTTACTAGCAGCGCTGCTGTATTAGAAGCACGTGGCAAAATTGAAAAGCTATTTTATGCAGAATTGCCCAAAGGTAAATATGCAAATATGCACACCGAAGGCTTTGAGTTTCACTTGAATATGGATAAAATTATTCAAGTGAAATTTGAAACGGGTGAGGCAAAAAGAGGTAATTTTACTACTTATGCAATTCGCTTTTTAGATGAGAAACAAGAATCTGCTTTGAGCCTATTTTTACAATGGGGTAAACCGGGGGAATATGAACCCGGACAGGTGGAAGCTTGGCTGGCTTTGAAAGAGCAATATGGGGAAGTTTGGCAACCTTTACCAGCAGAAATTTAATACAGCTAAACTGATAAGGGTGGAGGAAATCGAATATCTGCACTGAACTGCTGGATAAGCTAATCGTCATTCATTGTTCCAGAATGATTCGCTCGTAGTAAGGGCTTCAGCCCTGCTTTTATGCAACTTAAATGCCGATTAGCTTATTAACGCTGCGATGAATTGGTAAAACATATTCTAAATTTTCGTGTGGACGGGGAATAATATGCTCAGAAAGCACTTCGCCACCGTTAACTTGCAGCACCGCCTTTAGTCCTACTGTCACTGCCACATTCACCTCGCCAATAGCCCCTCGAATTAACACGGTAATTCGTCCCAAATCAGTATTTTCATAACCAACAAGGGTTACACGGGCAGCTTTACACATTGCATCCCCCACTTCCACTGCTGTCGGAACGCCATAAACTTCAATCATGCCTAGTGCTAATGTCATGCTGTAACGATAAATTTGGAATTGTAGGGTTGATTAATCTACTATAAAATTTTAATTTTTAACACAGAAATAATTAATTTTTAATCTATAAATAATAAACGTTAAATACAAAACTACTAATGCTTGTAATTAAGGGAATTTGGAGTTTTTGCTTGCTGCTTTTATTCCTTCTGTGGGGTGGTGAAGCTGTTGCAGGAGAGTTGTCTGAACGGTTAGCAAATTTTCCCCAATTGGAAAAATTAACTTCGGTACAACCGGCGTCGGGTGATTTGATTTACCCGGAATGGATGGCTGGTACTTGGCAAGTTACAAGTACTTTGGTAGATTTAGCTGCACCTTTAGCACCAGAAATCGTAACGCCAGGGTTTGAAGGTAATCGCCGACAATTAAATCAGCCTGTGAGTTTTGTAGTAAGATTTGTGAAAGAGCAACCATCTATTTCTGGGTTAAAAATACTTCCTCAGATAGGTTACAAATCCCCAATTTTAGTAGCAGATAGAGCGTTTAATAGCTTGAATTTGGCAAGGGCTTATTTAGGGGATGAAGCAGTGTTATTAGTCAAAGTAGATCCAGATTCACCTAATCGTCAAATTACGTTCTTGCGTAGCAGTCGGCAACTAGTTTCCATTGTGACTGCACGAGCCACAGAAAATCCCCCTGATAGCAAATTTATCACTACAGAAGTGTTTCAACAACTATTTAAAGGCGGTTCACGCCCCTATTTAAACTCTGTAGAATCTACTACGGCTTATCATAAGCTTCCAACATCTAATCCGGCGATTGAAGCAGATCAAGTTACTGCTGTTTATCTTTCACCCCAAGATCCAGATTACTTTAAAGCGGGTTCTCGACCAGTTGCTCTCTACCGCTATCGCCTTGAATTTTTCCCTCAAGAACTGCCAACTACTCCCAAAGGTTGATTTGTCATCTAGCTCTTGACTACTTTGTAATACATCTGTAGTATATAAATTCCAAGTTTACGATCGCGCTCTTGGACGGTGTGCATCATGGCCAAATTTCAAGATATTGTTAATTACTTTCGCTCTGACTGGAAACTAAGTGTTTTTAGTATTGCAGCATCCGGCGTTTACGAAATTATTGATTTGGTTGTCCCTTATGCAATCGGGCAGATTTTAAACGTTTTGTCTGCTCAACCATTGGATAAACCACTTCAAAGTGCGATCGCAACTTTTTCGGAAATCACCAATTATCCAGTTAATCAAACTCTATCTTTAGGTGTATTACTGGGTTTAATTTTCGTTGTCACCGTAGTGAGAGCGCCCACACAACCCTGGTTAACCAATTGGTTTCATTGGGATATAGCCTTCAGATCGCGCCGAGAAAAAAACGAAACAGCGATCGCTAAAGTTCTGACTTTGCCACTAGAATTTTATGATGAAAATAACCCTGGACGTATTGCCGGAAGAGTAGCTAGAGGTATTTCTAATCATACTTTTAGTTACCCTGAAATTGCCGGACAGTTGATTCCTAAACTGGCTCGTGTGCTGGGGATTTTTGTGTTTATCTTGTTGATTGAGTGGCGGATTGCAATTTTATATCTAATTTCCTTTGTAATTATTCTCAGCTTCAGCTTGAGGAGTTTACAACAGCTAATTAGGTACGAAAGTCGTCTGGATAAGTATGGAGAGGACACCGAAAGCCGCACTTCCGAATTAATCACCAATATCAAAACGGTAAAAGCATTTGCTACAGAAGGTAGGGAACTTAAACGGCAAAAGCAACGTTTGGATCGCGAACTAACGGTGCTTGATTATCGCATCCACAAAGGTTATACGATATTGGGTACTTGGCAAAGAACCGTAATTCAGTTTTGTGTGTTTACAATTCTGGGTTTGACTTTAGCAGCAACAGTAAATGGGAGAATTTCTCTCGGTCACTTTGTCATGACCTTAACTCTTTCTAGCATGGCTTATGCCGAATTAGAACCTATTAGTAGCTTGGCAGAAGTTTTTGCCCGTCGTTATTCTTCCATGCTACGGTTTCACGAATTTCTCCAAGAGCCAACTGCATCTGATTCAGCTAGTCTTTTAGAAGAGAGTAACTACACAGAATCACCTTATAAATTTACTGGAAAAGTCGAGTTGTCACACCTCAGTTTTGGATATGATGCCAACCGTCAAGTTTTGCAAGATATCAACTTGTTGATTGAACCATACCAAACAGTGGCATTAGTGGGGCGTTCCGGTTCTGGTAAGTCTACTTTAGTGAAATTGCTATTGCGATATTTTGAACCTCAAGAAGGTCAAATTCTGATTGATGGTCAAGATATTCGCACTTTGAATGTGGGTAAGTATAGACGAAGGCTAGCGATCGTTCACCAAGAAGTAGACGTTTTTAACGGTACTATCTTGGATAACCTCACCTATGGTAGAACGAATGCCACTTTCGAGCAAGTCAAGGAAGCTTGTAGGATTGCTAGAGTCGATGAAATAGTGCAGCAACTACCCCAAGGTTATTACACCGTTGTGGGGGAACGAGGTGTCAGACTATCTGGAGGACAAAGACAACGATTGGGAATTGCTAGAGCGTTGCTGGTGGAACCAGACGTGCTGATTTTTGACGAAGCCACCTCTAGTTTAGATTATGAGTCTGAGCGTTCAATTCAGCTAGCCATGCGATCGATTCAGGGTACTTGCACCACGATTGTGATTGCCCACCGTTTAAGCACAGTGCGAGAAGCTGATAAAATTGTCGTTCTAGAGCAAGGAAAGATTGTAGAAGTAGGTAGCCACGACGAACTTTTGCGTCACGAAGGTATTTACCGCCGCTTGCACTCTCTGCAAGAAACAGGAGAACTCCTGAGTTAGGGGATATACACCTTTTAGATTTTAAATTTTAGATTTACCACAGAATGAATCCGATTGATTCAATCGACTTTATTCACAATAAGGAAAAGGGTAAGGGATAAAAAACATGAGTCCCTTTACCCCGCCAAGTTGCCTTGGCGTACTACTAGTAGGGACTCGGAGCAGGTTCTCCCAGACTGTTAGTCCAGATGTCGTCTGGCAGCGATCGATCGCGGTGACATACCCGATCAAGGTCAGGATACGTGATTGTGTCTACTGCCGCTCGGTTGCCGACTACTAGGCATCGCGTTGCTTTGGCGCTGCGATTCTCAAGGAAGTGACCTACCGCCACTCCTGCTTGAAAAGTTGCAGCGTCGCCAGGACGTAGTACAGTCTTTGTGTCTCCTTCAATGAGCGTGATCTCGCCTTCGAGGACATAGACCATTTCATCCTCAGCACTATGCCAATGCTTGATCGATGAACGAGAGCCAGGTTGCAGAACTTCGATGAACGCGCCAAACTGGGTAAGCCCTCCTGCTTCGCTGATCCAGAGTGTGCGATTTGGCTCGTGCGCGGTGTGAGAAGGGCTTTCTTCTACGACGAGACGATCAGGAGTGATAACAGTCATACTGACACCTCTAGGAATTCTGGGGCATATAATCTATTCCATTATGTCTAGGGTACGAATCGAAGCAAAACTTCTCTATGTTTGTGCATTCAGGCGGTGAACCCTAACTATCTATTATACGGAAACGAAGCTTGTTCAGAATGTTCACCTCAATTTTCGTAGATTATACTGTTTGTCCTAACCGTCTTGGCGGTTGCTATATTTAAGAGAAACTTTTCCATACCCTTAGTTGGAAGTCGAGTTACAAAACTAAGTACAGCATTTACAGCAGTTTTCGATCAAACCCGCCACAAAAATAAATCATAAAACAAAGCCCAGTATTGCTTTTATTTGTGGCACGTTTGATTGCAATTTGCTGTAACTAATTCGTAGCGAATTAAATTTATTAAAACTTTGTGTCTATTTTGGACTGATTTTGCTACTTAGTGCGTTTTAAAACGCTACGATTTCATACAAAACTGTACTAAGATTTACTCTTATGGGCTTCTTTCTGCGCCGCCTCACTATATTTCTTATATAGTTGAGTACGAATCTTAGCTTCTTGATAGCGGGTGTGGTTTTGTGGCACAGTACTCATTAAATCAGAAGCCCGTTGCCACTTAGCAGCTATCTCTAACCACTGAGTTGAGGTTGTAGCTGTTTTCCCAGATGCAGAAGCAAGATTTGCAATTCGCACAGATGTTGTAAATGGATCGTCAGGTTGTTCTGAAAGGCTATTGTTAGGAACAAGAGATGGTGTTTGGACTTTCGTCTTATTAGTATTTTCTGTAGTTAAAGATTTGGAAGTTTCTAATTGTATGAGGTTTTTCAGTTTATTACCTAGATGGGCATAAACAATCCAACTGAGCAACAACAGTGAGCATAAACCAGCCGCAGCTAATATCTTTGTGTTAGGTTTATTTTTGTATTTTTCTTTGTTAATGAGTACTAAAGGACGAGAGACTTGAGTTTTAGGATAATTTGGTTTTCCTAGTTCAGCTTGAGCTTCTGTGAAATCTTTAATTAATTGCTTTATAATATTAGGTTGAATTAGTGTAATTTCCTGTGACCAAAGTAATTGGTTTTCGCGATCGCTATCTATTTCCTTTAACCACAGTAATTGTTGTTCCCGAACAATCCGACTGTTGATACTAACCCGACGAATGTGACGCGGGGCGATGGACTCAAGAATTTGGTGAATTTGTTCTACGAGGGGAGATTGCTCAAGTTGCTCTACCCTAGCCGCCTCGCACAGAAGTTGTAAGACACCATCAGAAAACATGGCTCTAGTTCTGACACCAGACTTGGCTAGCTTTTCGTTCAATAGCTGAATAATCGCAGCAACGCTACCTTGGTGAGCTTGCCAAGCGATATCGTTGATCCGGTCTACCACGTGAAATTTAGTGATAGCTCTTCCACCCTGACTGATTAACGTACTCATTAATTTAGGGACTCTTTTCTACTGACCTTGATCTTGTCTTCGATTTTACGAGTAAAAAGATGAGTTGCCAAATAATATCATAAATGTGGAACAATATAGAACTTCCCTTCTCTGTTTGGCAAGGACGCTCGATCGCACTCAGTTAATTGAACTACTCTCACGCCTTGAAAGCGTCTAATTGCTGGGCTGAAACTACGCCTTCAGGATAACGCCCATGCTCGCGGATGAGCTACCTGTTTGACATAGTACATTATGATATCTTTTTGCGTAGGCGTAGCCCGCCATAGCATCGCCTTTAGTCAGGTTAAGTTAGGTAAATGCACTCTACGATGGTGCGAAGCATCCGCCAAAAATGTATGCTAGATACTTCATAATCAACACAAAATAGTTGTATTGGAATACTTTGTGTGAGTAATTCTCGCTTTTTTTGCTTTTTTACCAGAATAGCAATAATAAATAGCACAGCGATCGTTACATTAGAAGATATATAAATAAAAATCATTGTTGATTTTTATTCCTTCGCAGTTCACACAAAATCATGAGTGCAAGTACCATTATTTCCCATAATCCCTTACTCCAAGGCAATGGTTTACCTCCCTTTGCAGAGATTAAACCAGAACGAGTAGTACCAGCCTTCAATCAGTTGTTGGCAGAACTTGATCAGCACCTTGCCACCTTAGAAGCGAATGTACAGCCGACTTGGAGTGGTTTAGTAGAACCCTTAGAAAAGCTGACAGAACGGCTTACCTGGAGTTGGGGGGTGGTAAATCATTTAATGGGTGTTAAAAATAGCCCGGAACTGCGCGAAGCCCATGAAATCGTACAGCCACTAGTCGTACAATTTATCAACAAGCTCGGTCAAAGCCAACCCATCTACAATGCTTTTAAAGCACTCCGTAGCAGTGATAGTTGGGCAACTTTAGAATTAGCCCAACAGCGGATTGTTGAAGCTGCCATTCGAGACGCAGAGCTTTCTGGTGTTGGCTTACAAGGAGAAGCAAGAGAGCGTTTCAACGCCATTCAGATGGAGTTGGCAGAACTTTCGACCAAATTCTCTAACCATGTACTTGATGCCACAAAAGCCTTTAGCTTAACCCTGACTACAAAAGCGGAAATTGACGGTTTACCACCAAGTTTAGTTAGTTTAGCCGCCCAAGTTGCTCGTGCAGCTGGAGAAGAAAAGGCCACACCAGAAAATGGCCCCTGGCGCATTACTTTAGACTTCCCCAGTTTCGGCCCTTTCATGCAGCACAGCACCCGTCGAGATTTGCGTGAAAAGCTCTACAAAGCTCATATCACCCGCGCTTCTAATGGCGATTTAGATAATAATCCGTTAATTGTGCGTATTTTGGAGTTACGGCAAGAACTCGCAGATTTACTTGGCTTTAAGAGTTTTGCCCAGTTGAGCCTTGCCAGTAAAATGGCTCCTAATGTTGAAGCAGTGGAAGCACTATTAGAAGAACTACGTCAGGCTAGTTATGATGCTGCTGTCAAAGATTTAAAAGAACTCCAAGCTTTTGCTGCATCTTATGGAGAAGAATATCAAGATTTAAAACACTGGGATATCAGCTTTTGGGCAGAACGTCAACGAGAAGCAAAATTTGCTTTTACTGCTGAAGAATTGCGTCCCTACTTTCCCCTTCCTCAAGTGCTAGATGGCTTGTTTGGACTTGTCAAGCGCTTGTTTGGCGTGACTGTAACCCCAGCCGATGGTCAAGCTCCAGTGTGGCATGAGGATGTCCGTTATTTCCAAATAGCTGATGAAAATGGTTCTCCCATAGCCTACTTCTATCTAGACCCCTACAGCCGTCCAGCAGAAAAGCGTGGTGGTGCTTGGATGGATGTGTGCATCAATCGTGCCAAAATCACTGAAAATGGTGCATCTAGCGTTCGGTTGCCTGTGACTTATTTGATATGTAACCAAACTCCTCCAGTAGATGGCAAGCCGAGTTTGATGACTTTTTATGAAGTAGAAACTTTGTTCCACGAGTTTGGTCATGGATTGCAGCACATGCTCACCAAGGTTGATTATGTTGGAGCCGCAGGCATCAATAATGTGGAATGGGATGCAGTGGAACTACCTAGTCAGTTTATGGAAAACTGGTGTTATGAGCGACCTACTTTGTTTGGCATGGCTAAACATTACGAAACTGGAGAAGCTCTACCGGAACATTATTATCAAAAGCTGCTAGCGGCGCGTAATTATATGACTGGTACTGCTACGTTACGGCAAATTCACTTTAGTAGTATTGATTTAGAATTACATTACCGTTATCGTTCTGGTAGCAATGAAACTCCGGCAGATGTGCGTCAGCGCATAGCTAAAACTACTACCATTTTACCACCACTTCCAGAAGATTCAATGTTATGTGCTTTTGGGCATATTTTTGAGGGTGGCTATGCAGCCGGCTACTACAGTTATAAGTGGGCTGAGGTACTGAGCGCTGACGCTTTTGCCGCTTTTGAAGAAGCTGGGCTAGAAGATGAGGAAGCTGTAAAAGCGACAGGTGTACGTTATCGAGATACGGTGCTGGCCCTTGGTGGTAGCAAGCATCCAATGGAAGTGTTTAAAACTTTCCGGGGTCGTGAACCAAGTACGATCGCTTTGCTGAGGCACAATGGTTTAGTGAGTGCGGCTGCAAACTAAACAACACCTCTGTAGGGACGTTGCAATGCAACGTCCCTACATCAACATTTTGACAAATAATTTTTAACTGAAAATTTTTTCCGATTTTAAGGTGTTACTGGAAGAATGGATTCTGCTCCAACATCATCTAAGCGGATGCTGCCTAGTAAATTTCGCCACTCTGCTTGCAGTGCCGCATCTTGAGGATTTTTTTGACGCAGTTCAGCCAGCGTCGTCAGTGCGTCGTACCATATTCCTTTTTGGGCATAGATTGCATAGCGCTTTAGAGGTTCTGTGGTTTCTAGTTCTTTGACTGTTTCTGCACTCAGGTTCACTCGTTTTATTACCCCTTCAACGTAAGTCGGGGGCGAATTCTTCTCTTTGTCACAGTTAATGGTGAAAAACCAGCGGTATTGTTTGTCTACAGCTAAAGCCGGAGTATTCGTAGGCAAAGAAACGCGGATGACTCCTGGTTTATCTGGTAGAGCGATCGCTTTTCGGTAAATCTCCTTAGAGTCCTTAGAGTCAGGATCTTCTTGCACTACAAATTCAACTGTATAAGGCAAATCTTTGGTATAGGGCACATAGAAAAACCAACTTGGGTGTTCTACTGTTGTTTGTCCCCAGACATTAACTACTGAGTTAGCTTCCTGAGTAAAAGGTACCAAAGCAGTCAGGTCAAGTTTGGTAATTTTACATCCAGGCCCCCCGCGTTTCGCTCCACCACGAACCCGACCGCCAGGAGCAGGGCCAGGTGGAATTGGAGGTTGATTAAAGCTGGCAACTTGAGCCAGGGTTGTTTTAGTCTGAGAGCCATCGCTACGTGAAGAATCAAGAGTTGGTTTCGCTAGTACTGAAGTTAGGTTAACTAATAAATTTGTACAGCTAAATGCTAATACTAAAAACAGTTTTATTGGTTGTGAATTTGAATTCATAAAAACCTTGCCTTATACGATTTTAGATTTTAAATTGGGTATTACTTATTCTCCCCCACTCCCTTGCCGGTCTGTTTTTGAATTATAAATTGACATCAATCCCCCCATCGCTACCAGCGATAAAGCTGACGGGACAAACGGTACCCAAGCACCCGAAATTAACAGACCAAAGCAAACTACATACAAAACGCTAGAAGTAACACCAACTGCCAACGCCAACCAGGGTAACGAAAACCTGCGCCAAGCTAAGACTCCCCCTACTAAAGACCAGCCCCAAATCCAGGCCACCTCAACCCAAAATGACCAAGCCCGCAATAACGGCCGCCCATCCTGGACTGCACTGAGGATCTGGCTGACCATGTGAGCTTGTACTAATACTCCTGGCATTTGCTCATCTAAAGGAACGCCATAGGGTGTTGGCCAGGTATCTGGAGAATCTCCCTTTGCCACCACACCAATGAGAACAATTCGGTCTTTAATGGCGCTGGGGTTAATTGGACTAGATAAAAATTGCGTTAGCTTCACCTGTTCGGCTATCTCTTTTGATGAACGATAGTTGAGTAAGATTTGACCACCATTAGCATCAATATTTTGATAGCCGCCAGTATGAGGCTTCAGATTCGGAAAAATAGTTTTATCCAGCTGCAAATTCCCTTTTGGGGTGAACTTCGTTGGAATTCCTAAAGGGCGCAGATAGAGGGAGGCTAGTTGTAAACTGAAGGCATAAGGAGCAGAACACAAAGACGTTGTCTCTTGATTCATAAACAGAAGTTGCCGACGAATCACGCCATCGCGATCGTGAATAAAGTCACTGAATCCCAAATTTCCTGGGGGGATTTCTGGGGGTGGCTTAATGCCTTTGATATTTCCTGTACTATCACTCCCCTTGCATACACCAATCAAGTTTTGAGTTTGTTGGAGACGAGTAATTAAATCTGGTTCTTTGGCAGAAAAATCACGGTAGATATCTAAGCCGATCGCACGGGGTTGGTATTGATTCAGTTTTGCCAGGAGTTTATTGAGAGATTTTTCGGAAATCGATGCTCCGATCAAATATTCGTTATTTTGTCTTTGAATTGCCAAATCGTCATCGTCAATTGTGATTATCAACAATCGGGAATCGATACCTTCGGCAGGGCGCGATCGCATCATTAAGTCAAAGGCTTGAATCTCTTGATTTTCTAAAAATCCCAGCCATCTCACCACACAAACCAAGACTGTAATTGCCAAACTGGGTAACAAAATTGTCCGAAATCTGCGTTTGGTAGGCAAAGGTAAATTTGGTTTATCTTCTTCAGTTTTTACAGACCTTAATTGATCCCAAGTAGGTGGCATCTGGGCTGGATTTTGGCAAATCACTGGTAGCCAAGTTGCACAAGGAAATCGATCTTCAAGTCCTTGCAAGCGTTCTCGTGCTTGGCGTACCGCTTGATATAAAGACTCACCACCTGCAAAGCCTTGGAGAAAATACTTTAAAAACTCCTTGGCAACCTGGTCTGGTACAGGTTCGCGCATGACGATTATTTGAGGAATTTGCAAATCAGCCAATTCTCGTGCTAAACCCAATCCATCACAAGAGTTGAATATAGCTAATTGCAAGCCGTTTTCAATGGCTTTCTTGAGAGCATACTTTAACTCGCCAATGGTCAGACTATCAGTTTTATTCAGGTAAATTCGTCCGCTTTCTCCATTTTTATTACTAGAACTGTGTCCGGCAAAGAAGAGAATATCCCAGTTTTTTCCCCAGAGATGGTCAGTCAATTCTTTACGCGGTGGTTCTACCAGAAAACTGACCTCTGCATTACTACACTGTTGCAGTAAAGCTTGATCGGCTTGGGTGTCAATCCCCTTACTGTTGCCCACAATTGCCAAAATGTTGACTGATTGATTGGGAGTGCGTGGCTTGTGAATGCGATCGTAAGATGGTGAAGAAAGGGCAATTTCAGCCTTGGGGTAGCGTTCTAACAAGTCCCACAGATGCCAGGGTAATAGCTGTAATTGGCTATTTTCTGTTTGCAAAATTACCCGTATTTCGTCCGTAGACGACAATCTTTCTAACCATTTTTCTCTCAAAGGTCGAAATTCTTCCACCCGCAGCCAGGTATTAAAGCGTGCCCGCAAAATATGAGAAGTGTTTTCGCAGTCTTGAATCATCGATACATTAGTTACCTGCATTTTGTCAGCATGGAGGCGATAACGATTGCCTATTTGCCGATAACTAGACTGCCAATGACTATAATAGAGCGGCATTTCAGGAAATGAAGGTAGCTTCCCTGTAATTTCTGTTGCAGCACGCTCGTGTTCTTCACCAATTTGGAGAGTAACAGCAAATCCCTGCTCAAAACTACCCTCTCCGAATTTCATTACCACTAACTTACCCATGACCGTCGTTACCTCCCTATGCAAGATCGCGCCCTGTTCTAATGTCTCATAACAAGCTCCACAAGCATCTACAGACTTTTCTGAAAATCCTCAAAAGCCAGCTTGAATTTTTAATTTTTAGTTTTTAATTAACCAATTACCACTTAAGAAATTACTGACAAAGAGGGAAGATAGCTACACAATTCAAATTCGGAAATGTTCGGTAATGCTAGTATTATCCAAGGCTACCCTAACGCTAAATTGCTCTGTGGGTTCACCACGGAATTGCAACTGAATGTAATTGTCCGATCTTCTAGATTGAGCATCTAGAAATACTGCTCCCGAACTATCTAGAACAGTGAGATGAACTCCTAGTGGCAAATAGATTTGATTGCCAGTGGCGTGCAATTGGAGATGAATACTAGTTTGTTGATCTTTTTCGGAGCTAATTTCCACAATTAACATGACTGGTTGGTTAAGAATTTGGATACCCAAATCAATCAGTTTTGCCCGTTTAGTATTTGATTCTGGTCGATTAAGAGTCTCTAGTTCCAAAGTTTCAATGCTGCGAAAGGCATAAGTTGGTCTCAGTTCTGGCATGTTCCACAGGGATTCAATAGTTTGCCAGCCAGTCTCAAATACACCAGCAAACCATTGACTCAAATTCACTAGTGAATTAACTGGAGATTGACGTAGTTGCCATAAATGATCGATAAACGCTTCCAATGGTTGCAGTTGCGCTAAAGGCAGTGTTTCAGTTGCGACACTAGGGATAAAACCAAGCAGCCTCGCTTCTTGGAGCGATTCATCAAACTGAACTACTAAATAACCTACTCGTTCTTCCCAAGTTTCTGGAGGAATAGAACATATTTGCTGATGTAGATGGACGGGGCGACACTCCAGACGACCAATTGAGGGTACATCTAAGTCAGCTACATTCCCGCAAAAGCGCATGATGGGGTTCCAACTGTCACTAGCTTGAAGATCAGTCGGAATATCCATCATCTGCAAGTAGTCATTTACCACCCATACAGCCAGAGTATTCAACCGGACTTGCTCTGCTTTTTCAGGGTTTGGTTGCTGGTTAGCAAATTGCTGGGCAGTTATGCGAGCTCTTTGGGGAATCGGCAATGTCAAAGCGAAATCGTCTAGCTGATAGGTGGAGTTATTCATAAGTCAATCTTGAGTGATCAATGCTGCTATGTTACATATCAGCTGCATTCACTAAATTTATGCCACAAAATTGAATATTTGGGACTGGGGATTGGGGACTAGGGATTGGGAAGTTCTAGGCTTGACGCTTTATTTTCTGAAGCTGAAGTTCCAAGTTCTGAGGTCGAAGTAATAATCTTTCTTCTCAAATCCCCAGTCCCCAAATCAAAACCAATTCCCAATCAACACATAGGCAGACCAAAAGCTTGGTGCATGATAGTTGGGATGTTTCAACAGTTGTAGCTGGGCACGGTGGACTGCTTCGGCTTTGGTGATTTTGCCGCTCTTGAGTTCTCGATAGAAGGCACTCACAAACATCGCTGTTGATTCATCATCAATTTGCCATAGGGAAGCTATGGTACTGCGTGCCCCGGCTCGTACAGCTGCTCCTGCTAGACCGAGTGCTGCACGACTGTCTCCTGCTGCTGTCTGGCAAGCGCTCAAAACTAATAGTTCTACTATGGTTTTACCCTGACTGCGGAAGAGAGTATCAAAATCTTTGACGTTGATCTGACCATCGAAATCTAAAATAAAAGTGTCTTCAAGGCGAGAACTAAACTGACCGTGGGTTGCCAAATGCACTATGTTGAATGAAGCAGCACTAATTTCACTTTCTAAATTCTTTTTCTTAAAATTTCCATCCATGAGGCTGGTTGTCGCAACTCCGGCTTTACTAATGCCATCAAACTCAGATTTAATCGCCAGCAATGGTGCAAATTTAGTAAATCCTGGCGGTGGCTGAGTCAGTCCTGCTGTTAGCGCTCTAAGTTGCTGTTTTACTAGCGGTTTCGGATCGAGGAGTTGCAAACCTACGCTCAGAGCGATCGCATATTTCTCTACTAAGTATTGTTGACCATCGTAAAGTGCTGCCATTGGGAGGTTACGTAATGGGCCATCTAGGACGAATACTAGGGTATCGACGCCACTTTTTTGCAGTTGTGACTCAATGGGTTTTAGCAGCCAGTTATAAACTTCTTGCGATTGGGTTTGGACGATCTTAGTAGCAGTGGGATTGACAAGATTTCTTCGCAGTTCTAGTAAGAGTTTCTCTACTTCTGCTTGGGAAATCTTGGTGCTGTGGCTTTGCAGAGATTGTTTGGGAATTTTGACAATTACCTGGAGTTCGTCATGAAGAATAATTGGATAAAGGATGGCAGCCTTGGAATTATTTTGGTCTACCAGTTTATCTAGGGCTACTTTTTGTCCTTGCAGACAAGCTTCTTGGAAGAAGTCGTCTAATTCTGCTAGTTGGAGTGCTTCAATGCGATCGCGTGCTTTATCTAATATTTTTTCATTTGATTTTCCCTGTTGGGATTGTAGCAGTAATTCTACTGACTCGCGGTAGACGGGTTCTACACTGTCCCGGAAGTTGAATTGTATATCCTGGTTTACGAAATCTTTATTCACTACTAAATCTCTGCGGAGAGACTGGAGAGTGTCTACAGCTGCATCATAAGCGGCGATCGCACCATTAATATCTTTGGTTGCCCACAGCAATCTACCTAACTGCCACTCCAAGCTATAGGTGATTTCTGGCGCATTGCTACTCTGCGCCAAAGCTAATCCTTGCCGTGTCAGGTCTTGTGCCTCTGACCACTGCCTAGTTTCTTCGTACAAGCTGCCTAAACTCTTCAAAGCATAAGCCTCCGCCCGCTTGTCCCCTAAACTGCGGGATTGCTGGATGGCACTGGCGAGTAACTTTGCTGAGTCTTTGGTGCTGAGTCCTGAGTAATAATTATTTCTGGATGCTTGCAATACACCACTCTTGACTTTTGCTAAACTTTGTGAAAAGTTAACACGAGCGTAAATACTTGCACGGCTGAGGGGGAGTTGGTCGAGTTGCGACTTAATCAATGGCAAGAGACTTTGAACCTTTGCCCATTGTTGATCTTCAATTAGTAGTGCCAGGTGATTTAGTTGCGCTTGAATTTTTGTCAGGGGTGAGGGAGATGCTGCGACTGTTTGTTGATAATAGGCGATCGCTTGTTGTTTTTCCTGTTGTTTACGGGCATTATTCCCTAAGCTGAACAGACTAGCCCCAATATCAGCGCCAGATTGCAGATTTTGAGCAATTCTTAAACTTTCTTCTAGTGCTTGGCGTGACTTTTTCAAATCACCCAATACCAAAAGGGCATCACCAAGCGATCGCAAACTCACTGTTTTTTCTATAGAATCTGGTTGAGATTTTAATGTCTGACTAACTCGATCGAGTGTTTTGACAGCGCGGGGGTAAAATCCTTGGGTACGCCACGCCTGTGCTTGATTGATTAGCGATCGCACCACACCACTTTGATTATCTGCTTGCTTGTAAATTTCTTCCGTCTGCTGCCAAGTTGCTAAAGCTGCCTCAGACTGTCCCATTGCCAGTTGTAGACGGCCTTGAATATCTAATGATTGGGCAAATATTTGCAAATTTTGGTTTTTATCCTGTCCTTTCAGCAAGTCTAAGCTCTCTGTAATTGCCTGCTGCGCTTGACTCCATGCACCGAGTTGCTGATAAGCTAAGGAAAGATTACTCAGTGTCGCTGCTAGTTTGAGATTATCCCCTTGCTGTTTATATGCTTGGACAGCTTCTTGCAATACTTCTACAGCTTTAGCAAAGTTGCCAGCACTGTATAAAACTTTGCCCTGTTGTAATAATGAAGCGGGATCGGTGGTGACAGCTAACGATGTCAGCCTGTTAATTGACGGTTGCGATGATGAATTGATTGAACTAGGAACTTTTGCTAGCACCGGTGAACCGATAATGCATAGTAAAGCGATCAGGAAGTAAAAAGGCAAAGATAAAAAGTGAGCCAGTACAGTTTTTTTGGTTTCCAAAATGAGTGATTGGCCGACTCTGAATGGGTAAAAAATCCTGCAACATAGGGAAAATACGCGACGCCCCAGCCCCTTTTGTCTTTTAGCTTTTACAGAATTAGCGCCAAAAATCCTAGTTGTTTTAGCCATAACCACGACAAGAGGTAGACGATAACCAGGAGCGTACAGGATGAACTATAGGTGCTTCGGCTACCACAGTAATAGTACCATTCCTCTCTCTCACCTATCCCTAAGCTTCCACAATCTTATTTATCACCAAAGAGTGAGTTTCTCGGCTGAAAATGGAAAGATTCAACAGTACTACTTCTTACTCAGCACGGGCTAAACCTTAGCTATCCACTAACAGCACTCAACACCCCGCTACTGCTAATAACACTCATCACTCATCATAATAATCCTTCCAGTTCTGCGAATTTACGTAAACGCGGTAGACATTGGCGTTGATAAAAACTGCTTAATGTGGGAATTGACAGCCTAAATTCTTCAGATAATTCTCTCCAACTAACTTCCGGGGGTAAGCGTTTGAGAATTAACACCTGACAATTCACATCTGGACGCCCTTTAATGTAAATACCGCGCAGTTCTCCATTAGAATCTGTCTGCGCCCACATCTCCAAATCTTCCAGAATTGGAGGTGCTTGGGGACTAGCCGCGAGGTTATCTATAGGATCAATGGCTTCACTTATTCCACCTGATGTAGACTGACGAGTTCTCTGAGGAACTGTTGTGGCTTGTTCCCGATTCTGGTTAAGGTAAAAGTCTTGTAGTCTCCTTCTTAGGTAGGCATTCAGCCAAGTGATGACACTGCCATAATTGGGATCGTAGATCTGACCTGTCAAACCTTCACAAACATTGCGACAGAAATACAACCAAGTTTGTTGTAGTGCATCTTGATAGTAGGGAGTAGTTTCTCTCCAGAGTCTACTTGCTGTCAAGCGAATAATTTGCGTGAGCAACTTCTGACGCTGAGGGCTTCCAGGTTTGTGTCCACAGGCTTCTGTAACTAAGCGGCGTAGCTGTTCATCGAATGGAACCATGACAATCTTGGCGAAGAGAGCAAGAATATCTTAGTATTGCGTATAACAACGCACTAAAGAATTACCTTTCGTCAAGATGGGATATCTTTTTCAACGGGAGTATCGCATCTCGTTTCCTGCCTGAACTGGGAAAATGAAGAATTCAGGAGTCAGAATTCAGGAATCAGAATGGGCTACGCCTCGCTGCGCTAACAGGAGTCAGAATCAAGATGCGACGCCCGAATACTCAGTATCACAGACTCGCTCTAAGCGGAGTTGTACCGTTAGCGTCTCTGAAAGAGAAGGCTTTACACTGCGCTATTTGCCACTTGTATAGAATACCCAACTGAATTCTGTTTCGATAAAAATAAATTTATCCAAAAACTTTTGCTCAAGCGACTTTGACGAATAAATACACCTCATCACGCTGATATTTCAACTGGAATTCTTGATTATTTTTCAGTTTATTTACCAAGCTAGCAGTAAACTCCTGAGTATTTGACCAACTGGGATGACGGACATTCAGTAATACATAATTATAAGTATTTAAATCAGCAGGTGGGGAATCGTTATTTGTAAATGTAATCAATTTTCGGTGGCTTAAATGCGGGGAAATTTGTGCTGTGGTGTAAACACTTCCTTGAGTTTGAATCTGAGCCATCGCTTGTTTTGTAGCTTGCCAATTATCTATAGATTTTAAGTATTTACCTCCAAAAAAGGTAAATTTTGCCAGACTTAAAAATACCACTAATGACCACAGAATGATTGCTCGTTTATTTTGTAGCAATCCCCTACCTGCGGCAAGACTAGAAATTACAGCCAACAACAGAAATGGTAGCGCTGGAAGAGAGTACTGAAGAATCAGGTTTTTTTGAGGTGGGTAATCAGCTAGGATGTTGAGCGCCAAACAAGGAATAGCTCCTACCAAAGGTTTTATTCCTGGTAGGGAAAGCCACCAAATCACAGGTGCTAGCACCAGAACTAAATATTCTAGGTTATCCAATACAAAAACCTTTCCCAAAATTAGTCCTGGCTGAAAAACGAGATTTTTAGCAATGCCTAAAACTGAATTACCTAAATAGTTGTAACGTACCAACGCTGTTGCTTCTGCACTGTTGAAAAAAGGAATAATTACCTGAGTAGCAATCAAAAACCAGGCGACACCAGCACCAAGAGCGATCGCACCATATAAACGCCGTTTTTCAAACAACAGTAACCAAACTCCCATTCCAGCAACAGTGAGAGACAATATTTCCTTACATCCCAAGACCACAAAAATACTTAAACAAAACCATCCCAACTGACCTAAACGTGCCGCTAAAACCGCTGTCAATAGTAGTGGTACAGCTATCACTTCCGGGTGAAAATCAAATAAATTGGCATTAAACATCAATGGCTGCAAGAGATATACAAATACGATCGCTATTGCTTGGTTTTCCTTCAGTCCAGCTTGACGCGCTAGATACCAAATTGGCAAAGCGCCTAATGCCAAGGCAATTGACTGCACAGCAAATAGCCAGTAAACACTAGGGTAAATTTTATACAGTAAAGCCAGGGGATAGAATATCCAAGCAGCATGATCGCCGAGAATATGAAAACCCATGAAAGAACTAATAGGCGGTTCCCCTTGACTAATTAAATAAACCGCTTGGTCAAAAATTCCTAAGTCAAAAGCGGTTGATTGAAATAACTCATGTCGTAAGCTGCTGCATCCAAACAAAATTAAGGCACTCACGCCAATTATCCAACTAAGATAACCAAGCTGATTGAATTTTTTCCTCATACCACCAAAAAAGTTTTCACTGTGAGTATTTTAGATGCATAATTAGCAATATTATTCACTACGATTATCAGACCTAAATGTATAGCACAAATATTGTAAAGCTATTCACAAAAAGAACGATCGTATTCCAAGAAAAAGAATGGTTATTTAGCTTACTGGTAATATCTCTAGTTCTCTGGCTGATATTTTTAGGAAACTCCCCTTTACGAGATTGGGATGAAGGTACTTACGCTCTAGTCGCTAGAGAAATTTATCGCACTGGTAACTGGCTTTATCCAACTATTCAGGGTGAACCATTTTTATTAAAACCGCCTTTGATGCAATGGTTAATTGCTTGCTGCTACCACTTAGGAGGAGTACAAGAATTCACCACACGCTTACCTGGTGCAGTTTTAACTGCCTTGGGAGTGCCTTTGCTTTACTTGGTGGGGCGTTTAGCCTTTAAGCAAAGTTTACCGGCTCTATTTGCTGCTTTAGTTTACTTGACGATGTTACCTGTGGTGCGTCATGGGCGACTAGCAATGTTAGATGGGATGACTATTTCTTTTTTCTTGCTTTTGCTGTTTTGTCTTTTAAAGGCACGTCAGAACCGAAAATATGCTCTAGGGGTGGGATTTTGTCTGGGGTTAATTATATTGACTAAGGGAATGATAGTTTTGCTGTTGGGGGCGATCGCCTGTTTATTTTTGCTTGCCGATCGACAATTAGCTTTGTTAAAAAATCCCTATCTCTGGGTAGGAATTTTGTTAGGAAATGCCCCTGCGATCGCTTGGTACATTGCTCAGTGGCAACATTATGGAAATACTTTCTTAGAAGTGCATTTTCAAGCACAAGCCTTTGACCGCCTTGTACAAACCGTTGAAGGTAATAGCGGGCCTGTTTGGTACTATTTATTAGAATTACTTAAATATGGTTTTCCCTGGCTATTATTTTTACCTGGAGGGCTTTATCTAGCTTGGAAAGAACGTCATCATACCTGGGGTTCTCTAGTTCTATTAGGTACAATTATTTACTTAGGAACTATTTCTTTGATGAGAACTAAACTGCCTTGGTATGTCATGCCTGTATATCCATTTTTAGCTTTAGCAATTGGTGCTAGACTTAGCGAAATTTGGCAACACGGTAATTTTCGGGTAAGAACTTGGACTATATTTCTGACTATTATTGCTGTTGCCGGTTTAGGAGGTTGTGTTTACTTTTATCTGAAAAAACAGCCTATTTTGATAGTCATGAGCATTATTTTGACAATAAGTATGGGTATCACAGCATGGCTAGTTAAAAAGCGCGATCGCAACTTTATTCCAGTGTTATTTACAGGCATGTATTTAGTTTTAGCACTATTAATGAGTTCGCAATCTTGGATTTGGGAATTAAAGGAAGCTTTTCCAGTTAAACCAGTAGCAGAATTAATTCGGGCAAATGTTTCACCAGGAACACAAATTTATACTTCTTTTGCTTATGGGCGTCCTAGCTTAGACTTTTACAGCGATTGTAAAGTCACTGCTGCGACTGTGCCACTTTTACAAAAAATGTTATCTAATAAATCTCATTTGCTATTAGACAATGCGGCTTTACAGCAAATCAATTTAACTGGTAGTCAAATTATAGGAGCAGCTAATGGATTTACGCTAATTACCAAAAATTAATTATACCAAAAGCCACATATCCCCGACTTCTCAAAGAAGGCGGGGATCTAATTTATGGGTAAACTAACAATCAGATTAATCAACTTAAGCTACCCAAAGATCGCGGGCAAATCGAATAGAAAATATGAACATTAGTATTGCAAAAAAGTACATAATTGGGTATCCCCAACGAGGATAACGAGCAAGTAATAACCCGAATGCCATTGACAGCGATATAATCCCGTAAGCGTAGCGTTCAGCCGAGGGTGTAATCCCAGTGTTTAAAATTAAAGCGAACGAAGAAAACCCATAGGCAACAGTAACAAGGGGAATTTTAGCTCGTGAGAACCATAGTAAATAGATTCCCCCAAAAACTAGGACAATTTTAACTATTTCATCTCCTGTCAATATCCACAATAATAGCCATAAAAAATATAATCCATAGCGGAATTTAATCATCCCTAGATGTAAACGAAAGCGGCATAATAAATAACCACTAACAATAATTATTAAAAATAATAACGGATGCAAAGGGTCTTTGATATAGCCCGATTCCCAATTAGTTAAACCTACCGTAATTTGCATCAGCATCTTCCACCAACCTTGCCAAGCAAACCCTGTTGCATCACCACGCCACGCTTTTTGTACATGAATGAAAGCCAAAGCGTCGCCAAATTGAATTTGACAATAAAGACTGTACAGAGATATACCCAAACCAACACTTAAGCTGGCAATATAGGCTTTTATACCTCTACGTTCTTTCCAAGAAACAAATAGAAAAGCAGGGATGAGCGCAACTCCAGGTAGTCGCGTTGCTGTAGATAATGCTCCCCAGAACCCTGCCCAAATATATTGCTTTTTATCAAAAGCTCGTAAGGCAGATGTAGTACACAATAAAAATAGACCTTCAGTGTAAATTACAGTTCCATAAAGGGAATAGGGACACCATACTAAAGTAGCTGTCGCCCATCGTGCTGTGCTTGTTCCGTAAAGCTCCTGTACCCAATAAAAAAGTATGAGTAAAGCAGCAAAAAAAGCTGAGTTGTTAACTAATATACCTGCCACTTTGGGAGTAAAGCCCACGAACATAAGGATACGGCTTAACAATGGGAATAAAGGGAAAAATGCAACTGTATGCATTTCATTAAAGTTACTAGAAAAATCATAACCAGAAGTCATAATTTTCTCATACCAAACGCTATCCCAAGCATAAAAAACATCCCAGCTAAAGGTGGCAGAAGCACCATTTGATGGAGTTGGGAACAATGGGGCAATTAGTAACATAGTGGTAACTATTAAAAGTCTACTAGAGAGCCACATTGCTATGACAAAAAATAACCCATTAGCTAAAATTTTTTTTCTGATCTTCATCTTTACAGATAGATAAATTAACCTTGATTGATATTCTAGTAACACTATTTTGTAATAGAAAGGCATAAAAAATTAACAGCCATTACAAAAAGCTTGATTGCTAATTCTTGTAGCTAACTGTCATGATGCTACAAGCTTTCGTTTGTTACTTGAACAGTAGATTGACTAGATTGAGCTAGATAGATACCCGCTAAAACTACGGCAAAAGTTGCCCAGTCAAACAAGCCTACTTTTTCGGAAAAAATAAACCAAGCAAAAATGGAAGCTAGAACTGGTTCTAGAAGAAGCGTGACGGCGACAACTCCTGAAGAGATTCTGCTGAGGCTATAAGCTAAAAGTCCCTGACCCAAGACTTGACAGAAGAGAGCTTGGAAAATGATGAAAAACCAACCTGTCCAGGAATAGGGAAATAGTCTATTTTCGAGGAATGGGAGGACGGGTAGTAGAAACATTGTTGTCACTCCACAGCGCCACAGCATGATAGTTGCAGTGCTAAATCGGGTTCTGAGTCGTTCTATCAGCAGCATACACGTGGCCATGAAAACCGCAGTGAGCAATGCTAAGGTATCACCCAATATTTGGTCAGTTGCAAATTGTACCTTATTGAGTTCAAATGCGATCGCTCCCCCCAAGGCGATGACCAGACCAATCACGAATCTGCGATCAAAACGCCGACCGAATAACAGATATCCAGCTAAAGCAACAAATAAGGAGTTCAAATTAGACAGTAAAGCCACATTGGCAACACTCGTTTGACTCAGCGCCCAAGCCCACAAGAGAAGGTAGGTTCCAGCAGAGGTTCCCATTGCCAACAATAGCCACACTTCTTGTTTCGTAAAAGTAAAAGGCTTCTGTTCTATAGATTGGTTATCAATAAAGGCAGGAGTAATATTGCCCCCTGCCCCCTGCCCCCTCTTCCCCCTATCCCCAGAGGGGGCCCCGAGTCCCCCTGCCTCTTCCCTCCTGCCTCCTTCAATAGACTGTTGGTAGCGGAAAGCCTCAAGTCCATTCCACAGACCAAAGACAACTGTAGCAATCCAACTGCGATGAAATACTACAGCATTTGCACCAATTTCTTGTTGACACAATTTGGTTAGAGATGGTGCTAAAGATATAGGAATTAGGGCAAATAATAATGAGACAGTTCCTAATAAAGCTGGTGTTTCGGAGAATTGTTGCTTTAGTAATGACAGTTTGCTCGTCATACTTTTAACGAAAGTGTTAACTATATTTGTGACTGATTCCTGAAACGGCAAATTAACAGCAGCTTGGCTAGATACGGCTAAGTATAAACCGATTAAAACTACGGCGAACCCTACCCAATTTGATAAAGTTAATGTTTCCGAAAATATTACCAGAGCGAAAATGCCGCTAAATACTGGCTCTAAAAGATGCACCAAGGAGACAACCACAGAGGAAAATTTGGCAAGGCTATAGGTCAAAAGCCCATGACCTAAAACTTGGCAGATTACAGCTAGGGAAATGACCCAAAGCCATCCGTTGACTGTAGAAGGGAAAAGTCGATCTTGAGTGAATAAAAGTATGGGGAAAATAGCTAAAGCTGCGATCGCACAGATCCACAACTGGATTGTGACCGGAGAAAATTTGGTGCGTAATTTTTCTACGATTAGCAGGTAGGCACTCAAGAAAATTGCCGAAACGATCGCAGCCAAGCCTCCTTGAAGTTCATCTGTGGCTATTTGCAGTTCCTCAAATTCAATCGCGATCGCTCCCCCAAGCGCAACGACCATCCCAATCAAGAATTGGCGCTCAAAACGCTTATGAAATAACAGCCACACCCCTAAACTAGTAAATATGGGGGCAAGATTATGCAACACACTAGAAATTGCCACACTAGTTTGAGTAAGTGACCAAGCCAACAAAACTAAAGTGGCAGCCCAAAGAATACCAGCACCTACCAATAGCAATATATCCTGACTGGTGTAGGGCTGCTGTTCTACAGATTTTTCTCTGGAAAATCGCTGCCGTATTGCCTTGTATCCATGCCAGAGTAAGAAGACCACACTAGCAAGCCAAAAGCGATTAAATACAGTGGCACTGGGGCTGAGTTCCATTTCGCTCAATTTCATAAAAATAGAGCCAAAAGATATGACACCTACACCTAGAAATAATGAAGCGATCGCGATCTTCGTTTGATTAAATAAAGTCATTAGAAAATTTCAATGCAACTCAACTATATGGATCAACCCTCTAACCAACCCAACGCTCTTGGGCAAATCCTACAGCTATTTTGGCTAGTAGTGTTATAAAAGCCCCCAATATTAAATATCCCTGACGAGGATGGCGAGATAACAGCACACCAATGGCTATATTCAAAGGCACAATACCATAAGCGAGACGGCTCAAGGAGATGGTGCCTCCAGAAGCTAACAGCAAACCAATACCACAAAAGCCATAAATCACTGTAACTGGCGTCAGTTGCGTGTGTAAGTGCCACAATATATAGGCACCACCCAAGACCATGAACAAGTTGAGCAAGCTATTAATCCACTGTTCGCTTGCTAGAATCAACAAAAGTAAGGCTAAAGCATAAAAGCCATAGAATAATTTTACAGAACTAAAACGTTGACGGAAACGCCATAAAAGATAGCTATTGGCAACACTCAAGCCAAACAAGAAGAGATACCAAGGGTCTTGAATCCCGCCAGAGGGGTTCTGAACCCAACCATTCTGCCAATTTTCTCTGCCGACTACAATTTGCATGAACATATTTAACCAACCCTGCCAATCAAAGCCCAGAGTTGGTCGCCATCCTTTTTGTGCTTCGATAAAAGCTAAAGGGTTACCAAAATAAATCGCACAATACAAACTGAATAAAAGTATGCCAATAGCGGTAGTCAAACCAGCTATGTAGGCAATAGGTGGTCGGCGTTCTTTCCAGGCTGCGATCGCCAATGCTGGAATTAGTGCTATACCTGTAGGACGTGTTGCTGTGGCCATCGCACCCCAAAGGGCAGTCCAGCCATACTGTTTTCGATCAAAGGCGCGTAAAGTTGCCGTACTCAAAAACAAATACAGCCCCTCTGTGTAAATCACTCCTGTAAACATAGAAGACGGATATAAAGAAACCACAGCTGTCACCCAATGGGCTGCATTGATGCCATAATGCTCCTTGGCCCAAAAGTATAAACAGTAAAGCGCTGCAAAAAATGCCAAGTTGTTGACTAACATACCTGCTAGTTCAAACGTTAAGCCCAGCTTCATCAAAACCCAGATGCTTAAGGGAAATAAGGGAAAGAAGGCCAGATTATGCTGTTTGCCGTCATTGGCAAATTCATATCCCGAAGTTGCGATCGCTCGATAATGCACACTATCCCAAGCATCAAAAATCCCCCAACCAAAATGGGGCAAAAAGTCTTCTGCTGGTAACGGTAGTTTTGGCGCAATCAGCAACATAGCAGTCCAAATAAATATTCGACTGGCAAACCATATTGTGGCTGGAAACAGGAAATCATTGTTCCATAAAACTTTTTTTATAACTATCTGAACTTTGACCATAAACTTGAGTGCTTTAACAAACTCCTTTCTGCATCCTTTTACATATAGCTGTAACGCAGCAATTTATGAGTAACATCTTGCATATTAAATCCTGCACCAACATAATTAACAAACTGGACAAATTAGCAGTTAATTGAAATTATTTCCTATTTGGTTACTTTTGCCAATTATCTCGGAGTTTATCTTTAAAAAGATAGTATTTATAAATACATCTTTTGTCTAGTTATATCTTTTGAGATTTATCTGTTGTAAAACTTTGAAATTAACAAATTGGGGCTGGCGCAGGGACGAGTAAAAGAGGGCATAGAGACACGCGGGCACTTTCCTTCTTCCCCTCATCCTCTGCAATGTATCGATTATGGTGATTGCTGTGATTAAAGAGTCCCCAGCAATTTATAGTGGGAGTTGTCTGTAAATCCTTAAGCAATTGTGAAAGCGATTACTCTTGTTGGTTCCACTGGTTCTATTGGTACTCAGACTTTAGATATTGTCACTCAGTACCCAGATCAATTTCAGATTGTGGGATTGGCAGCTGGGCGTAATGTGGAAATGTTGGCTGCTCAAATTCGGCAATTTCGACCGAAAATAGCAGCAATTTCCTCAGAAGACCAATTACCAGCCCTCAAAGAAGCAATCATTGACCTCGATCCCCAACCGATTCTACTGGCGGGTGACGCCGGAGTGATAGAAGTTGCTCGTTACGGCGATGCCCAAACTGTTGTTACGGGGATCGTTGGTTGTGCTGGTTTGCTACCTACCATCGCTGCGATTGAAGCTGGTAAAGATATTGCCTTAGCGAACAAAGAAACCCTGATTGCCGGCGCACCTGTGGTTCTACCCCTAGTTGAAAAACATGGTGTCAAATTACTCCCAGCCGATTCCGAACATTCCGCAATCTTTCAATGCCTCCAAGGTGTGCCAAAGGGAGGTGTGCGGAAAATTTTGCTGACTGCATCGGGTGGGGCTTTCCGAGACTGGGATGTAGAAAAGTTAGCAGATGTAACCGTAGCTGATGCCCTCAAGCATCCGAATTGGTCGATGGGGCGGAAAATCACAGTAGACTCTGCTACTTTGATGAATAAAGGGCTGGAAGTAATTGAGGCTCACTTTCTGTTTGGGTTGGATTATGACAATATCGAAATTGTCATTCATCCCCAGAGTATTATTCACTCGCTGATTGAATTGCAAGATACTTCAGTTTTAGCCCAACTGGGTTGGCCGGATATGCGCTTACCCTTACTCTATGCTTTATCTTGGCCCGATCGCATTTACACCAACTGGGAACGACTAGATTTAGTCAAAGCTGGAAATTTAACCTTCCGGGAACCAGATCACCAGAAGTATCCTTGTATGCGGTTGGCTTATGCTGTGGGTAAAGCTGGTGGTTCCATGCCAGCTGTGTTGAATGCCGCCAATGAGCAAGCTGTGGCTTTATTTTTAGATGAAAAAATTCGCTTTTTAGATATTCCCCGGTGTATCGAAAGGGTGTGCGATCGCCATCAAAATGATAACCGTACAAATCCCTCTTTAGATGACATTTTGGCAGCAGATAAATGGGCAAGACAAGAAGTTTTAATAGCGACTGAAAAGTTAGAGACTCACTCGCAGATAATTTCTCTGCGATAAAAACCTTTAATTCAGATACCCAAAAGGCAGATTTTCTGGCTTTTGACCAATTCTTGTTTAGCCTTCAGCCTAATGCTGAAGGCTAACGGTCAAATATTACACTTCCCCAATATCAAAAATGCGTAGCCGAAAGGCTTGTCGTCAGACATCGCACTTACCCAACTTCAACAAAAATGCGAACTGACAAGTCAGCGCTTCGCTATCGCACTTCTCCCAAATCAAAAATGCGATCGCACCAGCAGCAGAATAGAAAATATTCTCTCCAGATGACTCAAGTCAGTGATGTCAGAAAGTTTTTTGACTCCTTCGAGTTGATGCAGTAATCATTAAATTACTAGTCGCCAAATAGATTTTTTGGCAACTATTAAGACTCCTGTCTGATTTCTGAACAAAATGTCAAATGAAACCCTGATAAAACAGGCTTTTCGGTCTCAGTATGTTTTCAAAAATTAAATCGGAGTCCTAATATAACTATTGTATCTTGTGATTAGTGATACAAAAGCTTTAGAAAAGTCTTTTCAGTAACTCTGCCAAATTGCCAAATAACTTGCCTCTGCTCTGCATTTTCGTCTCATTTTCAGGTAATATGGCATTGGCACAGTTACATAAAAAATCTGAGCTTTAGTATCTATTCAAAATTAGGTCTAATAGCTTTAGCACTAATAATTGTTACTCAGATAAAAGTTTATCTTTTCTGAATAAACGGGTTTTCCGATAACGCCTACTATTAAGGAATTTATATATTATGATTGCTACCTTGATTATAGCTTGGATTGTCTTCATAATATTATGGAAGTTGCTAAAAGCAACCCTAAAGAGTGCATTAACTATTGCCGCAATCCTAATTTTATTAAATATCAGTTTTGGCATTACCCCGCAAGATATCTGGCAGCACGTAACGCAGTTTGCTCAAACTATCTCCCAGATACAAAGTGGCAAATAGAAAATTAAAAATTGTTATTTAATGCCGAAATCTTGGCTAATGCATCCTTAACACTTGCTGGCAACTGACGCATAATCTTGCCTCTTTCGCGATCTAAAGCGACTAAAGTCACCTTGGCGGTGACGTACAATTGTTGTCCATCAGTTGAGACAATGGCATAATCCCAAATTATTCGGACGCCAGTCACCTCAGCCATACGCGTTTTTACCACCACTGTTAGACCTAATTGAATTGAGTGATGATAGCGCACCGACAGTTCTACAACTGGTAAATCGCAGCCGATAGTGACTAAATCAGCAAATTCAACCCCGATAGATCGCAAACATTCAATGCGTGCTTCTTCCATCCAAGCTATATAGGAACCGTGCCAGACAATGCCTGCATAGTCAGTGTGGTGGGGTTGTACTCTCACAGGATATTCAAACCAATTCCCAAATTCATGACTTGATGGATTGTCAAGGGCGCTGGTTGGTGGTAATTTTGGTTGGCTAGGTTTTTCTTCTGACATCTTCAAATTTCTCAGCACCTATAAATTTTCCAAATCAATAAAAATTAATTGCGTTGCCGGACTTCTTGATTTAATATTTACCTTCCTGGAATAGGGAGTATTTGATTATGCAGCCTAATCTTAAGTATGTTAATGTTTTTGCTTTGACTCTACTTAGTTTACTAGGTTTTGGGATGGCATACCCAGACAATAATCAGGTAAGCACAAATGCAAGGTTTAGGTACAAATCTGGAGAAAAAGCTCAAGCTTTACCCAAGAATAATCAACTATCAGAAGTTGCAAGGCTCAATGAAGAAGCTATCAAAGAATCTCGCCAAGGTCAATTGACACAAGGGTTGCATAAATTACAAAAAGCATTAGCCATCAGCAGAGAACTTGGAGAGCGTTCTTGGGAAGCGGTAACATTCAACAACATCGGTAGAATCTACCAAAGTCAAAAAAAGTATCCCGAAGCACTTCAATCTTATCAGCAAGCTCTATTAATTAACAAAGAACTTGGGGATCTGGTTCGACTTGGTAAAACCTACAGTAATATAGGTTACTTATTCGATACTCAAAACCAACCAGAGTTAGCAGTTTTTTTCTATAAGCACTGCTTAATTAATCGTGAGAAAGCTCGGTTGAATCCATCAGCGCTGAGTGTGCCGCAGCCAGATGCTTACAGCATAACTGTTAGCCAGACATATCGTATTTTGGGTGAACGATTACTCAAACAAGAACGTGTTGCTGAAGCACAAAGGACAATGGATTTACTCAAGGTTGAAGAACTAGAAGAATATCTCCAAAATGTGTCAGGTAATCAACGTACTGTCAAAGGTATTAATATAGCGGCAACAGAAAAACCAATTAAACAAAAGTTGGATCAAAGCGTGGATAATGCTGTTGTGTTGGGTAAAGAACTGACAAAACTACGGAAAATTAAGCCCGAACAGCGATCGCTTGAACAAAAACAACGCATCGAGCAATTAGTCTTAAATCAACAGCAAATTCTAGATGAATTTAACGAATTTATCAATAGTCCTTCAGTGAAAGCACAGGTAGAGCAAATTAGCCGTACAGCTAGGCGGCAAAATTTGGATTTGGAGAATCTCAACGAACTTCGGGATAATTTGGCACGATTGCCGCAAAAATCGGCACTACTCTACCCACTGATTTTAAAAGATAGCTTGGAATTGGTATTGGTAACTGCTGAATCTCCACCAATTCATCGTACCGTTGCTGTAAAGCGCGAAAACCTCCATCAAACAATTGCTGTTTTCCGCCAAGCTTTAATCGATCCCAGTCAAAATATCAAAGCACCTGCACACCAATTGTATGACTGGCTAATTAAACCGATAGAAAAAGACCTGGAGTCATCAGGTACACAAACTCTAATTTACGCTCCCGATGACCAGTTACGCTACATTCCTTTAACTGCTTTATATGATGGCAAGCAATGGCTAGTGCAACGCTTTAATGTGAATCACATTACATCTGCCAGTCTGACTAACTTAAATACCCCAAAACAATCTACTTTGCGAGTTTTAGCAGGTGCTTTTACTAAAGGTAATTATCAAATCAAAGTTGGTAATCGGCAAGTTGCTTACGCTGGCTTACCCTTTGCAACGCAGGAGGTGGAAAGTGTAGCAGCTGCGGTTCCTGAAACTAAGAAGCTTTTAGACGATGCCTTTACCCCCAGCGTTGCTGTACCCCAAATGGATGATTATACAATTGTCCATTTAGCGACTCATGCCGCTTTTGTGGTGGGTAAACCAGAAGATTCGTTTATTTTATTCGGAAATGGCGATCGCGTTAATTTTAGAAATGTCGCCACTTGGTCACTCCCCCATGTAGATTTGGTAGTGTTGAGCGCCTGTGAAACCGGCTTGGGAGGCAAGTTAGGTAACGGTGAGGAAATTTTGGGCTTTGGCTATCAGATGCAACAAACTGGCGCAAGAGCTGCGATCGCCTCTTTGTGGTCTGTGGATGATGGTGGTACACAAGCACTCATGAGTGCTTTTTATGGTATCCTATCTACTGAGAATTTGACTAAAGTTGAAGCTTTAAGAAAAGCTCAAGTCTCATTGATTAAGGGAAACTGGAAGTCTCTAGGTCAAAACGCACCTGTAGCAGCTAGTAACTTTAGTCACCCATATTATTGGGCATCTTTTATTTTGATTGGTAATGGACTTTAGCCCGCTTTTATCAGGAGAGGCAGAGGGCGGGAGGCCTCCTGCCTTATCTCAACGACAAATATTTACGCCCACCTACTTACAGTCCCATTGAGTATAAAATTATCCTGTCATGTAGGCGATCGGGCAAAATATGCTTTAGTAACGCTCCAATTTTGGCATCTTGTCCAACAAGATAGCGCGTCTTAGGTTTATTTGCAGTGAGCGCCTGAATAACGGTTTGAGCGACAATATCCGCAGAAATTCCCCCAGATGCAAGAATCTGCATTTTTTTGCGGACAATATTCATTGCTTGTCCGTAGAGATTTTGTGCCGATTGTGGTAAATCATCCTGTGCTGTTTCCGATTGACTGAGAGACTTTTCCCAAATTGGGGTAGCGATCGCACCAGGTTCGATAATAGAAACGGAGATTCCCCAAGGTCTTAACTCCATCCGCAGCACATCATTGAGTGCAACGAAGGCAAATTTTGACGCATTGTAAGCTCCCAAGAACGGCGTCGGACTTCTACCAGCAATGGAACCCATATTGACAATTCGCCCCCGACTCTGGCGTAATAGACCAAGAAACGCTTGTGTGACTGCTAATTGTCCGGTGACATTCACCAGCATTTGTTGTTGAAATTCTGCGATCGTTAATAATTCTAAGGGGCCAGGCACAGCAATTCCGGCATTATTCACTAAACCCAAAATCCCCCCACCACCGACAGCATTTGTGACCTTATCAACGGCAACTGCGATCGATTCAGCGTCAGTAACATCTAAAAAAATCGGAATCAGCCTTGGCGATCCTTTCTGTTTAAGTGTTTGAGCATCAATATCTTGACGCACGCCAGCAAAAACAGAGAAGCCCAACTGGTCTAAAAGCAAAGCAGTAGCCTGACCAATTCCTGTTGAGGCTCCTGTAACCACTACTGTACGTTGATATTCTAAAACCATTAATTTTCTTTGATGATGGGGCTGCCGTAATTACGAATTAGTATCAATCTTTGCAAATACCAAGCCGAAGGCAATCTTCGGTTTGGTCATCTCTAGCCGATATTTGCCACGGTAATATGCGTGATTGAGCATTTGTACTGTAAGCAATTAGAGCAGCTATTGTGGAAAACTGGTTTTTAACAATAGTCACGTCACTACTACAAGTATTGCCTAGCTCAACATTGTATAAATAAATAGGCAATGCCATGAGGGCAATGCAAATTGTCCGATTCATACCCAACCTCAGCTAAAAATTTCCGATTACGCTATGTATAGATGCCACCTTGATGAACCGGATTTTTAAAACTGAGTGTTAAATGTTGAAGTTTTGAAGTTGTGTGAATTTACTCAGCGCTACTGGTTGCAGAGACGTGATTTCTTAATTATCGGTTCCACCCTTTTTCAGGTTAGGCATTGCCTACAAGATGGCTTCCTACTAACTTATGCAGATGCAAACCCAAAAAACAGGACAAAAAACCCACAGCACCCAAAAACATATCTATGGTAACTGCATTCCCCAGATAAAATAATGAAGAATGCTGAGTCACCGAAATGCTGGATGACCAACAAACACTCATGATACAAGCCCCTAAATTTATTTATGGGATTGTTAATTTTGAATTTTGTACGCCTTTGGCGTTCTCGTAGGGTATTTTGAATTTTGAATTCGGAGCGAAGCGACGTGACGCCTTCACAAGACGTAGATACTATAAACGTTCCCAACATCGATCCTGAAGAATATGGCAACTCAGACACCGATCCTCTTGATGAGTTGCCAGGTGAAATCGAAATGTCCCTTTTCGACCACCTAGAAGAGTTGCGGCAGCGGATTTTCTATTCGCTGATTGCCGTAGCTGTGGGTATTATCGGCTGTTTCTTTGCCGTTAAGCCCATTGTTCAACTACTTGAAGTTCCAGCACAAGGAGTAAAATTTCTCCAACTTGCACCCGGAGAATATTTCTTTGTCTCCCTCAAAGTGGCAGCTTACACTGGCTTCATAATTTCTAGTCCTTTCATTCTTTACCAAATTATCCAGTTTGTAGTTCCAGGACTGACTCGCCGCGAACGCCGTTTACTGGGGCCTGTGGTTTTGGGTTCGAGTGTGCTGTTTGCAGCGGGTTTGGTATTTGCCTATTTACTTCTTATCCCCGCCGCATTGAAATTTTTCATCAGCTACGGAGCAGATGTAGTTGAACAACTTTGGTCAATTGATAAATATTTTGAATTTGTGCTGCTACTGTTATTCAGCACTGGTTTAGCATTTCAAATTCCCATCATCCAACTGTTGCTCGGTAATTTGAATATTGTCTCCTCTCAACAGATGGTTTCTGGTTGGCGTTACGTGATTATGGGAGCAGTGGTTTTAGGAGCCGTCCTGACACCTTCTACTGACCCCCTAACTCAAAGTCTTTTAGCGGGAGCAGTTTTAGCGCTTTATTTCGGCGGTGTGGGGTTAGTAAAGCTCACGGGGAAATAACATTTGGAATAAGTTAGGACTTACGCACGAGTTACAAAATAACGTAGACACGAAGTGGCTTGCCGCAGGCTACCGCAGAGGCACAGAGGGCACAAAGAAAGATATTTTGCGTAAGTCCTATAAGTAATAGAGAATAGGTAAAAAGTTTTAATCAAAGCCTTGACTCACCAGTTATACAGAATTCAGAATTCAATTCTGGCAACTGATGCCAATATTTATGTTTTGTTAAGTTACGAGACGTTTAGCACGTTTATGCTCATACATTACCTTGTCAGCCTCTTCTATCAATTGTTCTAATGAAACGTTTTCATTTAAAGCACATTGGGTGGCACCAATACTTATAGATAGTTGATATGAGTAATTATGCTCTTGATTAAAGCGATCAATATTTGCTTGCAATCGCGGAGAAAATTCATCTGTATTATGGGTAGAGCAGACAGAAACAAATATGACAAACTCATCTCCTCCTATACGGGCAACAATATCCGACTCACGGAAGCTTTGTTTTAGTAATTGGGCTATGTTAATAAGCATTCTATCTCCGGTTTCATGCCCTAGAGAGTCATTAATATGCTTTAAACCATCTAAATCAACAAAAAAAAGACAGGAGAAGGTTTGTCTATGTTTAGAAATTTTGAATTGCTGATTTGCCAGCCAAAAGAAACCACGTCGATTATATAGTC
Source organism: Nostoc sp. NMS8 (assembly GCF_017115045.1). Lineage (GTDB taxonomy): Bacteria > Cyanobacteriota > Cyanobacteriia > Cyanobacteriales > Nostocaceae > Nostoc. The sequence goes on along the minus strand of NZ_JABXKK010000090.1, from coordinate 196,670 downwards.
CTGTCAATTCATCAGTTAAAGATAGCTGCCTTACCTCTGCTTCAGCCTTCAGGCGTTCCTGAATTTCATGCTTTAGGCGTTGATTTTGCTCAATAAGTTCTTGATGTTGCTGTTTGATAAGTAACTGGTTTCTGACTCGCATTAGCACTTCAAGTTCTTGAAATGGCTTGGTGATATAGTCTTGTCCGCCCAATTCAAAAGCTTGCAATTTATCATTGATTTGGTCAAGGGCACTAATAAAAATAATCGGAATTTGATCTGTTGTTTTTGATGCTTTCAACTGTTGACAAACCTCATAGCCATTCATTTCGGGCATATTAATGTCAAGCAGAATCAGATCCGGCGGATGTCGTTCGGCGGCTTGTAATGCCATTCTCCCGTTGATGGATTTACGAATGGTATAACCCTGTAACTCTAGTATTTTGGCTAACAACCGTAGATTATCAGGGGTATCGTCTACGACGAGGATATTCGTTTCCGAAGGAGATTTAAGTAAATTAGCCATAGAGGAATGGGGAATAGTAACAATTCAAAAAAACCGTAGAAACTTCTCGAACTTCTAAGTAATTTTCCGTAATATGTTCAGGTAAAGGTATCATCACTGTGATACCTTCTGATGTTTCTTTGTGGGTAGTGGTTGATGAGTATTGCTGTGGTAATTTTCGTTGAGAAAAAACCGAAACATCGGGTATACCAACTAATACAGAGTCGAAGTCATCACTTAAATAAGTACGTTGTTCAATTGCAACTCGATACTGTGGGGGAATATTTTGCTCAATAGTATCTGCGATCGCTCTTATCAATCGATGATGTACTTCTGACCAAAACACAGGATTTTCTAAATAAGGATTCATTCCGGGAAATGGATAATTCATAGTTTACTATCCTGAAATGAGCAATTAGAACGATTCTAAATTAATGCTTTTTTTACATTTATTTATCGCTTCCTTGAGTTTGGGTTAGATTTGCAATCTGCGCTTCTCCTTGCAAAGAGGCTTCTCTTTCAGAGACCACAACGCAGCAGCGCTTCGCGATCGCCCCTTGCAAGCGGTGATAGAACTGGGTTGAATGGCTGCTGTTGCTGGATTGCTGAGGTTCTAGTTCCAGAATCAACCCATCTACCATCCGATACATCACACCTCTAAATGTTTGATTTTTCAGTTGCCAATCAGTCTGAGCAACCCTCCGCCGCGTTTTTAGCCCAAACGGATTGCAAAGCTCCAAGTTATCTTGAGCTAGATACCCAGCAAGTTGCTGCACTTGATCGCCAGAAAACAACCGTTGTAATGGTTGACCCAGTAATGCTTCTGCCGAAATCCCAAAAAACTGTTCCACGTTTTCACTAATCTGCAAGATTCTCAGGTGTGGCTCTTGCAGTATCAGCAACAGTCCATGCGGCTGAATATAGCCGGGAGCATACACCGATTCATCACTGCACGTTTCTAAAGAAGTCAGTAGTGAAGGGGTGAGCGAGGAGAGTGAGATCAGATTTGGTGAGTGCATAGCTAAGATGAGCGGTTTTGTAAATCAAAAAGTTGTGAATATTAATTTAAAAATTCAGACAAGGAGAATTGCCTGAAATCAGTTTAATTAGCTATTACCAGAGAGGAAAAAGTAAGAAAACTCGATCACAATATCCATTCCGAAGAACGTTCGCCTAAATCTAGAGGAATGCTAACAGCTTTGCCGAGCCGGGGGCGATCGCGGGTTTGGGCAATAAATGTTTGTACCTGTGTTGATCCACCCAAGGCATGAAGATAATTGGCAATGCTATCGAGATGTTCTTGGTACTCCACCTCACTCAAGGGAAAAGAAGCTTGCTCCAAATATTTCCACATTACTTGCAAAAATATCTTTCCCTGTGCCCGCCGAAACTGGACATCGTAAGAATATCCCCACTTATCAAGCAATATCTGACGTAATTCCTGTCCTGTCATAGCTTTTCTCAATCAGATTTTACATTTAGTTATAATGTTAAGTTCCGTGACTCCAGTATGATAAGGATATAAAGAAATGTAATGCTAACAGAAAAGATGCTTTTTATATCTTGGAACAAAGAATTATGGCATCGTTGTGAGCGCTAGCATTTCGACTTAGACAAGAGTTGCTCAAGTACTAGTACTTTTGTCAAAATGCTTAACAAAATACACAAAGAGCGCGTAGATTATGGCTCAATTTTCTGAATCAGCAGACGTGCCCGATATGGGGCGTCGTCAGTTCATGAATCTGCTCACTTTTGGGACTGTCACCGGAGTGGCTCTGGGTGCATTGTATCCCGTTGTCAAGTACTTTATTCCTCCCGCTACTGGTGGTGCCGGTGGCGGTGTAACGGCAAAAGACGAGCTAGGTAACGATGTTAGTGTCACTAAATTTCTAGAAAACCGGAATACAGGCGATCGCAACCTAGTCCAAGGGCTAAAGGGAGATCCTACTTATATTGTGGTAGACAGCAAAGAAGCGATCAAAGATTATGGCATTAACGCCATCTGCACCCACTTAGGTTGTGTAGTCCCCTGGAATGTTGCAGAGAACAAGTTTAAGTGTCCTTGTCATGGTTCCCAGTATGACGAAACTGGTAAGGTTGTTCGGGGCCCAGCACCCCTGTCTTTACCTTTAGCCCATACCAATGTAAAAGACGACAAAATCGTTTTGACCCCTTGGACTGAAACCGACTTCCGCACCGGCGACGCAGCTTGGTGGGCTTAATCATTTTGTCCTTAGTCCTTAGTCATTTGTCCTTTGTTTAAGGCTTAATGACTAATGACCAATGACTAATAACCAATGACTAATGACTAATTCAATCGTTGCCCTTATTAGAGATGAGAAATGTTTTCCTGACAGCGAGGTTAACTCGCAGCGCTAGAGCGATTGTAAAAACATTGCTCATAGCGATCGCTACTGTGACATTTTACTTCACCAGCGATCTAGCCCTTCCCCAGTCAGCTGCCGCCTATCCCTTTTGGGCACAGCAAACCTATCCCGAAACCCCCCGCGAACCAACCGGGCGGATTGTTTGTGCCAACTGTCACCTAGCAGCCAAGCCGGCAGAAGTGGAAGTTCCCCAATCGGTGCTACCTGACACTGTATTCAAAGCTGTGGTGAAAATTCCCTACGATCTTAGCGCCCAGCAGGTTGGTGCCGATGGTTCTAAGGTTGGCTTGAACGTCGGTGCTGTACTGATGCTACCTGAAGGCTTTAAGATTGCTCCCGAAGATCGTCTTTCTGAAGAACTTAAAGAAGAAGTTGGCGACACTCCTTACCAATCCTACAGTGAAGACAAAGAAAACGTCGTCATCGTCGGCCCCTTACCAGGTGAACAGTATCAGGAAATCGTCTTCCCTGTTCTTTCTCCCAACCCCGCAACCGATAAAAACATCCACTTTGGTAAATATTCAGTTCACCTGGGTGCTAACCGAGGACGCGGACAAGTTTATCCCACTGGCGAAAAGAGCAATAACACTGTTTACAACGCTTCCGCTACTGGCACAATTACCAAGATTGCCAAAGAGGAAGATGAAGATGGTAACGTCAAATATCTAGTCAACATTCAACCTGAATCTGGTGATGTTGTCGTTGATACGATTCCTTTAGGGCCAGAATTGCTTGTTTCCGAAGGGCAAACAGTTAAGACTGGTGATGCTTTGACCAGCAACCCGAATGTCGGTGGATTCGGTCAACAAGATGCAGAAATCGTATTACAAGACGCCTCTAGAGTCAAATGGATGATTGCGTTCATCGCTCTTGTAATGTTAGCCCAAGTTATGCTTGTGCTGAAGAAGAAGCAGGTTGAAAAAGTCCAAGCTGCTGAGATGAATTTCTAAATTCTTTGCTAAATCATTACTTATGGGACAGGCATTTTGCCTGTCTTTTTTATATGTTATTTATACTAAGCCTAGAAATTTGGGGCTTAGGATTGCTATAGAAAATTTCCCTACTGGAGACACGACATGGATGGGACAGCCTTAGTTGTGGGCGCGAGCGGCATCATCGGCAGTAATCTTGCGAGAGAACTGATCGCGAATGGATGGACGACCTATGGGTTGGCCCGAAATCTTAAAAAAGGGGTGGCAGGGTTACGCCCTGTTACTGCCGATCTGCTCGATCTAGCTAGCCTGAAAACTGCGCTGTCAGACATTGCTCCAACGCACATCTTCATCACGACGTGGATGCGTAATGCGACTGAGGCTGAGAATGTCAGGGTCAACGGCACGATGGTTCGCAATCTGCTGGATGTTCTGTCACCGAAGGACTCAGTGCAGCACGTCGCCCTCGTCACCGGCCTCAAGCACTATCTCGGGCCATTCGATGCATACGCTAGAGGCGGATCGCTGCCAGAAACTCCATTGCGCGAGGAGCAGCCCCGGCTCGACATCGAAAATTTCTATTATGCTCAGGAAGATGAGGTCTATGCCGCCGCCGCCCGTGACGGTTTCACCTGGAGCATTCATCGCCCTCACACTGTCATTGGAAAGGCGGTCGGCAATTTGATGAACCTCGGCACGACGCTGGCCGTGTATGCTGCGATCTGCAAGGAAACCGGGCGCCCGTTCCGCTGGCCAGGTTCGGAAGCGCAGTGGAAGGGCATCTCCGACATAACCGACGCACGGGTGCTGGCGAAGCACCTAGTCTGGGCGGCGAAGACCGAAGCGGCCCACAACGAGGCGTTTAACGTCGTCAATGGCGACATCTTTCGCTGGATATGGTTGTGGGGGCGGCTTGCTGACTGGTTCGGCATCGATCCCATCGGCTTCGACGGCACAATCCACCCGCTCGAAGTCGAAATGGCGAATGAAGGTGCTGTCTGGCGCGAGATCGCAAAGCAGCATGACCTCGCCGAGCCGGATCTGAGCCGTCTATCGTCTGCATGGCACACCGATCTCGATCTTGGGCGTCCGATTGAAGTCATGACTGACATGTCGAAGAGCCGCAAACTCGGCTTCTCCATATACCAGAAAACGGACGAGTCATTTTTTGACCTGTTCGAGCAACTACGCGCAGATCAGTTGATTCCGTAGAACCTCGGTGGATGGCACTGGTAGTAGAGACGTAGGTTGGGTTGCGCTCCGCTCCACCCAACCTATATCAGTATGTTGGCTTTGGCAAAGCCTCCAACGCTACTTGCTACAAAGCGGGGAGCCCGCGCAACGCAGTGCATTGGTGTCAACTTAAGCTGAAACTCCTTTAAAACCTCGTTTCCAGCCGGACGCTAGAAATGCTGCTCCTGGTGTCTCTGCCGCCAGTAAAGAGAGGCGGAGCCTCAAAGACAAGCATTCCCAGTCGGAGACTGGGAACGAGGCAATCTAAAAGCTAGTTCTAGACTTGCTTTCACGTTAAGTTGACACCAATGAACGCAGTGGCTCCCCAACCTACAACTTTTTTGCTAGCTTCCCTCTCCTTTATAAGGAGAGGGACTGAGGGTGAGGTAAACCAGGGACATAAATTGTATGTTATTTAATTCTTATTTCTTAGTTACACAAAGCCTGTAACTTTGGGACTTATACCAATTGCTGTACCTCTACCAATGTATTTGTATCATTATTAAAGTGAAACGGTATTAACTGCGAGTAAACTTTATGAACTCAATCATGGTTATTCATCCCTATAAATTCAGTGTGAATTCTCCTTAAGGGCTTTTTCTCTATTGATTTAGATAAGGGTAACATTTGTCAATATTTTTCTCTTCTATCGACTAATGTAGCTAAACAAACTAGGCTGTGATTGGTTTATTATTCTCAGCTTTAGTTCTAATCATGATCAAAAAGACTACTCTAGATCCTCTAGTGAGCGATGTTCGGTGTGCAGAAATTTGTCAGATTTTGGGAGAGACTTACAACCAGGAACGCTGGAACGATTGGCGTTGGCAAATGCGGCATCGGTTGACTAAGCTGGAACACTTTCAGCGGTTACTAAAGCTGAGTGCTACCGAAGAACAGGGACTTTTAATCGCACCAGAAAAGTTTGCTGTCGCCGTAACACCATACTTTGCATCACTACTCGATCCAGAAGATCCCCTGTGCCCACTACGGTTACAAGTGATACCACGGCAAGAAGAACTAATCGTCAGTACAGCAGACATGGTAGATCCATGCGGTGAAGACAACGACACCCCAGTACCAGGACTTGTACACCGTTACCCCGATCGCGTGTTGCTCCTTGCCTTAGATACATGCGCTGCTTATTGTCGTTACTGCACCCGCTCTCGTTTGGTGAGCCAAGGTGAGATGTACCCAGTAACGCGGCGCTTGGATGCGATCGCCACTTACTTAGAAGAACACACCGAAATCCGTGATGTGCTAATTTCTGGTGGCGATCCTTTGTTGATGTCTGATGAACCTTTAGACAATTTGCTTGGGCGACTGCGTGCTATTAAGCACATTGAATTTATCAGAATTGGTTCTCGTGTGCCGAGTTTTTTGCCGCAGCGAATTACACCAGAACTGGTTGCCTTGCTTCGGAAACATCGTGTGTGGCTGTCTTTGCATTTTTGTCATGTGCGGGAACTTACCCCAGAAGTGGCACAAGCTTGCGATCGCCTCGCTGATGGTGGCATTCCTCTAGGCAGTCAAACCGTGCTGTTAAAAGGTGTGAATGATTCTGAAAAAGCCCTCAAAAATCTATTTCACGGTCTTCTCAAGCTGCGTGTGCGTCCCTATTATCTTTACCAATGCGACCCAGTTGTTGGCACTGCACATCTGCGAACAAGTGTTCAAACCGGACTGGATTTAATTTCTCAATTGCGCGGTCATACTACTGGGTACGCTGTACCAACCTATGTAATTGATGCTCCTGGTGGTGGTGGCAAAGTCCCCATTCAAGCCGAGACTCTACTTGCTTATGAGAAAGGCACAGCTACAGTGCAAAATTGGGCAGGTAAGAAGTACACATATATAGATCCAGTAGAGCAGGGATAACACTATATATTTGTATATGAGTTGATCGCCATGATCTAAAAGGGACAGTTGAAATGATTCTTTTAGATTATGGCAAAGTAATAAACTAAATAATCTTAGGAGATTAGTTGGAATGTTAATTGTTGCTAATACAAACATCAAAGGTCGAGGTGTCTTCGCACAGAAGCGCTTTTTAAAAGGAGAACTCATTGAAAGAGCGCCAGTACTTGTTATACCCTCAGAAGAGGTTAAATTGCTCGATCAAACAATTTTGGGTAACTATTACTACGATTGGGAAGATAAAGCAGCAGCCTTCGCCTTTGGTTTAGTGTCCCTGATTAATCATTCTTACTATCCCAATACTTATTATGTGAAAAAATTTGCTGAACGAGAAGTAGAGTATATTGCCTACCGAGATATCGAAGTAGGAGAAGAAATGACTGCCAACTACAACGGTTCCCCTGACGATAAATCTCCTATATGGTTTGATGTTGTTGATGAGCTATCTTCAACTCAATTGAAGAATTAGTAGTTGAAATTATTTTAATTAAGATACCTGATTTGTACATTCAAGCTAACAAAAAAAGCTTTTTCATTGAGAATTATGGGGCTATGGCACAGCCCTTTCAACATGGACAAATGAACTACTAAGACAAAGGCTAAAACCCGCTCCCAATATAGTCAACAATCTCAGGTGCGTTAGCCTACGGCATAACACACCCTACAGCTAGGAATGCCATCCTAAAGGCTCTGCCGCCAGGAGCAACATTTTAGCCTTGACACGCCAGTAGGATGCACTCATTTGATAGTGAATATGCGTCTATTTATTGAGTGTAAATCAGTTTTAAATCCATAATAAACTTACCCAAGTTTTTATACCAACAATTCCATCAGCCTGTAATTTCTTAGATGTTTGAAAACTAACAACTGCATTTTTAACTGACTCAGAAAAATGGCCATCAATGGCATCAGTATATAATCCAATATCTTTTAATTGCTGTTGTAATTGTTTTACTCTTAGCCCAGAATCTCCTAGCTGCAATCCATTAAATCTATTCAAATCGGCTCGACCACTAACACCAGTTACACCAGATATATCACCTTCATATTGATGAATTAAGTATTGCCCCTGCCAAGCACTAGGAATACTTGGGTTTTTGACTCCGTAGTGGGCAATCCATAACGGATAACTAGCAAAATCTGATGGATTACCTATTTCTGACCAGAAACTAGGGAAGGTATAAATAATTGGTTTGATTGGTTTTTTTGTTTGTTGTAAAAGGGCTTTTTCTACCTCTGCTAACCACAGCTTTGCTGCACTAATTACTGCTTGGCTACTTACTTTATCAGTTATCTCTACATCCAGAACTGGTGGTAAGTCTCCTGATTCTAATTTGCCCAATGTTTTTAAGAATTCCTTCGCTTGCTGAACTGGGTCAGATGTATGGGGATGAAAGAAATGATAAGCACCCCGAATAATACCAGCAGCTTTCGTGGTCTGCCAGTGATGAGCAAAAGCAGAGTCTTTTATGCTAGCTCCTTCTGTAGCTTTGACAAAGGCAAAAGTTTTACCAGAGTTTTTTACTGCTGTCCAATCTACTCTGCCGTCTTGATCGGCAACATCAATTCCTTCCATAGAATTTTTTAACCTTTGTGATTAGTACAATAGTGAACTTATCAGAGGCTTTGATTAAATTTATGCTTTTTCTGGGTATTTGAGTAAATTACAGAAATTTATTAGGGTTGAGTGGCAACAGAACGTACTGGAGTCACTCTAACTTTGCCTGTACAAGGCTTGATTTCTTCTGCAAGGGTAAGGTTTTGGGAGGTATTCGGAGGCGTGATTTCGATTTTACTAGATATTGGGCAGCGTTCCTGTGGGGAACTAACATGGTTATATGCTATCTGAAATGAGGCTTGTTTTCCAGGAGCTAGAGTTACTTGTTGTCGAGGTTGCTTACTCGAAAAGTAAGTACCCTTCGAGCGAATAACTTTAATTCCCTGTAAGGGTTGATCTTTTACATCCAGTAGTGCCAATCCTGGATAACCGTTGAGGGTGCAAGGAGATGAGCCGTTATTGGTGAAGGCGTAGGTGAGTGCAACATTCCCAACGCCAGCATCTTCGGAGACTCGGCGCACTGACAATTGACTAGTTTCACAGCGCGTCGGATTTGTGGCAATAGTGGCTTCAGGGGTGGAATGCTCTATAGGTTTTGCAGTCTGTGTAGGTGTTGAAGACAACACAGCTTCTTTTGTTGGTTGTTCGGTGCTTGCTGGCAAGGCTTGCGGCTGTTTTGTAACAGAGGAAGAACCGACACAGCCAGTTGTCAACGCAGTTAGGAGTAACAACATACTGCTTTGGACAATTAGAATTCGCATATCTTTTTTTGTAGTGAACTACTTACACTGATGCTTATATACAGTATAAGTTTCCAATTTCACAAGGGTTATATACGTCCGCTCCAATCACTTGTTCTGCTGCATCATTACATAACGAATTCAACAGCTTATCCATCTTTTCGGGCAACGTGAACAGCAGAAAGAAACGAGAGATTTACACTGTCTCCAAAGTTCCTCAGGTTTTCCCGCAATCCTGCAAATAGCAACTCCTTCGCCTTTGGCTCCAGTCTGCTCATGGTACTTAATAGCTTAAGGTAGTCATCGATGCTGTATGTCACCTCACACGCAATTTGCTCAGTCACCAACTCCTTAAAGTAACCAGAGTCTAGAATGTCTTCTTCAAACCCTCTCAAAATTTCCGCTTGAGTTTCTGCACCTTCATACCGGACAAGTGAGGGAGCATAGGCTTGATATACTTCAAAGATGGCTTGGTAAACTTCGTATTTCAGTTCAGGTCTCAGATTCCATAGCAGGATGAGAAACTCGTTCTCGTGTAATGCCGTCGCTGCCTTGGCATACCGAATTTCTGACGGTATCCAGTGAAAGGCATTAGCAGATAGAACGGCATTGAACTGTTTTGCTTCCAGTTCCCACTCCTCAAATGAGGTGTTATGGATTGCAACGTTTGAATAGGTTGCACAGTTGCGTTGTGCCAAGTGATAAAAATCCTGGTTTGGCTCAATACACGTCATTGAAAAACCAAATTGAGCAAAAGCTACCGTGGCATTTCCTGGACCACAACCGACTTCAAGAATCGATGCATCTGAGTCAAGTTGGGCTAAAACAACAGACCGCTCGATCAGTTGCTTTGGATATTGTGGTCTGGCGTTGTAATAAATATCAGCAACGGGAGAATACCAATTTTTTCGCTGTTCTAAATCTATAGAACCTCTGGCATTTATTTCTTGTTTATAGTCTTGCATAAGGTAGTTTTATCAACTTTTGAGTCCAACTTCGTTTTTATGTTAAACTGAATTAAATATTATCTGTTGCTTCAATCAAAGCACTACGAATTCCTGGTTCACTCATCGAATGTCCGGCATCAGGAACCACTATAAATTCGGCTTCTGGCCAAGCGCTATGTAATTCCCAAGCTGAGATCATTGGGCAGACTATATCATAGCGTCCCTGAACAATTACAGCCGGAATATGGCGGATACGGTCTACATTTAAGAGTAATTGATCTTCTGTTTCTAAAAATCCCTTATTCATAAAATAATGGCATTCAATCCGTGCGAAAGCTGAAGCAAATTCACTTTCGCCAAACTTTTGCATCAGTTCTGGGTCTAAGAATAGTCTACTGGTACTGCCTTCCCAAATTGACCAAGCACGCGCTGCTGTTAATTGAATTTCTAAATCTGGACTGGTTAAGCGTTTGTAATATCCTGCGATCAGATCGTCACGTTCGTCTATGGGAATTGGTTTGAGATATTCTTCCCAAGCATCAGGAAAAATATAGCTAGTACCCTCTTGGTAAAACCAGCGCAACTCTTTTTGCCTCAGCATGAAGATTCCACGCAGAATTAATGCCGTGCAGCGAGAAGGATGGGTTTGACTGTAGGCTAATGATAAAGTGCTACCCCAACTACCACCAAAAACCGCCCACTTTTCTATACCTAAATGTTGGCGCAGTTTTTCAATATCACTGACTAAATCCCAAGTGGTGTTTTCTCGTAATTCAGCATGGGGTGTACTTTGACCACAACCGCGCTGGTCAAACATCACTAACCGCCATTTTTCTGGGTGGAAATATTGCCGATAAAAAGCTGGACATCCACCACCAGGGCCCCCATGCAGCAAAACGATGGGTTGACCTTGGGGGTTTCCTGACTCTTCAAAATGAATGGTATGAAGGTCGGAAACCTGTAAGCTACCTTCTAAGTAAGGCTCGATCGCTGGGTAAAGTTCTCGCATTTTGGATATTCTATCAGTAATATTGTTGTCGCGATCGCTTGTCTCTACCGCTAGTGGTCTGTCCCATTAATTATGACTGTTAGAGAGACGCGATAAATCGCCGTCTCTACAGGTAATTTATCCAATTATTTACAGGACTTAGGCAAACAATAGCCGAAAAGAGTGATTTTCTGGTAGGGGCAATTTATGAATTGCCCCTATACCGTGTGGTTTTGCATAAGTCCTAATTTATTGACAGACTACTAGCTACACCTACGCATTTTTGTAAAATTTTGAAGAGAGTATGTAGTTTTGCTGTAGTCGAACATTCCAGCGATCAACTAAGGATAGAATCACTATACAGATTTATTAGTGCTGTTATTAGCACGTAATTGTTAATTTGTAAAGTATTTAGCTCATAATAATTACGAATTATTTAAGAGGAGTCGTTGATGAGTACACAACAGCTAGAGCAAGTAAAGCAATTGCAAGCCATTGTGAACAAAATGGAAGTAACGCTGGGTGCGATCGCTGATGCTGTAGTCTGGGTAGGAGAAGACCGACTCATTCAATGGTGTAATTCTAGCTTTGAGTCTCTGGTAAACCAACCTCACAGCAATGTTTGTGGTGTAAAGTTAACTGACTTACTACCTCTCACACAAGTAGGACAACCAGTTGCTTTACCCTGTTATCCTGATATACAGGTTCTCAATGGAGAGTATGAAACAACAAATTATCAGTTGCAGCAAGATGAGCAAATAACGCTACAAATTTCCGGTAGCTGTACTGAATTGACTGGCGATCGCTGTGCAATACTAGTAATTCGAGATATCACGCTGACTCAACAAACTCAAGAGTCTTTGCAAGAGATTGAGGAGCGGTTGCAGACATTAATTAACGCTACACCCGATATTATCTGTTTAAAAGACGGCGAGGGAAAATGGCTGCTGTCAAACCAGGCTAACCTCGAATTTTTAGAGCTACAAGGCGTTGATTATCAAGGTAAAACAGACTCAGAATTAGCAGAATTTAGCAATTTTTATCATGATGCTTTGCTCAACTGCAATCAAACAGATGAACAAGCTTGGCAATTGGGATGTGTGCATCGGGTAGAAGAGGCTATCTCTCGCCCTGATGGGACAATGAGCAGTTTAGATATGATTAAAGCTCCCCTATTTCACCAAGATGGTAAACGCAAAGCTTTGGTAGTTTTAGGACGGGATCTTAGCGAACGCAAACAAACCCAAGTAGCTTTAGAAAATTCTCTATCTTTATTAAGCGCGATCTTTGAATCGATTCAAGACGGTATCTTAGTAGTCGATAGCTCAAGTAATATCACTAGTTATAACCAAAAGTTCTTAGAAATGTGGTCAATTCCACCAGAACTTTTGACAGAACCAGATCATCCTCAGCGACTAGGATATCTGGCAAACCAGCTAAAAGATCCTGATGTTTTTTTGCAACGAGTCCGAGAATTATACTCACAGCCAGAATTAGTTAGTTACGACTGGTTAGAACTAGAAGATGGCAGAGTATTTGAGCGCTACTCTTGTCCTCAGCGCATCGGCGAACAGATAATTGGTAGAGTGTGGAGTTTCCGCGACATCACCCAGCGCCAAAGGGCAGAAGTAGCACTGCGACAAAGCGAATTACAATACCGCAGTATTTTTGAAGCAATTAATGATGGACTATTTATTACTGAAATAGAGACTGAAAAAGTCACCGAAGTTAATCCGGCGGCTTGTCAAATGCACGGTTACTCTTATGAAGAATTTCTGAGTTTACATCCATCTGTTTATATTCATCCAGACTCACATTCCGTCTTCCTGGAGTTTGTCGAAAAAACACGAGCTGGTGAGCAATTTTATGGGCAAGCAGTTGATATCTGCAAAGATGGCACTTTAATAAATGTGGAAGTCAAAGGAACAACTTGCATCTACAATGGCAAGCGACACATTTTGGCAATAGTGCGGGATATTACGGCTCGTAAACGCACCGAGGAAGCGTTACGCCAAAGCGAAGCCCAGTACCGCGATTTGGTGCAAACAGCAAACTGTATAATTTTGCGTTGGGATGGCAATGGTGACATCATATTTTTAAATGACTACGGTCAAAGGCTTTTTAGTTTTGATTTAGATGAAATTATCGGACGTAATGTTATTGGCACAATTGTTCCAGAAACCGAAACTTCTGGGCGCGATTTGCAGACATTAATGGTTGATATTTGTCAGCACCCAGAAAACTATCTATTTAACGAAAACGAAAATTTATGTAAAAATGGCGATCGCGTCTGGATAGTCTGGGCTAATAAACCCATTTTAGATGCCCAAGGAAACTTGATCGAAATACTTTCAGTCGGCACTGATGCCACAGAACGCAAACAGCAAGAGCAAGCTTTACGCTTAATTGTTGAGGGTACAGCAGCGAAAACAGGCAATGAATTTTTCAATTCCTGCGTTCGTTACCTTGCTGAAGTATTACAAGTTCAATATGCTCTAGTGACTGAGTTTGATGATGAGTTAAAAACGAGAGTCCGCACTTTGGCATTTTGGTCTTCAGGGGCTATTAACGATAACTTGGAGTATGAGTTGCAGGGTACTCCTTGCGAATACACCTTGCAAGGTAAAATGTGTCACTACCCTCAAGCAGTACAAATTACTTTCCCAGAAGATGCCGATTTAGTGAAGATGAATGCCGAAAGTTTTTTTGGCGTTCCCCTCACCAGTTCATCCGGCGAAATCATTGGACATCTAGCAGTGATTGATATCAAACCCATGAAGCCCGATCCGGGACGGGAACTGATTGTGAAAATTTTTGCCGCCCGTGCCGGTGCCGAATTGGAACGGAAACAAGCGGAAGCCGCCTTACAGCAAAGCGAGTTAAAGTTTCGCACCATCGTGGAAAAGGTCAACGATGTGCTATTTGTTCTCACTCCTGACGGGGTATTCAACTATATTTCTCCTAATATCTTGAATACCACCGGATATGCCCCCAGCGAAATAGAGGGTAATTCCTTGGCATTATTTACTCATCCCGATGATGTGCCAAAATGTCAAGAAGTCGCCCAAAGTATTCTGGCAACAGGTGAGGGAATTTCGGGGACTGAATACCGTGCTAAACATCGTAGTCGAGGATGGGTTTGGCTAACTAGTAACGCAGTTCGCACACAAGATGCCCAAGGTAATTTTCAGATTGTCGGTGTAGCTCGTGATATTAACGATCGCAAACAAGCAGAAGCAGCCCTGCAACGTCGTACTCAAGCCGAAAGTTTAATCAGCAGCATTTCTCGGCAATTTATTGACCAAGATTTAGCAACAGCAATTAATTTTACACTGCAAGCGATCGCTCAATTTATTGATGCTGAACACAGTTGCATCTTTGAATGCTCCCATGATCAACGTGAATTCAACCTGATCCATGAATGGTGTGGCGAAGATGTTGCACCATTAATTGATATTGCCAGAGGTTCGCCTGTAGATGTTTTCCCCTATTTCTACGAGCCGATTCTCCGTGGTAGGCATCGACAAATCTCTTGTGTGGAAGATTTACCCCTGCATTTACCTGAGCGAATACTTTTTGAAAGTATGTCGTTTCAGTCTATACTCGCTGTGCCAATGGTTCATGCTGGCAAAGTAGTTGGATTTGTTGGTGCAGCGATGATTCACTACTCAAAAACCTGGAACCAAGAAGATATTAATCTATTGAAACTGGTAGGTGAAATAATTGCGATCGGTCGAGCTAGACACCAGGCAGAAGAAGCGCTGAGAATTGCCAAAGAAGCCGCGGAAACTGCCAACCGAGCCAAAAGTGCTTTCCTCGCTAACATGAGTCACGAACTGCGTACCCCTTTGAATGCAATTCTGGGTTTTTCCCAATTAATGGAGCGAGACACTAGCCTTAACTCAAATCAGCGTGAATCATTAACTACCATTAACCGCAGTGGAGAACACTTACTCAACTTAATTAACGATGTCTTGGAAATGTCCAAAATTGAAGCTGGACAAATCATTTTCAACCCCGAAGACTTTGACCTATATCTGCTGTTGCAAACACTACAAGAAATGTTCAAAGTGCGGGCACAGGCAAAGCAATTGTTTCTTAAATTTGAAATGGCTCCTAACCTCCCCCGCTACATCCAAACAGATGAAGGTAAACTCCGTCAAGTTCTCATAAACCTTTTGGGTAATGCCGTCAAGTTTACTCAGACTGGGGGAGTAACGTTGTGGGTAAGCTTAGGGAGCAGGGAGCAGGGGGAAAATTCCTCTCCTCTGCCCCCCGCACCCTGCCCCTCTGCCTCTTCCCCATCCCTACACTTTGAAATCCGAGACACTGGACGGGGAATAGCACTAGAAGAAATGAATAACCTGTTTCAGCCTTTTGTTCAGACAACAAGTGGTATCCAAACTAAGGAAGGAACTGGACTCGGACTGACTATTAGCCGTCAATTTGTGCGATTACTGGGAGGCGATATTCACTTGACGAGTCAGATTGGGCAAGGATCTACTTTTAGTTTTGATATCCAAGTGAATTTAGCCGCAGCTTTAAAAGCTATACCAAAATTAAATAAGGGACGCGTACTCAAGCTGGCAGCAAACCAGCCATCTTACCGTATTCTCGTAGTTGATGACCGTAAAGAAAACCGCGATCTCATAGTGCAACTTCTTGGTAGCATTGGTTTTGAAATTCAGGCTGCGAATAATGGACAAGAAGCGATCGCAATTTGGCATACTTGGCAACCTCACTTAATTTGGATGGATATGCGGATGCCTGTAATGAATGGCTACGATGCAACCAAAGAAATTAGAGCCAGGGAAAAAAATACAACTACAAATCTCCGCACCGTAATTATTGCCCTAACTGCCAGTGCTTTTGAAGAACAACAGGCAAGTATCTTAGCCGCAGGTTGCAACGACTTGGTTCGTAAGCCATTTCGTGAGCAAGTGATTTTTGAAAAAATCGCTGAATATTTGCAGGTGCGTTATATATATGCAGAAGAGAACAGTGAAAATCTAACAAACAACAACCTAGAGAATATTCAATTTTCTATCGTGCATCTTCGCTCTGCAATTACCCTTATGCCTACCCAATGGGTAACAGAACTTAATCAAGCAGCTATTGAAGTCGATGCTGAAAGAATTTTTCAACTAATTGAGCAAATTCCACAAGCTCATTCTGTTTTGGCAGAAAAATTGGCAAATTTAGTCCGTAGCTTCTGCTTTGATGAAATTATCGATTTAACCGAGGAAAATATCCAATTATGAACAACAAAATTAAATTCTTGACTTTTGCCACCGTAATACTAACAATTTCTTCTCAAACTATCAGCATAGTTATAGCACAGGCGAAACTAACAAGCCAATCAAAGCTGTTTATCAACGGCATCGGCGCAGTACAAATCGGCATGACTGTCCCCCAAGCAACAAAAGCTGCTGGTATTAAACTAGTAGGTGATTCACCAAATAACAATTGCTATTATGTTAAGCCACAAAATGAACCGAAAAATCTTTTGTTCATGGTGACAAAAGGTCATATTTCTAGAGTAGATGTGCGCCAAAATACTCAGATTACAACCCTCAAAGGTGCAAAAATTGGCGACACTGAAGCGCGAATCAAGTCGCTTTACCCAGGACAAATTAAAGTCACACCTCATAAATACGTCCAAAACGGGCATTACCTAACTTTCATCCCCAAAGATCGCGCCGATCAAAACTACCGTGTAGTCTTTGAAACTGATGGTAAGCTTGTCACTCAGTTCCGAGCGGGTAAATTGCCAGAAGTCGAATATGTCGAAGGCTGTTCTTAATTTAACTATTTCAGCTTTTTAAAGGCAATTAGACAATCTTGAACCAAACGTCTACATAAGACAAGTGGCTGCGCCCAATTTTCAGTAAATAATCTGGTAAATAAAATGGCAAAAGAAATAGAGCGGAAATATTTAGTGAGAGGAGATAGCTGGAGAGGATTAGCTGAAGGTAGTGTATATCGTCAAGGATACATTGCCACACAAGATAAAGCGACTGTACGTATACGTATAATTGGAGAAAAAAGTTATTTGACCATTAAAGGCCCTAATATTAAATATTCAAGATTAGAGTTTGAGTATCCTATTCCTGTTGAAGATGCTCAAGAAATACTTGAGACATTATGCGAACGTCCCTTTATCGAAAAAATCAGGTATAAAATAGAGTCGGGTGGTTTAATTTGGGAAATAGATGAGTTTGATGGTGTTAATAAAGGATTGATCATAGCAGAAGTTGAACTCAGTGATGAAAATCAACAAATTGAACTACCAACCTGGATTGGACAAGAAGTTTCTGATGATTCCAGATATTTCAACAGCAATTTAGTAAAACACCCTTTTTCACAATGGTAATGGCTGAAATATCGAGAACATCCCGATTTTCCAAAAATATTTAACCAATATAATTAGTCGCTACACAAACATAGGCAAAGCCTTGCCACAAGGGTACATATATCGCAAGGTGTAGGGGCACAGTATGCCCATTAGTGTCAACTTAAGCTGAAACTCCTTTAATATCATGTCCGCTAAATCACTTACGATATGTCATTGCGAGCGCAACGAAGTAAAGCGAAGCAATCGCAAAGGTTTTGGGATTGCTTCACTACGCTAACGCTTCGTACCCTTCGGGTTCTCCGAAGGAGTACGCAATGACAAGTGTTTAGCCGGACATGATATAAAACCTCGTTTCCAGCCTCCGGCTGGAAATGCTGCTTTTGGTGGCTCTGCCGCCAGTAAGGGAGGCGGAGCCTCAACGACGAGCATTCCCAGTCGGAGACTGGGAACGAGGCAATCTAAGAGCTAGTTCTAGGCTAACTTTCACGTTAAGTTGACACCAATGAGCAGTCCCCTACGGGTGTACCTCACGTAAACGAGAATCGCTATTAATACGGTTCAGTTAACTGATATCTTGCACTCTTACACTGGAAGTCGCGGCTACACAGGCAAAAACCGCCTGCGCGGGTTGAAAACCTTGATTTTGCATTAGTCCGCGTAGGCGGACTTTGTTTGTATAGCCGCAATTTCTAATCGCTAGGGCTAGGTGCAAGACATGAGTTAAGGTTTTTTGATGGAAATTGTAGAGCCTAAAGATCCGATAAATCATTATAAAGATAAAGACGTGATACGCCGTCTTTACAAGGAAGGAATTTATTTATCCATCAATTATTTATTGATAGACTACTGTAGTAATTCACTTTCCCATTTAACATAATTCACTAATTATAAGTTCAGTAAAAATATTGATATGTAATTCAATTGATAAATTTACTACTGTATAAAATTATCAATTTTTAAAATAATTTGCTATTTATCCTACGGTAACTATATCGATGTATGAGTGTATTAAGTTAGTTAAAATACGGTAAACGTATCGATCTATGAGTGTTTGATTACAACAAAAGTCCGATAAAATCATCGACTTTTGAGGGATTTACTAATAATAATTAGCTCAAAATTACTAATTTAATTTAAATTTCAATATCCATTTTTATTCCTGGACAACTTGAAATCACGTGTTAGAATTACAGCAAAACCGCATAACAAATAGTTGGTAAGCTTAATTAACTTACTAACTTTAGAGACTGTAATAATTGCTTTACTCAGGCTTGATTATGGGTATTTTAAGCAAGGCTGAAATTATTGAGTCTTAGATAAAAAACATTGAGGTAAAAATATAAATTATGAAGTACGTAAATCGTTTTTTTAGTACTCTATTTGTTGTCAGCACTGGACTATATTTACTACCTCATTCGGTAGTCGATGCAGTTACCTTAAGCAATGGCACGATTGCCTTTGCCGAACCACCGCGTTTAGTTAGTGCCAGTACTCCATACCGCGATACAAGTATTCCCAATACGACGTACTATTTCACTCTGGAAGTGCCAGCGACAGCCGGGGAACCCTTGCAGCAGGTTACTTTTAACCAGATTCAAGGGGCTGAAGATATTGAATTCAATCAAAAAGATACTTTTGCTTTTGAAGGCACACGCAATCAAGAAGGTTCAAAGTTGGCACTCACAACCGTAAAAGGTAACGACAAACAGCAGACTATCACAGTAACCTTTGATACTCCTATAGCACCAGGTAAGACGGTTACTATTGGTCTGCAAACTTACGAAAATCCTTTTAATGATGGCGTCTATTTATTTGACGTTAAGGCTTTTCCCTCTGGTGAGAAAACTGCTGGCCAATCTCTCGGCATTGGACGCTTTCAATTTTATGGGCCTATGGGTACAGAGAATTAATTTGATTCGGGACTGGGGATTGGGAAAGAGTTTTCCTAATACCCAATACTTAGTCCCTTTTGTCTGACCTATTCGACGCAAAATCTGTTATTTTAAGCATTGGGGACAAGTATAATTCTTGTCCTTTATTTTTTTGAGAAGTTTTCGCCACAAACTAAACTCTCTTCAGGAGTAATGTCAATAAATTTTAATAACCTCTTGTTTTTTACCACAATCTATGCAAATCTCATAACTGTATACTACGGCATATTAGTCGGTTTACCGTAGATTCACAGTAAATTAGGTGGGTTATCCGATAAACTCAAAATTTAGTGCCAAGTAAACTTTTAGCGTCCATTACAAGGGTTCTTGAAAGCTATGTCTGAGCCACGCTACGGGATTTGGATTCCCGTTTACGGCAACTGCGGCGTAATGAACCATCCTCTTGAACCTCGTGATGCCAGTTATTCACGAGCTAAGGATCTTATCCAGTTGGCTGAACGGTGCGGGTTTACTACAACTTTGATCGCAGAACACATCATTAATCCCAGAAATCAACAACTAGATCAGCTGGAAACTTGGACAGCAGCAGCAGCTCTTGCCGAAGCCACAAATTCTATCGAAATTATTGCCGCTGTGAAGCCCTTACTTTTTCATCCAGCAATCTTAGCGAAGATGGCATTAGGTATTGATGCGATAAGTGGTGGGCGTTTTGCAATCAATTTAGTAAGTGCTTGGTTTAAGCCAGAAATGGAAAAATCAGGCATATCTTTTCTTCCCCACGATGAGCGTTACCGCTATTCCAATGAGTGGATCAGAGTAGTCAAGGCGCTGTGGAGTGGAGAAAGAGTTAACTTTCAAGGAGATTATTTTCAGATCAGCGATCTCAGCTTTAATCCTCCTCCCGTAGCTGATCCTCATCCACGCGTGTATGTGGGAGGTGAGTCAGAACCAGCGCAGGCATTAGCGGCAAAAGAGGCAGATGTATTTTTTCTCAATGGTCGTCCTATAGAAGTGATCCGAGAAACCATTGCTCAAGTTGCAAAACAGCCGCGCGATCGCTCTAAACCACTGGGCTTTGCAATGTCCGCATTTGCGATCGCTCGACCCACAGATGAAGAAGCCCAAGAAGAATATCACAACTTGCGAGCAATGGTAGTAGCACAAGACGATCGCTCAGAACTTCTCAAAGGAGTCGATTCCGAAGTGGTTATGTTCAAGAATTTGGCCAAGTACCCTGGCGTGGGAAGTAACGGTGGCACAGCTGCCGGCTTAGTTGGTAGCTATGACACCGTTGCTGGTCGCATTGCCGACTTTACCAGGGTGGGAATCGGCACCTTTATGCTGCAATTTCAGCCGTTCGCGACTGAGATGAGGCGTTTTTCTGAGGAGGTAATGCCACGAGTGCGATCGCTAGAACTGGTGGCAGGATAGGGACTGGGGATTGGGGACTGGGGACTGGGGAGATGAGGAAGAAGAATCAATAACCAATGCCCAATGCCCAATGCCCCATTCCCAATTCAGTAAGTTAGGAGGTGTAATCGTGAGTATATATCAATCTGAGTCAGACAATAGTTCAACTTCGCAACTGAATTTAGAGACTGATGTTCTAGTCATAGGCGGTGGCCCAGCAGCAACTTGGGCGGCTTGGAATGCTGCTGCTCAAGGGGTAAGAGTGGTACTCGTAGATAAAGGCTACTGCGGTACGAGTGGAGCAACAGCACCTTCTGGGACTGGTGTTTGGTATGTTCCACCTGACCCACAACAACGGGAAGCAGCAATGGCGAGCCGGGAAGCTTTAGGAGGTTTCCTCTCAGAG
Source organism: Nostoc sp. NMS8 (assembly GCF_017115045.1). Taxonomy (GTDB): domain Bacteria; phylum Cyanobacteriota; class Cyanobacteriia; order Cyanobacteriales; family Nostocaceae; genus Nostoc. The sequence goes on along the minus strand of NZ_JABXKK010000090.1, from coordinate 175,424 downwards.
CGTCCTTGGATGGAACGTGTATTAGATCAGACTTATACAAACCTGAATAAACTGTCAGATTGGGGCTATCCTTTTCCCGTAGATGATGAAGGGCGTCCCCATCGGCGATCGCTACAACAAGCTCATGATTATATGCGCTTGATGCGGAAAAAGATTACTAGAGCAGGAGTGAAAATACTTGACCACAGTCCAGCTTTAGAATTGCTGGTAGACACAGAAGGTGTCGTAGCAGGTGCTAAAGGTATTTGTCGCCAAACGGGCGATCGCTGGACAGTCAAAGCTGGAGCCGTAGTAATTGCTACTGGTGGTTGTGCCTTCCTCAGTAAAGCTTTAGGTTGTAACGTTCTCACAGGCGATGGTTACTTAATGGCAGCTGAAGCAGGTGCAGAAATGTCAGGAATGGAATTCTCCAATGCTTACGCCCTATCGCCAGCTTTTTCTTCCGTTACCAAAGGCGCTTACTACCGTTGGGCAACCTTTTATTACCAAGATGGTACAGAGATTGAAGGGGCAGGTTCTCAAAAAGGGCGATCGATCATTGCCCGTACCCTGCTTAACCAACCTGTTTACGCTTGCCTAGACAAAGCAACTCCCGAAATTCAGGCGATGTTGCGGACTGTCCAACACAACTTCTTATTACCCTTTGACCGTATGGGTATCGACCCCTTCACCCAACATTTCCCCGTGACTCTGCGTCTAGAGGGAACAGTACGCGGTACAGGCGGCATTCGGATTACCGATTATACCTGTGCTAGCACTGTACCCGGACTCTATGCTGCTGGTGATGCCGCAACACGAGAATTGATTTGTGGTGGCTTTACCGGTGGTGGTAGTCATAACGCCGCCTGGGCAACCTCTTCAGGATATTGGGCAGGTGAAGCAGCAGCCAACTACGCCCGCCAGCTGGGAACTCAAGCCAATCAACGCACCGTCCGCGGACTTGGAGAAGCTGGAGTGTCTGCCAATAACGCCAGCAGTAGCAGCTTTGCTCCCTCAGAAGTGATTCGAGCAGTCCAAGCAGAAGTATTCCCCTACGATCGCAATCTATTCCGTACAGAGCAAGGATTAACAGAATCTCTTGGTCGCCTAAATCACCTCTGGAAAGAAATTCGCAATAGTCAAGGAGTGTCAGAAGATCAAGCTGTTCAAGCTAGAGAAGCCACTGCAATGGTAGCAACAGCCAGGTGGATGTACTCTAGCGCCCTAGAACGCAAAGAAAGTCGCGGTATGCACAAACACTTAGACTATCCTGAACAAGATCCAAATCAATACCACCGATTACTAAGTGGTGGTTTAGATCGAGTGTGGGTAAAGCCTCAAAAACTAGAAACTACTGCTAAAGAGAGGGAGTTAGTAGCACTGTGATTGAACTAGTTAGTGAATCTCGATGTATTAAATGCAATATCTGCGTTTCGGCTTGTCCCACCAACGTCTTTGACAAAGTGCCAGACGGGCCACCAAGAATTGCTCGTAAAAGCGACTGCCAAACCTGCTTTATGTGCGAACTGTATTGTCCAGTAGACGCATTGTTCGTTGCTCCACAGGCAGATGAGTCTGTGCAAGTTGATGAAGAAACTCTCATAAAAGCAGGATTGTTAGGCGGATACCGAGAAACCCTTGGTTGGAATCCCGGAGGCACTCCAGCAGGTGTCAGAGAACAGTCAGCCAAAATATTTATGGGTCGTAACAATTTGCCTAGCGACCCCCAAGGCAGAATTCTTCCTTGGAGCAACTCGTCTAATTCCCAGTCGAATTAAGGCATTGGGCATAGCTTGTCTCATTTAAAACTCACACACAGGAAAAAACCATGACTGCAATTCTCACACGTCCAGCTTGGACAATTGAGTTTGAAACTGAAACTATTGATAGACTAATTGATAAGCACGCTCCGCATATTCCGAAAAAGCGGTTGCATGAACAAAGAGCGATCGCTACAAAAGAAGAAATAGATAATTTCTACCCCTTCCGCGTTGGTGGAGCAGCTCACGATCTATTTATTGTGCAAGTTGTCGCCAACATCATCGATAAAATTCCCGACCCGGAATTGCAACTATTTTTAAGTCGGCAACTTGGAGATGATGGCGCACACGCTGAAAATACCCGTCGGCGTATAGAAGTATTATTTGGCCACGACCCCATAGACGATATTCAAAAACAAGTACAAAAGCATTGGGACTATTTGGGAGATTTGCCCATACGTGATTGGTTAGGTTGGTTAGCCTGGGAACTACATTATGAACATCATATTGTTGCCCCTGGCGTATTAAATCGGCGGCTGTCACGGCTGTACGATCCAGTCTCATCAAGCTTTGCTACAGAGAGAATCATTCCCGACGAAACATACCACCGTGCAGGAGTCGCGCAGTGGTGGCACCGTAAATTTGACAAAGCCTCACCAACTGAAAAAGCTGATTTAGCCGCACAGGTGATAGAAGCAGACGAAGAAGTTCAACGTCGCCGCAATCCCTACCTCAAGGAGCATGGACAGATTACCCGTCGTGCCCTCGGCGTAGAAGTCGAAGGAGGAGATGTAATTTACGACACTTGGCGACAAGAGGTATTATCTTACTTCTTCGATATTCCTGTTTCTAAACTACCAAAACTCGTGAGTATTAACGATTAAACAAGGGACTGGGAGAGAAGCAAGGGAGCAGGGAGCAGGGAGAAAGGGAGAAGAGTTTTCCCCTCTGCCCCACGCACCCGGCCCCTGTGCCTCTTTTCAATGCCCAATCCCCATTACTCTTTATCCCCAGAGGGGGCCCCACCTTCCCCAATCCCCAATTCCCATTCCCCAAAAAAATATGACAGCAATCCTCACACGTCCAGCTTGGACAACTGAATTAGAAGTTGAAATTTTCAACAAACTGATTGACAAGCACGCTCCTCATCTTCCCAAAACCCGTCAGCAAGATCCCAGACCACCAGTAACACCAGAAGAAAAAGAGAATTTCTACCAATATCGTGTTGCTGGTGCAGCCCATGATTTATTCATTGTCCAAGTTTGTGCCAAAGTAATAGACCAAATTCCCGACCCAGAATTACAGCTGTTTTTAAGCCGACAACTTGGAGATGACGGCGCACACGCCCAAAATACTCGTCTCAGAGCGCAAGCTATATCTGGATATGACCCTATAAATGATATCCAAAAGCAGGTACAAAAGCATTGGGATTATCAAGGAGATTTACCCATTCGTAACTGGCAAGGTTTCTTATCTTTTGAATTACACTACGAACTCCATATCGTATCTCTGCTCTTGCTCAACAGCCGGATTAGCAAAATCAATGACCCAGAATCAGCAAAGTTTGCTGCTGAGAGAATCTTGCCAGATGAAGCAGTTCACCGTCTAGGAGTTGTGGATTGGTGGCAGCGTAAATTTGATAAAGCCTCGCCATCTGAGAAAGAGGATTTAGTCGCACAAGTCCTAGAAGCAGATGAAGAAGGTCAACGCCGCCGCAGTACCTATCTTAAAGATCATTGGCAGCTAGCTAACCGCGCTATTGGTATTGAAGTTGATGATTTGCCAGTCATTTATGATGCCTGGCGCCGGGAAGTACTCTCTTACTTCTTGGATATTCCCATCTCCAAACTGCCCAAACTTGTGAGTGTTAACGATTAGGGACTGGGAAAGAAGCAAGGGAGCAGGGAGCAGGGAGAAGAGTTTTCCCCTCCGCACCCCGCCCCTCTGCCTCTTTTCAATTCCCAATGCCCCATGCCCAATTTCCAAAAAGAAACTTTATGACTGCAACTCTAACTCGGACTTGGAATGTAGAGTTTGAACAAGAAACTCTAGAAAAATTGATTAGCAAGCACGCGCCTCACGTTCCCCTGACTCGTGAACACGCTAGCCGTCCCCCAGAAACAGAAGAAGAAAAAGCAGGTTTTTATCAGTACTGGGCTGCAACAGGTGGACACGACTTGTCTATTGTGCAAGCTGCTAGTAAGGCAATTTTGTTGATTCCTGACCCTGATTTGCATTTAATTTTAAGCAGACAAATTGGTGATGATGGGGCCCATGCGATCGCCTTTCGGGAACGAATTATTGCCCTCACCGGACGCGATCCCATTGACGATATCCGCAAGGAAGCTGAACGCCATTGGGAGTTTTTAGGAGATGTACCCTATCGCAATTGGCTAGGTTTTGTTGCCTGGGAACTGCACTATGAGCATTACATCTTGCCCCAAGTTTGGTTCAATAAACTGACATCGACAATTGGAGACGAGGAATTAGCTCAGAAGAGTAAAGAGCATTTCAATGATGATGAAGCGGTTCATCGGATTACGATCGCTAATTGGTGGCGCAAAAAGTTTGAGCAAGCCTCGCCGACTGAAAAATCGGAAATCGCCGCACAGTTACTAGAACTCGATGAAGAAATTCAGCAACGCCGCGCTCCTTATATTAAACAGCGCTGGCAAGATGCTGAAAATTTCAATGGTGCTAATACTAAAGGCATCGAGCCAGTATACGATGCTTGGCGTAAAGAGGTAATTTCTTACCTACTTGATATTCCTAATCCTCAACTCACTTCTATTAGTCAATAAGCAAATAGAAGGAATCGTTAAGAGGGAAGCGCAAAACTTTTGTTGCTGGAAGGGGAGTCGCCCGCCAGGGAATAAATTCCCTGGCTAATAGCTTAAGTCTACTGAAGTAGACTGGAGATTTTTGGCGATATTTAGTCATTTGAAGATGACTTTAGCTATGAGCCGGGAATTCAATTCCCGGCGGACGCTCGATTTCGCGTTAAGTTGACACCAATGGGCACTGCCGTGCCCCTACGGGTTTACTCACGAGATCGGGAAACGCTATATACTCTTTTAATTATTATTTTTTAGGAGCATAACTATTCCGATAATAGTTATGAATTTTGCTGTTAACCAATAAGGAAAAGAAGATTTAAAACTTAATATTCTTTATAAAAATATTTTTTATATTATCAAATTTAGTTATCACGAACACTACGCCGTTAGGCAGATTAATTGTATTATCACTCAGCTAAATAATTGCATTCAAACTTTTCCTGAAGTTTAAATTTATTATTTCAGAAAAAATATTCATAGATAGGTTTTCAACATAGTGATTTTCTCTAATTTGAGGCTCGTGCTTCTTAATTATTTATAACAAATTATTCCCTTGTTTGGATGCCAATCAAATTTTTATGTAACGCCAAGGAGGAAGGATGTTAAATCGACTTGTGAATCAGTTTTTAGCTTGGATAAATCAGAGAAGCTTATTGAAGTTTACGAAACAACCTGGCATACAAGCTTTTGCTCTACTATTTGTAATTGGTTTGGGCTTGAGCATTGCGATCGCATCTTGCACCCCGAATAATGCCGCTAACTCTGTAACGGCACCGAAACAAGAACCCCAAAAAAGTCAGCTAACAGTGCTGAAAATGGGGCATCAAAAAGGGGTAGCACTACTAAATATTCTCAAAGCACAAGGAACCCTAGAGCAACGTTTAAAACCTCAGGGTATTTCTGTCACCTGGAATGAATTTTCTTCTACAGCACCCCTACTTGATGGGATGGGTGCAGGTGCAATAGTCTTTGGTGCTGGTGGTGGTACAGGAAGCGTTTTTGCTCAAGCAGGTGATAAACCATTTGTGCGCGTAGCTGCATCACTCAGTAGTGGTACAAAGGGTTCACCAATTTTAGTCAAGGAAAATTCACCTATCAAAACCGTTGCCGATCTCAAAGGTAAAAAAGTTGCTTTTGCTAAAGGCTCCGGTCAGCATTACATCATAGTACGGGCTTTAGAAAAAGTAGGTTTAACATATAACGACATTAAACCTATTTTTCTCACACCAGCAGAAGCTTTACCTGCATTTGAACGTGGTGATATCGATGCGTGGTTAATTTGGGACCCATATACCGCTCAAGCCGAGCAAAAAATTCGCACTCGTTCAATTGCAGACAATGGCACTATCTTTGGTGACAAAGCCGCAATCGAAAGTCCAGGTTTTTATTACGCTTCTCAAGACTTTGTACGCGACCATCCTGACCTTTTAAAAATTATTTTGCAAGAGGTAGAAAAGGCGGCTCAGTGGTCTAACAAGAACACTAATGATTCTGCCAAACTGCTTTCTAAGGTGTACAAGATTGATTTGGCAACAATGCAAACTGTTGAGAAACGTGGTGGAACTAGACAAGTAGTACCTGTGAATGACGAATCACTCTCAGGGTTACAACGTATGGCGGATGCGTTCTATAAGCTAAAAGTTATTCCCAAAAAAATTGATGTCAAAGATAAAAATTTCAACTGGATTCCTGACCATAAGTGGTAAATCTACTACCATTTTTGATTTGGGATTTTAGATTTTCGATTGGGAATTACATTGGTGTGAATTCATCTGTCGCAATTATTTTTCAAATTGGTATAACCTGTTTACCTGAATAAAGCAAGCAACAAAGGATTAATTATGTTCACTCGATTGATGAATCAGTTTTTAGTTTGGATAAATCAGAGGAGGTTGTTAAAGCTTGTTCAGCAACCTGGAATGCGATCGTTGGTGCTACTATTTGTAATTGGTTTGGGCTTGAGTTTTGCGATCGCATCCTGTACCCCAAATAATGCGGCTAATTCTGCCAGTCCACAGAAACAGGAACCACAGAAGAATCAGCTAACAGTGCTGAAAATGGGGCATCAAAAAGGGATGTCTCTACTAAATATTATCAAAGCCCAAGGTGCGCTAGAAAAACGCTTACAACCTCAAGGGATTTCTGTTAGCTGGAATGAATTTTCCTCTACTGCGCCTTTACTTGAAGGGATGGGAGTAGGCGCGATCGTTTTTGGTGGTGGTGGTGGTACCGGAAGTGTATTTGCTCAAGCGGCTGATAAACAATTTGTGCGGGTGGCTGCGAGTACAAGTAGCCCCAGAAGTTCAGCCATCCTAGTGCTAGAAAATTCACCGATCAAAACTCTTGCCGATCTCAAAGGCAAAAAAGTTGCTTTTGCTAAAGGAGCGAGTTCGCAATATATGATTGTCCGCGCTTTAGAGAAAGTGGGTTTGAAATACAGTGACATTCAACCTGTTTTTCTGACACCAGCAGAAGCTTTACCCGCTTTTCAACGTGGCGATTTTGATGCCTGGGTAATTTGGGACCCTTACACTGCTGAAACTGAGCGCAAACTTCGGACTCGTCTATTAGCAGACAACACTACAGTATTTGGTGACAAAGCTATTGTAGAAAGCCCAGGTTTCTACTTTGCCTCTCCAGATTTTGTACGCGATCATCCAGACATTCTCAAGGTTGTTTTGCAAGAGTTAGAGAAGGCTGGTGTTTGGGCTAAAAATAACAACAAAGATTCTGCCAAACTGCTTTCAAAGCTCTATAAAGTTGATTTACAGACAATGGAAATCGTCGAGGGACGTGGTGGAACTAGACAGGTTCTACCTGTAGACAATGAAGTTCTGACGGGCTTACAAAATATGGCAGATACATTCTACGAATTAAAAGTTATTCCCAAGAAAATTGATGTCAAAGATAAAAATTTCAACTGGTCTTCTGACCAAAAATGGTAAAGCAAAAATGAATTCAGGAGTCAGAATCAATATTCTCGCGGACTCCCTAACTCTGAGGTTTCCAGAATCTCATTCTGAATTATGACTACTGACTCCTGAATTCTTCTTTATTAATTGACAAAAAAAAGAGGCGATCGCATGAAAATTCCTTTGATCAAAATTAACCGCCGCTTCTTTTTAATCGCGGTTACATCATTTGCAGCATCCACAGTCTTTACTAGCTGTAGCTCACCCAATTCTGCTTCTAATCCCGCACCAAACCCGGCAGCAACACCAGCAGCTAATACTGTCACTACGGCAACGAAAGAGAAAGTCAAAATTGGAGTTACACCAGTACCCGCAGGAGAAATTTTAGAATTTGTCAAAAAGAATTTAGCACCAGAGGCAGGACTAGATATTGAGATTGTTACTTTCAATGATTTTGTCCAAAATAACTCAGCGCTTAGGGATGGACAAATCGATGCTAATTATTTTCAGCACGTCCCCTTTATGGAAGACTATGGCAAGCATAACAATATCAAAATGGTTGCTTTTAATCCTCCAATTCACTTAAATCCAGTCGGAGTTTATTCCAAGCGCCATAAATCTTTAGCTGAAGTTCCGCAAAATGGACTTGTCACTATTCCTGATGATGCTAGCAACGCTAACCGAGCTTTGAGAGTCCTAGAAAGCGCTAAATTAATCAAGCTAAAAGACAATCTTAAAGGAGTAGCAAGTGTCAAAGATATTGTTGAAAATCCCAAAAAACTCACAATCAAAGAAATACCAGGAGCCCAGGCAATTCCCTCACTACCTGATGTGGATTTAGCAGCAATAACAGGCAACTGGGTTGTCCAAGCAGGGATGCGAACTGATAAAGATGCCTTAGCGTTAGAATCTGCTCGAAACCCAATTTATGCAGTTACTCTGACTACGTTACAAGGAAAACAAAACGACCCCAGAATTCAAAAAGTCTATAAATTACTCCGTGATCAAAAAGTTAAGGATTTTATTAAAGAGAAATACAAAGGTGCTGTGCTAGCAATTCCCTAATGATGTGAGTTTTTAAATGAAATTTTGGAGTTCAAAAGGCAAGTTAATCTTTTGAACTCCTGTAACACTATCCAAAGGCGATCGCATGAAAAATCCTTTAATCAAAATTAACCGCCGCTTATTTGTAATAACAGCTATATCATTTACAGCATCAACATTATTTGCTAGCTGTAGTTCACCCAATTCTGCCTCTAATACCGCAGTCAATACATCAGCAAAAACAACTGCTAATACAGTTGCAACTACACAAGAAGAGAAAATAAAAGTTGGAGTTTCACCTGTCCCAGCCGGAGAGATTTTAGAGTTTGTCAAAAAGAATTTAGCACCGGCAGCAGGACTAAACATCGAAATTGTTACCTTTAGTGATAGCGTGCAAGACAACTTCGCACTGAGGGATAAACAAATAGATGCTAATTACTTTCAACACGTTCCTTTTATGGAGGACTTTGGCAAGCAACACAATATCCAAATGGTAGCCTTAAACCCTCCAATTCATTTGAATCCAGTTGGCATTTATTCCAAACGGCATAAATCTTTAGCTGAGGTTCCTAAAAATGGGTTAGTGATTATTCCTGGCGATATCAACAATGCTCATCGCGCGTTGAAGGTACTAGAAGAAGCTAAGTTAATCAAGCTGAAAAATAATCCTGGGGTTTTAGTAAGTATTAAAGATATTGTCGAGAATCCCAAAAATTTGCAAATCAAAGAAGTTATATCTGGTCAGTTGTTACCCTATCTTCCTGATGTTGATTTAGGCGTGATGACAGGTGCAACAGTTCTAGCAGGAGGAATGCGAACAGATAAAGATGCTTTGGCATTGGAATCAGCTAAAAACCCACTCTATGCAGTTACTCTTACTACTTTGCAGGGGCAAGAAAATGACCCCAGAATTCAGAAACTTTACAAATTGCTCCGGGATCAAAAAGTCAAGGATTTTATTAAAGAAAAGTATCAAGGCGCAGTGATTCCTATGCCTTAGCAAAAAAAATCAATTCAAGTTTATTTACTTTATCAAACAAGACATAATATCCTTTTTTTGGAGTAATTATTAAAATGATTACATTTACTGATGTACGCAAAGTTTATTACCAAGGAAATCAAGAGATAGTAGCACTGGATGGCGTCAGCTTTGAGGTAAAACCAGGTGAGATTTTTGGGGTTTTAGGACAGAGTGGTGCAGGTAAAAGCACCTTAATTCGTTGTGTTAATCAATTAGAAAAGCCTACATCGGGTTACGTCACAGTCGATGGACAGGAAATTACCAAACTCTCCGGTATCAAGTTGCGCCAAAGTCGTCAGCGAATTGGAATGATTTTTCAGCACTTCAACTTACTCAGTTGCAGAACTGTGGCGGAAAATATTGCTTTTCCTTTGGAAGTGATTGGTTACAGCAAACTGAAGCAACGGGCAAAAGTTGAAGAATTAATCTCACTAGTTGGTTTGGCAGGTAAAGCTAATGCTTATCCAGCAAAACTTTCGGGCGGTCAAAAGCAAAGGGTTGGTATTGCTAGGGCGCTAGCTGGTGAACCAAAAGTATTGCTTTCTGATGAAGCGACTTCAGCACTTGATCCTCAAACGACGCGATCGATTTTGGAACTATTGCGCGATCTCAACAAGCGTATGGGGCTAACAATTTTGCTGATTACCCATGAAATGGGTGTAGTTAAGCAAATCTGCGACAGTGTAGCCGTACTCAATGCTGGCAAGGTTGTAGAACAGGGGCGAGTCAGTGATTTAATTGCCAAGCCAGAATCACTTCTCGCCCAAGAAGTTTTCCCGCGTCGCAATGGACATTTAGCACGTCCTGGCGCAGTGCTAGCAACGATCGCCTTTGCCGGAGAACAAGCTAAACAACCAATCTTCGCCACTTTAGCACGTCGTTTTGATGTTGATATCAATATCCTCAGCGGTAGCGTCGAAACTGTAGGCGATCGCCGCGTTGGTCAATTTCACATCGAACTAGAGGGAGCAAAGATCACGCAAGCCTTGAAATATCTACACGAATCAGAGTTTGAAGTAGAAGTCCATTAGAGTGCTGAGTTAGGAGTTAGGAGTTATTATTCCCCTCCCAGTCCCAAATCCCCAATCCCCAATCAAACTATGAATGCAATTGATACTACTTTACTTAAAACACGTGCCACGGCGGCTAGTCCAGCAGATTATCCTGATAGCCCGTTGTCGCAAGCTTTACGACAGCCCGTTTTGCTCGGATTATTCTTACCTATTCATCATGGTGGTTGGAGTTCGTCAGCCTTACCGCGCACTACCGACTGGTCATTTGACTATAATGCCAAGCTGACCCAAAAGGCTGAGGAACTCGGTTTTGACCTCGTTTTTGGCTATTCTACCTGGCAGCCTAAAGGTGGACAAGGCCCGACACGGACGGAAGCGGGTTTAGATGCCTTCATCACCACTGCATCCCTTGCCAGTATTACCTCACGCATCTTGCTAATCTCGACAATTCACATCCTCTACGGGCCGTGGCATCCGATCCATCTTGCCAAATTTGGCGCAACCCTTGACCACATTTCCAAAGGTCGATGGGGTATCAATGTCGTCACCGGACACCGGGCTTATGAACACGAACTATTCGGCTGGAGCCAGATCGAACACGATCGCCGCTACGAACTCGCTGATGAATTTGTCTCCATTCTCGAAAGACTCTGGTCTGAAACCGAAAACTTTTCTTATCAGAGTCAGGCTTCTTGGCAGTTTAAGGATGCTTATATTAGCCCGCGATCGCTTTATGGTCGGCCGATTTTGGTCAACGCCACTGGCTCTGATGCAGGTATCAATTTTGCAGGTCGCCACTCTGATATCGTGTTCATCACTAGCCCAGGTGGTGGCGACATCGAAAGCGCCCTATCCTCGCTACCCGCTCACACTGCCCGTGTCAAACAGTCGGCGATCGACAATGGCCGACAAGTACGCACTCTCCTAAATCCGCTGATTGTCGTCCGCGAAACTGAACGAGAGGCGGAAGAATATGCTCAAGCGATCATCGACCACGCCGATCGCGAATCGATCGCTGGACGTTCTCGCTTCACCAGCGATGCACATGCCTGGAAGGGGCATCAAAAGGGCAATCTGCGGCATGGTGTCGGTAGTGCGATCGGCGGTAACATCCAACTGATCGGCTCCCCTGAGCAGATTACCGAGCAACTTTTGCAACTAAAAGAAGCTGGCGTTGATGGCTTCCAACTCGCCTTCTACGATTTTGAACCCGATCTCGATTTCTTCGGCAAGCGCGTTCTCCCACTACTAAAACAGGCAGGATTGCGACTCTGACGGTTTATACCCCCTGCCCCCTGCTCCCTGCCCCCTTCAATTAGAAGTTCCTAGAGGCCTACATCCATAAGCCCCTACCCTTGTTTTTTATCTTCATCTATGCAAATCTTATAGTCAATACAACGCTAACTCTATTGATTTATCGTAGTATGCAATCGCCGCGTTAGTCAATTTCACATCCAACTAGAAGGATCAAAAGTAACCCAAGCCTTGAAATATTTACCCAAATCAGAGTTTGAAGTGGAGGTTTATTGATGCAAGGGCAAGAATTGCTGCAAAGTTTATGGCTGGCTACTGGTGAAACCTTTTACATGGTGAGTATATCAGCGGTAGTAGCGATACTTTTAGGTTTGCCTTTGGGCTTAATCTTGGTGATGACAGCCCCAGGGAACCTGCTAAATTTTCCACAAGTACATAAAGTGTTGGGTACGATCGTCAATACCGGGCGATCGTTTCCCTTTATTATTTTGCTAGTCGTCTTGACACCAGTAACGCGATTGATCGTCGGTACTTCCATCGGTAGTACAGCCGCGCTAGTTCCCCTAACCCTCGCCGCCATCCCATTTTTCGGACGCATCGCTGAAACCAGCGTTCTGGAAGTTGATAAAGGACTAATAGAAGCCGCCCAAGCAATGGGGTGTAATCATTGGCAAATCGTTCTTAAAGTATTGATTCCAGAGGCTTTCCCATCGCTGCTGTTGGGTATGACAATTCTCGTTGTGAGTCTACTGAACTCTTCCGCAATGGCTGGGGCCGTTGGTGGTGGCGGCTTAGGTAATTTGGCAATTCAATACGGCTACCAACGATTTGATGTTGGTGTGATGATTTCCACCATTGTGGTTCTGATTGCCCTAGTGCAAATCGTACAGTTTTTAGGCGATTTACTGGCGCAGCGAACAAGAAAACGATAAATCGCCATTTTGCCAGGATTCGTAAACTTTTCAATCTTCTCTCTGCGTCTTCTGCATCTTGTAGAGAAAGCGGTTAGTTCACATCCGATCTTGAATCACCAAGAATATTGCTCATGAACATACAACATCCAAAAATTAACCGCCGATTTTTTATCACAGCTTTAAGCTCATTTACTGCTTCCATACTCTTTGCTAGCTGTAGCCAACAACAAGCTCAAGTAACTTCAAATACAGCCCAAGCAACCGCACAAAAAGAAGTCATTCAAGTTGGGGTGACGGGAATTATATCTGAAGATATTTTGAAGTTTGTAAATACTAAGCTAGCACCTCAAGAAGGATTAGAAGTAAAAGTTGTTACTTTTAATGACTGGATACAACCAAATACGGCTTTAAGAGACAAAGTAATTGATGCCAATTTTTTCCAACATCGACCTTTCATGAATAATGCAGTCAAGGAACTCAAAATCAATTTAGTTCCATTAAATCTAGTTTCTTTAAGCACACTCGGTCTTTTCTCAAAAAACCTTAAATCTGTGAATGAGGTTCCTCAAAATGCTACTGTCACAATTGCCAATGATGTGATTAATAATGACCGAGGATTGAGGTTACTGGCAAGCAACGGCTTAATAAAACTTAAGGAAAATACCAAAGAATTTGTAACTCAAAGAGACATAGCTGAGAATCCGAAAAAATTACGAATCAAGGAAGTAGAAGGAGTTCAGGTAGTTCGAGCTATTAATGATGTAGACTTCATTGTTTCTTCGGCTCAAACCGTTGCTCTAGCAGGAATAACACCGCAATCTATGGGACAGGAGACAGCTAAAAATAAAAAATATGCTTTGGCATTAGTTACATTACAGGGTCGAGAAAATGAGCCAAAAATTCAGAAGCTAAATAAGTTACTTAACGATCCACAAGTTAGAGATTTTATTAACAAGCAGTATCAGGGGCGAATAGTACCTGTATTTTAAAGATGGTGAAAGAATGAAGAAGAATTCAGAAGTCAGGAGCGGAGCCGGATATGTTACGCGTAGCTTGCTTCTCTGTAAGGGTACGCCGACTCGCTACCAGTCGGGGATACCCTGCGGGAAGTAAGCTAACCAAATTCGCAATTTGGTGTGAGTGCAAAAACGCCGATTATTCATTCTGAATTCTGTTCGATGAAAAATGACAAATTTTTTACTTCATCTTTCCGAAATTAGGAATTACGAAACTTAAACTTGAGCATTACTGGAGAGTAAAATCATGTTTTTTGGACAAATTGAAAAAGAATTACTTTGTGGAGAAATTTGGTCAATTTGGCAATCAACGAAATTACCAGATCATCTACAGTTATTAGCGGATCAAGAACTAGGAAAACGCGACATTTGGGAATTACAGACCCTAAAGCCTGAGAAAAAGCCTAATCATCTAAATCTTGATGATGAATCTAGTGATTCAACAAGTATTTAAGCTACTATTCAATATTTTGGTGCATCATAATGAGTTCTAAAGAGCATACTGCTCTAACCACTGATAGTAATTCGCTGACGCAGCGGAGTACTGTTTTAGCTTTAGCGATCACTTGTGGTTTAGCAGTGGCCAATGTCTATTACAATCAGCCGCTATTAGCTGATATGGGACGTAGCTTAAATATCTCTGTCCAACAAGTAGGATTTATTCCCACTCTTACCCAAACTGGCTATGCAGTCGGACTGCTGCTATTAGTTCCTTTGGGCGATCGCATGGAACGCCGCTGGTTAATTGTCACTATGCTAGGTTTGCTGGCTGGTATCTTAGTCGTGGAAGCTACAGCACCTAATATCGCTTGGCTTTCTGTATCAAGTTTCGTACTTGGTTTCTGTAGCATAGTAGCACATCTAGTTATTCCACTAGTCGCCCAACTAACACACCCTTCAGAGCGGGGTAAAGTTATTGGAACCCTACTTAGTGGTATGATCCTCAGCGTTCTTCTTGCCCGTTCAGTCAGTGGGATAATTGGGGAATATCTGGGTTGGCGAGCCGTATATGGCATCTCAGCAGGTGTAATGCTTATCTTAGCTTTTGTGATCCAAGGGCGGATACCTGTGAGTAAGCCTTCATCTACTCTGTCATACCAGCAACTAATGCAGAGTCTTGTGCAACTAGTTCGTGAGCAGCCTGTATTACGTGAAGCGGCACTGAATGTTGCACTAGTATTTGCAGCCTTTAATGCTGCGTGGGTAACTCTAGTTTTTCTACTAGAATCTCCCGCGTATAATTACGACAGTCGAGTTGCAGGTTTATTTGGCTTAGTTGGCTTAATTGGCGTTTTTACCACCCCAATTGTTGGACGAGTAGCAGACAAGCGGGGCCCCAGAATGTTAATTGGCGTAGCTGTTGTGCTATCTCTATCAGCTTTTGTCATCCTTTGGATAGCTGGTGGAACTCATTTGCTCGGTCTTATATTAGGGGTGCTTATTCTGGACTTGGGAATGCACACTGGTTATGTTTCAAATCAAATCCGCGTCTACAACTTAGTTCCAAATGCTGAGAGCCGTTTGAATACGGTATACATGGTGACAAACTACACTGGCGGCGCACTCGGCTCTTTTCTTGGCACTTATGTCTGGGGATTGTGGCAATGGAACGGCGTTTGCGCCTTGGGATTATTTTTGTTGACTGTGGCGTTTATCGCTCATTTCAGTGTACGTAAGAGAAAATCTACAGCAATTTAACTGGTTGTGGAGACTGGGGATTGGGGACTAGGGATTGGGTACTGGGAAATTATTTCAAAACTTGGGAGGGGTCAAAATCGAATGGGACTAAGAAAAGCCGAAAGGCTTGTGTCACCTTGTTCCCAGTCTGAAGACTGGGAATGTACTCTCAGAGGCTCTGCCTCTGGTCAAGCCATTAGTGCCATTCGAGTCAAAGTCCCTTACATAATTCTTACGAGTAAAATCCCAGCGCCCAATCCCTAATCCCCAATCCCCAGTCCCCAATCCCTTTTACCTAGCAAGAGAAGGAATCAATATCAATGGCACATCTGTTTGAACCATTCAAAATTCGTGAAGTTACCTTTCGCAACCGCATCGCCGTTTCACCGATGTGTCAATATTCCAGTACAAATGGATATGCTAACGATTGGCACTTTATTCATCTAGCCTCTCGCGCAGTTGGCGGTGCTGGGATAGTGATCACAGAAGCGGCAGCTGTGGAGCCGCGCGGACGCATTAGCCCGCAAGATTTGGGAATTTGGTCAGATTCCCATATAGAAAGTTTAGCTAAGACTGTGGCATTAATTCATAACTTTGGCGCTGTTGCGGGTATTCAACTTGCTCACGCAGGTAGAAAGGCCAGCACTGCCAAACCGAGTAAGGGAGGAAAAGCACTAGATGAATCTCAGGAAGGTTGGCGGCCCTTAATTTCGAGTAGTGCGATCGCTTTTAGCCAAGATAGCCCAGTTCCAGAAGCCCTCAGCCTTGAGGGAATTCAAGAAGTTATTGATGCCTTCGCCCAAGCCGCTAAACGTTCTCTACAAGCTGGTTTCAAACTAGTGGAAATCCATGCCGCCCACGGTTATCTACTGCACCAATTTCTCTCACCCCTTTCTAACCAGCGTCAAGATGATTATGGTGGTAGCTTTGAAAACCGGACTCGTCTCCTCAGAGAAGTAGTTCAAGCAGTCCGAGAAGTTTGGCCCCAAACACATCCACTCTGGGTACGCATCTCCGCCACCGATTGGGTAGACAATGGCTGGGACATTGAGCAAAGTATCGCTTTAAGCGACAAACTCAAATCTCTAGGAGTCGATCTCATCGATACTTCCTCAGGCGGTACTATACCAGGCGTTCATATACCAATTAAACCTGGTTATCAGACTGAGTTTGCCGAACGCATCCGCCGCGAAGCTAATATTCATACAGGAGCCGTGGGCTTAATTACATCCCCTGAACAAGCTGACGAAATTATTCGTACAGAAGTAGCTGATATAGTGCTGTTAGGACGTGAACTCCTCCGCAATCCTTACTGGCCACATCTGGCAGCCAAACAGCTAGGACACGATAAACTCTGGCCTGTTCAATATGATCGCGCTTGGCTATAATTTCACCCATACAAAATTCTTACAAGAGAAGGCAGAGGGCAAGATAGCGCAGCATTAGCGAGTCCGCGAGCGTCGGCAGGAGGAAAGAATGAAAACTTTGCTTCAATCTCACGTTTTTAAACGTGAGTTCCTTCTGCCTTATGAATTTTCACGTCATCTGAAAAACTCTTCTCTCTCTGTTCTCTGTAGTTAAATAAATTACTTTTAAACCGCAGAGACACGGAGAGGGCTGAGAAAAACAAGAGATTTTAAGCTGTTCCACATTTAAATTGCATAAGCTGGGCGCTCATGTTGCCCACCCTACAAGATTGGGTAATTTATTTCTTGGAAGTACCTAACTCTGCAATGGCTAGTACCGCAAGGCGGAAGTCAAAAGTCAAAAGAATCGTATTCCAAGCTCTTGCGCCATTTGAAATAGTATGTTTATTCCCGCCATGCTGTTACAACATACTTACATATTCGACCAGACATGATATGATACATACTCTAGTCGTACTATCGGCATTTTTTTATTCTAATAGTAAGTATACAAACTTTCTGTTTTGCGAACATTAAGTCTTGCTAATACTCATTTAGGGCTGGTAATATGCAGGTTTGCTAAAACTTCATCATAAAAATTAATAGAGACGTTGCCTTGCAATGTCTCTATTAGTGTCCTTGTCTGTGCAAATTATCTTATCGAAATAAAGGAAAAAGCATGAACAGAGTGAACGCAAAACGATGCTACGTAAATACAGCGAAGTAAGATGAAAACTTTTAGGCTATGGTAGTCTGTCTGATTAATTTTGAGGGATTACAAAAGTTTCTAGCTAAGTACAGCCCGCCACAAAAAGAGTATGGAATTTAATCATTCGTAAGTTGGGTGGTAGCAAGATACCCGCAGGGGTACGCAGTGAAACCCAACATCAACCGTCAATTTTTCCGAACCAATTTTACGGTGACGTGTACTTAGTAAGCGGCTTTAACCCTTGAAATTGAGCGATTTATCGCTGAATACAAACTACTAACTCAGATTTTCAACTGAAGTCTCTTCTGACAAAATAGGGCTGCAAGAACTTTTAATCAGGGAAAGAATCATGATACCAAGTAATAGAGAAAACTTCCAAAAAGAAAAGCTCAAGTTTGTTTCTTTTGAACTTCCACCTGCGCTTAAGTCGGTAAACTTTTCTTGTTTTGTTATTGGCGAAAGTTTATCTTTTTTTGGGTCTTGGATGACTCAAATTGCTTTAGTATGGCTAGTTTATCAACTAACTAATTCGGCTGTATTAGTTGGTGTAGCTGGGTTTACAAATCAAGCGATGGGCTTAGTTATTACTCCTTTAGTAGGAGTTTTGTTAGACCGTTGGAACTTACGATATGTCTTATTAACTACTCAACTAGTATCTATTTTGCTATCTTCTACCCTAACGTTTCTAACTCTTAGTGGTAACATTAACGTTGTATGGATTATTCTCATTGGTACGCTTCAGGGAACGGTAAAAGCTTTTGATTTACCAGCACGTCAGGTAATTATTCCCAGACTTTTGGATAAAAAATCAGATACTTATAGTGCATTGGCTTCCCATTCATTCTTGATTAACACAGCAAAGTTTGTTAGTCCGATGATTGGGGGTTTAGTGATTGCTAGGTCTGGTGCAGCTTCCTGTTTTCTCGTAGATAGTATTAGTTATCTACCCTTTGTATCTGCAATCTTAACTGTCAAAGTAAACCCAGTTATACATAATGCATCTAATCACAAGTCCCAAATTTGGAACAACCTCAAAGAAGGGTTTGTTTATGCATACAAATTCTTGCCAATTAAATACTTATTAATATTGCAAATTATTGTCTGCTTTATGGGGATGACCTACGTCAATTTAGTACCAATTTTTGCTCAAGAGGTTTTGAAAGGTAACGCAGAAACTATGGGTTATCTGATGACAGCTTCGGCACTTGGTTCTATAATTTCAGGTGTTTATCTCATTTCCAGAAAAAATATCATGGGATTAGGAACAATCATCGCAAGTTCTACAGCCATTTTAGGTTTAGGTTTGATAATTTTTTCCCGCTCAACTAATTTAAATACTTGTCTAATATTCATGTTTATCATCGGTATGAATAATAGTCTCACCTTGGCTTCAATTAGTAACTTTATGCAATCAATTCTGCTTGAAGAAGATAAAAGAGGTAGAGTAACTAGTATCTTTACAACTGGTTTTTTAGGAATACTGCCTTTTGGTAATTTATTTTTTGGAGCATTGGCAGGTTACTTTGGTGTTAGCAACGCTTTAATGTTTGGTGGTATCTGTTGTATTTTAGGAGCATATTTCTTTAGTAGACAACTCCCAAAAATAGGAAAAATAGTAGATCCAATTTACGCTCAGTTGGGGTTACTTCCACAGTCAAATAAAGGCTAAGTACAGCCCACCCAAAAAAGAGTATGGAATTGAATCATTCGTAGGTTGGGTGGTAGCAAGATCCCCGTAGGAGTACATAGTGAAAACCAACATCAACCCTCGATATTTCCGAACCTCTTTTAGGTGACGTGTACTAAGTACAGCATTTCATTAATTCATAGCGAATTAACTTTGGCAAAACTCTGCGTACCTCTGCGTTTAAAAAAGTTATGAACTTATGCAAAGTTGTACTAAGTTCGTTGTGATTAGATGTTTTGTAGAGACAATCGCCTAATTCTATCAACTGTTTAATTACGTTTCATACCCCATTTTTGCACTGTGTTGATTTCAATTAATTGAAAAAGATAATTGACAGCTAAACCCAAAATTGCAATTACCACTAATCCGGCAAATACGCGATCGGTTTGTAGGAAGTAGCGACTATTATTAATCTGCCATCCCAAACCGCTGGTAGCACCTCCTGAACCAAATATTAATTCAGCGGCAATTACGGTACGCCAACCAAAAGCCCAAGCAGTTCTTAAGCCTGTTAAGATGTGAGGTAATGCAGCAGGGAGCATAATTTCTCGAATCAGTTTAAAACCATCTAGACCAAGGTTTTTCCCCACCATAAGAACCGTTGGGTTGATAGTACTAAGTCCCATTTCTGTATTCAGGGCAATTGGCCAAGTTGTCGCATGGGCAGTAACTATGATAATAGAAACAGAAGTGAACCCAAACCAAATCATCACTAGGGGTAAAATAGCGATCGCAGGTAAGGGATTCAGCATCGAACTCATCACAATTAGCAAATCTTGACCAAAACGAGAAACTTTGGCGAAAGCTGCTAAAGCCGTACCCACAATCACACCCAAAACCATACCGATACATAACACAGACAAAGTACTGAGTGTTGCTTGCAGCAGTTTTTGACTCAATAAGTCGTGCCACAGTGCTTCTAAAACTGCTATCGGGCCAGGAATCAGTAAGGCGGGAACTTGGGCAATCCATACATACAATTGCCAAAAAATCAATAAGCTACAAAAAATTACTCCGCGCCTGAAAGTACTACTAGCTTTGAGATCGGCATATAACTTCTCAAATTTATTAGAATTTGCTGTTGTTCGACTCACCAATTTCATACTCTAAAAGCCAATACAGTTCAGTTAAACTTCTCTTCCTTATACAAAGCTTTATCAAATTAGTATTAATCCAATTAATAAAATTCACGTTCTAAATCTCTTGAGTATCATGATTATTTTTTACCTTGTTTAAAAGATTTATGTTATTTGTTAATTTAAACGAAAGTATCACACAGCGAGCAGCAAAAAACAAGGTATTTGCAAGTTAGACCCCACGGAAGGTTCGGCCAGAACGAACGAATGAAAACTTCTTCCCCCACTCCTCATCTTGTTCTGCCGTAACTCCTCTAGGACTTTCAGGCTCTTGGCAAGTTTATTGTAAAAACCTCTTGATTTTGATCGCCGTTTGTGAGAAAGTCTGATTTAACATCAAAATACGGTAAACCGATAGACTTACAGATATTTGCAGTCTGACTGGAAGAAAGTGCAGCTCATATAGCGACTCTTGAATCTTGGCAACAAGCTATCGGACTGATTCAGACTACGGAAGTGTAATAACCATGCGATAAGAGCTTGAGTATTAGCATTAAATACTTACATAATTGTCGGGAAAACAATCTCCAATGCAAGTTACTTGCTAGTAGAACAATCCCAGATTTCATTACAAATTCAGTGAGATTGCCATCTTTTTATAGAGGTGGGTATTCCGTGTGTGGCTCAAAGTCATTCTAGCTTTTAGCCGCTCATGTATTTACTCATGCCTGGATTTTTGAATTATTTTTTGCCAGTGGAGAACAACTTAGATGCAAGCAGATCCCAATTCTCATCAAGATTCTAAAGAAAATGCTCAGGCTGATAGTGAAATAAGAAAAACTAAGCAATTTCAAACTAACGCAGGTAGTAGAAGATTATTTCTTGGTCGTGCTAGCAGACGCTCATTTCTCGGTCGCGCTGGCTTATTTAGTGCAGCTAGTGTTGTCGCCGGGGTTTTTAGCTCATCCTTTTCCTCGAAGAAAGGAGAAAATATTGTCCAGGCTCAGGAACCTGCTGTCAAGCCAAACTATAGCGACTTGCGCGAGAAAGCCTTTCAAGTACGTACAACAGCAGCCAAAGTTAATCGGGAAATTCCCATTCCTCCCCATCCCACCAACGGAGATGAGGCGAAGTACGCCAACAAAATTGCCACAGATACACGAGGATTGCCCCATAATCAACTGGGCGAAGTCGATCTGAAGGCTTATCAATCTTTGATTAATGCGCTGAAATCTGGCGATCCCAACGAGTATGAAAAAATAATTCTGGGTGGCAAACGGAAGCTGGTACAACCGCTCACCCCATTAGCAATTAGCTTGAGTGGAGTGAATACTTGTCAATTGGCGATTCCAGTACCACCCACCCTGGATAGTGCAGAACAGGGGGCTGAATTCCTGGAAATTGCTTGGCAACAACTCTTACAGGATGTACCTTTTAGCGAATTCCGTAATGATACAACTAACCCGCTGATTCTGGCGGCAGTTAAGGATCTGAATCGGTTATCAGCATTTAAAGGGCCTAAACAAAACGGACGGGTTACACCCGAACTGCTGTTTCGAGGCACTGCGATCTACGTTGATGCCTCTGGTAAAACGATTTATCACACCCTACCAGGGGTAGATGTGGGCCCTTATGTCTCCCAATTTTTACTGCGTCCAATACCCGCAGGAACCCATAGTTATGCTCAACTTAACCGTGTTCCTTTAGCTGTTCCCGAAAACAGTTTCCAAACTAACTATGACGAGTGGTTGCTAGTACAAAATGGTGGCGATTCTGGTCGAACGATTAAGTTTGACTCAACCCGTCGCTACTTTATCAACGGGCGCGACCAGTCAGAGATTGCCCATACCCCACCACCAGTCTATACAAATGCAGCTTTGATTCTACTCGCCAAGCCAGTCAGTGATAATCCCCTAGCTGGCGGTGTTGGTTCACCTTACAATGCTGGCAATCCTTACAACAAGTCGAAGACACAATCTAGTGGTTCTGGAACATTTGGCCCAGGGTATTCACAATCTCTGATCGGTTGGGTTAGTCCTCATGCAATTAGAGCGGCTTATTGGCAAAAGTATTATGTACATCGTCGTCTACGAGCCGAGGCTTATGGTGGGTTGGTTCACAACAACAAGGTGAATAAAACCAACCATCCGATTAACTCTGAAGTTTTCAAGTCAGAAGCACTCGATCGCTTCTTCAGCAAAAATAAATCCTACCTGCTACCACAAGCCTTCCCCGAAGGGGCACCGTTGCATTCTTCTTATCCAGGCGGCGCTTCGGTATCAGCCGGTGCTAGCGTCACAATCTTGAAGGCCCTATTTGATGAGAATTATGTGATTCCCAATCCGGTAGTGCCCGATCCCAAAGATCCCACCAAGTTGATTCCATATCAAGGGCCACCATTGACTGTGGGCGGCGAATTGAACAAACTAGCGGCGAATATTGGCTTAGGTCGTGATAGTGCAGGAATTCACTGGCGCACAGATGCAGCAGCGTCGTTAGCCCTTGGCGAAGCGATCGCCATTGGTATTCTGAAAGACGAGAAACTAACTTTCCGCGAAAAATTTGAAGGTTTCACGTTTACCAAATTTGATGGTACAAAAGTCACGATTTAACGCTTTCACTGTTTAGAAACTTCCAAATAAAAAATATCCAAACAACTATTTATTGTGGGGTGGGCAACATGAGCGCCTTTGCTTACTGGGCTATCGTGTCGCCCACCCCACAAGATTGGATATCTTATTAAGTTGAGAATTCCCCAATGCCCAATTTTCGGAAATTTTACTCGCGATACTTACGGCAAGCTGCGCCTATGCAGTTTGTGTTACTGAGCATAGTAGTAGCGATCGCTCTCTTTATCTCTACAACCCCAGCATTCAACACCAAGAATACAGTATCAGCACAAGAAACATCGCCAGACATAGAACTAGCAAAGAAAGTCGGCAAAGAAATTATTGCGGCTTGTCCCGTTGTCTCTGATGCTAAAAATTTAGCTGCCTTCAACTCCTGCGCTGACAAACTCGCAAAGCTAACAATCTTGCGCGAAACGATGAACGTACCCTTTTTATGGGGCGCTCAAAATAAAGTTGGTAACTATAATCTCAAAGCTAATCAAAAAACCGAATTTGATCCCTTGGTATGGCGACGTATTTACCTCTCTACCTTTATGTTTAAAGGTGAACCCAAGGTTGAACAGATAAATAATCTGATTGTCATCCACCTTTCCACTCAGTTTCGGAATCAGCTTGATATTGGAGATTTTCCTTATCCGTTCTGGCACTCATCAAAAAAATGGGATTCTTATCAGCAAACTACGGAATTACTTTTCTTTCTAGAACAAAAGAAGCTGATTGGTTCGCTACGTTCAGCGGTAGTTGATCCAAAGCGTCCAAAGGTAAATCATGCCTGGGATGGGAAATGGGGTTGGAATGACGCTAATGGCAAGAAGCAGCCTTATGTGACACTATATACACGTTTATTTTCTCCATCCAACCCATACGTGACTAAAGTTGATGCTGCTTATCGGGCATTAGAAGTCAAGCTGAGGGAAAATGCTTGTGTTGTTTGTCACAGTCCAGACAACCCTGCCAAGCAGAATCCTATACTAATACTGAATTATCCGAATCAGGCTCTCAGCTTACGACATGAAACGGTGCGCCAAATCAAAGAAAAACTCATGCCTCCTCCGGCTGGGATTGCTAACGATCAAGAGCGACAACAGTTAATTGAACTCGCTCAGAGATTTGCCCAAGCAGGCGATCAAGCTCTTGCTTATGAAGGTGAAAAAATATAGAAACATCGGCGATTGGAAATCGCGGCTACACAAACGTAGATCGCCTGCGCGGGTTTAGTTTGTATAGCCCCAGATTTCTAGTTTGCGTAGCGTGCGCTGTCTTCGCAGGGCGATCCAAACGGGATGCTCCCTAACTCATCTATGCAGGATAAAAGACCAATGTTCGCAACTCAATACTTTGTCTGGCGGGCGCATCTACTGAACTAGTAGGATCGTCAAAGGCTGAGTGGGCAGAAAAACGTGCAGGCCCATCTTCTGCGGAGTCAAAACATTTAATAAATATGGCTTCATTCCGCCGCATTTGAGGGAAGTAGTACCATTTATGTTCTGGATTGTGTGTGACTGCGTAAGTTTCACCAATGCGATCGCGATATACTAAATCACCTGCTACAAGTTCTGGTGGTGCAATAGTACGTGCATCAGTCAGCGCTAACGGTGACTCTTGAATTGTGTCAGCTATTCCCCGCCATACATTGATGATGGCAAATCGTTGTTTTAACAGTGCCTCAATCTCATCATTATCTATGCCTCTTTTTTCTAACTCCCAGCGCGCCCTTGTATAGCCAGATTTAGCAGTAAAGTCATTGTGTACGCGCTTGCCAGGTTCCCTAATTTTATTTTCACCAGGGTTGCTTAAATCGGCATTACGCAAAGTGTGATCGAATATCACTACCTTAGTTCCACCTGTTACCTCTTTTAATAATTGCTCTGCTTCTGGATAGTAAACTTGACGTACTTCGTCTTCGTCATAAAAGTTGCGAACATTGGTATTATGCTCGGTAAATGCAAATCCTTCTTGATCTAGCAAGATATCTTTTGAGATGGAACGAGCATTGTAGATTCGCAGTTTGTGTGTTTGAAAGGCAGTATTGGAGCGAGGTGTACCTGATGGTGGTTCATAAGTATAGTTGACAGGTTTTTCCACCATCGGGACTAGGTAATTGAGGTTGGCCTCTACGTATGGCAAATCTTGAGAGATCGGTTTATCGATAACTTGGCTGTTTAAGCTCATAGGTGATGGTCTTTTGGTTGTTGAGAATTTGGAATCAAGACTTATATACAAAGGTTATCTGTTGAGATTAAGTTCAACACCTAATTTCTGGTATGGGAATCCTCTTTGATTCTGGAAAAAATCATCTACACTTAGAGCTTAGTTGTAAGTTTGGTTATACAAACTCTACTAAGTAGATTTCAAAAATCAGATGGGAATCCGATAGTAAAGTCCAGAAGACATCTATAAATGATGTCTTCTGTACCGTGACTATGCCAATTGCAGTACAATTGTAAAATACTTATTGCCGATTGACTTACAGTAGATTAATGCAATAATAGTAATTGAAATACAGATAAGATACAAGCTCTTTGTCAATAAACTATACATTTTGCTCATACCTTTGCAAATTAATGATTAGCGATGATGCGTTAGGTGAGCAATTTCAGACGGGGATTTAAGGCTTGTCTGAAAGTGTCTTTAGTTGTGAATTGTGAATTAATATGATTCTTTCAACAAGAATAAACCGTCGATATTTTATTTTGGGAACAGGAAGTGCAATCGCCTCCGTTCTCTTTGCTAGTTGTACCTCTAGTCAAAATCAATCGACCGGCACACCAACTATTCAGAATGTATCAGTCCTACAAAAAACTGGCAAAGTTAAAGTTGGAGTCTGGTCTGTAATTGCTGAAGATATTTTAAAGTTTATTCAAAAAGACTTGGCCTCTAGTCAGGGTTTAGAGATTCAGATTGTCCAACTTAGCGATTGGGTACAGGTTAACACCGCATTAAAAAGTGGGGAAATTGATGCTAACTATTTTCAGCATCAACTATTTATGGAGGACTCATCCAAGAGACTCAACTTAGATTTAGTGATGCTGAATCGCAGCTACATTACTCTTTATGGATTTTACTCCAAACGTTTGAAACAGAAATCCCTGAGTGAAATTCCTGCAGGAGCAACCATCGCTATTCCCAATGATGTCAGCAATCGCGATCGCACACTGAAATTGCTACAAACTAATGGCTTAATTAAATTGAAAGAAAAATCAGGGGAATTGCTGACAGTTAAAGATATCAGTGACAATCCTAAAAGCCTGAAAATTCAGGAGTTAGAAAGTCCTGCGCTTGTTAGAGCCTTGGACGATATTGATTTAGCTGTGATGTCTTCATCTATACCCATTCAAGCAAAGTTAGATTTACAACCCATTGTCCGCGAACACACAAACGATCAACGCCTAGCCGTAGGGTTAGTGACGTTACGAGGAAAAGAAAACGATCCTAACATCCAAAAACTCAATCAATTGCTCATAAATCCCAAGGTCAAAGATTTTATTAATACTACCTACAAAGGCTCATTATTCCCCGTATTTTAAGGTACTTACAACTAAAAAATCCCCTAAAAACCTAAGTTAAATCTAGCTTTATTAATTGTGAATTTTGAATTAATATGATTCGCTCAACAAAGATAAACCGTCGTTATTTTATTTTAGGAACAGGAAGTGCGATCGCATCCACTCTTATTGCTAGTTGTACACAAAATCAAAATTCATCTCAACAACTCAGTACCGTCAAAGTAGGAATTACCCAGCTCGTCCCCGAAGACATTCTGAAATATGTGCAAAAAGAGTTAGCACCGAGTCAAAACTTAAAGGTTGATCTGATCAAGTTTAGCGATGGTATCATTGCTAACAATGCGCTTAAAAGTGGAGAAATTGACGCTTATCTTGGTCAGCATCAAGCGTTTATGGAAAACATCGCCAAGAGACTCAATTTAGATTTAGTTATGCATCCGCGCATTTTTTCCTATATATTTGCACTCTATTCAAAACGATTGAAAATCAAATCAGCCGATGAACTTCCTCAGGGTGCGTTGGTTGGGATTGCCAATGACCCCATCAATCAAGATCGTGGCTTAAGATTACTCAGAGTTGCAGGCTTGATCAAGCTTAGGGATAATTCCGGTGATTTGTTCACCATTAAAGATATCACCGAGAATCCGAAAAACTTGAAAATTCAGGGAGCAGATGGAGGTTCTCTAGCTAGAGCGCTGGATGATTTAGATGTTGTTTCGCTATATGCAACTACATTGGCAAATGCTCGAATTAAGCTAGACCCTATCTTTATAGACCCAACCAATCTAGAAAGAAAATATACAGCAGGGTTGACAACTTTGCGGTCAAAAGAAAATGATCCCAACATTAAAAAACTCGATCAATTAGTTGTTCATCCCAAAGTAAAAGATTTTATTGCTAACACCTACCAAGGGACGATTGCACCTGCATTTTAATAAATTATGAGTAATCGTACATTACATTTTGGTCTTAATGCTCTGCCTGCTGGTAATCATCCTGGTGCTTGGCGGAGTCCCCAAGCATCACCCTTTGGCTACTATGATTTTAATCAATGGCAGCACATTGCTGAAGTCGCAGAACGGGGAACCCTGGACGCTATTTTTCTAGCAGACAGCCCATCTTTATTTACATCACCTGAGTCAGGCCCAGCAATCGGTTTTGATCCTACCGTTTTACTTGCTGCTTTAGCGTCAGTTACAGAACACATTGGGTTGATTGGTACAGCATCTACGTCATTTGAAGAACCGTATAATATTGCCCGTCGCTTTGGTTCTCTGGATCACCTGAGCAATGGGCGGGTGGGCTGGAATGTAGTCACCACTCGCAACGCTAACGCAGCTAAAAACTATAGTGACGCGCCCCATTTACCCAAGTCATTACGTTATGAAAGAGCCGGAGAATTTGTCGAAGTCGTGCGGAAATTATGGGACAGTTGGGACGATGATGCCCTCATCGGCGACCAACTTAGCGGACGCTTTGCTGATTCAGAACGGATTTATGCGATTAACCATCATGGACAGCACTTTCATGTTGATGGCCCGCTTAATCTCCCACGTTCTCCCCAAGGACAGCCCATCTTATTTCAGGCTGGCGGCTCGCCTGGAGGCTTAGAATTAGCTGCTCGTTATGCAGATGGGGTCTTTGCATCACTCCTATCCTTCCCTGATGCAATTGAGTTTACAACCGATCTCAGAAGACGCACGGTTAAACATGGGCGACCTGCTGACGCAATTAAGGTATTACCTGGACTGTCAACTGTGATTGGTAGCACAGAAGAAGAAACTAAAAAGCGACACAGAGAGCATCTTGAGTTGACAGGAACAGAAGAAAGGTTAGGCGCCTTAGCCGGTCATCTGGGATCTGTAGTCTATGACTTAAACCCAGATAAACCATTCCCTGACTTCATACTTGATGGTACATATCAGCCAGCTGACGGCGTGGGAGGGTTTAGCAACGCCATAATTGGTCTGGCTCGTCGTGAACAGCTCACTGTCGGCGAGTTAGCTAAACGATTCAGCAAAGGACATCGTTTTATCGCTGGGACACCTGAGCAAATAGCTGACTCAATTGAAGAGTGGTTTCTGGCTGGGGCTGTTGATGGCTTTAATTTAATGCCAGATGTTTTACCTTCAGGCTTGGAGATTTTTGTTGATCATGTAGTCCCAATTCTCAGAAAGCGGGGAATTTTTCGGCATGAGTATACAGGAAAGACCTTGAGAGATCGCTTCGGATTAAATCGCCCACAAAGCCTATTTAGGCGTGAAAAACTCAAGCTTTGAAACTTTTCAATGATTAAATCAGGAGAAAACCAATGGTTGCAAGTTTAAGCAAACCCGTGTGGACTGAAGAATATGAAACTGAAATTCTGAACAAGCTAGCAGCTCAACACGCGCCTTATTTACTCAACTTGGAAAAGGTAGAAACTCGTCCGCCCCAAACACAAGAAGAGAAAGAGAATTTTGCCCGTTTTCGCATTGCAGGAGCCGCTCACGATCTGTTTATTGTACAGGTGATTGCCAAGGCGATCGCACAATTAATTCACGATCCTCACTGGCAACTATCTTTAAGTCGCCAATTAGGGGATGATGGCGCACACTCCCTTAATAGCCGCCTCCGAGTACAGGAGTTGTTAGGCTATGACCCCATCGATCAGATCCAGCAACAGGTACAAGAACATTGGGAGTTTATGGGCGACTCTGCTGTGCGCGATTGGTTAGGATTCGCTGCCTTTCAAGTGCATTATGAACTCCATGTTGTGGGGCCATTCCTTCTGCAAAGTCGGGTAGGTCGAATCAGTGACCCCAAAACTGCTACCTATTTTGTAGACAAAATACTACCCGATGAAGCAGCGCATCGGTTAGCAGTGATTGACTGGTGGAAGCAACTCTACGACAAAGCATCACCAAATGAGCGTTCTGAACTTGCAGCCCAATTGCTAGAGCGAGATGAGGAGATTCAGCAACGACGCACCAACTATCTTATAGACCATTGGGATACTGCTCATAAAGCTAAGGGTATTACCGGAGTGGATGGTATTAACGCTGTTTACGACGGCTGGCGCAGAGAAGTTCTGGCTTACTTAATCGATACTCCCGTCGAGAAACTGCCGAAATTGTTGAGTGTAAGCCAATGAATTTTAGATTTTACACAGTCCCCAATGCCCAATTCCTAATAAACAAAAACAATGACTCAAATTGAAGAAAAAGTTATAGATTCCACGTTTCAGTTCTCGACTCCTGTAACACCCAAATCGGCAGAATTGCAAAGCCTTTTCGATTTTATCGCTCTGGGAGCAAGTGAGCGCGATCGCGATCGCATTCTGCCTTTTGATGTCATCGACTTAATCCGGCGTTCCAGGTTAGGTGCAGTGCGAATCCCTGTTGCTGATGGTGGCGCTGGTAGTTCTGCACGGGAACTGTTTGAGGTCGTGATTCGCCTGGGAGATGCTGATCCTAATGTTGCTCATATTGTGCGGAATCATTTCTCTGTTACAGAGCGGCTTTTACGCGCTCAACCCAGTGACAGAAATCGTCGCTGGCTCAAAGCCGTTGCTGATGGCGCGATTATTGGACTCGCCTTAACTGAACTAGAAGTGAAGCGATCTGGTAGCGGCGCAGTGGCAAATACAAAATTAACACCTGATGGTGATGGCTATCGTCTGAATGGAACCAAGTATTACAGCACTGGTAGTATTTTCGCAGACTTAATTTTCGTGCGGGTACTAACACCTGATGATACTGTTGCCACAGTAATTATACCAACAAAACGCGAGGGGATTGACCTTGTAGACGACTGGGACGGCTTTGGGCAACGGTTGACTGGCACGGGAACAACTACGTTCACTAATGTGCGCGTTGCCGCAGATGAGGTAATTCTTGATACAGACCCAGATGCAGATAAACTGCCCTACAACATTGTTCCACAATTAGTCTTGACTGCGGTGAATGCAGGGATTATTCGTAGCGTGCTGCGTGATGCAAAAAACCTCATTCATAAACGCCCTAGAACCTTTTACCATGCCGTAGCCGAGCAAGCAGCAGATGACCCGCTATTGCAGCAAACTATCGGTCAAATCTCCGCCAACGCCTTTGCAGCAGAAACGATTGTGCTGGCTGCTGCTGATGGACTCGATCGCCTTACTGTTGCCAAAGCTCAAGGTGAAGAAGCTGAATTAGCAGTAGCTTTGGCAACTTCTCTGAGTGCAGCTAAGGCGAAATTGATTGTTGATGACTTGGCACTACGTTCAGCTACCTTGCTCTTTGAAGTTGGCGGAGCTTCCACAACTAAAAAAAGCTCTAATTTAGATCGTCATTGGCGTAACGCCCGGACTCTAGCATCCCATAATCCTGGTCACTTCAAAGCCCGTGCCATTGGCGACTACGAAATCAACGGTACACCACTACCGACACGAGGATTTTTCTAGGGACATTTCAACGAAGAGGCAGGGGGAAGGGGGCAGGGAGCGGGGGGAAATGACCCCTGACTCCTGCGGTGGAGCGGAGCGGAACAGTTAAGTGGTTCTCGTACCTGCGGGAAGCTAACGCAACAGGTGGGGTCGAATCCCCATCTGAAACTTCTCCCGTGCTCGCTCCCTGCCCCCTGCTCCCTGCCCCCTTGCCTCTTTTTCAACGTCAGATATTCGAGAGAGAAAAACCATGACCCAAATTGTAGAGAAAGTTCTAGAACCCCAAATTAAGTTTTCGGCTCCTGTCACAGCCAATTCGCCAGAATTCCAGCAGCTTTTGGATTTTATCGCTGTTGGGGCAAGTGAGCGCGATCGCGATCGCATTCTGCCCTATGATGTGGTGGAATTAATCCGGCGTTCCCGGTTGGGTGCATTGCGAATCCCTGTTGCTGAAGGTGGCGCTGGTAGAACCGCACGGGAATTGTTCGAGGTTGCTATTCGCTTGGGGGATGCTGACGCGAATGTTGCTCATATTGTGCGGAATCATTTCTCCGTCACAGAGCGAATTTTGCGTTCCGAACGCACCGCAAGAAATCGGCGCTGGCTCAAAGCCGCCGCTGATGGCGCAATCTTCGGTAGTGCTGCCAATGAACTAGAACTGAAAAAAGCTGGTGGTGGCGGAGTCGTAAATACCAAATTAACACCCGATGGTAACGGCTACCGTCTCAACGGAACGAAATATTACAGCACTGGTAGCCTTTACGCAGACTTTCTTTATGTGCGTCTGCTCACACCAGAAGACATCCCAGCAACGGGGATTATTCCCAGCAACCGCGAAGGGGTTGAGCTTGTGGACGACTGGGACGGCTTTGGGCAACGGTTGACTGGCACGGGAACAACTAAGTTTACAAACGTCCGTGTGGAAGCAGATGAAGTCCTTTTAGAAAAGGATACAGACAAAGACAATTTACCCTACAACATCGTCCCGCAATTGTTCCTGACGGCGGTGAACGCGGGGATTATTCGCAGCGTGTTGCGCGATGCGACAGCGCTAATTCACAAACGCCCCAGAACCTTCTATCATGCTGTAGCCGAGCAAGCAGCAGATGACCCACTCTTGCAGCAAACAATCGGGCAAATCTCCGCTAATGCTTTTGCTGCTGAAGCAATTGTACTGGCTGCTGCCGATGGTCTTGATCGCCTCGCTGTTGCCAAAACTCAAGGTGAGGAGGCTCAATTAGCCGCAGCCCTAGCAGCTTCACTGGGTGCATCCAAAGCGAAATTAATTGTTGATGACTTGGCACTACGTTCAGCCACCTTACTATTTGAAGTTGGCGGGGCTTCCACAACTAAAAAAAGCTCTAATTTAGATCGTCATTGGCGCAACGCTCGGACTCTAGCATCCCATAATCCCAGCCATTTTAAGGCTCGTGCCATTGGCGACTACGAAATCAACGGCACACCACTACCACCGCGAGGATTTTTCTAAGGAAATTGCAATCAACGCTATCAAAGCTATAGATTCTACATTCCAGTTCTCGACTCCAGTCACCGCCAACTGCGGGAACTGTAAGCACTTTTCGAGAACGCGATCGCATTCTTCCCTATGATGCGGTGGAATTGATCGGGCGATCGTGCTTGGGTGCATTAGACATCTCCGAAAAAGAATGTAGAGACGTAGCACTGCTACGTCTTTACAAGGATTCTGGGTAACGCATCTTTAATTTCTGGAGATGTCTATTCGATATCAGGTTTTCTCTTAGGTTTCCTTTTTGCCGTTTTTTGGACATTTTTGGAAGGTAAAGTTGGACATCCTGTCCAAAATCTTCTTCGAGTCACACAAAAATATTGAGTGAGTGTCTTACACAATTGTCGATAGCTGTTTTGCAAAATAGGCACGGTAGAGTTCGCAACGCGGTAAGATGCGATCGCCCTCAAAGCGAATTAATCCCAAACTTTCAAGCTTATAAGTCTCAATAGGATTAAGAGGAATACTTTGTTTTGCTGCCAAAATTTCAGCATAAGTCTTTGCCAGTCTAGGATTTTCTTGCAGTTTGATCAACTGTCGCCATAAAAGATCGCGGTAGATGCCACCATTGGCGATCGCTTCCTCTATTATTTCTTGCAGAGTCATTTCGTGATACTTAAGATAGTACAAACTAATCTGAATTAGTGCTGGATGTCCTCTTACTAGTAACATTAGTTGGGCAAAATCTTTAGCTTTAAACGAATCTAAACTATACCGTCTAGCTAAATCTTCTACTTGTGGTTGAGTAAAATCGTTCAGACGAATAGGTAGACCAATATTAAAAGGAGAGAGGTTAATATCCATAGAGATGTACTCTTCGCTTGAGTAAACCATTACTAACCTCAGCTTTTGCCACTTGGGATTATGTCGTACTTCCTCACACCACGATCGCAACAAAGCAAAAAACTCTTGACAAATGTGAGGATATTCAAAAAAATGGTCAACTTCATTCAACACTAAAACCACTGGGCTTTGACATTGATCGAGCAAATAGTTTTCTAAATAGAAGCCGCTACTCAAGTTGTAGCCAATTTCTTCATTCCATTTTTCTTTGAGGTTGGGGTCAATACCTAATTGAGTTGCAATTTTCCAGCAAAGATGACGCAACAATTTATTTAAATCAGTTAGAGACTCATTATGAAATTGGTAGCAATTCAGATTTACAGTCTGATATCCTTGTTTCTGTGCAAAAGCACAAAGCCGCAACACAAGAGAACTTTTACCCATCTGTTTGGGGGACTTAATCCGAATTACGCAGCCACTAGTAGTTACCTCTCGATAAACCTTTCTCTCTAATGGAGGACGTTCAATATAAAAAGGAGAAGCTAGAGGTATGGGGCCATCCGGGTATGAACAAAGATTTTCTATCTGTTCAGTTCGTGTCTGATGTTCTTCAACAAATGAGGTTAATTTGGAACGTTGAGATAAATCTTCTTTTATATTTGCAATAGACAATAATTTAGATGTTTCAGTCTCATTTACTTTGTTGGCTATGGTGTAGTCTTCGCTGTGTAATTCTAGATTAAAAGTGCTAAAGCAGAGTTTTATAGTTTTTTGATCTACACTTTCACTTAAAGACCATAATTTACTCAAAGTTCTAGTAGAAACATGAATGCGTGAGCTTATTTCTTCTAAACTCAAGTGTTCGCCTTTATTTTCTATTATTTCTACAGAAAGAATTGCTGATTGCAACCGTTTAATTCCTGTGGAAGTTAGTATAACTCCTCGCTTACGTTTAGTTTTATACATTGTTCTTTCAGGTATTTACTATAAATCAGTACCAAAAGCAATAACTTTTTCTATTTAACTACTGAAACTGTAATTCAATGTAGCCATTTTTGATACACTCTTATTTTATTTTTCTTAAAATTCCTTGGAACTCTAATCAACTAAGTTACATTATACTTGCTTGATAGTAAACACTGACATCAATTATCTGTTTTCCCCACTTTTCCTACTTTTCCTACTTTTCCTACTTTTTCGCTCGGTGTTTTGATGGTTGTCTTGCAGTAACCGTTCACAGGAGTTATCCCGCTACTGTAAAAATAAGTATACGTAGATGGTAGATTAAGAAGTATGAATTAAAACTGCCTCGCCTACGCAATACCTTCGCCAAAAAAAGATTATGAAGAGATAGGGCTGCCGTAGTGGGCATGGGGCATTGAAAAGAGGCAGAGGGGCAGGGTGCGGAGGGGAAAATTCTTCTCCCTTGCTTCTTCCCCAGTCCCCAGTTCCCAATCCCCTAAACCAAATCACCATTACGGGTAAACTTCTGACAATCCAACTCACTATCTTGCTGGACACATAGCGAAAACCATCTAATATGACTCCAGCAGGTGTTAATGTTGTTGGTAATTTTCCGCTTTTTCTTGGAAAGGCGTTGCCTTACAACTTCATTAGGGCAAAGAATTTCTAATGTACCCGTACCATCTTCGTAATTGATAATGCGAAATAGACAGTCTTGCAACATAGCACGGCTGCTGCTGTCGAAGAACCACTTAAACCTCTGTAGCTTTTCCCTTTCAGTCATTTGGCTGATGGGTTTTATATTCAATAAATCCTCATCCTCAAGATCAAAGTCATCATTTTCAAAGTCGTAGGGGTCAATCATTATAATATTTACTCAATCGCTTTTGACAATTTTCAATCACTTGCTCAGGTATTGTTCGGGTAGTTTTATTGAACACCTCGACAATCAAAATGGCATGGTCAACCCCTTTGGGGAATTAAAAATTAAAAATTACAATCCCCATGAATAAATTTAGGGGCTTGAAACAAGGACGTAGTATTTCTTGCGCTGTGCGTCTAGAAATACATTTTTTTGCTCCTCCATAAATAAATTCAGGGGCTTGTATCGTTTACGTTTTCGGTCATCAATTGGATAAATGACTAAGGATAAGATGGGAGAAGCTTTTGAGAAGTAAGCGGTATAACTTTAATCATCTAATAAAAAAGCAACGATTACCCGCACAGAATGAGGACTGACGATCGCAGGCAGGCGCTTACTACTTGCTCACTTCGGAAAGGGGTAACTGGCGTGAAAACTGGAAGGCTACCAGAGAATGAACTGACCAAGGAATTGATTAACTACCGTGACTCACTCAAAGCAAACGTCACTGAACAGCTAAAAGCACGGGGTTTCATACCCAGGAGTTTTGATGAGCAAAGTAGTTAACTTACTATTCCAGGAATTGTGTAAAATAATTCCAGTGAACTGATGCGATAGCCCTTCATTTGTGTGGAGGGTTTTTAAATCTCTCAAACTTTCAATTACCCTGAAGAATAATGGCAGATTGGCAAGAAATAACAGGTGGCATCACAGCACCAAGAGGATATCAGGCGGCGGGAATTACCGCAGGATTGAAACCTTCAGGGTTGCCAGATTTAGCTTTGATATTTTCAGAGGTGGAAGCGATCGCAGCAGGTGTATTCACCACTAGCCAAGTCAAAGCAGCCTGTGTAGACTATTGTCGCCAACGCTTGCAAGCTAAACAGAGCGCTCGTGCCATTCTCTGTAATGCTGGACAAGCAAATGCTGCTACAGGTAATCAAGGCTGGTTTGATGCTTTAGAGTCTGCGCTGGCAATAGCCCAAGCCTTGAATATCTCATCTGAATCTGTGTTATTGGCTTCCACTGGGGTGATTGGTCAAAGAATTAAGATGGATGCCTTGCGAAGTGGGATTCCCAAGGTAGTAGCAGCACTATCAGAAACAGGCTCAGATGCCGCTGCTGGGGCAATTATCACTACAGATTTGGTAACAAAATCCATTGCCCTAGAGACAACTATAAGCGATCGCCCGGTACGAATTGGCGGTATTGCCAAGGGTTCCGGTATGATTCACCCCAATATGGCAACCATGCTGGCATTTGTTACTTGTGATGCTGTGGTTTCGCCAGCTCTTTGGCAACAAATGTTAGCAAGGGCAGCTGATAGAAGCTTTAATTCCATTACCGTGGATGGTGATACCAGCACCAACGACAGCTTAATTGCCTTGGCAAATGGTCAATCTCGTACCCCAGCAATTATAGAATGGGGCGCAGAAGCAGAGAAATTAGAGGCGATGTTAACAGCAGTTTGTCAGCATTTAGCCAAAGCGATCGCTCGTGATGGTGAAGGTGCAACTTGTCTCATTGAAGTAGAAGTAACTGGCGCTCATGATGAACTCTCAGCGCGTCAAATTGCCAAAACCATCGCTGGTTCATCCTTAGTTAAATCTGCAATCTTTGGACGCGATCCCAATTGGGGACGTATCGCCGCCGCCGCCGGACGTGCAGGTGTGCCCTTTGAGCAAGAAAACCTGCAAATTAAGCTAGGGGATTTCTTAATGTTAGAAAATGGGCAACCCTTAACTTTTGATCGCGCAGCAGCGAGTGCTTATTTGAAAAAAGCAGCGACAAGTGCTTATCTCCAACAAGATACGGTGTTAATCTCCGTTAATGTTGGCAATGGTTATGGTGTGGGTAAAGCTTGGGGTTGTGATTTGAGTTATGACTACGTGAAGATTAACGCCGAATACACTACCTGAACTACTCCCAATTATTTGCGTTGTAGAGACGCGAGTCATCGCGTCTTGAGCCAAAGATGTGTTGCAATCATTAATTCAATTGGCAGATAGTTGCGATCGCTGGATAATAAATACACCTATTTGGAGTATTTGCTTAGGTCTTCAACTTTCCCAGCCTTACCATCTCACTCTCATCGCAGCGCGCTCCTAAATTATCGGGATAACATAATGGTTGTGATAAATAAAAACTTATAGATGACAAATAACTACTAAAATTAAGTTACAAAAGAAGTGAAAATAGTTAATCATAAAGTAAACATAATAGTCTCTATAAATAGGAGTTGATATATTAAAAATTATTCCTATAGTTAAGGAAAATAGATAAATTTTTACTTATACATTCAATCTAATATTTGTTTAATAATCCCGAATCAAAGTTAATAATTTCGGCTTCAAAGGCTGTAAACTGATTTCAACAAGGTGAATGACACCTCTGCATCAGATTAAAAAAGCAGAGTCAAGAATTTAACCGAGTTCTTATAGAGGTCAATACGGTTCGGTTAAGATCCCCCCGCCTACGGCGACCCCCTTTTTAAGGGGGTAAAAGAGGTTTATAAGCCCCCCTTAAAAAGGGGGGGTTGGGGGGATCTCCTGGGCAAAATATCACTAATCGAACCGTATTGTTATACAGATAGCTATTTCATTGATGAAATGGCTGCGATCGCTTGGTCAAATATAGCTTGATTAATCATTAATAATGCAAAAAACATTGTGTTTCTTGCCTAAATTATCATAGCTATAAAAAATAACATTTACCTTTTCAGGAGATATTATGACAGAATTTTTTAATCAAATTTCCCGTCGCAAATTTATCTTCACAGCCGGAGCATCTGCGGGTACTATATTCCTCAAAGGCTGTTTGGGTAATCCTCCTGAAAATCTCACTGGGGGAAGCACTCAAATACAACCAACTGCTAAATCTGTTGTTAATATTAGTCCCGAACAAACACCAGAAACTACTACAGTCAAGCTGGGATATATCCCTATTGTAGAAGCGGCTCCTTTAATTATTGCTAAAGAAAAAGGCTTTTTTGCCAAGTATGGGATGAAGAATGTTGACCTTTCCAAACAAGCTTCTTGGGGTGCAGCCAGAGACAATGTAGAAATTGGTTCTGCGGGTGGCGGTATAGATGGCGGTCAATGGCAAATGCCAATGCCACATTTAATTACAGAAGGTTTAATTACCAAGGGCAATCAAAAAATTCCCATGTATGTATTATGTCAGTTAATTACACATGGAAATGGAATTGCGATCGCAAACAAGCACCAAGGCAAAGGTATTAGTTTACAACTCGCTAGCGCTAAGTCTTTATTTAAGGAATTAAAATCTTCAACACCCTTCACAGCTGCATTCACTTTTCCCCACGTCAACCAAGATTTGTGGATTCGCTACTGGTTAGCAGCAGGCGGCTTAGACCCGGATGCAGATGTCAAGTTGCTCACAGTACCGGCGGCGCAAACTGTAGCCAACATGAAAACTGGAACAATGGATGCCTTTAGTACAGGCGACCCCTGGCCTTATCGCCTAGTGCAAGACAAAATCGGCTACGTAGCAGCATTAACCGCAGAAATTTGGAAAAATCATCCTGAAGAATATCTCGCTATAAGAGGCGATTGGGTTGATAAAAATCCCAAGGCTACCAAAGCAATTTTAAAAGGAATTATGGAAGCCCAACAGTGGCTAGATAATTTTGACAACCGCAAAGAAGCGGCTGGAATTCTGGCTGGACGAAATTATTTCAATCTTTCTTCACCGGAAATTCTAGCCGATCCATACCAAGGTAAATATGACATGGGTGATGGTCGCAAAATTAATGATAAATCAATGGCTGCTTACTACTGGAAAGATGAAAAAGGTAATGTTTCTTATCCATATAAGAGTCACGATCTATGGTTCATCACTGAAAACGTTCGTTGGGGATTCTTACCAAAAGATTACGTAGACAATAATGCTGCTAAAGCTAAGGAACTTATCAACAAAGTCAACCGCGAAGATATTTGGAAAGAAGCTGCCAAAGAAGCTGGGATTGCCGTTGCTGATATTCCTACAAATACATCCCGTGGTGTAGAAGAATTTTTTGATGGCATAAAATTTGACCCCAAAAAGCCAGAACAATATTTGAAGAGTTTGAAAATTAAGAAGGTCAGTATTTAGTCATTGGTAACTGACAAAGCAATACGGTTTGCATAAGATCCCCCCGCCTACGGCGACCCCCTTAAAAAGGGGGTAAATAGGAGGAAAAGCCCCCCTTAAAAAAGGGGGGTTGGGGGGGATCTCCGAGAGCCAAATATACTAACCGAACCGTATTGACTGACAAATGACAACGGACAAATAACAAATAAAATTTCAGGAGAATACAGCATTATGACACTCGCCCAAAAACGCCCTGCAAGTCCTAGATTTAGTAATAGCTTTATAGCCAGCCTGCAAAAGCAATTTCCTGACCTCATACCACCAACGATCGCGATCGCCATCTTCCTCATTATCTGGCAACTCTTCGCTTGGACTCCGGGAGCCACATTACCAGGGCCGATACAAGTTATTCAAGACACTTGGGTGCTGATTTTCTGGCCATTTTATGACCGAGGTGGCATTGATAAAGGTTTATTCTGGCAGATTCTTGCTAGTTTGCAACGAGTTGCTATCAGTTATACCCTAGCTGCGATCGTTGGTATTGGTTTGGGCATTTTAATTGGGGTGAATAAAACCATGTCCAAAGCATTAGACCCCATCTTTCAACTACTGCGGACTGTACCACCTCTAGCCTGGGTTCCAATTTCTTTAGCAGCCTTACGACAAAACGAACCAGCCGCCTTATTCGTAATTTTCATCACTGCAATTTGGCCCATCTTAATTAACACTGCTGTCGGCGTTACCCAAATTCCCCAAGATTACAACAACGTCGCCAAAGTTCTGCAACTTAGCCGCAAAGAATATTTCACCAATATTTTGATTCCGGCGGCATTACCCTACATCTTTACCGGCTTAAGAATTGCGATCGGTTTAGCATGGTTAGCGATTATCGCCGCCGAAATCGTCATGTCTGGTATTGTCGGCATTGGCTTTTTTATCTGGGACGCTTATCAAAATAACAACGTCAGCGAAGTAATTTTAGCTCTAATTTACATCGGCATTGTCGGCTTGGTGCTAGATAAAGCGATGAGTTGGCTACAAAACAAAATTTTACCAGCAGAGCAAAAGTAGTCATTAATTATTAGTCATTAGTCATTTATAAAAAACTAAGGACTAGGGACTGTTTTAAAACTCGAAGATCCCCCCTAACCCCCCTTAAAAAGGGGGGGAAAGAAACTCTAAAAGCCCCTCTTTTAAGGGGGGTTGGGGGGATCTTTAAAGACTAGGGTGCTTAAAGAGAAGTTTGAAAACACGACCTAATGACTAGATACCAAGGACAAAGGACAAATGACAAAGGATAAATAAGTATGTTTGTAGCTGTCGATCAAATTGAAAAAGTTTTTGAATTAACTGGTGGTGGCAAATATATTGCCCTCAAAGGAATCAACCTCCAAATTAAGAAAGGAGAATTCATTTCTTTGATTGGTCACTCCGGTTGCGGTAAATCCACTCTATTAAATATGATTGCGGGTTTAGATTTGCCAACTGAAGGTATTGTCACTCTCGAAGGACAAAAAATCACCAAACCCGGCCCAGACAGGATGGTGGTGTTCCAAAATTATTCGCTATTACCTTGGCGGACAGTCAGAGAAAATATTGCCCTCGCCGTAGACTCGGTAATGAAAGGTTTACCCGCAGATGAACGCAACGCCATTATCGAAAAACATATAAATATGGTAGGTTTGCGTCCCCATGCTGACAAACAACCGGGAATGTTATCAGGTGGACAAAAGCAGCGAGTTGCGATCGCCCGCGCCTTAGCAATTCGTCCCAAATTACTCTTGCTAGATGAACCCTTTGGTGCATTGGATGCACTCACACGCGGCAATTTGCAAGAACAACTCATGCAAATCTGCGAAGAAAATCAAGTTACCGCCGTGATGGTGACACATGATGTCGATGAAGCGGTGCTGTTATCTGACAGAATCGTGATGCTAACCAACGGCCCCGAATCTAAAATCGGTGACATTCTAGAAGTGGATATTCCCAGACCCCGCAAGCGCATGGAAGTTGTAGAACATCCCAGCTACTACAGCTTGCGGAGTGAGATGATTTACTTCCTCAATCAGCAGAAACGGATCAAGAAAATTCGGGCGCGAAAAACTGCCGACGTTGCCCGTCATGGGTTGGAAAAAGTTAACCTAGAAATTGGCTTTTTACCTCTGACAGCTTGCGCCCCCTTAGCAGTTGCCAAAGAAAAAGGCTTTTTTGTCAAGCATGGTTTAGATGAAGTTAACCTCGTGCGGGAAAGCAACTGGCGGGGTATCGTCGATGGCATGACTGGCGGCTATTTGGATGCGGCTCAAATGCCTTCAGGGATGCCGATGTGGCTAATTTTGGGAGGACATAATAACCAACCTCTGCCCGTTGTCACCGCCCTCACCATGACTCGCAACGGTAACGCCATAACCTTAGCAAAACGCTTTTACGACCAAGGTGTGCAAACCTTATCAGACTTCAGAAATTACTTGATTCTCACCCGCGAACAACCGCACACAATGGGAGTAGTGCATCCCGCATCTATGCACAACTTATTACTGCGTTACTGGTTAGCAGCTGGAGGAATTGACCCCGATACTGATGTGGATATGAAGACCATTCCCCCAGCGCAAATGGTAGCCGACTTAAAAGCCGGAAGTATTGACGGTTACTGCGTCGGTGAACCTTGGAACTACCGCGCTGCTGTGGAAAATGTCGGCTTTACCATCGCTACCGATTTAGAAGTTTGGCTGGGACACCCCGGTAAAGTTCTTGGTGTGCGGGAAGATTGGGCAGAAAATTATCCCAATACGCATATTGCTTTGACCAAAGCTTTGCTAGAAGCTTGCCAGTATTGTGCAAATCCCGAAAATACCCAAGAGATTCGGCAAATTTTAGCAGGGCGAGATTACGTCAGCACTGATTTAGAATACATTCAACTTGAAGATCCAGATAGTCTCACTTGTGACTTAGACCATCCGTTGCAAGACTATGCCCATCACCAGTTTTATTCTGAGTCTGCCATTAACCGCCCTAGTCGCACCGAACAAATTTGGATTATGAGTCAATTGGCGCGTTGGGGTGATACTCCCTTCCCCAGAAATTGGGTAGAAGTTGTAGAACGGGTGTGTCGAGTGCGAGTTTTCAGCACCGCCGCACGAGAATTAGGTTTAGATATTAGCTATATTCGCCAACCGATCAAACTCTTCGATGGTACTCCCTTTAACGCCGACGATCCGATCGCCTATCTCAACAGCTTGAAAATTAAACGTGATTTTTCAGTCGCGGAAGTTGTTCTTGATGCACCAAGAAGAAAACTCGCATCATAAAAAAATCGTGAGAGAAAGAGGGAGTGGAAGGAGTAGGACATTACGCGCGAACCTTTTATCTCCGTTAACGAGTGTTTGAACTGGATGAATCCACCTTTTATCTCCGTCAACGAGTGTTTGAACTGGATGAATCCACCTTTTATCTCCGTTAACGAGTGTTTGAACTGGATGAATCCACCTTTTATCTCCGTCAACGAGTGTTTGAACTGGATGAATCCACCTTTTATCTCCGTTAACGAGTGTTTGAACTGGATGAATCCACCTTTTATCTCCGTCAACGAGTGTTTGAACCGGATGAATCCACCTTTTATCTCCGTTAAC
Organism: Nostoc sp. NMS8; assembly: GCF_017115045.1. Taxonomy (GTDB): domain Bacteria; phylum Cyanobacteriota; class Cyanobacteriia; order Cyanobacteriales; family Nostocaceae; genus Nostoc. Next base: position 132,721 of record NZ_JABXKK010000090.1, on the reverse strand, counting down.
GAGTGTTTGAACTAGATGAATCCACCTTTTATCTCCGTTAACGAGTATTTGAACTGGATGAATCCAGCTTTTATCTCCGTTAACGTCTCCCTTCTACACACAAATCGAATTACCTCCCTTAATCCCCTCTTGGAAAGGGGGAAAAAGAAATCTAGTTCCCTCCCCTTTCCAAGGGGAGGGTTAGGGTGGGGTAAAACCTTGGTTAATCAGCTATTTCAGACTTGTGTATACACAGTAGCCCTTAGAAGAAGAAAGGTCAGAATATTCAGTTGCACATCGCCTACATTAAGCTTTTTAATCCCCAAATACCAAATACCATGCAAAACCGCAACTCTACAACCACACTAGGAAAACCATTAACCACTGCAACCACCGGCCGCAGACCTTTCCTAGAAATTAAAGACGTTACCAAAGTCTATCCTACAAAGAAAGGCCCCTTCACCGTACTCGACGGCGTTAATCTCAACGTCGAACAGGGCGAGTTTATTTGCATCATCGGCCACTCTGGCTGTGGCAAATCGACGCTGTTAAATATGGTATCCGGTTTTAACTTCCCCACCTCCGGGCAAGTGTTACTCGAAGGAGAACCCATTACCCAACCAGGCCCAGACAGGATGGTTGTCTTCCAAAACTATGCCTTGCTACCTTGGCGAACTGCTTTTGAAAATATTTACTTAGCTGTCAACGCCGTTTATCCCAACAAACCACAAGCTGAAAAAAGAGCGATCGTGCGCGATCATTTGGCAATGGTGGGACTGGCTGATGCGATGGAAAAGAAACCGATGCAAATGTCCGGCGGGATGAGACAACGGGTTTCTATCGCCCGTGCTTTGGCAATTCGTCCCAAAGTTTTAATTTTAGATGAACCTTTTGGGGCGCTGGATGCCATTACCAAAGAAGAGTTACAAGAAGAATTGCTGAAAATTTGGGGCGATAACCGTTGTACAGTGCTGATGATTACCCACGACATCGACGAGGCACTATTTTTAGCAGACAAATTGGTAATGATGACCAATGGCCCCCACGCGAAAATAGGCGAAGTCATGGAAATTCCTTTTTCTCGTCCGCGCGATCGCAGCCGCATCATGGAAGATCCACAATATTACCAACTGCGTAACTATGCCTTAGACTTCCTCTTTAACCGCTTTGCTCATGATGATGTAGGTTAAGCTAATCCTCATTAATTTTTTTCAGAATAATTCTTTGTTCCTCCCGTCATCACCTCGCATGGTGGCGGGAATCACGCGTTGGGATTCCAGCTAATTTTTCTGACATAACCAAAATACCCTGCTTGTAAAAAGCGAAAGTAGTATTGGAGAGATAAGGAACGTCGATTAAATTAAGATGCAAAACTTCGTCCTGTCTTTAGCTTCCCTCTCCTTATAAAGGAGAGGGATTGAGGGTGAGGTAAACCAGGGACATAAATTGTATGTTATTTAATTCTTATTCCTAAGAAGACTTGATTTTGGATTATTTTCCATGATACCCTGCTATTTATCTCCTTAACTACTATTTGTCGATAGACTTATCGTAGTTTTAATAGCGGACTGTATTTTTCATTTGAATTAGCCACAGTTGGCACAAGTAATTTCTAAAACTTTCTTGAGAAAAAACTTATGGTCATTACACAAAGACGTAAACTTGGACGTTCAGGATTAGAAGTATCACCGCTATCTTTTGGTGGCAACGTGTTTGGTTGGACAATTGATGAAAATACTTCATTTGATATTTTAGATCACTTTATAGCGGCTGGAGGTAATTTTATTGACACAGCCGATGTCTATTCCAAGTGGGTTCCAGGAAATCAAGGTGGAGAGTCTGAGGCAATTTTAGGAAAATGGCTCAAGCAGCGTGGTAATCGCGATCGAGTGGTGATTGCTACTAAGGTTGGCAACGATATGGGTGTTAAAGGCAAAGGACTTTCTCGTAAACACATCCAACAAGCTGTTGAAGACTCATTACAAAGGTTACAAACTGATTATATCGATCTATATCAATCACATATTGACGATGAAACCACTCCACTTGAAGAAACTCTTGAAACCTACGGAGAATTGATTCTTCAAGGAAAAGTACGTGCAATTGGTGCTTCAAATTATAGTGCAGAACGTTTCTTACAAGCGTTAGAAATCAGCCGTCAGCATAGCTATCCTCGCTACGAAAGTCTTCAGCCTCGTTATAACTTGTATGACCGAGATGATTATGAACAAGATTTACAAAAAATTTCCCAAGAACAGGAAATTGGTGTGATTAACTATTCCTCTCTGTGCAGTGGCTTTCTCTCCGGTAAATATCGCTCAGAAAAAGATTTGTCTATTAGTCTCCGTGGTAATTCCGTAAAAAGATATTTAAATCCTCGCGGGTTACGAATTCTAGAGGCAATTGATCGAGTGGCAAAGACTTATAATTCCACTCCCACCCAAGTTTCTTTAGCGTGGTTGATTGCTAATCCGACCATTACCGCTCCTATTGTTAGTGCAACAAAAATTGAGCAACTCAACGATATCATTAAAGCTGTCAATCTTAACCTTGATAAAGATGCAATTAACCTTCTTAATCAAGCCAGTTCTTCAGAAATTTAGTTAGGAAAAACCCTTGATTTTTTAATAATTATCATTGCGTAGCTTCTCTTGCTTAGTTGTACTAATACGAATAATTTTTCCACACATTAAGGCTCGATATGACTAATACAATTTCTTTTGACCGAGTGTCTGATATTTATGATGCAACTAGGGGATTTCCACCAGGGATTTCTGAGCAAGCTACCGACTTTATTCTCAATTTAGTTTCACCAACAGCAGAGACTAAATTCTATGAAACGGGCATCGGTACTGGCAGAATTGCTGTTCCAATTGCTAAAAGAGGTTATTCATACACTGGTGTAGATGTTTCCGAAAATATGTTGGCTGAACTGCACCAAAAATTAGAGGGTGTATCTCACCGATTAACAGCAATCAAAGGAGATGCTACGGCTTTACCATTTGATGATAATTCTTTTGATGTAGCTTTAACAGTTCATGTGTTTCACCTGATTGCTGCTTGGAAGCAAGCTTTAGCAGAAATCCGCCGCGTTCTCAAACCTGGTGGTATTTTGCTCTACACTCACGGTCAGGCTGCCTCTGTTAAGGCTGATGAAGATGTCAATTCGCAGAGATGGGAATTTACTGAGCGTTGGAAAGCTATATTAGATGGCTACGGTCATCCTTTACCGCATTACGGTGCGACGGAAGAAGAGGTGTTGACAGAGTTGCAAGTACAAGGTGCTACTTTATCCACCGAAATTGCTGCCCAATGGCGAGTTGAAGATACTGTGGGCAAATTGCTAGAAAACCAAGAAAACAAAATCCAAAGTGCAGCTTGGACGATTCCTGATGAGATATTTACTCGTGCTGTTCAAGACTTGCGGGAGTGGGCTTTGCAACACTATGGTTCACTTGATTATATTTTGCCCCAAGAACGTCAGTTCAAAATTGTTGTAGTACGCAATTGGGCTTAATTTATGATGCGTTAGCAAATTGGTATCTTCTACAGTATAGAACGGTCAAGAAAAAGTCGGGAAAAAGTTGGGTCTTTTTGGTAGATTTACGTAAACTTTTGCGAAAAAATCAAGTTGATCGTGGGAATATTGTAGTTAAGCTGTATTACTACGGAAATAAATGACGGTTGAAGAAGCGATCGCACTTGTTGAGCAATTATTGAAACGAGGACGCTTAACGAGAACGCAAGAGATTGTATTTCGCTACGCCTGGGAAGGGAAAACTTACCTAGAAATAGCGCGAGAAGTCAAATATGACTACGGTCACATCAAAGATGTTGGCTCGCAACTATGGCGATCGCTCTCTCAAGCTTTAAATGAAAAAGTTACCAAGAATAATCTGCATAGAGTCCTGAAGGGAGCTATACAGCAGCAGAATGGTGTAAACATTTCCCCAAAATTAAACCTCCAACCCTTGAGCGATTGCACCGATTGGGGAGAAGCGATCGACGTTTCCCGTTTTTATGGACGTACCACTGAATTAGAAACCTTGAGCCAATGGATTGTTGGCGATCGCACTCGTCTGATAACTTTACTAGGGATGGGTGGTATTGGTAAAACCACCCTTGCAGTTAAGGTTGCAGAAAATAACCAAGATGCCTTTGAATATGTTTTTTGGCGTTCTCTACGTAATGCACCGCCGATACAAAATATCTTGTTAGACCTAATTAAATTTTTATCTAATCAGCAAGAAGTAAATTTACCCGACACCGACGAAGCCCAACTAGCGTTGCTAATGAAATATTTAAGTTCATCACGGTGTTTGTTGATCTTAGATAACGTTGAAACAATTCTCGCTAGTGGTGTAAATGCCGGCAACTATCGAGAAGGGTATGAAAGTTACGGACAGCTATTTCGGTATATTGCTCAAGCATTTCATCAAAGTTGCTTGTTACTAACTAGCCGTGAAAAACTGAAATGGTTAGCATTGAATGAAGGAGAAAATTTACCAATTCGTTCTTTACAAGTTACAGGGTTAAGCGAATTAGAGATACACGAAATTTTTATAGACAAAGGTTTTTCTGCTTCGCCAGAACATGAGCAGTTATTAACAGAAGTTTATAGCGGTAATCCATTAGCTCTAAAGATAGTTGCAAATACAACCCAAGAATTATTTGCTGGAAACGTGTTCCAATTCTTAGACTGTGACACCTCTGTTTTTGGAGATGTCTGGGAACTTTTAGACCAACAGTGTCAACGTTTATCTCCTTTAGAACGGCAGGTGATGTGCTGGTTAGCAATTAATCGAGAAGCCGTTTCTTTAGCTGAATTGCAAAAGGATATTATACCACATATATCGACACGAGAACTCATTGAATCACTGGAGTCTTTAAAAGGAAGGTCATTAATTGAAACAAGTCATCATATTGCTAATCATAGCGTAGCTTTTACTCAACAACCTGTTGTTATGGAATACACAACAGAAAAAATAGTTACTGCTGTATTGAATGAAATTACTACAAATAGCATTGCGACTCTTAACTCTTATGCCCTAATTAAAGCGACTACTAAAGATTATATTAGGGACTCACAAGTATGTTTGTTATTAAAACCATTAATTGATAAACTATTTGCACACTTTGAAAATAAAAATAGACTAGAAAAATATCTTTATCAAGTTATTACGAACTTACAAAATCGTCCTCCAATTCAAACTGGATATGCGGGAGGAAACATTTTAAATATACTCTGCCATATCTCAGCAAATTTAAAAAATGCCGATTTTTCAAACATCACTGTTTGGCAGGCATATCTGAAAAATATGAATTTAAATCATATTAACTTCCAAAATGCTGATTTATCAAAGTCGGTTTTTACCGAAACCTTTGACAGTATTTTGGCAGTAGCATTTAGTCCCGATGGAAAAATTTTAGCGGTTGGTGGCGTAGCGGGTGAGGTGCAATTATGGCAAGTAGCTGACGGAAAACCACTTTTGAGATGGAAAGCACATTCCTCTTGGATTATTTCACTAGCTTTTAGTCTCAATGGTCAAATACTAGCGACTGGTAGCGACGATCAAAGTGTAAAAGTATGGGATGCTAACACAGGGATTTGCTTAGAAACCTTTCAAGGACATACGAGTTGGGTATTTGATGTAGCATTCGCTCCCCAACGCTGCGCGAATAGTCCAGATAGCCAAACACTTGCTAGCATCGGCGATCAACACACAATTAATTTATGGGATGTTCGTCAAGGTAAACTATTAAGAACTTTTACAGGACACAGCACTCAACCTCACTCCATCGCCTTTAGTCCTGATGGTCAAATGCTAGTTAGTAGCGCGAATGACAGCATTATCAGGTTATGGAGTGTACCTACAGGTGAGTTACTCAAAACTTTCCCAGGACAAAGCAATTTTATACAGGCTGTTGCTTTTAGTCCTGATGGAACAACTATTGCAAGTGTGGGCGATGACTATATTATCCAGTTATGGAGTGTGAGAACGGGCGAACTACTCAATACTTTCATACAGGGACACGTTTCTTTTGTACAATCAATCGCCTTTAACCCTGATGGGAAAACCCTGGCCACTGCTAGTCATGACAAAACCATCAAGTTGTGGGATGTGGCTGCGGGTATCTGTAAGAAAATTTTGCAAGGACACACTAGCCAAGTTTGGGCAATTGCTTTTAATCCTGATGGGAAAATAATTGTTAGCAGCAGTCAAGACCACACTGTTAAGCTATGGAATACTGCGACTGGGGAATGTATCAGAACTTTCAAAGGATACACTAATGCCTTTAGATTAATTGCTTTTAGCCCCAACGGCAAAACCCTGGTCAGCGGTAGCGGTGACTGTCAGGTGCGATTGTGGGATATTCAGACAGGTATATGTCTTAAAACTTTATCAGGACATACCAGTTTAGTTGTATCGGTTGCTTTTAGTCCCAATGGTAAGACTTTAGCAAGTGGCAGTACCGTAGTGAAGTTATGGGACTCAAGCACAGGTGAATGTCTCTTGACTTTGCACGGACATAGTAATTGGGTTTGGTCGGTAAATTTTAGTCCTGATGGCAAAACTTTATTGACTGGTAGCGCTGATCGAACTTTAAAGTTGTGGAATGTGCAAACGGGTGAGTGTTTAAAAACATTACAAGGTCATACTGATTGGGTTTGGTGTACTGTTTTTAGTCCTAATGGTCAAACTTTGGCAAGCGCCAGCGGAGATTATACGGCGAAAATCTGGGATATAAATACAGGTGTATGCTTAATCACTCTTAAAGGGCATCGCAATGGTGTATGGTCGATCGCTTTTAGTCCTGATGGTAAAATTGCAGCTACCGCCAGCGATGATCACACTACAAAATTGTGGGATTTAAGGATAGATAATAGCGATCGCTTACCATCTGATGTATGTATCAGAACCTTAGAAGGGCATACCAGTGGTGTTTATTTTGTAGTATTTAGCCCCGATGGTTCGCAGCTTGCTACAGCTAGTGATGACCAAACAGTGCGGATATGGGATGTAAATACTGGAGAATGTCTCAAAATCTTAACAGGACATAGCAATCGGGTGTGGTCAGTGAAGTTTAGCCCCGATGGTGAAATACTTGCAAGTGCGAGTCACGACGAAACAATTAAACTGTGGAATGTCAGAACTGGCGAATGCTATAAAACGCTTCAAGCCCCACGGCCTTATGAAGGAATGAACATAGCCGGAGTCAGAGGGTTAACTGAGGCACAAAAAGCTTCGTTAAGAATGCTAGGCGCAGTGGAAGTTGATTCCAAAATGAAGTTATTAGAGAATTCCTTGTAAATTCAAGGTAAAACCTGGTAGTACATCTTCTCCCGATAACTGATTTGGTGATAGTAGCACTTCCTTGTCTTTTCCCTGGCGATAAATTTCCACTTGCTTACCGTTAGGGTCAATTAGCCACCCTAACCGCGCACCATTCTTTATATACTCTTGCATTTTGTCTTGAAGAGACTTGAGGGTATCGGAATCAAACCGCAGTTCTACTACGAAGTCTGGACAAATGGGAGGAAAAGTCCTTCTTTCTTCAGCAGCCAGTGCTTCCCATCGCGCTAAAGGAATCCAAGCTGCATCAGGTGAACGTAAAGCTCCGTTGGGAAGTTGAAACATCGTTGAAGAGTCAAAAGCTTCTCCCATCCTGTCTTCATCTGTCCAAGTTCCCAAGCGTTGAGTTAATCTGCGATTTCGACTACCAGTTTCTCCACCAGTGGGCGCCATAACTACTAATTCTCCTGATGTGGTGCGTTCTAGTTTAGCATCAGGGTTGACTTGACATAGCTGATAAAACTGCTCAGAAGTGAGATTGATTAATGGTTCTAGGTTCAGGATAATAGCAGTCATAGCTTCTCCCATCTTGATGATCAATAACTGGAGACATAGGGGATGAGGGAGCAGGGGAAGAATAATTACTCCTAACTTCTAACTTCTAACTCCTAACTCCTGATCAATGATTGTCAACTTTCGCTAAATTGGAAAAAGGAAAACTCAAGGAAATCTTAAATGTCAGCACAATTGTTACTGGTGGATGATGAACCAGGCATACGGGAAGCCGTGAAAGACTATTTGCAAGAGAGCGGTTTCAACGTTCAAGTCGCCAGTAACGCCCTTGAAGGTTGGGAATGGATGCAGCTGAATACACCCGACTTAGTGATTTCCGATGTGATGATGCCTCAAGTGGATGGCTATCAGTTCTTAAAGCAACTGCGAGAAGACCCCCGCTTCCAAACACTCCCGGTAGTATTTTTAACTGCTAAAGGTATGACAGGCGATCGCATCCAAGGCTATCATGCTGGTGTTGATGCCTATCTACCCAAACCCTTCGATCCAGACGAGTTAGTTGCCATAGTCGAAAATTTGCTAGCCCGCCGCGCCGCTAAGGCTGCAAGTACCGGAGATGACTCTGAAACCCCGGATCTTGCTGAACTAGCTAATCAGATTGCCCAAATTAAGGCATTGTTAACTCAAAGAAATGCTATTTCCCAGTCGCCAGCCCCTTTTAAAATAGATTTGACACCGAGAGAGCAAAGTGTTTTAAATTTGGTTGCTGAAGGGTTGATGAACAAAGAAATCGCCCGCCGCTTAGAAACCAGCGTCCGTAATGTAGAAAAATACGTCAGCCGTTTGTTTAGTAAAACCGGCACCAATAGCCGTACAGAGTTAGTTCGTTTTGCTCTAGAACACGGACTTGCTAAATAGGGATTGGGGATTGAAAAGAGGCAGAGGGGCGGGGTGCGGAGGGGAAAACTCTTCTCCCTTGCTCCCTGCGCCCTTGCCTTTTTTCATTCAATGCCCACTTCTGGGCAATAGGTAACTGGCTGCCAAACCATTACCTATTACCAGCAATAGATAAAACATAAGTATTTCAGCAAATCAGGCACTTAGCTTCAGCAAAAAGCTAAAAGAAAGGTTATTTATTTTTACTTTGGTCTTTTAGGTTTTCATTATGATTCGCGCCTATTGTCCAATTCCCCATCTGTAATGACACAGGGTTTTGTTCTTCCAGCAATGTTTTGATAAAAACTTGGTAAAATGCACCCGGCTGAATTTGCTCTTAGATTCTACCAGTACCCTTTGCTACAAAGTTTTTAATAGCGGAAACTGTTTCTGGGACTTTGTGCTGCTAAATAAGACCTTCACAAAGCAGAAATCACAATATTTTTATGAATTCTACTTGCTGCTTAGTTTTTATGGCGACGGGGGTAGGGGATCAACATTTGATTTGATACCCAATTCACGTTTTTCATTAATTAAATTACACCTTTATGACTGAGGATTTTCAGCAACATTACGCAAGCGCATTAGCTGTCGTCGCATTTGAGGAGAGGCTTTAAACTCAGATACTTCCTGCGCTTTAACAGACGCTTGCAGCGTCTCTAGAAAGTCATCAGATCCTTCGGTTAAAGCATCAAGTAGCACCTGTAAAAGCTGCTCGCGATCGCTCAATAAACTCTTTTCCTCAATCAACCGGAATTTAAGATGGATTTCGCACTCATAAACACCTACTTCGAGATTATTTATCTGGCGTGGTAATGCTTTGGAGTTCATAGCTATTGAGATTCCTTTACTTGGTTGTCATGAGGGCAAGGAGGTAGATGTCTAGCAAAAATTCTTTATATCTCTTTTGAATCCAAAGTGCTTGAATTAAGAATTTTTCTTCATCAATCACCTTTGTATTCCATTTCACTCTCCTACGGTGTATTTTCAAGCTAGATTTTCAGTGTCTAGATTTTGACGTTTCTGTACCTGATGTAGCTTATGGTAAGCCATAACTATTATTCAGTTTTTAAGATTCTACACAATAAAGTTTCTGTAAGAAGTTGCTCAACCTTTTTAAAGGTTTTTACATCAACTTTATGTTAACGTCAACAACAGTTTGACTTGTTACTCTAATTTTGGTGTTTATACGTAAGTAAAACTGCTTAAGTTTTTAGATTTTCTTAAAGCCAGCAGTCGATGTAGCGCTATTCAGTGTAATTACTTGATGTACGTTTTTTGCAATATAAAATTCAGGATAAATTGATGAGCATAATTATTAATGTCAAAACTTTTGTTCTCCAAAAAAAATGTACACAGATCAAATTATTGCTGCTGAGTGCCTTATCCTACGGTCTTTTGAGCTTGATTGAGTACAAAAAATTTAGCAGGAAGTCAGATTAATACACTAAATTAAAATACTCTCTCCATTAATTTTTACATAAAAATAATTCGACTACTGTCAGTACTAGCAGCTAATTATGTCTTTAACTCATAACAGAAGTAACAAACTAATCAGTAAAGGTGATATTTTTACCTATGCCCATTCAATATACCCTTTGAAAACTGCATTCAAAGCTTGTAAATTGAGAGCATCTAAGCTCAGAGATAGCGTTTACAATAATTTCAGTGTAATCCACGCAAATCTTACACCTTTTTATGAATAACCCGATGCTGCTCAAGTCCACAACCCGGCATATCCGCATTTTCGCAGGTGAAATTGACCGGGATGGCGATCTAGTTCCTAGTCAACAAGTCTTAACGTTAGATGTTGACCCAGATAACGAATTTAATTGGAATGAAGATGCGCTGCAAAAAATTTATCGGAAATTTGATGAATTAGTAGAAGCATCTAGTGGCGAAGACCTGACAGATTATAACTTACGCCGTGTGGGGTCAGATTTAGAGCATTATCTGCGATCGCTCCTACAACTCGGCGAAGTCAGCTACAATCTTTCTGCCCGTGTTACCAATTACAGCATGGGAGTCCCTCAAGTTGCCATTGACGACAAACAATAAGGTTGGGCATTGGGCATTGAAAAGAGGCAGAGGGGCAGGGTGCGGGGGGCGGAGGGGCAGAGGGGAAAGACTTACTACTGCTCCCCTGCTCCCCTGCTCCCCTGCTCCCCTGCTCCCCCCATTCCGCATACCCTAAAACTCCATCCCGCAAGTTGCGTGGAGTTTTTTATTTCTTGGAGTTCCCTTAGGTAGAGAGAGGAATGATTACAAGTCTACTTCTTAACTCAGCACTGGCTCAACCCTAGCTATCCGCTAACAGCAATCTGAAGAGATTTTTAGAGCCACTGCATTTATCCGGTACTTTTGCCAAAATTAATATTTGCTATTCTTAATTCTTAATTAAAGTTAATTCTTGCTATCCTACTTATAAACTAAATAAATACCAACATTATCCGCCTCTTGATGATGGATAATTTAGCAAAAGCAAATCGTGCAGTTATGCTTGGGTTATGCTTTGGTGACAGGGTTGGGTTAGTTGCTTTGGCGATGGAGAGTCACAGGGCAATAGAAGCTATGATTAGGCTGTAGGGTTGACTTAGGAGCGTATTTTTTGGATAAGTTTTGTATTAGCACCTGCTGATATCCGCCAGCTAAAATCATCATCTAAAGTCTGGGTATGTCAAGTTTAAGAAAGATGAGCGGTCTAGATTGTCCCTACTAATGCTATTAAAGAAATTGCCAATCGCTGATCGGTGCGAAAACTATGGAAAATGACGCGGCAACGCTCTACTGTCCAAACGAAAATTGTCAGGCTGCCAACCCCCTGACTCACAAGTTTTGCCAGCGATGTTCCACGCCCCTAACCAAAAATTATCTCTGGGCTGTGGTAGATGGCCCAAACGTGGGTAGCCCTGGAGAAATATTAGCCGATCGCTATTTAATCCTTGATAAATTTGTTCTTTTAGATACGAAGCCTGGTTTATTAGCCCTAACGCCTGAGTTAGATAATCTTCAGCCCCTAAAAGCTTACCTGAGGCTCATTCCCTACCGCTTACATGTGCCGCAGGTGTATGGAGTGCTGTTTATTTCTGACGGCTCTTCCGAGCGAGAGATATTACTCTTAGAAAAACCGCCACTATTAGTAGACGACACTATCCAAAAAGTGAGTTTAGGCAGTGAGTTAACCAGTGTTTGGCGTGATGCAACATCGATGCGCCAACTCAATTGGTTATGGCAAATAGCACATCTGTGGCAACCTCTTGCAAGTGAAGGTGTCGCCTCTAGCTTACTTGACTCTTATGTATTACGGGTAGAGGGATCGTTAGTACGTTTGTTGGAATTGCGTTTTGATGGCGCCACACCAGAATTACCCCAATTAGGTAAATTTTGGCAGCAGTTGATCGGTGATGCCAAACCAGCCATAACTGAATTTGTTGATCGCGTTAGCCTTGCTTTAATTCAGGGACAGATTAATTCCACCGATCAATTAATCGGAGTTTTAGATCAAGGACTGGCTGGGTTAGGGCGATCGCAAACACCCACAATCCAAATTATCACCAAAACCGACACCGGGCCCAGTCGCCAGCGTAACGAAGATGCCTGTAGCCCCCCCAGTGGAACTCTAGTAAGCAAACCACCCCAGCCAACAGCCTTAGCAATTGTCTGTGATGGCATCGGTGGACACGAAGGCGGCAATGTCGCCTCAAATTTAGCCATTGAAACAATCCAGCAGCAGGTACAGCAACTAACAAAAGTTCCCTACGACCACATAGACCCTTCACTGCTGCTAAATGACTTAGATAAGGCAGTGGCAATGGCCAATGACAAAATTAGTCAGCGCAATGACGGTGAAAATCGCCAAGGGCGTCAACGCATGGGCACGACTTTAGTCATGGCATTGCCTGTTGCTCATGAAATGTACATTACCCACGTGGGCGATAGTCGTGCCTACTGGATTACACGCCACGGCTGTTATCAAGTTACCCTTGATGATGATGTTGCCTCCCGCGAAGTGCGGCTAGGTTATGCCATTTACCGCGAGGCTGTACAACAAAGTGCTGCTGGCTCTCTCGTCCAGGCTTTGGGGATGGGGCCCAGCACTTCATTGCATCCCACATCGGGACGGTTTATGCTCGACGAAGATGCTGTTTTTCTGCTCACATCCGATGGTTTGAGTGATTTCGATCGGGTGGAGGAGTATTGGGAAACTGAAATCTTGCCGATTCTACTTGGGGAAGCAGATATAGCAACTGTTGCCAATAGATTAGTCGAACTTGCTAATACTAAAAATGGACACGATAATGTCACCGTCGCTTTAGTTCATTATCAAGTCCAATATTGGGAACCAGAAATCACCATCAAGGCAGTGATTTCAGAGAGTTATTCTGCCAAAACCGTTGATTTGGCATCCAGGGCGACAGCTCCGACAGTTTTAGGTAGCCCAAACCACAAAACTCAGGTAATTACTGAAAAGGAGCCAGTCAAGACGCGCATACCGCTACAGTGGATTGTTCCATTACTATTTGTAGTAGCCGCAGGTGCTTTAGGATTGTTCGTGAAGCAACTGCGATCGCAATCTTGGACATTTCCAACTTTAGCCAATCCCACCCCAACTGCCAACCCTACCATTGCAGCAACACCCGTACCGCGATCGCTGGCTAATCTTTCTCTTGGTTGGGTAATTAAAACCAACAATGATATCTCCTTGGGGAGCAACCAATCACTTCCTCGCGGGACTTTTTTAGAAGTTATTGAGAAAAAATCAAATCCCAAACCGGCTTCTGGGAATTTTTCGGTGTCTATGCGAGTCTGTGCCAATAAAAGTACACAAACTCCAGCTAATACTAATACCCCAGCCGTAACTACCTCAGTTCCACCAAATTCCAAACCTTTGCCAGCAACAATATTGCTAGACTTATCCCAACTCAACCGTTTTGGCGTCTCTGTTTTACAATCAGATGCACCAAGTCCATGTACAACTGTCACCCAACCGCCAGTTACCGAACCAGCTGACACAAGTCCAACTTAGTCAAATACTCGATAAACTTGTAAAAACCTGGAATAATAACAGGTAACAACCAAAGTAAAAAATTTACAAGGTAAAAAAGTAGAAATTTTCACCTTGGAGGATTTTTATTTGAAATTATCAAGAAAGTCAAGAGGCCAAGGGCAGTTCTTACTAGAGGAAAGGGTCTAAGACCCCCACTGTTGCGTCAGCTTTCCACAGGCTACGAGAGTTAAGTAGCTCCAAATCAGGAAAGGTCGAATCCTATAACTGATTTACCCCTCCTGCCCTCTGCCTTATAACAATTGTTTTTAGCTTTTGGTTTAATGAATCCATGCCATCCCTGAATTTGGCGATCGCCCGTCTCCTAAACACTGGCACTGACAACTTCGCCATTTGGGTGGTCAAGGCTCCCTATCCCAGTGGCTACGTTTTACGTGACTGTGTATGGCCTGTTGAACTGACCCAAGTCTGGCAAGAATGGCAGCAGATGTTTGCTGGTCATGGTCGCCTTGATATTTCCCCTAACTCAACATCTCAAAAGAGCAACCCATTCCCCATAGATTTGATTTCAACCCCTTCAGGTCAGACTACTGGCCCCTATAGCAGTCGTCTGATGCAATACTTGGGAATGAATTTATGGCGCTGGGTATTTGACGGACAAATTCTTGGGAGCCTAGAACGCAGTCGCGGTATGGCTATGGGTCAGCATACACGTTTGCGCTTTCGACTAGAAATTCGCGACCCGGATCTTATCGCTTTCCCTTGGGAAATTATGCAGCGTGAGCCTGGTCAATCGGCGATGTCTCTCTCGCAAGATTTGCTATTTAGTCGTACCAGCACTGAAGTTGATGCTTTACCCTATTTGAAAACTGACCAGGCTTTAAGTATTTTGCTAGTTTTAGGTCATGATGAAAAACTGCAACTAGAACAAGAAGCCGCCATATTACAGCAAATTCTTGCAGATACCCCTGGTAATTCCCAAAGATACGCGCCTTGTGTAGTCAATCAACTCATTCAACCAACTCCACAGCAGTTGATTGATGAATTAGAAACCAAAGCATACAATGTTTTCTTTTACGCTGGACATGGTTTGCCAGACCCAGATGGAGGGTTACTGTTTTTGCGAGCAGAGATGCCTCTAAATGGCATAGAATTGGCGCAAGTATTAACGCGTACAGGTGTAAAACTAGCGGTTTTTAACGCCTGTTGGGGCGCACAGCCAGCCGCAATCAACCATCAAGCTATCCCTGCCAGTAGTTTAGCAGAAGTCCTGATTCGTCATGGTGTGCCTGCGGTTTTGGGGATGCGCGATAAAATCGCTGACCACGAAAGCCACAGTTTTATTCAAGCTTTTACCGAAGCTTTGCGATCGCACAAGCCAATTGATGAAGCCGTAGCACAGGCTAGACAAGAGTTGTTAACATTGTATAAATTTAATCAACCTGCTTGGACTTTGCCTGTTCTCTACCTGCATCCAGATTTTAATGGCGAACTCATTAAGAATCTGGATGAAGGTATTACCGAACTTCCAGATACAGCCATTCCTGATGTTGGTTCCTCACTTCCAATTGCTTGTTTGCGATCGCTCACTCCCAAAGGTAAAACCTGGTTACTGCGTTATGGAGTTACCCGCATCGGCCGCACGAAAGACAATGATATCGTCATCCCCGAACCATCTGTATCCAAACGCCACGCCGAAATCTTTTGCCGCAATACTCTTACGGATGCTACGTTGGTGCGAACTTACTACTTGCAAGATTTTTCTACCTACGGGACAACCTGGTTTTTAGGGCCTAATGGTTGGCAACAAATCCTCCGAGAGGAAGTCCCATTGAAATCGGGAATGCAGGTAAAGTTTGGAAGTGCTAGAGGTGAAACCTGGGAGTTTGTGATTGAAGACTCCTAGCGGAGCTATTGCACAAATGGATTTGTATATTAAGCATCAGCTTTTAAAATCTGTTTTTTTGGAGAAAAATTCAACTTTTTTTGCGGAAATCTCCTCTTAAAATTTGTAGTTGTCAATACCACCAAATAATCATCAGGTAAGAAAATATGGCTAACAAAATTAACGGTTCAGACACTTACTCTTCTTTGCCATCTCAAATAGACTTAGAGTTATTAGAAGCGTTGTTGGAACCAGAAGATGCTACCTATCCTTGGAATCCAGGTGATGATGAATCAGAAGCTTATTTTCAAGAACTAGAACAACAGTTCGGGATGGATGATTTGCAGGGTGTTGAACTAACAAGGCGATCGCAAGATTTTTATGGACATCTAGACACACTTTGGGCTGGTATTACGACGCCAGAGTATAATGACACCCGGCAACAGGTAGTAGTGCTTAATCTTCAACAAATATTACTTACTAATTTTGCTGCCTGTGTTCCCCAAACATTGCTCAACACCATCGCCACCAAAGCTGCTGAAATATTTGCGGCTCGTCAATTAATCAGTGAGCAACTAGTTGAGTGCGTTCAGACAGTACTACCAGCTTGGGAAACAGAGGATCTTTTAGTTTTGGCTCGTCCTTTTGCTTATGCTATGCGAAGTAGCGAATCGCAAAATGCGGCATCGGCACTCAGTAATCTTCAAAATAGCGAGTGGACAGCTTTATCAGAAGTAGATAAAGCAAAGGTTAGTTTAGCGATCGCTTCTTATGCTTTCACACAACTCAACAACTCTCAGTCTGAGGTATGAATGAGGAATGGGGATTAGGGAGTAGGGAAAACTTTTCATTATGGGTTGTGTTCGCGTAACCCGCACTTTGCATTCTCTCTATTTAGAGGCATCTTTTGAAAAGATGTTGGTTTACTTATGCAAAAGTGCTAAAAAAAAGCCAAAAATTAGAATTTTTATAATAGATTCTAATGGTTTTGATTTTTGTATTTACACTTACCCGATAATAAATTAACTCTAGGCTAATTTTTAAACTAGGCCATCTATCCCAAGAGGTAAATATTGAAGTATTGGGCATTGGGCATTGGTTAGTAGTTATTCTTTATGATAAATTAAAGGGTTTAAGAACCTGTAATCTAGATGTAGCACCCATTTCAGTCGGGATTTTAATCCTCGTCTGAAATGTCTTTAATTTTGTTAGCGCAGCGTAAAGCCTTCTCGACGAGAGGCTCCGCCAACGGCAACTCTTAGAGACGCTGCGCGAACGCTTAGAGCGAGTCTTCGTTCGCTTTTAGCGTCTTGTAGAGAGCCTCATTTTGAATTTTGAATTTTGAATTGTTAACCCCCTCATTTCCCCCTACTGCTATTTTGGGCCTAGAAATCGGGTAGCAAAATTTTGCGATCGCGTTGGTGACAGCGCTCGTGCTTTGAGAATTGCCGCCATCAAAAAGGCGTAAGATAACACCCCAACAACTACTAACAGCAAGGCATTGATTGATCCTGTCGCATTCCACAGAGCGTGGAGCGCAGAGGCACTCAGATAACCAATAGAAAGAATTTGCCAACTCCTACTAGGTTTGAGGACAGCTAACCCAATAAAGTAACCAAGGTAGCCACTATAAGCCATGTGTCCGGCTACAGAGCCTAAAATTCGGGGAATTAGCAGTTGTAAACCTGCCAGTTGACCAGCAGCGCCTATACCCACCTGTTGCGTGACATTTTGAGTGATATCTGGCACATACTGACCGAGAGTTTCCAAGAGAGTGAAACCTACAGCAGAAGCCGTTCCCAAGAGAATACCATCTAGAGGTTCCCAGATGCCGATGCGTTCCCGCCAAGGTGAAGACAACATTCTACCGATGGCAAAGGCCCCTAGAACAGGTAATGCCTTAAGTAATTCTTCCATCAAGCCAGCGCCAAAAAACATCCGCACCAGCAACTCTGTGAAGGTGATCGATTCTTGAGGTGTGGGCAAGCTTCCAGGCAAAATGCCGCGAAACACGAAGATAAATAGATCCAACACGGGACTGAGCAAAACCAGCGTTGTGCCCAATGCTGTAGCCATTAGTACCCACCAAGGCTTCTGTTTACCGCAAAGTTGATAAACAAAATAGTAGGCAGCGAAAGCGATATAACTTGCTACGATCACTTGATTAGCTTGGGGACGACCGACTGTAGCGAACATTAACACTACAAAGATGACGGTCAGTATTCCCGGTACGAGGTAAGCTTTACTAGTTAAATCTTTACCAGTAGAAATAATCGGAAAAAGCTGGGTGAAGCTAACAGAATCCGGCTGCTTTAATTGCGTGTGGTTGTGGTAGTTAGTCGCCGAAGGCAGTGGTGTAACTTGGTTCACTGTCGTCGCCGGAGTAATTGAGGTATACTCATACTCAAAAATGTATTGCGGCCCATCAGCACCTAAAGAAATGCGATCGCCTGGGTGCAATTCCTGACATTCATACAAGCGTTGTCCATTCAAATAAGTGCCATTAGCACTATTCAAGTCACAAAGCACCCAGCTAAATTTGCTATCTGGGGATAGAGAGAGGGGACGAACCACTGCATGACGACGAGATACCATCCGGTAGCTCATGGCATCCAAGACAACTTGGCAGCTGGGGTCGCGTCCAATTACCATCTCTTTACTGGGGGGCAGTGAGTAGCGAGATTCTGCTCCAGAAGTTGCCCCATTACCAGACACTAGCCGCAGAAATGCATTATGTCTTGCGTTTTTGCCTGTCATCGATAAGAAGTGCGTTTCTAAACTAATTCTTCACCTAATTTGGCGGCAGGACTAACCTTGGCCACATTAACAGCAGCATTGCTAAATCCACTATAGCTTCACTTACTGTTAAGAAATTTAAAATTCTTGATGCAAAAATTCAAATTGTTTTACCTAATGTAAATAAGTATTCCATCTACTGAGAGTTTGTCATAAAGCTGATTTATTAGGCGGATAAATCAGATTGTATCAGTACTGTACTTTTGACATCCTATCTGCAAATTAAATCTACGGCAGTTTATCAAAAAATAGTGGTTTTTACTGCATTCAGTGCCATTGCAGAAATATATAATTTTCCGCCGCCTGTTGTCGGTTGTTTTTGCTACTGATAATTGACTAATCTTGTTTGGAATGGGGAATGGGGAAAGAAACAGCCTTGAAGATTGGGCTATTCCCGATGAATTGGGAAGCTCCGTCCGTCTTACGGCACAGTAGTTCACCGACTATTGACTAATTAAAGCAGATCGAATTCTGCGATCGCTCTCTTAAAGTTCTTGTTTTCATGTCCTGGCTGGCTGAGTTTAATCAAGGCAAAACGCTGTAATGGCGTTAAAGCTGCCCAATTTTGTTGTGTCAGGGTTACACCTATTTCTTGAGCTTTTTCCTGAAGGCTAATTGGTACTATGCCAGAGTCTAACCATGCGGGATGAGGCTCGATGGGCAATTTTTTTGCTGGTATATTAGTACGTTCTATAATTAACTGCTGGATATGATCATGGTAAGACTGAATTTCCGTTTCTGTGGTGCAAGGTAATTCAACTAAAGCTTGACGCTCATCTGTAGTCATTTGGTTCCAGTCGGGCAATTTTAACTTGATGCCACAGGTATCTAATTTACAGCGTACCTGCATAGGAATGCAACGCAGGGAATCAACAAAATCTGCTTCAAATTGAAAGAAGTCTGTCACGTCGTTTCGCTCCAAATTCAAAATTACAAATTACAAATTACGAACTATTTCAACCTGCATCTTTGGAATTACTGAGACGAATTATTAAATAACTAATCGATAAGGCCAAAATAGCTACACCTAGACCAATTATATCAAGACCTCCAATCTTTTCTAAGTCAAGAATAATAATTTTTCTGGCAACAGCAATTAAGGAAGTAACAATAACTAATTCAACTTGAAAAACGTGTTTTCGGAGATAGGCTGTAATATTTTCTAAGATTTCTAAGGCAATTAAAATATTTAAAAATAAACCAAAAACCTTATACAGGGTTGTATTAAACTTCCCATAAGGTATTGTAAATAATTCTTTAAAAATAAATATTCCTAAATCTGTAATCGCTACCAAAATTACAATTACCATGAAAACAGATAGAGTTTTAGAAACTAGAACTTCTATATTTTCGATGATGTGCATAAAGCTCTCATCTTTGGTAGCTCCTATAATTCGCCTCATTAACTTTTTCATCTGCTGCACCCAATTCTAAGACAAAATAAAATCCCATAGATAAATCTAGAGGATTAAAAATTACTTACTAATACTTTGTAAGCTTTCTATCTATTTTTTTATTCTTCATCCATATCTAAAAGTAAAACTTCTAGTTTATAGAGATTGTACTTCTTTAGATATAGTAATTGGTAACAGTCAAAATTAGAGAGTCATAAAAAATGATAATAACTATTGACTATTGATTATTGACGAAATTACCTATTGCTGGTTATAAAATACCAGTTTTGAGCGACACTTTGCAGCTTACCATTGCGAAGACTGGAGTTGATGATTTTTGATTGGAACTTCTACAGAAATTGGTATCAATTGCACTGCACAGGCTTTTAATTCTGGTTGGAGTGAATCGGGGCACGCTTCTGGATGGGTGAGGGCATTGGCTTCGGCATTATCTGCCCACAGCGAACCCCAGTGCATGGGGACAAAAACTGTACCAGGTGCGATCGCTTTTGTAACTTTAGCAGGAAACTTCGCTTTACCTCGACGCGATCGCACTTCCACACACTGATTATCTACAATACCTAACTTAGCAGCATCACGGGGATGAATTTCAATAAACGGTTCGGGATGCATTTTGCAAATTTTTTCAATTCGACCAGTGCGTGTCTGCGTATGCCAGTGTCCGTAAAGTCGTCCATTAGTTAGTACAAAGGGATAATCTGGGTCTGGTGGTTCTGCCAATCCCTTGGAGTAATATGCCCCAAATCGAGCGCGTCCATCAGGGGTGTGGAAGCGGAGATTGGTGTAAAGGCGTTTCCCAGATAAATTTGCAGATGCTTCTCCCCCTGCTTCCCCTGCTCCTCTGCTCCCCCTGCTCTCTTCTGGATGGGGCCATTGCGTCGGGCCTTCTGCTTGTAATTGCGTGTGACTGATACCTGTCATATCGCAGGGGCGATTTTTAGTTAGTTTGACAAACTCAGCGTAAACTTCCGCAGAGTTAGTAAAGGCAAATTCTTTCTCAAAACCTAATCTACGTCCAACTTCGGCAAAAATTTCCCAATCGGCTTTAGCTTCTCTTGGCGGTTGGCGGAATCCTGAACACAGAGTTACTACCCGTTCGGAATTTGTCATCACACCAGTTTTTTCACCCCACTGGGCTGCTGGTAGCAAAACATGAGCGTAAGCAGAGGTTTCTGTGGGATAATATGCGTCTTGGTAAATAGTGAAAGGCGATCGCAATAATGCCTTTTTAGTCCGCTCTAAATCTGGCATACTCACAGCAGGATTAGTAGCCGCGATCCATAGTAACTCTACAGCGCCATTTTCTAACCCAGTAATCATATCCCAAGCAGTCAAACCGGGATTGGGCGAAATCTGTCCTGGCTTAAGTCCCCAAAACTCCTCAACTTCTGCACGGTGCTGAGGATTTTTCACCGTCCGATAACCTGGTAATAAATGCGCCAAACCTCCGGCTTCCCTTCCTCCCATTGCGTTCGGCTGACCAGTGAGGGAGAAAGGGCCAGCTCCAGGTTTGCCAACTTGTCCAGTCATCAGGTGCAGGTTAATAATAGTTCTGACCTTAGCCGTCCCTTCTGAGGATTGATTCACACCCATTGACCACAAAGATAGTACCCGCTCAGATTTACCCCAGTAGCGCGCGGCTGTTTCTAAATCTTCAATGCTGATTCCACATTGACGAGCCACAACTTCTGGCGGATAGTGGCGAATCACTTCCGCATAAGCCGGAAAGTTGATGGTGCAGTCGTCCATGAACATGGTATCAATGTAGTTCCAGCGCATTAATAAATGTGCGATGCCGTTTAACAAGTCGATATCTGTACCGGGACGAATGGCTAAATGCAAATCAGCGGCTTCTGCGGTTGGTGTGCGACGGGGATCAACCACAATCATTTTGACTTTGCGGTTCTTTTTGTGATATTTCTCTAGACGGTTAAAAACGATGGGGTGACATTCGGCTGTGTTAGTACCAATTAAAAATGCACAATCGGTTAACTCCAAGTCTTCGTAACAGCATGGCGGCCCATCTGAGCCAAAGCTTTGAATG
This sequence comes from Nostoc sp. NMS8, assembly GCF_017115045.1. Classification (GTDB taxonomy): domain Bacteria; phylum Cyanobacteriota; class Cyanobacteriia; order Cyanobacteriales; family Nostocaceae; genus Nostoc. The sequence goes on along the minus strand of NZ_JABXKK010000090.1, from coordinate 110,853 downwards.
TAGCCAGCCACAGCACTAGACATACATAAACGAGAATTGGCATCAAAATTATTAGTACCCAGACAGCCTTTCATGAGTTTCTGGGCTATGTAATAATCCTCAGTTTGAAACTGACCGGAACCATACATACATAAGGCTTCTGGCCCTTGGGTGAAGCGGATAGTTTGAATACGTTTGGTGATGAAATCAAAAGCTTCATCCCAACTAACACGGCGAAACTCTTGATCTAAGGAGTCTCGCACCATTGGGTAATGTAATCTATTTTTATCTAAAGATTCTGCGATCGTTGCGCCTTTGACGCAAACCATTCCCTGACTAGATGGATGGGCTTTATCGCCCCGTACTCGCCAAGTTGGATTTCCTTGATTATCTCGATTAGTGGCTTTGCCAAGTTGGGCTGGGGGTGAAACTTCTAAACCGCAGCCAACACCACAGTAGGGACAAAGGGTTTTGGTAAATTCACTCATGGCAGTTGTACCATTTTGTTATTTTGATTGTGCAACCTCAGATGTAGCGCCAGGTTGAGAAATTTGTGTGTTATGCAAAAACTCTTTGAAACGAATGGCACTAAGAAAAGCCCAAAGGGTTTTGTCGTCTTGTTCCCAGCCTCTAGGCTGGGAATATATTTAAAAGAAGCTCTGCCTCTTGTCAAGCTACTGGCAATACGGTTCGGTTAGTATATTTGGCTCTCGGAGAACCTCCAACCCCCTTAAAAAAGGGGGCTTTTCCTCCTATTTGCCCCCTTTTTAAGGGGGTCGCCGTAGGCGGGGGGATCTTAACCGAACCGCATTGAAGCTACTCAGAATGCGTTTCCAGCCTAGAGACTGGGAACCAGTCATGTATCTTTTCTTGGTGCCATTCGACTAAAGTTCTTACTACGAACTATGAGAATTTATTTCCCTTATTGCATACTCTCTATTTTTAAGACAGGTCTATTCTTCAGTTAAGAAGACAGAGTTTTTACTTACGGTTTCTGGTAATTCACCCTCAAATGTAGCGGCAAAGGAACCTTTTGGTTCTTTGAGGAAGAAGGCACACATAAAGGCGCAGACTAAAGCGGCTAAACCCATTGTGGAAAATAGTGTTGGAGCGTCGGTTAAGCTGAAAATTGTCAGGTAAACTACGCCGCCAAAATTACCGTAAGCTCCCACGTTACCGGCTATTTGTCCAGTGGCTTCTTTTTTAATTAGCGGGACGATGCTGTAGGTTGCACCGCAGCCAGCTTGGGCAAAGTAAGCGGCTAACATTGTAACTGCGATCGCTACTGGAATTGGCCAGCTACTACTAATAAAATGTGCCATCAAATAACTAACGCCAATGCCAGCGCTGATAATTGTCATTGTCCACTTACGGGAGTTAAATTTATCAGAAATTAAGCCACCGCTAGGACGAGAAATCAAGTTTAAGAAGGGATAAGTAGCAGCAATCATTCCAGCGATAACATGCTCTAAAGCAAAGGTTTTTTCAAAAAATGCTGGCAGCATGGAAACGGCTGCCAGTTCGCTACCAAAACTAGTTATATAAGTAAATTCGAGTAAGGCTACTTGACCAAATTGGAAACGTTCGGATGGAGCGTAAGTTTTCTTGCCAATTAGTAGTTCTCGGTTTACTTGCCAAGCTTTGTAACTTTGGTAAGCAAATAATCCTGCTAATAGGAACCAAGTCAGATACATTTGGCTCACAGTTAGGAAGCGAATATTCTTTTGTTCTAAACGCCAAGCCAATAAACCCAAGGCGAAAATCAAACCAAAATTCGAGACAATCATCGCCCAAAAGCTTTTAACACTGGTTACTTCTAGAGAACCATTTTTCTTAGGTTTTTTGTAGACTTTACCAGTGGGCGTATCTTGGACGCTATTGTAATAAATTACCCCGTAGATGGCTGCAATAATCCCTGTAAGTGCGATCGCAAACCGCCAGTTAGAAGCACCACCAGCGAAAAAGCTCGTAGAAACTGCCAGTATCGGCAACACAAACTCTGCGCCAAAAGCTCCAAAGTTGCCCCAACCGCCATAAATACCTTGGGCAATTCCCATCTCCTTCGGCTGGAACCATTCGGACACCATGCGGATACCAACCACAAACCCAGATCCGACAATTCCCATCAGCAAACGACTGATGACTAGTTGATTAAAATCTTGCGCTAGCGCCGTCGCCAAACAAGGAATAACCGTAAACATCAGCAAGATTGAGTAGGTGATTCTGGGGCCAAAACGATCCAGAAGCATCCCAATAATTAGCCGTGCGGGAATTGTGAGGGCGAGGTTACAGATGCCTAAAGTTTTAATTTGCTCTGGCGCTAGATGTAGTTCTCTGCCAATGGTTGTAGCGAAGGGGGCAAAGTTAAACCAACAAACGAAGGTGAGAAAGAAAGCAAACCAAGTCTGATGTAAGATCCGGTAGCGATCGCTGAATGAAAATAAGTTTTTAAGCATTCTAATCTTTCTAATTGAATAAAATACAGAGAAGATGAGCCTTTTTGCTCGGAGGTTGCACCTTTTAACTCGGAGGTTGCACCTTTTAACTCGGAGGTTGCACCTTTTAACTCGGAAGTTGAGCCTTTTAACTCGGACGTTGCACCTTTTAACTCGGAGGTTGAGCCTTTGAACTCGGACGTTGCACCTTTTAACTCGGAGGTTGAGCCTTTGAACTCGGACGTTGCACCTTTTAACTCGGACGTTGCACCTTTTAACTCGGAGGTTGAGCCTTTTAACTCGGAAGTTGCACCTTTTAACTCGGAAGTTGCACCTTTTAACTCGGAAGTTGCACCTTTAAGGTTAAAATCTGAGTTTTAACCAATGACAAATGACAAATGACCAATGACCAATGACCAATCAATTACTAACGACTAACGCTTCTTTGTTGAGTTTTGCCCCAAACTTTTGGATGAGTAAATCTTGCAATATTGGCTGCAAGTCTTCGCATGGTATGCCTTTGATGACGCAAGTACCCAAATGAGCATCTTTGCCAACTTTGCCACCCATATATATGTCAACACCTTCCAAGGTTTTGCCATTTTTACGAGTTTTAGTTCCCATCAAGCCGATGTCTGCAACTTGGGGCTGTCCGCACGAGTTGGGGCAACCTGTCCAGTGAATTCGCACTGGATTGGTGAAGGTTAGCTCTTCTTCTAAGGCTTTAATCATTACCAAAGCGCGGTTTTTGGTTTCAATGAGGGCAAAGTTGCAAAATTGTGCGCCTGTGCAAGATACTAGCGATCGCGCCAGCAAACTAGGGTTAATTGAAAATCTTTCTAGCAACGTTTCTGTTAAAAATGTTGCTAAATTCGAGTCAGCAATGTTGGGAATAACAATGTTTTGCTCAACTGTGAACCGGATTTCGCCAGTGCCGTAAACTTCTGCTAGACGAGCGATTTCAAACATACCTTCGGCATCTAGCCGACCGACAGGAATATGCAGTCCTATGTAATTTAATCCTGCTTGTTTTTGTTTATATATCCCGATGTGGTCGCGTTTTTCCCAGTCGATCTCGTCTTTAGGTGCTGCGGATATTAATGATTTACCCAAACGGTTTTCTACTTCTGCTCGAAACTTATCTAAACCCCATTCATCGATTAGCCACATCAAGCGCGATTTTTGGCGATTAGCACGTGGCCCATGATCGCGAAATACTTCCAAAACCGCTCTACATAAGGCTACTACATCTTCTGGAGCCACCCAAGCATTCAGAGGAATCGCCGCCTCACAACGTTTGGCTGAGAAAAATCCACCTACTAGGATATTGAAGCCGAAAATTTTAGAGGGGAAATTTTGCTCCCCTGCTCCCCTGCTCCCCTGCTCCCCTGCTTCCTTAAATGCTGGCACAAAAGCTAAATCGTTAATTTCAGCGTGAACCGAATTGTCTCTTCCACCTGCGATCGCAATATTAAACTTCCGTGGTAAGTTGCTAAACTCTGGGTTCCCTTCGCCTTTGTTGGTGAGCATATCTTGAATTTGTTGTACCAACTCTCGCGTGTCGTACAACTCATCTGCATCCAACCCCGCCACCGGATCGCCTGTGATATTGCGGACGTTATCCATCCCTGACTGGATGCTGGTTAAACCAACTGCGTCAAATCTATTAAAGATATCTGGTAAATCTTCAATTCTAATTCCCCGTAATTGGATATTCTGTCTGGTAGTAATATCAGCGCAACCATCATCACCATAACGCTGCACCACTTGCGCCAAAACCCGCATCTGACTGCTAGTAAGAATACCGTTAGGCATCCGCAACCGCATCATAAACTTGCCTGGGGTAACTGGGCGAAAAAACACGCCTACCCATTTCAGTCGATGGTCACGATCTGTTTCGTTCATTGCCTCCCAACCCAGGGAGGCAAATTTCTCTATCTCACTCTTGATGGCGAGTCCATCTTTTTCTGCTTTTAATTTCTCGAACTTATTAAGGCTAGTGGTAGTTGCTGTGTCTGTCATGAGGCTGAATCTCGTTGCAAATTACTGATAAGATCGGAAACTGTGGTCGTAATTACCCAATACCAATCAATCCGTAGTTACATTAGGTGATGTATCTACGAGGGTTAGGGAATAAAAACTTAATATTTAATTACGGCTGATTATTTTGACTCAAGAGCATTCCAACGCGAAACTGCAAATCCGTGGTTAGTTAAGGAAAACTTGTGGCCATTTACATCTTGGGAATTTGTCAAGCAGGTTTAGATAATGTTCATGTAACAATTTCGATAGTCATAACTTAAGGCGAGACTTTTGTTAAAATCGTATAAAATGTTACGTTTTCTGGGAAAATTTCCACAAGGTGCATGAATACTATGCATTATTTGCATTAAAGTCACCAATGAACGATGTGTAACCCTTAATCAACGGTATTTGAGATGACTGAAGCAATTTTGGATCGCCATAGATCAATGTAAAATCCAAAATTGAGCAACAGATGTTAGCTAAAACTTAGATATTATTTCAACAGCTATGAAACGTCGTGATTTTATCAATTGGGTAGGTTTGGGTTTGATTGCAAGTTCTCTACCTGTAGCGATCGCAGCTTGTTCTACTCAAACAACTCCAGCATCTAAAGATTGGCAAACAGTAGGTGCATCGGCAGAATTAGATAAAACAGGTCAATTGCTGGCGAAAGACTCACCCGCCGGGCCTGTGCTGGTAGTGGGCACATCTAAAGCCCCAAATCTGACTGCTGTTAACCCTACCTGTACTCACGCAGGTTGCACTGTAGTATGGAAGGCTAATGTAAAAAAATTCGCTTGTCCCTGTCATGGTTCGGAATTTGGGGTTGACGGTAAAGTGCAAAAAGGCCCAGCAACAGAAGCGCTGAAAACTTATGCCGCCAAAATTGAGGGTAATTCTGTTGTAGTCAAACCAAGCTAATGGAGGGCAGGGAGCAGGGGGCAGGGAGCAGAAGATGATAATTAATAGCAGGATATTGTGAGTAATATCAAACAGCTTTTGGTGCAAGTTGAGACAGCATATAATGCATCTGATTGGTCATCATTAATTCAATATTTGCAACAGTTAATTTTGGGGACAGACTCGGAAAATTTAGAGATAGTTAAAAACCGAGAATATATTCTGAAATTAACACTTTCAATGTTAGAGATGGGGGATTTTCAGCAACGCTGGGAAATTACCAAAGTGTTGACTAATTTGGGAAATATTGCCATTGCACCACTCATTGAGATATTAGAAGATGAAGACGCAGAAGAAGAATTACGCTGGTATGCAGCAAAGACTTTGGGAGAATTTCAACACTCAGAAGCCATCGCGGCAATAGTTGAATTGTTGAAAACCGATGAAGATGAAGAACTTAGAGCGATCGCAGCTACAGCACTAGGGCAAATGGGTACTGTTGCTATTACTTCACTAACTGAACTTTTATTAGATGAAGATACACGATTGTTAGCAGTGCGATCGCTTTCATATATTCGCCAACCAGAAACCATCACACCACTCTTGAGTGTAGTACAAGATCCACAAGCAGCAACCCGCGCCGCCGCAATTGAAGCCCTCACTAGTTTTCATGACGAACGTGTAGCACCAATCCTGTTGAACGCTTTGGATGATATAGCCGCCACAGTGAGGCGTGCAGCAGTGCTTGGTTTAGGTTTTCGCCCCAACTTACACCAAACATTAGATTTAGTAACGAAACTGCAACCCAAGCTTTACGACTTTAACCTTGAGGTTTGTTGTGCAGCCGCAGCTTCCCTTTCTCGCGTGGGTAGTGATGATGCTGCCAAATGCTTATTTGATTTGCTGATTTTACCTGATACACCAATAAAGCTGCAATTAGAAACCATCCGCGCTTTAAGCTGGGTGGGGACATTATCGAGTTTGGAATATTTGCAAACAGCACTGAATCAAAGTACATCAGGAACAGTGTGGCAAGAAATTGTCACAGTTTTGGGACGAGTCCAAAAACCGCAGTTAACTACACCAGCCGCAGAAATATTATTGCAAATACTGCGATGCCTTTCCTGCGGAACGCTAACGCCATATCCAGCCACAGAGATTACTAACATTAAAAGTGCGATCGCCTTATCTTTAGGACAGTTAGGCGAAATGCAGGCAATTGAACCATTGATTTCGCTGTTAGGCGATTCTAATGCATCGGTGAGACTACATGCGATCGCTGCACTGAAAAATCTGGATAGTGAAGCCACACATCAACGATTGCAGCAGTTAGCAAACAACGATGCAATCACGCCAGATTTAAAACAAGGAATAGCGATCGCTTTAGCCGAATGGTAGATTTTAGCAATAACTGATAATAAAATGTATTCCTTAAGTCTTAAGTAAGACACACCTGCAGTATGAAGTTATAAGTTATCACGTGAAATAATATTGTGAAGTATTCTTAATAGAGTCTCAAGCGTTGGTAGCATCTGGCTGCTTATAGTTTCTAGTTCATTTATATCCAAATAACCAAAAGCTAATGTCAAAGTAATTATATCTATTTCCGTGAAAATCCTGCTTAAATTAGCTAGAACTTATACTTTTTAATTAGGTCTATGGAAATAATTAAAAGTAATTAAAAGTTTGTAGTATGTTCTTTATTTTGGCTAAGTAAGCTAAGTCTCACAGCTTTTAGAGATTTATCTAATTGTAAGCTCTAAAACATTTTATTTTTTCACACTCATAGACTAAAATGCTAAATTAAGTCCTGGGATATAAATGGTTTTACACTTAGGGTAGAAGTTAGATAAAAAACTATCAGCTATTCTTGTGTACAAGCAATAAAATAATTCACAATAAGTAATTAAAATAAAGTTGGATAGAAGAGAATATAATTCTATTTTTTAAATAAATATTATTATTCCTTATCTATCGATTGTGAGCAAGCGACTTGGGTCGTGCGTTCTTAACTAAGAATTAGTAATTACTGATTATTAATTATTTTAATTTTTCTGATAAATAGTAAGATATTGTGAGATATTCAAATGCTTTCAATTTTTCCAAAATAAGCTAGATCAAATACTCCTCAATACTGGTCGATATTTACCTATTTAGCAGTACATTGAATAGAAAATATCGATTTTGAAAATTAATCACCCACAGAAATCTAGAACATACAAGGAACCATAACTATGAAGCCTTTGAATTTATCTAAAGCTGTTTTAGCTACTGTCTTTGCCATGAGTTTCGCCTCTGTGTCCTTACCCCCTTCTGTTTTTGCTCAGAGTGGAGGTTCTGGCAGTGGAGGCTCTGGCAGTGGTGGCTCTAGCAGTGGTGGCTCTAGCTCAGGTACTGGCACAACAGGCAGTGGTACAGGTAGTGGCACAACGGGCAGTGGTACAGGTACTGGCACAACGGGCAGTGGTACAGGTACTGGTACAACGGGCAGTGGTACAGGTAGTGGCACAACGGGCAGTGGTACAGGTACCGGCACAACGGGCAGTGGTACAGGTACTGGTACAACGGGCAGTGGTACAGGTACTGGTACAACGGGCAGTGGTACAGGTACTGGTACAACGGGCAGTGGTACAGGTACTGGTACAACGGGCAGTGGTACAGGTACTGGTACAACGGGCAGTGGTACAGGTACTGGTACAACGGGCAGTGGTACAGGTAGTGGCACAACGGGCAGTGGTACAGGTACCGGCACAACGGGCAGTGGTACAGGTACTGGAACAACGGGCACTGGTACAGGTACTGGAACTGGAACAACGGGCACTGGTACAACAGGCTCTGATTCCACAGGTACTGGAACTGGAACAACGGGCACTGGTACAACAGGCTCTGATTCCACAGGTACTGGAACTGGTACAGGTACTGGCACAACAGGTTCTGATTCCACAGGTACTGGAACAATGGGCACTGATGCTACAGGTACTAATAGGAATGCAGGCATCACAACATCTGAAAGAACTAGCGATCGCGGTTTCAATTGGGGTTGGCTAGGTTTGTTTGGTTTAGCTGGTTTAGCAGGACTAACTCGTAATCGTGAAAAAGTCCGGGCTTATAGCGATCCTGATGAAGTAACAGGTTCTCGCAAAAAATAGTATTCACAATACTCTAGGAGCGTACAGCTGTAGTTTCTGCCCTCTGTACCTCTTGCAAATCTGACGCGATCGCAGCCGTATACGCAAGTGTACGGCTATCTGCTTGAGGTTCTACAAAACCGTATGTTTTTCAACAGTTGCATAAGATAGCGATCGTTGATTGTGATTAGGCATGATTGCAAGGAGTTCTTGTTTGCTGATAGATTATTTTATAAAAAAACCTGAAATCATTATCTGATAATCATTTCAGGCTTTTCAATATTCAAATTAATAATTATTCAATCTGCTTCAATATCTGCAGAATGTGGGTTAAGACACACCTCTACTTGCCACTTTGTTAACATTTAGATGTGTTTGCCCTGTTATTTACCTTCTTTAAACTCACAAAGAGGGGTTGGGGGTGATGTCTTAACATGATTACCTTATGCACTTGGGAACCGCTATGTAACAAACTCTACTAAATTATGGTTAAAAATCCGTTAACTTAATGAAACCAATAAATGTAATTCAGGCTACATAAAAATGCGCCTAGAGCAGTTGCAAGCCTTTTTAGCGATCGCCCAAACCGGCAGCTTTCAACAAGCAGCGCGAACATCTGGTGTTACCCAATCGACGATTAGTCGCCAAATCCAAGCATTAGAAGCAGATTTGGGGATAGAACTATTTCACAGAAGCAGTCATGCCAAGCTGACGCTAGGAGGTGAACGTTTGCTACCCCGCGTCCGCAAAATTTGCCAAGAGTGGCAGACTGCGACAGAAGAATTAGCCGATTTAATCGCCGGAAAGCAACCAGAACTTTGCATTGCCGTGATTCACTCCCTATGTGGATCTTACTTACCACCAGTGTTACAAAAATTTTGTCATGATTATCCAGATGTGCAATTGCGGGTGACTTCATTAGGAAGCGATCGCGCCCTGAAAGTCCTCAAAGATGGGTTGGTAGATTTAGCAATTGTGATGAATAATCGCTTTTTAACCACCAGTAGAGAAATGGTGGTAGAAGTTCTTTATGATGAACCGATAGAAGTTTTAACCGCAGCCAATCATCCCCTGACCCAATATGAATTCATCCCTTGGTCGGAGCTAATTCGTTATCCCCAAGTGGTTTTTAAAGATGGTTATGGGATGCAGCGCTTAATACAAGATAGATTTGAGCGCATGGAAGCTACACTCCAATCGGCTTTGGAGGTAAATACCCTAGATGCATTTCGGGGAGTTGTGCGCCAAGGAGAACTAATAGCTTTGCTACCTCAATCAGCATTACTGGAGGCACGTCTTGACCCTACCCTGGCGATTCGTTCCTTAGCTAGCAATCATACTAATGGTTTAGCAGATGGTTCCAGTTTGACTCGTCGGGTAGTGATGGTAACAACTCAAGACCGTCTGCAAATTCCCCCCATCAAACACTTTTGGCAACTGGTGCTAGAAAATATACCACTACAAATTGACCAGGAGCGATCGCCTTTGTCACCTGCCATTTTGTTGGACAACGTGAGTTAACTCATGGGCAAGTAATTCCTTCCCTCCATGACTTTCTGGAGCATATTCTCCTTGACGGAAAAATATATCCTGTCCTGTGGTGAAGGCACGAGCCTGGATAGATTGGTTGAGTTGGTCAGAGCGGCTATCTGTGTGGATTTTGACACTGCTAAAGTCAGTCCCAAAAGATTGTTCCATTGGTTGCCGGATATTGTCTGAAAGTGGCTGTCCGCCTCCTCGTTCCTGTTGGATTGAAGTTTCCAAGTCAGATGTGGCTGCAACTCCATCACCTTGACGTTGCAGCGAAATATTGGTATCTGCCAGGGATTTCATTTGTAATTCTTCTTCTTCCTCTGGTAATGCTTCCCGTTGTAGCGAAGTATTAGCATCTGCTAGAGATTTCATTTGTAATTCTTCTTCCTCTGGTAACGCTTCCCGTTGCACAGACTGCTTACTTACAGACTCGCCCATCGTCTGCATTACCTGCTGTGCTACTCTATCAGCTTCCTGCTCGTAAACATCTCCTGGCTGGTTAACAGTGAGTTTTGTTTGGGGACGCAGTGATATACGACTAATGTCGTGCATTAGTGGTTTGTTGAAGGGTTGCACCGATGGAACTGCTTGGGACGAAGCACCAGAGGAGTCTAAACCAAAACCACGCGTCGGTTGTTTGAGTGCAGGTATTGAGAAGGAAGCAGTGGTTGCTTTTTTGGGCTGACTTATGCGTTCTCTCATGTACTTCTCCTGATGCCCGATCAGTCGGTGGATAAATATCTATGCTAGTTGATAGTCTTTAATTAGAGTATAGCGATCGCACTTTTAATACAATTTATCGAAAGTCTAAATTTTCGGCAACCCAATTCAAGAGGTAATTGTACGAATGGCACTAAAAAAAGGGAAAATCGTTGAGGCAGCAGGGGTGCAGAGGAGCAGAGGAGCAGGGGAGAAAGAAGAAGTTTTAGGTATTTGCGTTCGGATATTTAGAAATTCCCCTCTGCACCCTTGCCCCCCTGCCCCTCTGCAATCTTTACGCTGCATACTCTTCAGCTTAACTTAGTGCCATTCGTAATTGTACAATGGATACCCTAGAGTCTAATCGCCATATCATTCAGTCGTTGTTGACGGCTTATGCTGCTATCCCAATAGCCAATGGTCAGATTGATTGTTACACTGTTTTTGATACAAAACAAGACCATTACATGGTTATGAATGTGGGATGGGATGGTCATCGGCGAGTCTATGGTTGTGTTTTACATTTGGATATTAAACAGGGAAAAATTTCGATTGAGCAGAATATGACGGAAATGAGAGTGGCTCAAGAACTTGTAGAGCTAGGGGTTCCGAAAGATGATATTGTTCTAGGATTTCAATCTCCTGAAATGCGGGAATATACGGGCTATGGAGTTTTTTAACGGCAACATCGCGATCGTACTAACGTACCCTACAAAATCAGGCGATCGTACTTCGTTAACGCACCTCGCTTGCTACATGGTCAGGTCAACCTTCTGCCTCCGATCTCCCAATGACGCTCATGTTTGCAACTAGCCCCATAAATACTTCAGGCGATGTACCGCCACCAATCCCCAGACTAAACCCAGCTTCACCACCCTCTGACTTAACCCCAACCTTGTCCGGTGCTGTGCCCTCATTCGTTGATGCCTTTGCAAATGAGTCGCTCCCCCCTTCTTTTATCAATGTGCTTTTTATCAAATTTGGCACAGTCTTTCCCTTGACATCCGGGAACGCCATTATCCCACTACTAAACAACTCCCGTTCGGCTCCGGGACGCAGTGTAAATTCTACAAGTACTTTAGGCTCAGGGCTTTTACGATATAAGTAGTTTTGAGCCTGTTTGAAGTCTCCTAAATGTCCACTTAGCTTCGCGTGATTACCTCCTTCAAGTTCTTTCCAATCCTCTAATTTCATTGTTCGGTATACCTTCAATGTTTCAGGTTCGCCTTCAGCTGGTTCAGCATCCGTTGCTGACTGCGTTCCAGTCTCGCGTTTTTTCCAGCCGTAAAGTGTCATGTACTGCTCCTGTAAGGTGTATTCCTGATCCGGCATACTCTTATGTTCGATGTCATAAGTTAGTGCTTCTGTAAAATGTTGTTCGTTTTCAAATTCTGCATCCGTAGAAAAGAGCTGTTTGAGGTGGAATTCAACTACCTCTGGAGAATATTTGGTGAGACTGTTTATGAGTGGCTTATAGAGCGGGGACTTTTTAAAAGCACCAAAGTTTGCGTATGTTTTTGTTGGTTTACCCTTAATCTTGACTTTCAGTTGCACTACGTGCCCACCGGATAAAGCAGTCGTCAAGCTCGTGATTGCTCCTGTAAGGCTTTCTTTTTTCTGGATGGGTTGCTGTATCGGTTCAGCAGATGCTTCTAAAAAGGAATCTTCCTGCGTTTTCTCTAATAGCGATCGCTTCACCGCTCCCCCATTCTGCTGCACAACATGAGTCAACTCATGCGCCAACAACTCCTGACTGTCGCGACTTCCTGGGTTATATTCCCCCTGGCCAAAAAACACATCATGTCCCGTCGTGAAAGCACGCGCCTGAATTGACCGATTTAACTGGTCAGATTTACCATCCGTGTGAACCTTTACCCCACTGAAATCAGCGCCAAACGCCACCTCCATCGGTTCGCGGATGTTGTCTGCGATCGCCTGTCCACCCCCCCGCGCTTGGTTAATGGACGCTTCCAGGTCAGGCGTAGCAGCCATTCCAGCCTCAGCCTGACACTGCATCATCGGCATCATCTGTAATTCTTCTTCCTCTGGCAATGCTTCTCGTTGGATAGGCTGACGATTTCCAGGTTGCGCCATTCTTTGCATTACTTGCTGTGCGACGCTATCGGCTTCCTGTTCATAAATGTCTCCAGGCTGGCTAATTGAAAGTTTTGCTTGGGTACGTAGTGGTATACGACTGATATCGTGAGTCAGTGGTTTATGGAGTGGTTGTATTTTTGGAACCGCTTGACGTGAAATTGCCGACGACTCCAAACCAAAGCTAGGTGTCGGGTGTTTCAGGGATGGAATTGAGAAGCCTGTAGTAGTTTTTTTCTGCCGGCTAACCTGTTCTCTCATTTTATTCTCCTGATGCCCAAGCAGTAGTTAGATGAGTATTTTGCTGTTACTCACAATTTAGAGTACTGCGATCGCATTTCCAACACAATTCCTCAAAAATCTAAATCCGGGGAAAAACTAAGTTCGACTTTTGGCTACTTTTGATTCTGATGCAGTACCTTTAGCCTTGATTCTAGGAGAGTTTTTTATTTATGGACTCAAAACAGCAACAAAGTTTTTTCACATTCGATGGAGACGTTGGCGGTACTGCTGGCTACGCAGGGGTTTCAGCGGCAAGCAAGGCGGCGAATGCTGCGGGTAAATACCTCTATGACTCGCGGCTCTTGAACCAACTTACAGAACACGTGTATAAACTGCTGCTAGAGGACTTGCGATCGCAGCGCGAAAGGGTAGGTAATTATGATTCTCAAAGGTGGTTGTGATGGCTACAGGCGCTAATAACGGCAACATTACTCACGAATTAAATTATGTCACTACTAATCGTTTCTACGTTGAGATAGACAGTTCTATTGCTGCATCTTTCGCCGAATGTTCAGGATTAAGTATTCAAATTAAGAAAAATGTGTTTCAAGAAGGTGGTGTCAACGATCAGCAAAGAATTTATTTAGGTCATACAGAATTTACAGACATAACTCTTAAACGTGGAGTTACCGATCATCCAGGTTTTTGGAACTGGATGAATGCAGTTTTTGATGAACAAAAGAAAACATCCCGGCGCAATGTCAATATTCTGATTTTCAATCAAGCCGGTGAAACAATGATGAGTTGGACTTTAATTGGTGCTATCCCTATAACCTGGAAAACACCGACACTTCAAGCAGATGGCAAAGCCGTTGCCATTGAAGAATTAACTTTAGCTTATGAAGGTTTACAAGTTGCCAGAGCTACAGGAGGAGGTAGTTCTGTACAACGAAATCAAAAAACCGGATATTTCGTTTCTAGTTAATCGGCTATTTTTCAACTATAACTATGCAAATTATTCAACCTACATTAGGAAACAATATTCATCCCCTTGGGATTAGAGCGTCTTTATCTAATCCTCACAAAATGTTATTAAGAAAAGAGTCTCATTCTCTAAATTCACGAAGTAATTTTATCAGTTCCATTCAAAATAAACTACCATTAGTTACATCCTCAAAGTTTTTCTTATCTCGTGAATATGAGCCATCGATACAGCCACTAATAGGTTGGGATAGTTGGGATACTCAGGATATAAATAATGAATTTTCATTACTGGAATTTGATTCTGCTGATTTCATAAATCCGCTAGAAAATAGTAATATTAACAGTAGCGAAACAGTAAAAGCTAGTATTCCAGAGATAATACCAACTCGCATTGAAAACAATACGAGTAATGATACCTCATCAGAAATCAATATTAGTGCTAAAAATAAATCTAAATCTAAATCAAAAAAAACAAATAAATCTCAACAGCCCCCAGAAAAAAAGTCAGCCACTAAATCTAAGACTAAAAAACCGATCAAATCATCTGCAACTAAGTTTATTGACAAAAGCAACATTCCTATTAATTCAAATGAAAATAGCTTATTAGCATCAGATAAACCTCTGCTTGTTGAAGCTAACTTAGAACTTCCCACTTTACAACTTGATATTGCTTTAGATAATATTACAAATGATGATAATTCAATTGGTATTATAACGCCTAGTGTAAGTACACCAAATTTATCTGACGTTAAAGATAAATTGACTTTGTTTAATAAAAATATTACTAACAAAGAACTGCAAGAAAAAGCTAAATTAGCATTTAATTTACCTAGTGGAGAATCGTCTGAGATAGAAGGTATTTTACAATTGCAACAAGAAAATAAATTAGATGATAATACAAGTGATTTAGCAGAATCTTCACTTGTAGAACTTCCTTTTTATCAACAAAATGTAGATCAAACATTTGTTCCCCATAGTTTATTGGGGAATGATGAACAGCAGATAATCCCTGAAGCATCAGAATTAGTTAGTATTTCAGATATTCCAGTCAGATCAACGCTACCACAACAGGATATTGAAACAGATCAACTTCCTTCGATAATTGATAATCAAAGCATCGCTTCTTCAATAAATTTAATAGATAAGAATGAGGTTTTATCAACCTTTATATCTCCATCGCCAGAAGAAAAGTCATCATATATAAGTGGAAATAGTGATTTTGAGGCAATTACAGATATTGGAGCAGACTTAATATTAGAAAATAATCTAAATAATTTTGCTACAGATAATTTTGTGGCTGATAATTCTCTAGAAAATACAGCTTTATTATCAACATTGACATCACCTGATCTTAATGACACACTTCATGTTTTTGCGAATGATGAAAATATAGTAAGGGCGCACAGCTATACACCACCACAGGATGTTGCTGTACCTAATTCTCAGTCTTCAGTTGCAAAAAGCCCGATTACAATACAACAAGAGATTGTCTCTAGTTTTACGAGTCAGTCTCCAGCCAGTATACCTATTCAGTTAACACCAACTTCAGCCGATATTGAAGACACACCCAGTTTATTCCAAAACTCTGATAATCATCAACAGTTAGTAACTTTAGAGTCACAATCTGCTATTGCAGATAATCTTTTAGATGTGTCAACAAATGTAACTTCGCTACAAGATGACAGCAGTATTGAGAATACTATCAACGAGTATACAGAAAGTTATCCCATCTTAGCGCTACCTGAGATTGTTGAAATACCAGCAGTTACCGCCACGTCGCCTGAGATTGTGGAAACACCAACAGTTATCGCCACATCGCCTAAAATTGTTGAAACACCAACAATTATCGCCACATCACCTGAGATTGGTGAAGCACTAGCTGTTACCGCCACATCGCCTGAGATTGATGAAACTGTGATGTCTCACGAGGACGTTAACACATCAACAATTCCCGCCACATTACCTAAAATCGTTACAACTGAGAGTATTTTCAGGAAAACTATTGACAATGAACAACTAATAGAATCAGAACTTCCCTTTGCGGTAACAAATTCTGAGATATCAACAAAGGTTGATATTTCAGATAATCCAGATAATCCAGATATCCCGGAAGAAGCAACTTCCGCACAAAATGAGGTAACTATACCATCTGAAGTTGAGCAAAACGCGACTATTAAAAATTTGCCAGCACCTAAAGGTTATGCTACTGGTGGTCATGTAACAGACTCCCACGTTGAAAATCGTCAGCAAATAGCACCCTCGGATACAGTACCAGCAATGCTTACGCCTGGGGAGTTTGTGATTAATATTAGAGATGCACAGAAGAATTTACCTCTACTACATCACATCAACACTGGTGGAACACCGCAAGATATTATCCTTCCAAGTTTACAGACACCCAATCCCACAGAACCAGAAGAAACAACTTCTCCAGAGACTCCGACTAAAGTCGATTCTTTTCCAGACACTTCATTACAACTAAAAAGCACCGAAACTTACTCACCTCAGATATCCAATTCTGTAATTCCTTCTTCTTTGGGGTTGAATATTAGTAAACAGAAACTTTCAATTCTCAATTCTCCACAGCTTAATCCTCTTCAAAACGAAACAATTGATGTGGATGAACCTTCACCTCAATACTCCTCACCTCCCCTAATTTTCCGAAAAGCAAATCCCCGCACTAATACACCTTCGCAATGGTCAAATACACCTTCTCAATGGTCAAGTGTGGAAGATTTACTCAATGGAAATAATGATGAATTCACTAGCTTTAACTTTAGTGATGTGGAATCTAATAGCCAAAATTATGATTTTTCTTATGTTTCAGAGTCGCCACAAGTTTTTGCTAAACACCTTCCTACACCTAGAGGCTTTGCTGATGGTGGAGAAGTGACTCCACCCGACATATCTAGAGAAATACAACCGATAACTGAGACAATAGAGAATACCTCTTTAGCTTCTCAAGAAGATGATACAGATGATACGGCTAATATTGAAGCTCTAGCCCGTGAAATTTATCACAGATTACGACAACGGATAGAAATTGAGCGAGAACGTCATGGCGGTTACTCTGGTCGATTACCTTGGTAATTTTCTATTCAATAATTAATTTTTGGAGAACTATTCAAATGGCAAGTCCCGCAATTATTGTTATTCAAAAGCGCCAACCGCAACTTGAGAAAGCCAAACTTGTAGCTTATAACGGTGAAGCACCAGATATTGAATTAATGTTTAATCCTACAGATATTAGTTTTGCTCGAACTGTGAAGTGGGAAAGTAAGCAAGGTAATAGAGGAACTACTCTACTTCCGAAAGTCAACTTTTCTGGAGTTGAGCCTTATAAATTTACACTGAAACAATTATTATATGATACTTATGAAACGAAAGACTCCGTGATGAAAAAGTATATTGATAATATTAAGAAAGGTGTGGAAACTATCAATAGAGCAACTGATAAGCGTCCACCTGTTTATATATTTACATGGGGATCAGAGTATTTTTATTGTGTAATTACGAGTCTAACTTACTCTTTAAATATGTTTCTGAGTGATGGTACACCAGTTAGGGCGCTGGTAGATATAGCCTTGCAAGAAGTAGATAAAAATAACCTTCCTGGAGGACGCGAATCTGATTCTAAAGGTGCAAGTCGCCAGCCAAGTCCCAAACTGGGAAAAAATACTTAAAATTTAGGATTGTTGGAACATTTTAATTTTATAGATTACTACTTATGCCTAAAAAAAGTCTTTATTTAAGCGAACCTAAAATTCAGATAGACGGAAAACCCGCTTCGCCTGAATTAATGAAGGATTTGTTGCAAATAACAATCGAAGAAAGCCTTCATTTGCCAGCAATGTTTACGCTAGTAATACATAATAGCTATATTCCTACATCTGACCGAGCAGAAAATAAGGCTTGGCGACATGAGCCGTTGTTTAAAATTGGCAAAAAAGTAAAGTTGGGTTTTACTTCGAGTACTACTCTAGATAATAATTTTCAAGATGAGGTAGAAAAAACTCTCATTGAAGGCGAAATTACCGCGATGGAAGTTCACTTCAATGAAAAATCTGAAGCTGATATTATTGTTCGTGGTTATGATATTTCTCATCGTCTTCACAGAGGTCGTTATAATCGTTCTTTTTTGAATGAAACTGATAGTGATATAGTCAAAAAAATAGTTCAAGAAGTAGGCATAAGACCTGGCGATATCGATTCGACAGGCGAAGTTAATAAGTATGTTTTCCAAGAAAACCAAACTAATATGGAGTTTCTGCGAGAAAGGGCAGCCCGTAATGGTTTTGAACTATTTATTACAGAGGATAAGCTGAACTTTTGCAAACCAAAAATTCAGGAATCTCTAGCATTAGAATGGCTTGATGATATTAGTAAATTTAGTACCCGCGTCACCAGTGCTGAACAGGTGAGTTCTGTAGAAGTACGTGCCTGGGACTATGCTCAGAAAAAATTGATTAGCCAAACAGCTAATAAAGAAAAGCAAGTAACCGAGACAGGCAATCAGCTAGGAAGTAGTACCAGTACTGCATTTTCTAATCTTAAGTCTCCCAAAATGATTGTTGTAGATAAGCCTGTCGCCAGTCAAAAGCAAGCAAAGGCTATGGCTCAGGCTTTGTGTGATGAGTTGGGAGGAGAATTTGTTTATGCAGATGCGAAAGCAGCAGGGAATCCTGAGATTCGTCCTGGACGAGTTGTTAAGCTTAAAGGTATGGGCGATCGCTATAGTGGTAAGTATTATGTTACAGAAACCCGCCATTTCTTTAATCAGCGCGTTTATGAAACTGATTTCAGCGTCCGGGGACTACGTTCTGGTAACTTATTCACAACTCTATCTCCACAAAAACGTCTCCAGCCATCTGAGACTCTCTTAGTGGGGATTGTAACTGATAACAAAGACCCACAGTCATGGGGTAGGGTGAAGGTAAAGTTTCCCACTCTCACAGAAGAACATACAAGTGACTGGGCGAGAGTTGTAGCTGTGGGAGCAGGCCCCAACAGAGGTTTCGACTGTTTACCAGAGGTAAACGATGAAGTTTTGGTAGGTTTTGAACATGGTGATATCCACCGTCCCTACGTTATTGGTGGGGTATGGAATGGCAAAGATGCACCACCGGAAAAGGTGAATGACTCGGTTACAAGTGCTGTGAGATTACGCACCATTAAAACTCGTGTTGGTCATACTCTACAGTTTGTTGAAGAAGATAAAGGAAGTAGTAAAAAAGGTATTCGCGTAGAAACTGAATACGGTCACAAAATATATCTCAATGACAGTCAAAGGTGTATAGAAATTGAAACTAAAGGCGGTCATAAAATCAAAATGGACGACATGGGTAAATCTGTTTCAGTGAAATCAACAGGTAATATGTCCTTAGATGCTGCTGGCAATATAGACATTTCAGCCAATGGCACAATTACAGTCAAAGGTGCATTGATTCGACTTAATTAATTCGTAATGACGCTCTCCACGAGACGCTAAAAGCGTAGCTTGCTTCCCTGTAAGGGTACGTGGACTCGCTACTGTTGCGCTAACGTAATTTGTAATAAACATAATAGGAGGTTGTGATGGGTAGACCAGCAGCAAGAATTACCGACAATGTGGCGCACCCTTTACCCCCAGTTTTAACAGGAGGGCCGGGTAGTCCTAATGTGTTGATTGGGTCTTTACCTGCGTGGCGGGGTGTGCTTGCTGCCGCAGTACCAGGTTTGCAATCCGCCAAAACTGCTTCTGATACAGCTATCCAAGTGGCTGAGGCTGCTACTTTATCGGCGGCTGGTACACCAGGGCTACCTGCTGCTTTAGCTGCCGAACAAACTACAAAGGCAACATCAGCGGCTACTATGGGTAGTGCGATCGCTGCTGCTGCTGCTGGTGCTGATATTCATAATTGCGCCACACCTTTACCTTTACCTCCTCACGGCCCTGGGGTTGTAATTGATGGTAGTCAGACTGTGCTGATTAACAATCTGCCAGCCTCTCGGATGGGCGACACCATTATAGAAGCATTGGGGCCACCGAATAAAATTATCAAAGGTAATCCCACTGTTTTGATTGGCGGCTGATTGGAGAGGCAGTGGGCAGGAGGCAGGGGGCAGGGCGCAGGGGGCAAGGGGGAGTTAGAATCTCTTTCATCCACCTTTGAACTCCGTTCATCCACTTCGGAACTCCGTTCATCCACTTCGGAACTCCGTTCATCCACCTTTGAACTCCGTTCATCCACCTTTGAACTCCGTTCATCTACTTCGGAACTCCGTTCATCCACTTCGGAACTCCGTTCATCCACTTCGGAACTCCGTTCATCTACTTCGGAACTCCGTTCATCCACTTCGGAACTCCGTTCATCCACTTCGGAACTCCGTTCATCCACTTCGGAACTCCGTTCATCTACTTCGGAACTCCGTTAATCCACCTCGGAACTCCGTTAATCCACTTCGGAATCTTAAACTCTTGCCTACCTCTTCATCCTCGACCTTTGGCGAATAGGCTTAAACCCTTTGTGCCGATATCTTTGAAGATATCCATGTAACAGCTGTCTAAGTGCCAGATATGGTTTATGGTCGCGATCGAGCCTATTTGGGAACAGGTTGGGCTTATCCACTGCATTTAAATGTGCAAGGTGGGATACAACTTAGCCGTGAAGATCAAAAAGTTAAAGAATCTATTTGGATTATCCTCCGCACGGGAGTAGGTGAGCGGGTTTATCGACCTACCTTTGGTTCGCGCTTGTCAGAATTGGCGTTTGCAACTTTGAATAGCGATACCCTACTGCGGATCCGTCTTTATGTCTTGGAAGCTTTAGAAGTTTGGGAACCACGCATTACTATCGATGAAATTGTCACCGATCCTGATCCTATGCGTGGCAGAGTGGACATTATCATCAATTATCGACTTAAAGACAGCCCCGATATTTATAGTTTTGTTTATCCTTATTATTTGGTGTCAGCTGGGGAGGAATCGTGAACTTTGACTTTTTACCGAAATTACCTTCTTCCAATTTAGACGATCGCGCCTTCGATGATTTGGTGGAAGAATGTATTATGCGTATTCCTCGCTACTGTCCAGAATGGACTGACCACAATCTTAGTGACCCAGGAATTACGCTAATTGAGTTATTTGCTTGGTTAACTGACCAGATGTTACTCAGATTTAACCAAGTACCCCGAAAAAATTATGTCGCGTTCCTAGAATTACTGGGTATTCGTCTCCAGCCTCCCGCCCCAGCCCGCACGGAATTAACTTTTTATTTAAGCGCTGCACTACCTGAAGCCTACACGATTCCCGCCGGATTGGAAGCCTCAACTATCCGCACTGAAACCACAGAAGCGATTACCTTCAGTACAGATGCTCCTCTAATTATCGGCAAACCCCGCATCCAACATTTCTTAACTGCCCAAACTACCGAAGATATTCCCCAATCTCTGCGCGAAAGAGTCACAACTTCCTGGACTCGTCAATCTAACGGTTACTGGACAGGTAATGAACAACCAATATTTGAAGAGGAACCCCAGCCTGGTAATTGCTTTTATTTAGCAATTAATTCTGATGATCCCTTAGACGCTAATGTTTTAGAAATTATTTTCCAGGGAGCTGCGGCTACCCCGGCTGGGATTAACCCCAATCAACCACCCCGGAGGTGGGAAGCCTGGGACGGGGAAAATTGGCAACCCGTTTTATTGCAAGAGTCAGATGATAAAACTCGCGGTTTCAGTTTTTATGAAATCGCTCAACAGGGTGGAAACCCGTCTCAAGGTGCAGAGGTACGTTTGCATCTACCGCAGATTTGGCCTGTGGCTAATTTTACCTCATACCGAGGTCGCTGGTTGCGCTGTAGCTTTGTTTCGACAGAAGCAAATGAAACTGGTTACAATCGTCCACCAAGGATTATTGGTTTAGCAGTGCAGTCAATTGGCGGTACTGTTAGGGCTAGTCACAGTACGCTGATTCTAGATGAGCGATTGGGAATTAGTGATGGTACACCCGGTCAAAGTTTCCAGTTACAAACAGCACCAATTTTAGAACGCCGAGAAAATGAGTATATTTTAGTTACTCCTGCTGGTGGTTTGCCGCAAAAGTGGACTGAAGTGAGAGATTTTGCTGATTCTGGCCCGCATAACTTTCATTACACCATCGATTCCATCACTGGTACAATCCAATTCGGGCCGCTGATTCGGGAACCTAGCCAACTTAAACAACAAACACAGGTACGGACGCGAATTCAGCAACCATCACTAGATGACACATCTGTACAAGTTCTGGAAAATAACCAATCCGAACACCAATATGGGGCGATTCCTCCCCGTGGCTCAGAAATTAGGATGGTTACTTATCGTACAGGCGGCGGTAGAGAAGGCAATGTGCAAACTGGGGCAATCCAGTTTTTGAAGTCTGCGTATCCATATATTGCTAGTGTGGTCAATCGTGTACCAGCAATCAATGGGGCGGATGCCGAGTCGCTGGAACAGGCTGTGATAAAGGCTCCCCGTATCCTCCGTACGCGCGATCGCGCCGTCACTGCTGAAGATTTTGAAGTTTTAACTCAACAGGCGGGTGCTGGTGCGATCGCTCGCGTCCGGTGTTTGCCAGCAAATTCTCGCAGACAAGCTGGTATAGTTAGTTTACTGGTAGTTCCTTATGCAAATACAGATGCGATCGCACAAGGCAATGGCATGACACCAGAAGAATTTGCCCTCAGTAATGCCCTGCAAGAGCAAATTTTGAGTTATTTAGATGAAAGACGCTTATTAGGGGTACAAGTAGAGTTACAAGAGCCAAATTACGTAGGTGTTTCGGTACAGACAGAAGTTGCTTTAGAGCCAGCATACAACAACACTTTTGCCAGCGAGGAAGTTCGCCGGAATTTAAG
This sequence comes from Nostoc sp. NMS8, assembly GCF_017115045.1. GTDB lineage: Bacteria > Cyanobacteriota > Cyanobacteriia > Cyanobacteriales > Nostocaceae > Nostoc. Next base: position 87,981 of record NZ_JABXKK010000090.1, on the reverse strand, counting down.
GCGATCGCTATATAAATATCTAAATCCCTTAACTGGAGGAATTGACGGCAAAGGTTGGCCATTTGGGCGACCCGTTTATACATCAGATATTGTCGCATTACTGCAACAAACCCCAGGTGTCCGGCATTTAGGCCCAGTTTTGCTGTTTCCCATCCGCAAGCAAGGAGAAGTTTGGCGACGACAACCATCACCAGAACAATTGATTGACCCAGGATCGGAAGGTTTGATATGTTCTTGGGCTGATACAAATCTGCGTTCAAATCACGACATCCAAATCATTCGTAATTCGTAATTCGTAATTTGTCACTGGTCATTTGTCAGTAGTTATTCTCCTCCCAGTCCCCAATCCCTAGTCCCCAATCCCCAATCCTATGGTTCAAAGTCGCTCTAGTCCAGCTGTAAGCATTCAATTAACGCCGATGCAAATCCCCGAAGCTTTACCTGTGGCAGGTTTAGCATTTGCAAATGCGGAAAATATCGATGTCGCTGGACGTAGTTTACTCTTGCATCCTGGGCATCCCAGCGAGATGATTGTCCAAGTACAAAACTTAGAACAACGTCCTTTGCGGGTGAGTTTAAGCATTGAGGGTAACTTCCCATCCCAGTGGTGTCAAATTGGCACAGAAGGCAGTGAAATACCGCCTCGTGGACACATGGATGCTGTTCTCTACTTCTCAATTCCCGACACCTTTTTTGAAGACCAAGAAGCAATTTCACCTGGTAAAAAAGATAAACTAACGCTCAATTTTCGCAGCCTAATTACCCTACATATAGACCCAGGTACGGACAACGAACAAATCGAGAGAAGCGAGTATTTCGATTTATACATCCGCCCCTATACTGCCTATATGGAATTCTTGCCAATTTTGTATCGAGAAGTGGACTTTATTGGTCGCTTCATGAAGATATTTGAGCAAGCTTTTCAACCAATAGTTAATAGTTATAACGTCATGTGGGCAAACCTCGATCCCTTGACAGCACCGCAAGCACTACTACCCTTTATGGCTCATTGGGTTGCTTGGCAAGTAGATTCTGTTTGGGATCTCCAGCAACAGCGGCGTTTAATTCGCCGAGCTGTAGAACTTTATCGCTGGCGAGGAACTCGTAAAGGATTGCGTCTTTACTTGCATCTTTATACCGGTTTACCACTAGACGAAAATTTAACTAATGAAGCTGATAAACATATTAGTATTACAGAACCTTTTGGCCCAAGTTTCATTATCGGAGACGCACAACTAGGAAATGCCGTTTTAGCAGGTGGGCAACCATATCATTTCATAGTACGCTTGCGTTCAAATATTTCTAGTGGCATCATCAACGAAGAACTTATCCAAAGAATCATAGAACAAGAAAAACCAGCTTTTTGCACTTATGAATTATCTATTGAAAATCCTTCTAACCAATAAAATATTTAACTCCTTCTCTCTACGAGTCTGCGTGAGCTTTTCTTAAATTTTGAATTTTGAATTTTAAATTTTGAATTACTTATGTCCCACCCTTTCCCACCACCACCAATAAAATCTTTTGAGCGCCTGCAAGCCGCAGACGGCTTACTAATCAATGCGGAACGTTGGCGCACAGCCCATGAATATCACCGGAATCGGCAAAACGCCCAATATCAAAGTTTAAACCAACCAGGAATCGTCTGCGGTTTAGGCGTTCGAGATATAAGTGCCCCAAGCCAAGTTGAAGCTAGATATCGAGATGGACGTTGGGTACAAATTCAACCTGGCATTGCAATTGATTTAGCCGGCAATCTAATTGTTGTACCGACTTCTTATGATTTTCCTATTGATATAGAAGTAGTAAGTTCTGAACCACTCATGATCTACTTAGTAGTTAGCTATGTAGATCCTGATGAATTGCGACGCGGGCAGCAAAGAGATATTGTTCAAGAAACTTATCGAATTGACCAAAGAAACTCTACACCAGCCAGTTCAGAAATAGAAATATGTCGGATACTTCTGCAACCAGGACATACTGAAATTATCCAACCTGCGGATGCTTTCTTTCCTGGATATAACAATATTGATTTGCGTTATCGCCGTCAAGCACAAATGCGTCCCCAAGCACTTGTCTGTATGGCACAGGCGAATCATAGCGATCCCGAATGTGCGCGTAATTTTTTCAGCCTTTCGTATTTGTTACAAGCAGTAGAACCCCTATACCCAAGCTTGCGAGGGGCTGATGAACCCGGTCAGGTTTCTTTAGCAGAAAATATCCAAGACTATGACATTCTTTATCTTACAGGTGGACAAGCAATTTCTTTAAATAGCCTCGAATTTGAATCCCTCAGAAATTATTTAAATTTAGGTGGTGTGCTTCTAGTTGATGCACCAATAAATGCTAATCCTCTAATTGAGAGTACTCAAGCTTTGGCACAACAATTAGAAAGTCCTTTAAGACCTTTAGAAGAATTGCAACGGAGTCATCCTTTAAGGACAAAGCCTTTCTTATTTGCTGCCTTGCCAATGGTTAATCAACAGCAGATTAAACTATTAATTGGTGGAGGAATTATTTTAGCTGTTGGAGATTTGGCAACTGCTTGGGGACTAGATAGAGATTTGAGTTTACCCAGATTGACCATTCGTACAGCTCAGGAATTAGGGATTAATATTCTTCACTATGCTTGGAAACGGCGACAGTTAATTGGTTTGCAGCAGGAAGATAATTCCGGGCAGTGGTGAAAGTCAAAAAGAGGCAGGGGGCAGAAAAGGGATTGGTGTCAACTTAACGGGAAACGGCGGTTAGAAACCGCGTCTATACAAACAAAACCCACCTCCGTGGGTTTCAAAGCCTTAAGGGAACTCCAAGAAATAAATTATCCAAAGTTGTGGGGTGGGCATCTTGCCCGCCCTATGGACTGGGCTATCGTGTCGCCATTGGTGTCAACTTAACGTGAAACCCTCGTCCGCCGGGAATTTCAATTCCCGTCTCATAGCTAAAGTCATCTGAAGATGACTAAATATCGCCAAAAATCTCCAGTCTACTTCAGTAGACTTAAGCTATTAGCCCGAAAATTTATTTCCGGGCGGGCATGGCAGCCAACAGATATGCCAAATTCGTGCTGAGGAAAACCCCAAACTAAGGGGTAATAAATAACTTTAGCTACTTTCACTATTTTTTCAATTGTTCTAAATAAACAGCAACCTGCATCATAAAGCTGTTACATCTTTGTTAAGAATAGTTACAAGTTCTTAACACAAGGAAATATTTATTATGGTTATCTCACTTGAGAAAAATGCACCACATCAGGTTGTTATCGTAGGTGGCGGCTTTGGTGGACTGTATACAGCAAAAGCTTTGAAGAAAGCAAATGTAAATGTTACTCTCATTGATAAACGTAATTTTCACCTATTTCAGCCGCTTTTATATCAAGTTGCCACAGGTACGCTATCACCTGCTGATATTTCTGCACCATTGCGATCTGTATTCAGCAAAAGCAAGAATACAAAAGTGCTGTTGGGAGAGGTAAATGATATCGATCCAAAAGCGCAACAAGTTATTCTAGGTGATGAAGTAGTACCCTATGACACATTGATTGTCGCCACAGGTGTTAACCATTCCTATTTTGGTAAGGATAACTGGAAAGAATTTGCTCCTGGCTTGAAAACTGTTGAAGATGCCATAGAAATGCGTCGCCAGATATTTTCGGCATTTGAAGCAGCAGAAAAAGAAACCGATCCAGAAAAACGCCGTGCTTTGTTGACTTTTGTGATTGTCGGGGGTGGGCCCACCGGTGTAGAATTATCCGGGGCGATCGCAGAATTAGCATACCAAACTCTCACAGAAGATTTCCGCAGCATCAACACTTCAGAAGCGAGAATTGTACTATTGCAAGGTGGCGATCGCATCCTCCCACACATTTCACCAGAATTATCGAAAGTAGCAGCAGAATCTTTGCAAAAGTTGGGTGTGGCTGTCTACACTAACACTAGAGTGACAAATATTGAAGGTAACATCGTTACTTTCAAGCAAGGCGATGAATTGACAGAAATTACCTCAAAAACTATCTTGTGGGCAGCAGGTGTTCAAGGTTCGCCTATGGGGAAAGCCCTAGCAAATAGTACAGGTGTAGAGTGCGATCGCTCTGGACGTGTGATTGTAGAACCAGACTTGTCTATCAAGGGTTATAACAACATTTTTGTAGTGGGAGATTTAGGCAACTTTTCTCATCAAAATGGTAAACCCTTACCTGGTGTTGCACCCGTAGCCAAACAACAAGGAGAGTATGTAGCTAAACTCATTAAACGCAGGCTACAAGGTGAGACTTTGCCACAATTTCGTTACAATGACGTAGGTACTTTGGCGATGATTGGGCAAAATTTAGCTGTTGTAGATTTAGGCTTAGTCAAACTCAAAGGTTTCATTGCTTGGCTCTTTTGGCTAGTAATTCACATCTACTTCTTAATCGAGTTTGACACTAAAGTAGTAGTAGCAATTCAGTGGGCATGGAATTATATCACTCGTAATCGTCGCTCTAGATTGATTACAGGTCGAGATGGTTTTGTAGAAGGAAAAACTGTTAAGAATAGCGTACAAAGGCCTTCTGTGACACCTCTGTAACTTCAGCAATTATAGAATCATTCAATGATGCTATAAGAGCTTGTTAGAGTGATGACTGTACCTTCCCTTATTTTGAGATGGCAAGAGAAATTAACGGCTTTAGGGAGAAGAATTAACATAAATTCGATAAACCTCTCCCTGCCTTGAACTAAAGTTCAAGTCTGTCCTTCTCCGACTCGGAGAGGGACGGTTTTGCGTGATTATAGAATCTTCATTACACCGATTAAGGATTTTCAAAAAGTTGGAATTATTGAGTTTGGTTGTTTGAAATTGCAGCATTATTTTTATCGTGTTCAAGTTCTCTCATTAGAGAATCAAAACCACTGGTGTTGTTTCCGCTTTGGGCAAATAAAGACCGAATTTTATTGACGATCGCACTCATGCTGCTGGAGAGAAACCGACCAAGATTATTAACAAAATTTTTCACTTTCTCAAATATCGCAACCTCTACAGTTGAGTATTTATTGACAATTGGATATACAATCTTTCCTTTTTCTGTTTCATAGTACTCTTCTTCAGGCATCAACATCGATTTGAGTGGTTGCACCTGTTTTGCCATATCGGCTTCAGTTCGTTTATTGCTGAGGAATAAAACATCATAAATTTTGCCATTCCAGCTAGCCCAATAATGGTTTTGAAAAAACCATCGTTTACCATCATCACAATTAGGCTTTTTCCCTTGGTGTGGCGTAGCTCCAGCTTCACTCAAAAAAGGCTTGGCAATACTTTCAACTGTTATTTTTTCAATACCAAAATATTCTTCTGCAACTTTTTTAAAAGCACGAGCTAATGTCTGACAATCTCCTTCTGGAGAGCCTTTTAATAGAGTCTCTTGACTCTTACTCACCATTGTGTATTGAAATTGAATATTTCCAAAATTTTTGAAAAGCTGTTCCAGGATTTTATCTTCTGGTAATGTGTCATCTATGCCATTTACTAATGTTTTGGCTAGCGAGTATTCTTGTAAAAATTTTTGTTTTTTATCTGCTGAGTTATTTGCTGCTAATATTTCTTCAGACTTTGCTTGTTCGTTCTTAATACCTGGTAGGGTTGTCTGCTGTGCATCCTGGTTTTCTGAAACAACTCGATTAATTTGGTTAACTACAGAAGTAGCGACGCTATCCGCCTCTTGCTCATATTGATCTCCTGATTGACCAATAGTGACTTTTGGCTGTATTTGTCCCATTGACACAATATCAGCACGTTTGATCGCCATTTTGCTCAGGTGATGGCCAAATTGGGAAGAGTGTTCTTTTCCTTGCTGCAACGATTCATTCATCTTTGTTTGCAATACAGTGAGTCGCTCTTGTCCCTCTGCTGTGATCGTGCCGTGCTTGGCTTGTATTTGGAGTTTTGTTACCTCAAATTGATACTGTTGAAATTTCTGATTTTCTACTTTAGCCTGTACTATAGGCTGGTTGGAGCGGAGTTGAGAGAGGGTAGTTAATAGATGCGCTTGCAACTGACTTTGCTCTGACGAATAAGCGGATGAGTCAGCTTTTTTGTGGATTTGTAGCCGTTCTTTCATCGCTAGTTTCAAAAGTCAATAGTGGGTAATCTATATATTATGTCACTTACTTAAAGATCCCCGACTTATTTAAGAAGTAGGGGATCTGATTGTTTACAAACGATTTAGGATTGCGATAATTTCAACTGGCTTAAGAACGCCGTACATTTAAGCAACACCATTCTTTTCGTTTCCACAGGGTAGCGACAACCCAACCATTTTGTTCTAAGGCGTCAGCAACAGCTTTAGATTGTTCCAGCAAAATTCCACTGAAGATGGCCCAAGTTTCAGGTTTAGCGATCGCATTCATTTCTGGTATCAATTCAATAATTACATGAGCCAAAATATTGCAGACGATACCATCCACCGGACTTGCAATTAATTTTGTCAAAACGTCTACACTTCCTAATGCTGGTAGTAAACGTTCTGGGCTAATGTCATTCAGGGCACCATTACTAAAGGTTGATTGCACCGCCAAAGGGTCATTATCTACTGCATAGACTTTCTCTGCACCCAATAGCAGCGCTCCAATAGAAAGGATACCAGAACCACAGCCAATATCCGCAATTACCAGATGTTCATGTTTGCCACTACTACCCACAAAAGACTGAGAGACCCCACTTAGCCGCATTTCCAGAGATTCCAAACATAGCTGAGTCGTAGCATGGTTGCCCGTACCAAATGCTACACCAGGGTCAAGACGAATCACTAACCGTTCTGTTGTTTCTGGTAGTGGTAGCCAAGCTGGGTTAATTAGGAAGCGATCGCCTATTTCTTGCGGATGCCAATATTGTTTCCAGCTAGTCGCCCAATCTTCCTCATCAATCAACTGCCATTGTAGTGAGGGAGATAAAACTCCTACACAGAGGGCATCTTGACGCAGCCACAGCGATAGTGCTGCCAAATCTAGTAGCTCTGTTTGAATTGTCGGCAGATAAGCCCTGACTAAAGATGAGTTTCCTTTGTTTTCGCTAGCTGTACCACGACAGCCAAAATCTTCCAGTCGCCAAAAGATCGAATCTTCTAGGTCTGGCTCACATAAAATCTGTAGTTCCCACCAGGTGTTTGCCATTTTTGAGTGCTGTTAGCGCTAGCGGGGCGTTCAGCCCGTGCTGAGTGCTGAGTGCTGAGTTTAAGAGAGTTATGAGTTATGAGTTATCAGTTATGAGTTATGAGTTATCAGTTAGGAGCTTTTAACTTTTAACTCTTCACTACTCACTCCTAACTTTTCTTCACTTAGCACTCGTTACTCAGCACTCAGCACTCATAGTGTTACTGTATACGCGTCCCGAATACCAGGGACTTTGATAATTTCATCCAAAATGCCCTCTGGTAAAGGGTCATCTATACTCAGAGCCATTACCGCATCGCCACGGACGATTTTACGACCTACCTGCATACTGGCAATATTCACATTAAAACTACCGAGTAGGGAACCCAGTTTGCCGATGATCCCCGGCATATCGCGGTGCAAAGTAAACAACATATATTTGCTGGGTGGGACGTTAATTGGAAAACCGTCAACGTCAGTGAGGTGGATTTCTCGCTCACCCAACAAAGCGCCTGTTACTGAATGAGTACCTAAAGTACCTGTGGCTTCAAGATGCAGTGTGCCGGCATAGTCTCGAATGGAAGCATCGCGGGTTTCAATTACCCGAATTCCGCGTTCTTTGGCTTCTATGCTGGCATTTACGTAATTTACTCGTTCTCGCAAAGCTTGGTAAAGTAGTCCTTTCAGAGCAGCGACGATTAAAGGCTGACTTTTGTTAGTTGCAAGTTCGCCTTGCAGTCGAATATTCAGTACTTCCACCCGTCCGCCAGCTAGCTGTCCTACTAGATTACCGAGCGTTTCTGCTAGCTGCATGTAGGGTTTGAGTTCTTCCAACACATCGGGGCCGAGTCCGGGAATGTTGACGGCTGAACGCGCTGGTAGTCCTAAAAGTACATCACGAATTTGTTCGGCAACATCAATGGCCACATTCACTTGAGCTTCTGCGGTAGAGGCTCCCAAGTGGGGGGTGAGGATAACTTCTTTGCCTAGCGATCGCAACTCAGATTCACCCAGGGGTTCTGACTCGAACACATCCAAGGCTGCACCACCGATTTTACCAGCTTTCAGAGCTGCTGCTAAAGCTACTTCATCAATGATCCCACCACGAGCGCAGTTGATAATCCGGGCTGTGGGTTTCATTTTTGCCAAGGTTGTGGCATTGATTAAGTGCGTGGTTTCTGGGGTTTTGGGAATGTGGAGGGTGATATAGTCTGCTTGCTGGAAGAGTAAATCTAGCTCCACCAACTGACAGCCAATTTGTTCGGCTCGTTCTGTAGAAATAAAAGGGTCGTAAGCTAGGAGTTTCATCCCCATTGTCTTAGCTACAGCCGCAACATGGGAACCAATTTTGCCCAAACCGACAACGCCGAGAGTTTTTTTATAGACTTCTGCACCGACAAAGCTATTGCGATCCCAAGCACCGCGTTTCACCGAAGCGTTAGCATCGGGGATGTGGCGAGATAAAGCTAAAATCATTGCTAGTGCGTGTTCGGCAGCGGCAATTGTATTTCCCTCTGGAGAATTGACTACCACAATTCCCCGGCGTGTGGCAGCGGGAACATCTACATTATCCACCCCCACGCCAGCACGACCGATGATTTTTAACTGGGTGCCGGCATCAATGATTTCTTGAGTGACGCGTGTACTAGAGCGAATCATCAGCGCGTCATACTCACCAATAATTTCACTCAGTTCCGCTGGTTTTAGACCTAATTTGACATCAACAGTTGCAACTTGCGAAAGAATGTCAATTCCAGCTTGGTCAATAGAATCGGAGACAAGAACCTTAGACATGATTATTTCATTTAAAGCTACAGGTTTTGCTGCACAAGACTTTTTAGTTTAGTCTTTATCTGTCGCAATTCAGCAAAAATTATTCATTTGAATATCGACTTAACTTTAACTTACACTATATGGTCGTGGTATCAAAGCATGAGTTGCTTCCGGTGGCTAATGCCTGCTAAGTATTTTTATTGCTGACTACAAACTCTCAAAACTAGCTTGACCAAGTACTAGCTCAGAAATCGCTATAATTCTGGTGAGCCAAATATCCTTTGAGTTTTGTGGAAACCACCCATGTTAGAGTACAACTTGCCAAGGTACTTGCCCTCAGCCGAGGAACTACCGGACTCTGATGAAACACCTGTGGATAACGAACTGCAAGAATTGATACCAGGCTTGCTAAAAGCGATTTTGCTGATACTTTGGGCAGAACGCCTAGACTGGTTGTTTGCCATAGATATGGGTATTTATTATCACCCAGATAAACCGCCAATCGTGCCAGATGGGTTTTTGAGCTTAGGGGTAGAGCGTTTTTATGATGAGGAACTGCGTCCTAGTTATGTGCTGTGGGATGAAAATGTTGTACCGATTTTCGTCCTAGAAGTAGTATCCCAAAATTATCGTAAGGAATACACTACTAAATTAGCTGAATATGAGGCTTTAGGTGTACTCTATTACGTAATTTACTCCTCTCGTCGCCGCCGTAAACCGCATCTGGAAGTACATAAGTTAGTTAATGGTAAGTATGAATTGCAAGAGGGAAACCCATTTTGGCTACCAGAGATTGGCTTAGGAATTGGTTGCGAAAGGGGAAATTATTGTGGCGTAACACGAGAATGGATGTATTGGTATGATGAGCAAGGACAACGATATCTCACGCCCGCAGAACAAGTAAAACAAGCAGCACAACTTGCTCAACAAGAGATACAACGCGCTCAACAAGCAGCACAACTTGCTCAACAAGAGACACAACGCGCTCAACAAGCAGCACAACTTGCTCAACAAGAGACACAACGCGCTCAACAAGCAGCACAACTTGCTCAACAAGAGACACAACGCGCTCAACAAGCAGCACAACTTGCTCAACAAGAGACACAACGCGCTCAACAAGCGGAACAACGGGTGCAACAATTGACTGAACAATTAAGAGCGCTGGGAATAGATCCAGACAATTTGAGTTAACTGAAATATTTTGCAATCTTTTTAACAATACTCAAAAAGCTGAGTTTTTCAGATTTATGGCAAATGCCTAAATCAAGATTTGCTACTGGAAACTGTTAGTAAAAAACTATTCCTTTTTAGGAATAACGTTCCTGATTCCACTTTTGCTAGAAACAGTATCACCTTTATAACGAGGGATGATATGAATACTAGCGTGCATAATATTTTGACCTGCGGCTCGATTGATGTTCATTCCTATATTAAAACCATCAGGTTCAAATTCTGTTTGGAGAATTTTTTGCACTTTGTTCACCATAAACCAGCAAGCAGATTGCTCCTTTAATGGCAGTTCAAAATAATTGCTAACATGACGTTTGGGAATAATCAAAGCATGACCTTTACTTATAGGATAGCCATCAAAAATAGCATAGGCTGTTGCTGATTCAGTTAATAGTTTGAGAGTTTTATGGGGATTACAGAATATACAATAATTAGATGAATTTCGCTGATGATTATAATGGATATATTCATATAATTCCCGACGTTCATCTAAACAAACCGAGGGGAAGGGAAGTTTGACAATACACTGATAGGTAGGTTTTTTATGAACATAATGTTCTCGAAAACCTTCTTTTTTGAGATCCCTTCTTACAGCATAATAAGCTTTACCTCCTGGTTTTAATAGGTGTGATACTTCCATGAGAACATTAGTTTGTTCTTCAGTAAATAAAACATTTAAAACATAAAAGCAAATTATTGTATCGAACTTATTATCAGGATATTCTGGAAAATAATAAGGGTCGTAACCTGTAATATCATAACCTTTTTGATGTAATATCTTAACATCATTCCCAAAGCCGCAACCAAAGTCTAGTATTTTACCTTGTAACAGGTTTTGATTTAATAAAAACTGTGCAGGAAATGACAGATAACTTCTTTCGATCGCAGTCAGATGACTGAATTGATTTTTTCTCTGTTTCATGGAATGAATTTTGGTGCAGATATCGCAAATTTATTATTCCCAGCATCCCTTGAGGTTATGCGATCGCATCTGATAATTTTTAAGGTGAAAACAGGTATCAGTGTCGAGTAAATAATTCACAAGCTATAATCGCATAGACGCAAAGCGGCTTGTCGTAAGACATCGCTTACAGTCCGACTTGAATATATTTCATCAACAATTTGTTCTGCTGTGCGTGTATACTGGCTTGGAGACAGCATAATACAGCCTACCGGACTAACTAATGTTGAGTTTCTAAGGGAGAGTCCAGTTTTCCAATTTTAATCCATTGATGCGTTCGTAGTGACGAGTATTGTTTGTTACTAAAGTGTAATTTTCTGTAAGTGCGACCCTAGCAATTAGTAAATCAAATTCAGCAATTGTTTGTCATATTCTACGGAGTTGTGCCTTTAATTCACCATACTTTCTCAGAGCAGGATCGGTTAAAGGTACGACGGGTAAATTTTGAATAAAGTCTTCTGCACGAGTTAAATTTTCCACTACTGGTCGAGAATTATAAGCACAAAAATATAACTCAGCAACCGTGATGCTGCAAATATAAATTTGCTCCCATCCTATTTCTCTAACTTTAGTTCTGACTGAATTAATATCTTTAATCCCAGAAATGTTGAATGCTGATACAAAACTTTACATAAGTAGTTACACTAACTCTAAAAAGCCTAAATTCGTCAACATAACATCATCTCCTCAAACCAATGAACATAGCTGATTTTCTGACACATACAAGATTGAAGATAGCGGAATTTATCTAATAGTGTATGTCCCCAGTGTTCGGGAATAGATAAAAGCTGTAAAATCAGATACGACTGTTCAATACTGGATAATCGTTTTTTGGCAGCTTTCTCAGTATATCTTTGACAATTTTAGGAAATGAATTTATAATCACAATCAAACTAATATATTTTAAGCCTTCGCCCAAAATTACCCTATTTTGGGCTATTCTTATCGGATTTTTCTTAACATTCAACACTTCTGCTTTAATCCAATAAATGCAAGTATCAGTATCAAGTAAATAAGTCATAGACTAATGTCATTGTTAGAAATAGTACGACTATCATAAATATCTTTGACTATTTCCTCAGCAGTACGTTCATCTTCCCAAGGCCCAAGCCTTTCCATAAATGTGTCTAGTGGATGCGGTTTTGGCTGCTGTTCAAATGAAAGAATGATTTCATTCACTATCAATTGATTTGCTTCTGTAACTCCTAATTTTTTGGTTTACTCTTTAGTTATAACCATAATTTGCATCAAGGTTATAGCCTGACGCAGAACATCACCTTTACTTGTGCCTATTTTATTTCCTAGTCCGTCTAATATCTGATTTAGTTCAGGTGACAAATCTAAGTTTAAGCGAACCATCTTTTGAGTGTCAGTCATGGTTACATCCTCCTGTAAAATGTTAAATACATGAAAAAAATTGATAATTTGCAGGATAAGCTATAGTTCTAAATCTTCATCAAATATTAATTCAGCGTCTCTTGCACCATGAATGACCCGTAGAATATCAATTGCTGATTCAGTGATGCGGTAAAAGATAAGATATTTTTGAAATCCTTTGATAGATATTTGTCGAATTTCTACTAGATTTGGATGGATAAACTGACATTGTTTACCAATAGCTGGGGTTTTTCCTAATTGTTTAAATGTTGCTTCGGCTGCTGTTAAAAAGCGGTCTGAAACATCTAAGTTATCTTGTGCTATGTACGTTGCTAAGTCTATTAAGTCCCGGATAACTTGAGGTCTTTTTTTTATTTCAAACATCACGGCTAAATTGCATCTTGATGTTTTTTCATTCTTTGTCGGATTGTTTGACGGATATCTTCCCAATCTTGAACAGTCATTTCTGTTGCATTCCCAGAGTTTAATCCCTCCAGAAGCATTGCTTCTAGACGTTCTTTAGCTCTCTGTTTTTGGTCTTGTCGCACTAATTCACGAAAATATTCGCTGACACTGCTATAACCACCTTGAGCTACCTGTTCTTCTATATAAGTTCGCATGGTGTCAGGTAAAGAAATATTTATACTTTTCACAAGTGTTAGTTTTTGAATCTGTTTTTCTACATTATGGCAGTTTTTGCCATTTTATGGCATCAAGCCTTTCTATAACGCTCAGAAAGGCGATAAATTAAGAGACAACTGGCGATAAACTAAAGATAAGAAGGTAAGAGAGGCGGATTGAAACTGCCGAATTATGAACTGGCAGTTGTGCCACAGCGAAAAATCACTGAGTATCTGTTGTCGCCAACTCACCCCGATGGACGCAGCAAGGAAAAGTTTTTCACTGCGTTTGGTTTTTCAATAGAGGATTGGGAAACTTTTGCTCAGGCATTACTAAATCATGTTGCTGATAACGATGTTACAAAGATTGAAGATTCACCATTCGGAACTCGATATGCTGTAGAAGGTACACTGCTTTCACCAGATGGCAGAAATCCTGTGGTTCTTTCTGCTTGGTTTATTGAAACAGGGGAAACTATTCCTAAGTTTGTTACTTCATACCCACTGAAACGGAGAGAAGAATGATTCAAGAACTTGATAAGGTTATTCTGACTAGTGATATACCAGAATATAGTTTAGAAGAGGGTGATATAGGTACAGTTGTTTTAGTACATCAGGGTGGTAAAGGATATGAGGTTGAATTTGTCACATTAGATGGAGAAACTGTGGCAATTGTTTCGCTCTACAGCATACAAGTACGTCCAATCGGTAGAAGAGAAATTGCGCGATCGCGGCTGATAAATTAATGTGAATAGTGCTATGTCTAAGATGGGCTATGCCTATGTGCTTCCTAAATTTATCCTCTTTAGTGCTTAACCCTCTTTTGTCACTCTAGGCAGAGGAAAAATATAAATTAGGGTTACTGAAATTCTGAAAAATTGAATAAGTAAGACTATTGACAATCCTCTGAAGCGTACAAAAGCCATCAGATAACTGAGGAATTTTAAAGATTATTAGCCAAGGTTTAATTAAATTAAACAGTACGAAAGGTTGAATTATTAAACGGAGGTTCCACCAGAATATTATTCCAACCATTCCCATTATCCCACCAGGGATGCGATGAAAAATTGGATTCAGATTGTGGGGGAAATTTAAGAAATTGTTCGGAATGAAGACTAACCAAAAGATAAGCACTAAAAACAATTTCCCACCATTTCTCTATTTGTGAATAATGAGTTAGGCGAAAATCTGCCCACCCTAATTCATTTTTACTTTGTTTTAACCCATATTCTACCCAAGTTCTTAAACCATAAAAATTACCCACATCTCTTGGAGTAATGTCTGGATATTTACTCATGACATACCAAGTCGTGTTTTTTGGAAGAACTTCAATATCCGTTGTTATTTGCCAATACCCGATTTCGGATTTTTTGCCACATATTATCTCTCTAATATATCTATTTTCTGAACTTAAATCTGAAAAAACACGCCGGAATCTTTGCCAGGTTGAATATTTGATTTTCGAGTCTGTAATTCCCCATGCTCTATGGTTTGACCGAATTGCTACAATAAAATTAAGCTCTAATTCATTTAATACGGTTAAAAAGTTTTTACCACTTTCACCATATAAGCTATCTGCCAGGACAAGATTGAATCTAAACCCCATTGACCGCAATTTTCTAATCATTGCTTCGGCAATTTCAGGTTTAGTTAAATATTTTTCTCCTAGTTGTAGTCTTTCCCTTGGTTTATATACTTCAAATATTAGAGGAAACGTCATTCCAGATAAAACTGCGTATGCTGTAACCGCCACAATGCCGTTATCTGTTTTACCTAAATTTCCAATGTACTGTCGTTTCACATAATCAGTCGTATTTCTTTTTTTCTTATCCCCTGTCTCATCAATAATTAGTATTATTGGGCGACCTTTAAGTATATACAATATTAATTCTAATCTTTGCCTTCTTAATTCTTGTACGTCCCAGGGTGATTCTGTTAAAAAATGGTGTAATGCCTGATGATTATCTAGCCCTACAATTTTCGCTATTTCTGGTAGAGTTTTACGTTTTATATCAGAAACACATCCCATGTGTAGGTACTTAAAAGCTTCAAAGCTCCTAACTTCTGGAAAGAGGTTTTGATACAACTGGCAGTATTCGTCCACAAATTTTACTGTGGGTACAGGTGGGCGAGCCTCAACCATACTCTCTGTCTTAGTTTTTGCGATCACGCTTAATTATACTTTGGCGAGAGTGACAAAAGAGGGTTAATAAATGAAGTCGCGGCTATATTAAAAAAACCTACAAAAGCAGGTTTTAAAGTGTAGTAGTAGATTTTATTTTTATGTGATGTGCTGTTAAAATTATGAAAATAGGGAAAAAATAAAGTCAATACCGTGACCTATTACACCACCTATTGTTTCACCTATTGTTTTACCTACTGAGCCACCAAATATGGAACCAAGGGAACCGCATATTTTTTCTAAAATAGGAACAGCACTAAATAATTTACTTTTAATTTCTTCCCTTTGTTGGCTGTTAAAATTAATCTCTGTCTCCTTAGCATTATTTCGTTCGTGATTATCCGAAATATTTTTTTGAGATCCATTTTTTCCTTTATTAACTGTTTTATTTATTCTTGTAACTGTTGCTAAAAAAAATGGCACAGCACCTCTATCAGACATTTTTTTAAATATTTGTGTATAAAGTTCCTCCAACCATCTCTTACCATCTGGGGTAGTTTGGCTCTTATTATCTACTGCAACTGATGGAATAGTACTGGCTACTTCATCACCCGTATAGTTTGCAATTTCATGTTGAATACGTTTTGTTCTTTCTTGTAAATCTATTACATAATTATCTGCTTTGTTTGCGCGTGTAAAAATAATAACGGCATATTTCCATACATCTTGTGTAAATGCCTCTGAAATAAGTTCTATGCCTCGCATTTCATCGGTACTAACTCTTGCATCATCAAGACGAGTTACAAAGCATAATGAATCAATTTGTTTTACTTTGTTTCGTATAAGTTCTATATACTTTTGGTCATTACCCTTTTCTGGAATATTGTCACAAAGACCCGGAGTATCAATTATAGTGAATTTAATACCGTTAATTTCATGCTCGTAAGACTGAACTTCCATTGTGGTTGGATCGTAATCACCTATATTACAAATTGGTTCACCCATTAGTGAATTTATAGTGCTTGACTTACCGACTCCTGTACGGCCAACCAAGAGAAAAACAAATGATTTATTACGAGATTTTTGTAAAGATTTAATTAGAGAAAATAAATCATCTATGAATGATGGATAAGCTTTATAATCTATCGAAGAAAACAATTTTTTTAGATTATTTAGTAAAGTATTATCTTTTGTCATGTTCATGGTGTTTCTATGTTTTATTTAGATTCAATCGACAATAAGAAAAATTCAAAAAATCTATCTAATTAAAAATTAACAAAACATGATGAATAAGAAGAACCGCAGATACACGCATCAAAATGCCAATCTATGGGCATCTGTTTGCGTATATATGCGGCTAAAAATTCAGACTTTTCTACCTAAACCCAGCTTAATGCACTAATGCGATCGCACGTTTCGTCAACGCTTCAGCAGTCAATCCATTAAATGCCATCAACTCACCAGCACTGGCTGTAGTTTCGCCACGTTTCCATGCAAAAGTGTCGCGCTTCGCCGTACTCCGCAACAGAATTGGTTCCAGCATCCCCGCAGCGCCACCAGTAACAGCAATTAACGCATCACCATCAAATAATTCAGCAAATTTGGCATCATCCAAGAAACCACCTTCGGGTTCAGAACAAGTGTCCCAAGCAGTATCATGGCTACGGTACAATTGCCGAGGATTGATGACAGAAACTATCTTGACACCAATACCTTCATTTTCTAAGAAAGCAGCAGCTTCAAATACTGGAATTAATGTTAAATCGCCAATTACAGCAAATACAACTTGCTTATCACGAGCGACTTCATGTAATAGCACTGCACCATCGCGTAACCCTTGACGACTTTGTTCTAAAGTTGTGCGAATTGGCAATGGCGATTTACTTGCAGTTATCACAATTCCCTTATTCTTAGTTTTCAACGCCCAGTCATAACAAGCTTGAATACTATTAGCATCAGGCGGAAATAATGGGAAAACATTTCCATTTCGCATCAATGAAGCAAAGTAAGCTTCAATTTCTGGACGTTGGTGAGTCCAACCGTTTCGCCCTTGCTCTAATGCACCTGCTGTGAATAAAGTAATAGTCGAGGGAGTTTGACGGCGTAATTCTGCCATTGATTGGGTTACAGTTTGCCAAATTGGTAATCCGTTGATGGCAAAAGATTCGTAAGAACACCACAAAGTTCTCGCACCCATTAATGCTAAAGCGGCAGCTAAACCGGCACAAGCATCTTCACTCAATGGTTCATAAACTTGTCCATTTGGTGCTTGGAAATATAAGTCGTCGGTTGTGGGGTGGATAATCTTTAATGCTTGGTTGATGTTGGCAATTCCCGATGCTTCATTACCATCGGCGTTGGTGACAAGAAAATTTCGATCTTTATTTCCTACGATTCCTACCAATCTTCCCATTGCGGTAGTGGAAACTCTGGGTTCGCCACCAACTGTATATTCTTCTAAAGGTAATTCGCCTAAATCTGGTAATGGGAATTCAAATTCTGTCACCACAGTTTTGGCTGCTGGGCCACCACCGGCGCGTTCGGCATTTGTTCTGACTAATTGCCAAGCTTCCGCAGACAAAGCACGGGTTTGCAATGCACTGATAATATGGGGCGCATCTAGCGTGTCTTTAGGATAGAGGTTGTGAGATTTCGCACCCCGCGCGTGGACTCCTGCACCTTTGAGTTGTTTAATAATGAAGACGGTAAGTTTACCACCCAATGCAAAACGCGCTGCTTTATCTACACCCGAAAGTACTGCTTGCGTAAATGCTAGGCGTTTCTCAAAGGAAAAGGCGGTACTATCAACGTAATCCCCTGGCTGGTTTTTATCGTCGAAATCTTTGGCATCCACTAACACGACTTCATCAAAACCATTACCTTGCCAATATGCCTGCATCTGTGCATTGGTTTTTAAGGAAACCATGCTGTGATGTTCTTGGCTGTAACCATTCCACACTAATATCGGTAAAAAGTTGGTGACAGCAGGATAAGCTGTATGGAAGTGTGCGATCGCACTTACAATATAAGGCTCACCCAATCCACCATCCCCAACTGTAAAGGGGAACAACTTATCTTTGTGCAACAGTGCAGCCGCCATTGCAAAATGCTGCCCTTGTCCCAAAGGCCCCGCAGGTGCGAGAATACCGGGAATGAAACCAGAAAGGTGTCCTAAGAGTCCGTGCTTTTCTCGGAAGCGATCGCGCAATTGTTGGACTGTAAAAATTCCCATGTCCTCTAGCGAACGATCCAAGAACATGGCACTATAAAATCCGGGGGCGTGGTGTCCGACTTCGGTAATAATGTTTTTGTATCCCAGCATGACAAGAGATGCGTAAGCTTCTGCTTGGCTGGCAAATCCGCCGGGATGCCCAGAAGCTTTACTAGCAGTAACTTGCAAAGTTAGGTAGCGTAAAGCATCAGCAGCAAGTAAAGTTTGATATACAGCTGCTTTGTCTGTGGTCGATGCGATCGCTATTTTGCCCGACTCAATAGCAGGTGTAGCACCATAAGTTTCAAAATCTGGTAAAGCTTCACCAAAATATTGAATCCCTTCAGAAAAATTGGGAAGCGCTGAAGATGCCTTTGGGGAGATTGCAGTCATGCTGAGTACCTTTTGACGATGAGGTGAAACTGTAGATGCTCGTTGAATTTAACCAAAATTTTACATCTTCGAGGTTGTAACAGTTTATTGCTTTTTTGCAACGTTAGAATAAGTACTTTAAATGGTTACGCAAGCAAAATTTAAATTAGTTTCATACCAATTCTGTATGACAATGCAGATAACAACACTTCTCTGTAATTTTCCCTGAGTAAGGCAGAACAGTGTAGCTGGTGGGTAAATATATGCAGCTTCACGAAGAAACGGTTTAAGTAGCAAAAAATATCAAGCAGCAAAAAAATTTATGAAATTCCCAAACGGCCCACAAACTCCAGCAGTTGTACAGATGCTACGCTGGATTGCGAATCCGATGTCATTTATGGAGGCTTGTGCTAAAAGCTATGGCGAGATTTTTACTCTCAGAGTAGATAAAAATCTTCCTCCTTTGGTGATTGTCAGCAACCCCCAAGCGCAACAGCAAATTTTAACAAATGATACCAAGGAATTAGAAGCACCTGGCGATCTGAATGATGTTTTTGAACCTTTGCTGGGAAAGCATTCTGTGATTACCATTAGCGGCGCAGAACACCAGCGTCAACGTCAGTTGTTAATGCCTCCCTTTCATGGCGAAAGAATGCGGAACTATAGCGAGGTGATTACCGATGTCACCAAGCAAGTTATCAGCCAATACCAGATAGGTAAACCCTTTAATATTCGGTCTGCAACTCAAGCTATTACCCTGCGGGTGATTATGCAGGCTGTATTTGGTCTATATGAAGGGCCTCGTGCCGAAAAACTACAGCATTTTTTGGGCGATCTTTTAGAAAGGACCAGTTCTCGCTTAAGTGTAGCTTTGCTTTATTTTCCAGCTTTGCAAAGGGATTTTGGCCCGATTAACTTCTGGGGAAACCAGATGCGCCTTCAGCAAGAAGCTGACGAACTCATCTACCTCGAAATTCGGGAACGTCGAGAACAACCAGATTCATCAGGCCGCACAGATATTCTTAGCTTACTCATGGCTGCTAGGGATGAAGCCGGTCAACCCATGACTGATGAAGAGTTGCGTGATGAATTGATGACTCTGTTAGTCGCCGGTCACGAAACCACAGCAACAGCCTTAGCATGGGCATTATACTGGATTCACAAAATACCATCAGTGCGCCAAAAGCTATTGCAAGAATTAGATAGCTTGGGTGATAACCTAGACCCCAGCATCGTTTTCAAATTACCTTATCTCAACGCTGTTTGTTCCGAGACATTGCGAATTTACCCAGTAGGTATGCTAACTTTTCCCAGAAAAGTAAGAACACCAATATCGCTAGGCGGTTATGAATTAGAACCGGGTACAGTCATAATTGGTTCTATTTATTTAACCCACCACCGAGAAGATATTTATCCAGAACCTAAGCAGTTTAAACCAGAACGTTTTTTAGAACGGCAATTTTCCGCTTATGAATATTTACCCTTTGGGGGTGGTGCAAGGCGTTGTATTGGCCTAGCATTTGCTCAGTTGGAAATGAAGCTAGCACTTGCTCAAATCCTTTCTAGTAAAGAATTACAACTAGTTAATAAAGGTGAAGTGCGACCTAAACGCCGTGGTTTAGTGACAGGCCCAGATCGTCCCATTGAGATGGTTGTTACGAGTCAACGTCAGGTCAAGCCTTCCATTCTACAGACAACCACTGTTTAATGGTTTGGGGGTTGATAGTTGCGTTTTGCAAATTTTCAACTGCCATTTATAGCGTTCCTTTGTTGAGTCCAATATAGCGGTTCTCATATTCAGATGCGGTACAACATTTAAAAAATGCTTGCCAACCCTGTTTTGAAACTGCGAATCGGACTTTTTAAACATGAGATTTTTGCTGGTCTTTCTAAGGATTGTACTCAAATTCACTTTGCGATGGCGTAACCGCCCGCCGTTCGCGTAGCGTCTCGTAGAGAAGGCATCGCACTCCTAGCCAATCTCCTGCTGGGGTTTGTCCGACCTCGTAGGTGTAGCCAACATCCCAAAAGGCGATATTGTAGTAAGTACAATTAGCTAAACACTAGTTCATAAATTGGCTAAGGCTAACGCACCTGAGATTGTTGATGGTGCGTTGCGCTCTGCGACAAGACACCCTACATTAAAATTCCTTAACATAGCTGGAAATATTAGCACCGACTTACTTACAGCAATCCTATTTGATTTGTGAGAATTGCAAGCTACAGGTGTCCCAATGCAGTTTGGTTAATGTTTCGTTTTAACCTTTGAATGGGATTATAGGGGTTCTTGTCCCTTATGAGGTACAAAAATCCCACCCTGCAAGTGAGGAGAAGAATATGATGTACCTAATACGATTGGTAAACGCTATTATCATCAAAATTTGATATAAATTTCCACCGATCTTAATTACACCAAATATTTTTGGTTATTTACTTAATTTGATTATGATTGTTGGCGCTGTTACAACCCGGAATTTCAAAACCGTTTACTATACCTGAGTACTTTCATAAAACAAAAGTAGTTTGCTAAAAACATAAACCTATAATTTTGTAGAGATATTCGTTGTTATCCTAGCCAGCTAAATCACTTTATCTAAGTAAAGTCTCAACAATTTCCAAATTATTTTATGGACTTAGAAGTGATAAATCAACAATAACTAACTCAAAAAGTAGGAATTAGCAAACAAGTACGGAGAAAAGCCTAATCTATTCTTTTTTCTGCGCCACTAGTTAAGAGGTAATCTACGGTGCGAAACTCAAAGCTAGGGTACAGAACGTTCCCTAAGTCTATTCTGCGTCCATCCGTTGCTATAGGTATAATTGCATCTTTATTGATTGGCGGAATAAGTTTTTATATAGTAAAACGCTGGCAAAACTATGCAAATCCAGAAGCACAAGTGCCAGTAACACAATTACCACAGTTAACAACGGTAACGGCTTTAGGACGACTCGAACCACAGGGAAAGGTAATTAAACTCTCGGCTGCGGTATCTGCTGAAGGAAGTCGGGTAGAAAAGTTGTTGGTGAAGGAGGGAGATAGGGTAAAGGCGGGACAAATAATTGCAATTTTGAACAGCCGCGATCGCCTCCAAGCAACTTTAAAAGAGGCGCAAGAACAGGTAAAAGTAGCCCAGGCCAACCTGAACCGCACTAAAGCAGGTGCTAAACGCGGTGAAATTGCCGCCCAAAAAGCTGCGATCGCTCGTCTAGAAGCCCAAGGCCAAGGTGATATTAATGCCCAAGCCGCGACAATTGAGCGATTTCAAGCCGAAGTGCGTAACGCCCAAGCAGAAAACGAACGTTATCAGCAACTATATCAACAAGGCGCAATTTCCGCTTCTCAACGGGATAGTAAGCGTTTAAACCTGGAAACCGCCCAAAAAAGCTTGCAAGAAGCCCAAGCACAGTTAAATCGTACCCAATCAACTAGCCAACAACAGGTCAAAGAAGCTACAGCAACACTCGATGAAATCGCTGAAGTGCGCGGAGTGGATGTAGAAGCCGCCCAAGCAGAAATTAATCGTGCCGTAGCAGCCATGAATCTGGCAAAAGTCAATCTTGAACAGGCAGAAGTGCGATCGCCCCAAAATGGACAGGTATTTGAGATCCATACCCATCCTGGGGAATTAGTCTCAAATGATGGCATTGCAGATATTGGACAAACCAGTCAGATGTATGTCATCGCCGAAGTCTACGAAAGCGATATCGGCAAAGTACATTCAGGGCAGCAAGTACGAATAATTGGTGATTACCTGCCGATTGAATTACAGGGAATCGTAGATCGCAAAGGCTTGCAAGTGCGACGACAGAATGTCATTAACACAGATCCCGTCAGCAATATCGACAACAGAGTAGTAGAAGTCCACATACGACTAGATGAAGCCTCCAGCCAAAAAGCTGCCACCTTAAGCAATATGCAGGTTAAGGCAGTAATTGAATTGTGAAAAGGGGATTGGGGACTGGTTACTGGGAGTGGGAGATTCTGAAGTCGATGAACAAGTCCCCAGTCCCTAATCCCTAATCCCCAGTCCCTAATCCCCAGTCCCTAATTATGAGATTGATCAAACAACTGCGACGGCGAACTCCTCTAGGATGGCTGCAACTGAATCATGAAAAAAGCCGTCTTTTCGTGGCATTATCAGGCATTGCCTTTGCGGATCTTCTCATGTTCATGCAGCTAGGCTTTCAAACTGCGCTGTATGACAGTAACACTAGATTACATCGCAGTTTGGAAGCAGACATTGTTTTAACTAGTCCCCAAGCCCGTAACTTGCCAAGCTTGTCTACATTTTCTCGTCGGCGACTTTACCAAGCAATGGATATACCAGGGGTAAAGTCGGCGGAACCAATGTATTTCAACAACACAATCTGGAAGAATCCCCAAACGCATCGTGAAACGGGGGTGTTAGTTATCGGTTTTAACCCAGATAAGCCAGCCTTTGATTTACCAGATGTTAACCAGCAATTGCAAGCGATCAAATTACCCGATACCGTCTTGTTTGATCGTGGTGCAAGAGGAGATTATCAAAAAGCGATCGCTCAAATTGAACAAGGTAAAACCCTGACTACCGAAATAGAACGGCGTACCATTACCATTAGTGGCTTGTTTCAAGTCGGGGCTTCCTTTGGTTCTGATGGCAACCTGATTACCAGCGATCAGAACTTTTTACGGCTATTTTCTGGGCGACAGTCCAACAGTGTCAGTTTAGGTTTGATTGTTCTTAAACCAGGCTATGACCCGAAAAAAGTGGCAGCAATGCTCAAACTCTACCTCAGAAATGATGTCAAAGTATTAACCCACGCCGAATTTATTGAATTTGAAAATAATTTCTGGAGAACAAATTCTCCAATTGGATTTATTTTCAGCCTGGGTGTATCAATGGGATTTGTGGTAGGCGTGATTATTGTCTATCAAGTCCTCTCCACCGATGTTAATGCCCACGTTCGGGAATACGCCACCTTTAAAGCAATGGGATATCGCAATTATTACCTATTAGGTGTAGTGCTTGAAGAATCGTTAATCTTAGCAGCACTGGGCTTCTTTCCTGGATTGGGAGTGTCTTTAGCACTTTACCAATTGACTCGCACAGCTACAAATTTGCCCATGTACATGACTGCGATTCGGGCATTGCAGGTATTAGTGCTGACCATACTTATGTGTACCATTTCTGGTGCGATCGCCACCCGCAAACTCCAAGCCACCGACCCCGCTGATATGTTTTAAATTTGTCATTTGTCATTGGTCATTGACAAAGGACAAATGACCAATGACCAATGACGATCGTCACGAGTAATCGATCTATTTATGACTAATCAATCCATCATCTCCATCCAGAATCTCGACCACCACTTTGGTCACGGCTCACTCCGTAAGCAAGTTTTATCTAACATCAACTTAGAGATTAATGCTAGTGAAATTATTATGATGACCGGGCCCTCTGGTTCGGGAAAGACTACCTTGCTGACATTAGTGGGTGGCTTGCGTTCTACTCAATCTGGTAGTTTGCGGGTGTTGGGACGAGAACTTTGTGGTGCAAGTGCTGAACAACTAGTGCAGGCGCGACGGCGTAACGGTTATATTTTCCAAGCACATAACCTGCATGGTAGTTTAACGGCACTCCAAAACGTCAAAATGGCTTTGGAACTACATAAACATCTTGGGTCAAAAAAGATACTAAATATGTCAGCCCAGATGTTAGAGCAGGTAGGATTAGGAAATCATTTGCATTACTATCCTGATAAACTATCTGGGGGACAAAAACAACGAGTAGCGATCGCTCGTGCTTTAGTCAGTCATCCTCAAATAATCCTTGCAGATGAACCCACTGCCGCCCTTGACAGTCAATCGGGACGAGATGTAGTTAATCTCATGCAAAAACTGGCAAAAGAACAAGGCTGTACCATCTTAATGGTTACTCATGACAACCGCATCCTAGACATTGCCGATCGCATTCTTGATATGGAAGATGGCAAACTCAAGTCAAAAGTAACACTATCAACCTAAAGCTGATTAGCATATTTCATCATTCAGAGTTGATTTATAAAGTAAATCTTAAGTGTGGGATAGCAGACTAAATTTGTGCATTAAAATTGTAGTTTTTTAGCGTTAAAGAAGCGCGTACCAAGAGCAAATATTCATATATTTACATTATTTAATCTAGTTTAACTAAGTTTGGGACTTAAAGTCCCCTGGCTCTAAAGGCAGAACGAATTGAACACCTAAGCTAAATCCCCAGACGCGACGCTCGAGTACTCGCTAACGCTGCGCTATCGCAGACTCGCTAACACAAAACGTAATTACGAATTACGTTAGCGTAGCGGGACGTAGCCCATTACGAATTATTTAATTTATCCAGGTCAATTTACTTAGTTTAAGTAATTTCCCCATACCAATTTCAACTTAACAATGTGATATTAGTGTCCAGTTGAAAAAGTGTCCAGTTGATTCCAAGATTTTCTTCAAGTATTATTTATGTAATGACTGTAACCACAACGGGTTTCCTTTGTTGCTTAACAAGTGACACATATAACAAGCCATGAGAGCATTTTTGCCATCAATCTAGTTAAATTTTATGCTCATTCTCAATGTCATACACCTTGGTTATTAGAGTTAAGACCAATTCATTAAAGTTACAGATAAAATGATTAGCCCTTGCAATCCATAAGTATCTGGAGAATTTCCGAAAATTTATGGTTGTCAACAACATTGGCTTCAAGCAGGAAACACTGGCGATTATAAGCTAGTCTATTTTCCAACACAAGCAAGGGATTTTTTGTAGTTATATGATTATTGAGAATAGCGCTAGTAGTTCAAACAAAAAGTTGCTCGGTTTTTATGTCAAAACTTTGACAACCAATCGTCGTGCAATAAATGTGTTCAAGGCAATATTTGCTATTTTCCCGATCGCTTTGGCATTGCCTGTAGATGCCTTACAAGTAAAGGTGACTCCCACTAATGCGAAATTAGGGGATACACTTTCAGTGGAGATTAATCTAGATAATCCAGAAAATGGTACAAACCCAACAGTAGCTAGTGGTAAGAATACATACCCAGCCTTTGCAATTGCACCCAATCAGTATCGGGCTTTTGTTCCGACAACTCCATTAGAAACAGCTGGAAATAGAACACTTCGGATTGCGGGAGATGGTCAAGTACAAAACTTGGCAGTGAATGTGCTTAATCGCAAATTCCCCGTACAACGCATTACTTTGCCACCTGGCAAAGCCGGAGTCGATGCTACAGAATATGAACTGAAGCGCGTGGCAGCTTTGAAAGCGCTACAGACACCAGAAAAGTATTGGAATGGAGTATTCCTAAAGCCAAATGCAGGGCGAATGAGTACAAACTATGGTGTACGTCGCTACTATAATGGTACATTTGCAAAGGACTACTATCACCGTGGTCTTGATTACGCTGGTGCTGCCGGCTCACCAGTAATTGCCCCAGCTGCTGGGCGAGTTGCTTTGGTAGGTAAGGTATCACAAGGGTTTCGGATACACGGTAACGTAGTTGGCATTGACCACGGTCAAGGAGTAACCAGTATTTTCATGCACCTGAGTCGTATTAACGTTAAAGAAGGTGATTTTGTGAAAGCTGGTCAACTAATCGGTGCAGTCGGTTCAACGGGTGCTGCTACAGGGCCACATCTACACTGGGGTTTGTATGTCAACGGACAATCTGTTGATCCAACACCTTGGCGAACTAAAGTCGTTAACTAGTAGAGGCGGAATTAATCGCGTCTGTGCATAATTTGTATATTTTTTGCTGATAATTAGGCAAAACAAATTGAATTGATACCGTCCCTACCTTGCTTGACTAACATAAATGATGATAAGCATTATGAGCATCGAAAAAATTGTAGAACAAGCTCTCCAGGATGGTTATTTAACACCAGCAATGGAAGCAGAAGTAGGTAGAATCTGTGACAACGCCTCTGAACTCTCAATTGAAGAGTATATGGCGCTGGATCGGCTGATGGGTGCGCTATTGACTGGTGAGGTAGTGGCGGTACCTCGCAAACAATTTATTAACGTTATGGAAGAATTAGTGCTAACAGAAGCGATCGCACGAGTCGCAGAAATTGAAGCCACGAGCGAAAGTTCTCTAGATGTTGGGGATATTGCTGCTTACGCTCTCAATCGGCTACCACCTTTATATGCTACTACAGAAGAAGGTGCTAACTTCCAGCGCCAAACGGCTCAGGCACAACTCCAAGACTTAATTTCTCAGCAAGTAAGTGAGGCAATTAACCGTTACCTCGATCGGCCCAACTTCTTCCCAGAACGGCAAGCTTTGGGTAAAAACAATGGCAATGAGGTTGTACGCCAAGTTAGTGCTTTACTCCAAGCTTATGCACCTAACTTTGAGCAAAAATTATGATTTTAAGAGTCATTGGTCATTAGTCATTTGTTTTAGATAAAAGACAAAAGACTAATGACTCTTAATTCATTAATCACGTACTACGACTGTTGTACCTATAGTTACTTGCTCATACAACAATCGGACATCAGAATTACGCATTCTTAAACAACCGTGGGATACAGCAGTTCCTACCAGGTCAATATCTGGCGTACCATGAAAGCCAATTTCATTCCGTCCATCTGACCAAAAACCAATCCATCTGTCTCCCAAAGGACTATCCGTACCAGCCTGAAATACTTTACCCGTAATTGGGTGACGCCAAATTGGATAGTGCCGCATGTGAATCACCTGAAAAGAACCTGTGGGTGTTTCCCAACCTTTCTTACCAACAGCAATGGGGTAGCTGGCTATGACCTCATCCCCTGCATATACATAAGTGCGGCGATCGCTTAAATCAACCACCACTTGCGTCTTAGTATTTGCCAACTTATTAGATGGTACTTGTTGGGCTGAAGCCTGAGACCATAGACCTTTTGGCCAACTATCCGCAACTGGATTTTGTCTTTCTACTTGCGCCACTAGCCGCGTCTGAGTTGGTAGTTCAGCTGCTTTAGCGACATTATTCTTAATAATTTTGGGCTGAGTTTGAGGCTTAATATTAGGATATTTGAGTCTAGAAACCCCCCGAACTACATTCTTATCAATTATTTTTGACTTAGTTTGAGACTTAATAGCAGAAGACTTGAGTGTAGAACCCCTACGATTAGTTGCTTTCGCTACATTCTTCTTAATTATTTTTGATTTAGTTTGAGGCTTAACAGCAGAGGACTTTCGTGTAAACGTCCTCTGGACAGTTGAGCCTTGGGTAGCTTCATCAGCTGGCACAGATACACCCAACGCAATTTCCCCTAAACTAACCTGGGAAAGATTTTTATAGGCTTCCTCTGGCCGGCTTCCCTTAAAATTGGTTTGGATAGAATCTCGCCGCATCGAAGTAGATGCAGACTTTTCAGACTGCCGTTCCGCCGTAGTAATGCGCCAATGGACAGCTAAGGATAAAAATGCTGTACCAAAACAAAGCAGCATTACCATACGCCCTACAGATTCGTTTCTTACCATTGCCATCGCCTATTGTTTATCCCTGACATATTCAGCCGAGTAATTGGGTGAGTTCATCATCCGAACATCAAAAATTTATCAATACTTATCATTTCTGCTATAAATCTGCCAACACCTCTGGGCACACTAAGACTATGCGAATTGTCCCAACGGCAAAACTCTAGGTGAGCAACCTCATTCCTCAGAAGTTCTGCGGGTTGTAAGCCTTTAATAAGACTTTCTGGTAGAACTTTTGAAATGTAGCAATCAATCATTAATGGTGTAGGTGAAAGAAAAACCATGTTTGAAAAACTATTGCTAGCAGTCACAATTACATTTTCCCTCAATTTCTTTTTTCAAGTTCGCGTACCAGAGCAACATAACTCTAGTACTGCCTACGGGCCACAACCAGAACAACCAGTAACTATTCTGGTAACAAAATCAAAAAAATAAATCACCATCCTAGCAACTACAGCAACCCAACTTCCAGAAATTATCACCTGAATTTTAAAAGTATCAAGAAGCTATAATCACAAAATTTTATCTTTATCCTTATAACTAGATTTAATTATTTTTATCAAGCGTATATACCCAGTTGCTAAAAGTATCAAAGTGTGCATATAATTACAACACTTTTGTTAGCAAAAACTGCCGTGACCAAAGGGAACAAGGGTTTAAGTTGAGCCAGTCTCCAAATCTCTGCCACAGTTCTCCTGCAAGACGCTCGATAGCGCAACGTTAGCGAAGCGGTAGCAAGGTAGGAGCGTCCGTAGGAGCGTCTGACTCCCTACCGCTACGCTATCAGTGTATATTTGTCGCAAGAGCAACTTCCCCTCACCTTGAAAGTGCTGTTAGCGGTAGCGGGGCGTTTAGCCCGTGCTGTGAGCGGATAGCTAAGTTGAGCCAGTGCTGAGTAGAAATCCCAGTCCCTAGAATATTTTCATGTAAGGATTTTGAAACTCGTTTCATCTGGACTCCCCCCTGCTCCCTGCCCCCTGGAAGGACAACAATGAGAGCAGTATAAGGAAAAATTGACTCTGCTTATTGCTATGAATGTATCCAAAATTGTATGCTTCAGTGTTCCAGTAAGAAATCCGTCACCTGAGCATGGAACTTCTACCCCATTAGCAAGTCTAATAGATAGGGATGATTTAGAGCCAGTACGATCTATGAGTCAATCGATTACTGTATCCTGGTCAACGGTTGATGCAAAGTATCCAGAAGCATCAGTGCAAGTTGACAAACTCCCTAACCACGATTTAATTTTGCGCTGTCAAGCCGGACTGCGACCAGATCGTGCTGCCTTTGCAGAACTATTACGCCGCTATCAAAGTCAAGTTGATCGAGTTCTATACCACCTAGCTCCAGATTGGGCTGACAGAGCCGATTTGGCTCAAGAAGTTTGGATTCGAGTATATCGGAATATTAACCGATTACAAGAGCCTGCTAAATTTCGGGGCTGGTTAAGCCGTATTGCCACCAACTTGTTTTATGACGAGTTACGGAAACGCAAGCGGGTGATGAGTCCTTTGTCACTGGATGCTCCCCGTTCCTTAGAAGACGGTGAGATGGATTGGGAAATCGCCGGCGATACCCCAGGCCCGGAGGAAGAACTGACAACTAGAGAATTTTACGAGCAATTGCGGGAAGCGATCGCGGATTTACCGGAAGTTTTTCGTACTACCATCGTCCTGAGAGAAATCGAAGGTATGGCTTATGAAGAAATTGCCGAAATCACTGGAGTTTCATTAGGAACTGTGAAGTCAAGAATAGCCAGAGCTAGATCGAGGTTGCAAGCTCACTTGCAGAATTATTTAGACTCTTAATTTACAGGATCTTGCCTCTGCCCAATGACAGAATTTAAGCACAGATTAAGAATTACCTTCAAAGACGTACATAGATTCTGCCTTTAGGATGAAAATTGGCTAATTTTCCCAAAATTCCCGCCCAGTTTACCCGTGTATGAGTTGGTAATAATGTTAAGATGACTACTGATTCTCAGTTTTACGACCGTTCTCCTTTGCAACTTCCTCAAAATTTGTCAGATGGAATGGCCAATCATACCAATGAATCAACGGGTCTTATGGATATGGTGAAGCGCGATCGCTTCGAGTTATTGAGTGCTTATCTCGATGGTGAAGTCACAGCCACCGAACGCAAGCAAGTAGAAGAATGGCTGGCAAATGATGCCTCAGTTCAATGCTTGTATACCCGACTGTTAAAACTGCGCCAAGGCTTGCGGATGCTCCCAGTGCCCACAGCCCAACAATCTCCAGAAGTAACAGTTCAGCAAGTATTGACACGTTTGCACCGCCGCTCCCGTCTAAACTGGGTGGTGGGAGGTGCTGCCGTTGCGGCTTGTGCGATCGGCATTGTATCTGGCTTCGTCGGTGGTGGTTCGAGAGTGCCGCAACTGGCACAACGACCAGAAACAGAACCAATACAAACCTCCTCAGCGTCTATAGTTCCCCCTTCGCCGCTGATGGTGGGACTAAATAATCCGGTAATTGAAATTCCGAAAGCAGCAGTAGCCTCACCGGAAAATTCAATTCATCAGGTACAGCCGCAACGTCACGACTCCAAACAAGACATCAATTAATCGCAAAGTTTATAGTTCAAAACTGTACTCTAGGGTTAAACCGCAGCCGCTCCACCAGCCGTCAGGTTGGAGGAAGCCTCTTAATTGCTCAACTTGCTCTAGAGTCATTAAATAAACCCAAGCCCAACTATAAGAGAACGACTGTGCCTCATAAACCTCGATAATTTGCCGATTATAGAGGTTTTCTGGCGTTTGTCTATGGGGCTGGTAATCTTCCAGCACATCTAACTCATTCAAAATCTTTGGGTTAGAAAAAGAGAGCAAATATCCGTAGACTTTGCTATTACCTAGCGTCATCGCTGGGTAGCCCATTGGCAGAGCAAACAATTGTCCTTGTACAAAAGCTTTTTTTACATCTACTACCTTGCCAGCACAGTATCTTTTATAGTTAGCTTCACCTGGTTTGAGCGTGCCGTAAACAAAAACCCGCACCAAATCAGAAAATTTTATATTTGATTCAACCATCGCCTGTTTTTACCATCTGAATCGACAGCAATAAAAACCTATCATAGTGAATACCTCTAGATATTAATATCTAGAGGTATTTTTATTTACTTAGATTACGAAGATAAGCAATTAAGTACTACTCTTGCCTTTATTCTTGTCTAGCTTCTCTTGAATAGCTTCTCTACAAAATTCAGGAGGGTTCTCTTGTTGCTGCACTTCCTCTTTCATTGTCTTAGTCATGCGTATATTCATTTTCTCGCTCAGTGGCTCCTCTCTGTCAGTAGTAAATTTTTTTAAATTTTCTGGAGTTCCTTTAGGATTAGCCATTATTGAGAAATATAAATATAGCCTGATCTACGTGGAAGCGAGTAAATAAGATTTCAAATCGGTGGTGTTGTCATCCTTGGAAATGGTTCACCACCGATACCACTTTTATAAATGGGTAACTCTATTTTATGTTCACACGTGCAGAACTCGAAATCAAAACCACTGCTGAGTTGAGAGACTTGTGTAGACGTTACGGATTAAAGCCTACTGGGAATGCAGGGTACAAGACTAGTTGGATTGTCACCTTGATGGCATTTCCACAGATAGCACTCACTCAACTCAGGCAGGGAAGAGGCTTGAAGTCACCAGGTTTCAGCGTTATTCGATTCCTTGAAGGGGTGGTAGATGAGATGAATTCACCCACTGATGAGCAAGCAGCGCTGATTAAGCTGACGATGGAGAGCAAAGCTATGAGCTATCCTGACAGATACGACCAAGAGAATTTGCTTAACTTGCACAAGGCTAACATGCACCTTGAAATGGCGATCGCATTACTAACCTAGTAAATTAATTTAGAACCATAACACATTTAGTCCCCAGTATCCTAAGCTTAGGGACTTTTCTATATTCCATATACCTAAAGTTGTTGGACTATTAGTCTAAGAACTTTAGCGATATAAGATAGATAGAAATAGAGGGGTAAATTAATTTTGTAAATTAAATTAGAAAATTACTAGACAAATAATTCCCTCAACATAGTGGTTCAAACGTACTAGTAAGGATCAAATACTAGAAAATTAATAGAAGTAAAGTGTAACAGGCATGAAACCATTGGAAATACGTGATTCTGTTGATTCCCGATACAACCCAGTAGCAATTGAGGAAAAATGGCAAAAAACATGGGTGGAACTTGGCTTAGATAAAACACCGACAGCTAGCAACAAGCCAAAATTCTACGCTCTTTCCATGTTCCCTTATCCATCGGGCAGCCTACACATGGGTCACGTCCGTAATTATACGATTACCGATGTGATTGCCCGCCTCAAACGAATGCAAGGGTATCGGGTAATACACCCAATGGGTTGGGATGCCTTTGGCTTGCCAGCAGAAAACGCCGCCATTGACCGTGGTGTACCACCAGCAAAGTGGACTTATCAGAACATGGCTCAGATGCGGCAGCAATTGCAGCGTCTTGGTTTATCCATTGATTGGGAATGCGAACTTGCTACCTGTTCACCAGATTATTACAAGTGGACACAATGGATTTTCTTGCAGTTTTTACAAGCGGGGTTAGCTTACCAAAAAGAAGCAGCGGTAAACTGGGACCCCATTGACCAAACTGTATTGGCAAACGAGCAAGTTGATAACGAAGGACGTTCTTGGCGTAGTGGGGCAATAGTTGAACGCAAATTATTACGTCAGTGGTTTTTTAAGATTACCGACTACGCCGAAGAATTGCTCAATGACTTGCATAAATTGACAGGTTGGCCGGAACGCGTCAAGTCGATGCAGGCAAACTGGATTGGCAAATCTACAGGCGCTTACTTAGAATTCCCTATCATTGGGATAGATGAAAAAATCGCCGTGTACACCACACGTCCAGATACCGTTTATGGTGTCAGCTACCTGGTGTTGGCACCAGAACATCCCTTAACCAAGCGCGTCACGACAAAAGAACAACAAACATCGGTAGAAGCCTTTATTAAAGAGGTTTCCCATCAAAGTGAGTTGGAACGTACCGCTGAAGACAAACCGAAGCGGGGTATCCCCACAGGTGGTAAGGCAATTAACCCATTCACAGGGGAAGAAGTGCCGATTTGGATTGCTGACTATGTACTGTATGAGTATGGTACTGGAGCAGTGATGGGTGTACCAGCACACGATGTCCGGGATTTTAAGTTTGCCAAAAATTACAATTTGCCAATTGATTTTGTCATCGTTTCCCCAGATGATGTTGCAGGTTTTGACTTAACTCCCACATCAGAGGTTGATGAAGTCACACAACTCATCCAAATTGAATATAACCAGGCATACACTGAACCAGGAATTTTAATTAATTCTGGGGCTTTTACTGGTATGACTTCCACAGATGCGAAACAAGCAATAATTGAATACGCCCAACAACAAGGTTTTGGGAAAGTGCGGGTGCAATATCGCTTGCGGGATTGGTTGATTTCGCGGCAGCGTTACTGGGGCGCACCGATACCTGTAATTCATTGTCCCAACTGTGGGATAGTACCAGTTCCCGATAAAGATTTACCCGTACAGTTGCCGGAAGAGGTGGAATTTACTGGACGTGCCGGTTCACCTTTGACTCAGTTAGAGAGTTGGGTAAATGTACCTTGTCCAACTTGTGGCACTCCAGCGAAGCGGGAAACTGACACAATGGATACTTTTATTGATTCCTCGTGGTATTACTTGCGGTTTCCTGATGCTAAAAATGAACAACAGGTTTTTGATTCTAGTAAAATTAATGACTGGATGCCAGTTGATCAGTACGTAGGTGGGATTGAACACGCGATTTTACATTTGTTGTATTCGCGGTTCTTTACTAAGGTTCTGCGGGACAGAGGGTTACTGAACTTTGACGAACCCTTCCAACGCCTGTTAACTCAAGGGATGGTACAGGGTTTAACTTACCTAAATCCCAACAAGGGCGGCAAAGATAAATGGATTCCTTCTAATTTGGTAAATTCAGCCGACCCGCGCGACCCCCAGACAGGTGAACCGTTGCAACGTCTCTATGCCACTATGTCTAAATCAAAGGGCAATGGTGTAGCACCAGAAGATGTAATTGCCAAATACGGTGTAGACACAGCTCGGATGTTCATCTTGTTCAAAGCGCCGCCAGAAAAAGATTTGGAATGGGATGAAGCCGATGTGGAAGGACAATTCCGCTTTTTAAATCGGGTTTGGCGTTTGGTGACGGATTATATTGCGGCTGGGGTATCTCGTAAAAAAGCCCAATCTGATTTAACTAAAGCAGAAAAAGAATTGCGGCGGGCGATTCACACGGCGATTCAAGCGGTGACGGAAGACGTGGAAGACGAATATCAATTCAATACAGCTATTTCCGAATTGATGAAATTAAGTAACGCCCTAACTGATGCTGATGGTAAAAATTCACCAATTTACGCAGAAGGTATTCAGACTTTGGTGGTTTTACTAGCACCATTTGCACCACATATTGCTGATGAATTGTGGCATTTATTGGGTGAAAGTAATTCAGTTCATACTCAGACTTGGCCATCATTTGACCCTGATGCTTTGGTAGCTGATGAAATCACTTTGGTGATTCAAGTTATGGGTAAAACTCGCGGCTCGATTCAAGTACCAGCACAAGCAGATAAAGCCGCGTTGGAGAAATACGCCC
This sequence comes from Nostoc sp. NMS8, assembly GCF_017115045.1. Classification (GTDB taxonomy): domain Bacteria; phylum Cyanobacteriota; class Cyanobacteriia; order Cyanobacteriales; family Nostocaceae; genus Nostoc. The sequence continues at coordinate 53,045 of NZ_JABXKK010000090.1, read as the reverse complement.
GTGAATCAGAAATTGCCCAACGTTACATCGAAGGTAAAGAGATTAAAAAGGTTATTGTGGTGCCTGGCAAGTTGGTGAATTTTGTAGTCAGCTAAGAGGATGTTTGTCAAAATTATTTGTGAAACTGTACAAAATCAGACTTGGTGAAACAAGGGGCTTAAGCCCCTTGTTTCAGGCAATCTCATAGGTAATCGTGTATTTTGCTAAGAACAAGGGAGGAATGGGAGCATCTCGCCTTGATAAATAACCTGGCGATTAGAAATCGCGGCTATACAAATACAAACAAAGTCTACTCCGTGGACTAATACAAAATTAAGGGTTTTTAACCTGGTCTTTACAGGTTTTGTCTGTGTAGCCGTAATTTCTAATTGCCGAGGTAAGTAATAGATATGTGACACTTAGGCTATCGTTTAGAAGTTTAAAATATCTAATGATTCTTCTATTTCTAAATCTAATATTTTTTCTCGTGTATCTTTGAGTGCTTCTAGCTTACCTTCTTGACGATAGATATCTGCCGCTTTTTGAAAATCTTCGATTGCTCCCTGTTGATCTGCGATTTCTAAACGAATATTTCCTCGATTATAATAGGCATCAGCATAGTTGGAATTAATCTGTATTGCCTGAGTATAATCTTCAATTGCTTGCTCAAAATCTCCTAAATCTGAATGAGCAGTACCACGGTTGTAATAAGCATCGGCATAATTAGAATTAATCTGTATTGCTCGAGTATAATCTTCAATTGCTCCCTCAAAATCTCCTAAGTCAGATCGAGCATTACCACGTTTTTTATAAGCTATGGCATCTTGAGGATTAATCTTGATTGCTTGGGGAAATCCCGGTTGAGAGCCTAATAAATAACGAGCAATTCCACGGTTTTTATAAGCATTAGCATAATCGGGGTTAATTTTAATAGCCTGGGTATAATCCTCAATTGCTCCTTGATTATCTCCTGCATGAGAACGAGCTTCAGCCCGATTTTTATAGGCTACGGCAACATTAGGATTAATTCTGATTGCTTGGGTATAATCATTAATTGCTTCTTCTAATCGCCCCATTTGATAAAATGCTAAACCTCGTTTATTATAAGATTTAGCATCATGAAGATTCATCTGAATTGCTTGAGAATAATCTGCGATCGCAGTTTCATAATCTCCTATTTGATAGTGAGCTAAACCTCGTTTATAATATATATTAATATCACTATGATTAACTTGTAAAGCTTGATTATAGTTGGTAATTGCATTGGTATATTCTCCTTTTTCAAAATACTCATCACCTAGTTTTACGTAAACTAGATTTAAATCTTCACCACTATATTCAGGTTTCAAATAAGGTTTGACCACCTGATTCATCGTTGGTTTAGATAAAACTTCCTGTTTCGGGAGATATTTATAAATTGGTAGTTGTTGTCTAGAAGAATTATTTATAGAAGATTGTAATTGTTCTAGATAGCACCATAAACCACCACCATATAGTAATTGTTCTATCCCAAAAGAAATTTTACCAGTTTTCAACTTAATCATTCGGGTCGGGAGAAAGCCCGCTAAAAAAAGGTGATATTCAGATTGTGCTTCACTCACATCCTCTTGAATCAAAATGCAAACTACAACTGCATTTTTCTCAACTTCTTCAGAACTAATTGACCATCTTACTCTGTCAATTCGACCGTGACGAGATTTAACCTCAATACCAATAGATGGGTCAGAAGTCAAGGTAAAATCTATATTGCCATCGCCGCCGAATCGCTTTTCATAATCGACTTCGGTAATAAAATCAGCTAAACGTTCTTTGACAACTTCCTCACCTAACTTCCCTTTGAGATAGCTAATAAAAACATCGCGGACTGGTAAAACACGCTTATATTTTTCAGCCATCTGCCAGCAAAATTCCCGTAGTGCCTTTAACCTTTCTCCAGAGATTATAGTTAATTCACTATATTGACCTTCTGTTTCACAATGAAGCAGACAACCAGATGCTAACCTTTTAATAAAATCAGACTGTAGCGATCGCAGTAGTGTAATCCAGTCCATTGATGTTTCTGCGAATCTTTTAATGAGATTATTCTATTAAAATATCTATTCGGCGTAAACCTTTTAATTAGCTTGGGCGATATTCACAAAAATTGTTGACTATTTTGCAATTATTCTTAATTTAAGTTAATATATCACAATTACCATTTGAATTTCCATTAAGATTTATTGCTGATTCTCAGACTTTTTTATTGATAACCCCCGATTTAGTTCGAGGGTTTTTAATCCTGAAAAACTAATTTGTAATTTTGATTTATTGGAATGCTGCTAATAGATTCAGCTTCAATGATCTTCCCACAATTCGTGATTCAGTAGGTCGATAATTCTATCTCTGAGTAAAAATTCGTTTTTTTCTAACTCAAGTTCAAAATTCACCCAGTCACGATGAGGAATATATTTACAGATGGTATAAATTGGGTGTTGACGGTTAAGAAGTCCCTTTTTAACCAGTTTAACTGCTTCTTCCTTGATAACCTCAATGTCGTATTTAACAGTAGTGTTCATAGGTTGTTCCTTTGTTTTCAATCAAGGAATTAAGAGTCAAAACAATACTTGCTTTGACTCTCCCTTAAACTTATCAAATAAAATTGGCGAGAATTGTGAAGAATCAAGACATTAACCCTTGTTGGAAATGTAGGTGTGTCAGTAAGATACTCTTTGTATACTCCCCTAGATAGATGATTACAGAGTAACAAGCTGTAAACTCCAAAAGGGGATGTAGATGCTCTCTGGGCGACTTGCCAAAAGTAAGCTAGGGTAAAGAACATTCTCTGGATTACTTATACCATGCTCCTAAATCTTGATAAAGTTCGTCAATATTTTCCCGCTTTAGCTGGTGAATGGACTTTTTTTGATAATGCTGGCGGGTCACAAACCCTGAAAAAGGTAGTAGATAGAATTAGCGAATTTCTCTTGAGTTCTGATGTTCAGTTGGGAGCTTCTTATGGGGTTTCTGAACTTGCAGGAGAACGATTGGCTCAAGCAACTAGGGGAATGGCTACTTTCATTAATGCCAATTCTTCTAAAGAAGTGGTCATGGGCCCATCTACTACAATGATGTTGAAAATTCTCTCAATTTGTCTGGGTCAAACCTTTACACCTGGCGATGAGGTGATTGTGACGAATTGTGACCATGAGTCCAATATTGGTGCTTGGGTCGCTCTTGAAAAACAAGGAATTAAGGTTAAAGTGTGGCAAGTTCGTCCAGATACTTTGGAACTTCATTTAGCAGATTTAGAACCATTGATGAGTCGTAGCACCAAATTGGTATCCTTGACTCATGCTTCTAATGTTCTGGGAACCATCAACCCGATCAAAGAAATTGCTGCATTTGTACACGATCGCAATGCCATGATTTGTGTAGATGGTGTAGCTTATGCACCCCACAGATTAGTTGATGTCCAAGATTTAGATGTTGATTTTTATACTTTGAGTTGTTATAAAGTCTATGGGCCACATCATGCCTTACTTTATGGTAAGGAAGAACATTTATTAAGATTGCCTGGTCTTAACCATTATTTTATTGAGCAGACAGATATACCTTATAAATTTCAGTTAGGAAATGTCAATTTTGAATTAAGTTATGGAATGTTAGGTTTATGTGATTATTTAAGTGAGTTAGCACAATTACACTATGGGAATGAAACAGCACCAGATTTGAGAAATCAAATGGTGCAAGCATTTGATTTAATTAGCATACATGAAGAAAAGATTAGCGATCGCCTCCTAAATTATCTCAACAGCAAGCCTAATGTGCGAGTAATTGGTCAATCAAAGGCTGACCGTCAAACCCGTGTGCCAACTATATCTTTTGTGGTAGATGGAATCAATAGCTCAACCATTCCGGCAAAAATTGACCAACACTATATAGGAATTCGCTACGGTGACTTTTATGCTAAACGGCTCATTGAATACCTGGGGTTAGCATCGCAAGGTGGAATAGTCCGGGTGAGTATGGTACATTACAACACCATTGAGGAAGTTAACAGTTTGATTGAAGCTTTTGAGCAGATATTTTAGGATTGGGCATTGGGCATTAGGCATTGAAAAGAGGCAGAGGGGAAAACTTTTCTCCCTTGCTCCCTTGCTTCTTCCCCAGTCCCCATTATCCAAGCTGCAAAACTTGCACTTCTTCTTGTGGCGAAATTAATGTTTTACCCACAGGTAGAACAGCTAAAGCATTGGTTTGAGCTAAATTAATTAAATTGCCAGAACTGTGACTACCACCAGCTTTGTGAAATTCATAAACTCCATTAATTAAATGCAATTTACCCCAAAGGTAAGTTTCACGCTTGCCATCCGATCGCAATTCATCATGCGATCGCACTTTCAAATATACTGATTCCCAACCTTCAGTAATTCCCGAAAGTTTCTTGATTGCTGGTAGCACAAACCGCCAAAATGTCACCAATACAGCCGCAGGATTCCCTGGTAAACCAAAATAAAGCGGGGAGTTTGTAGAGACGCGATTAATCGCGTCTCTACTGGGGAAAGTAGCAACAGTGAGGGGTTTTCCTGGTCTCATTTCTACAGTCCGAATGTGAATTTTTGCTCCTAGCGATTCGAGAATTTTGTCAACATAGTCATAATCTCCCACTGAAACACCACCAGAGGAGATGACTATATCAGCGATCGCAACAGCGTGGCTAATAACTTTCTCCAGAGCAACTGGATCATCTTTCACAATGCCTAAAATTAAGGGTTTTGCGCCACTTTCTCTTACTAAAGCTGCGATCGCATACTGATTAGAATCCACAATTTGCCCTGGTTGTAAGGGTTGATCGACTGTCGCCAACTCATCACCAGTGGATAAAATTGCTATCCGTGGACGGCGGTAAACATTTAATTGTGGACACTGTGCTGCTGCCAATACGGCAATTTCTGAGGCATTTAACTTAATTCCTGCTGGTAACAATTGTGTTCCAGCTTGATAAAAAGATGCTTTGTGTCTGACAAATCCTTGCGGTTTTGGCGTATCTAGGATAAATACGCGGTTTTCCTCGCGGCGTGTCTTTTCTTGCATCACTACAGTATCCGCACCTGCTGGGATCACCGCACCAGTAAAAATCCGCGCAGCTTGCCCTGGTTGAATCGTAGACTGAGGCTGATACCCGGCCGGAATATCTTCAACAATTTCTAAAATGGCTGGTTCTTCAGTGCTAGAGTGCTGTACATCTTCGTAGCGAACTGCATAGCCATCCATCGCCGAATTATCCCAATGGGGAAAATCTAGCGGACTGGTGACAGGTGTTGCCAAAATGCGACTATCGGCTGTGAATAAATCGACAAATTCTGTATCTCGCTGACGATCCAACGGTTGTACCAAATTTAAAATAATTGCTTCTGCATCGCTGACTGATAACATAGCGATCGCCTCCAATTTTTCTTTTATTCTTGGGTAGCTTTGTCTAGATTTCTATAAGCGGTAAGTCCCAAGCTACACACTGCTAGTAAACCGATAATTATGCTTCCTTCAGGGACTTTGGATACCTGAACTGAATTGTTACTTAAATCTAGTATTTGCTCTGTGCGTGCTGCATCTCTATTGTTCAAATGAAATTCTTTAGCTAGAACCTGATTGCTAAAACCTTCATCTATAAGTGCAAGATTATTATTAAGCCATGTGTCGCCAGGAAACTCATCATCCTTGCCAACATCAAATGGGCCAAAGATTTGCTCTTTAGTGCTATCAAAGTTGAATCTCAAATAGCTGTAGTTAGATATCCCATTAAGCACTGGAGTGAAACTATTTATCAGATTACTCAAAGGATCAAAGAAGGAAATTGAGAGAGATTGCAAGTTTTTCGTAGCTCCCAAACCAGTTTCAGAAATGACACTGGGAGCAGTTGTTGTATCGTAGTTAAATGAACCTTTCGCTAAATAACCAGTGTCTCCTTTCCAGTTAAAGTTGAACTCAGCAGCATGAGCTAGGTTGTTCGTGTTTATAGCGATCGCTAACCCTAAAGCAGTAGTCGTCACTAGACTAATAGCTGTTTTTGTAAACAGATGCATCATGATACAACTTCCAAACTAGTTAAAATTAAGTTTCTACAAAAATACAAGATTTCCTCAAAACAGACTCTTGTGGGGTGGATAGCATTCGACCGACTTGTACTAAGCCTTATTGTTGGCGCAGCCTCTCCTAGAGAAGTAGCGCTCACGCCAAAGTTTTAACCACAGTAATGATGGAAATTTTATGGATAACAGTTTAAACGCCAAACCCAAGTCATCATCTTAATATAAAAAATAGGAGTAATTATTATTCTCCAACCCCTAAATAAAAATACCTATTTTGTATGACTATCGAACGACTTCCCCAAAAACACTATCCCAAGGCTGAAATTGGGCGGCGAGGTATGGCATTAGGACTTGATTTCCTTGGTGTCTGGTTAGTCAGTTCCCTGCTGGGAGGCGGCGATATCGGGATTCAATTTGTGGAAATCTTAGTTTTTGTCATACTTTGGCTAGTTTCGCGGGTGCTGGTGCCATACAACAATCAAGGGCAAAGTTTAGGGCGTTGGGCTTTCGATTTAAAAGTGTTGGAAGTCGAAGATGGGCAAATCATGGGTAGAATTCCAGATTTGCTCTCACTGGTGAAGCGAGAGACCATTATTGGCTTGGGTGCTTTATTAGTGTCAATTGCCCTGAGCAATATTAGAGCCAATCCCACTGCTATACTGCTAGTATTTCCCCTAGCGATCGATTGTGGCACTGCTTTCTCTGATACCCAGATGCGGCAGGCTTTGCACGATCGCTATTGCGGAACTTTCATCGTCTCGTCGCGCCGTGGCTACTCGCTCGATATAAAAATCAAAAGATTAGTTGATAATATGCGGCGGAATGTGAGAAGATAGTCATTTGTGTTAATTCTCTTCAGGCTTCACTGTTTGTAAGATTATGGCTAAGAGTAAAGGTGCCCGCATTATCATCACACTAGAGTGTACTGAGTGCCGGACAAATTCAGATAAGCGTTCTGCTGGTGTTTCACGTTATACCAGTACCAAGAATCGCCGCAACACCACCAACAGGCTAGAACTGAAAAAGTTCTGTACCCACTGCAACAAACATACCGTTTACAAGGAAATTAAGTAAAAAAGATGAGTTATTTCCGTCGTCGCCTTTCTCCGATCAAGCCAGGAGAACCAATCGATTATAAAGATGTTGATTTATTGCGTAAGTTTGTCACCGAGCGGGGTAAGATACTGCCACGTCGGATTACAGGGCTGACATCTCAGCAACAGCGAGAGTTGACATTAGCAATTAAGCGATCGCGGATTGTGGCTTTGTTGCCATTTATCAATGCGGAAGGCTAAAAAGAGTGATGAGTTATGAGTGATGAGTGATGAGTTAAGAATCAAAACTCCTAACTCCTAACTCCTAACTTAAAACTATTTAAACTGTTCACCAAATTAAAGTGCGAGAGTTGTGGAGAAGGGGACGCTAGTTGAATTTAGGGTTCAAGGCGATCGCCGTCTGGGCATCGTAGAACGTCCAGACGGTAAAACCCGCTGGTTTGTGGTAGACGAACGTGGTCAATCCCACAGCCTCGCGCCTAGACAAATAACCTATACAGTTACCGGACAGACTTACAAGACCTCTGAGATTGCCAGCTTTTTGGAGCAGGTCAAGCCTTATTTAGACCCATCTAGCTTAGAAGTAGCTTGGGAATTACTGGTTGAAGATGGGGAAACTGTTACCCCCGACCAAATGGCGAATCTGCTATTTTCCGAATCAGCTGCGCCTCTTTGTTATGCCGCCTATTGCTTGTTATCAGACGATAAACTCTATTTCAAGCAAAAAGGAGACGCTTACGAGCCACGAACTGCTCCTCAAGTGGCAGAACGCCAGCACCAAGTAGAAGTAGAGGCACTAAAAGCTAAAGGACAGCAGGAATTTTTAGTTCGTGTAGAGCAGGCGCTCAAAGGTGAAGCCGTAGAGTGGGGGCGCCACGATCGCCAGCGCTTAGAAGGACTAGAGAAATACGCAGCGCTAATCGCTGATACCGTGCGGACAGGGGTTAATTATGACTCCTTGGCTCGCGCTTATCCGCCCAGCGCTGCCGTATTAGAAACAATGACCATGCTGGGACGACCCACAACGCCCCAAGGGGCCTTTCAATTATTGGTAGATTTGGGTTACTGGAGTCCTTATGAAAACTTGTTCCTGCGTCGTTCTTCAATTCCGATTCAATTTCCTCATAAGGTATTAGAAGTGGCGCAACAGCGTTTGGATTTCCCGCCGATTGACTCAGATACAAACCGCCTTGATCTGACTCACCTGAAGGTGTACACCATTGATGATGAAACGACCACAGAGATTGATGATGGTCTGAGTTGGGAAGTATTACCCGATGGACGGGAACGCCTCTGGGTGCATATCGCCGATCCCACTAGATGGTTAGTGCCGGAAGATGAATTAGATTTAGAAGCCAGAAAGCGCGGTACTACAGTCTATTTACCGACAGGGATGATTCCCATGTTTCCCGAAGTATTGGCAACTGGGCCAATGAGTCTGATTCAGGGACGGGTTTGTTGCGCCCTAAGTTTCGGGATTATTTTAGGTACAACTGGGGGAGTAGAAGATTACAGCATTCATACCAGCTTGATTAAGCCGACTTATCGCCTCACCTACGAAGATGTCGATGAAATGCTGCAATTACGGGTACAAGCAGAACCAGAAATTGCGGCGATCGCTATTTGGGCACAGCGGCGCAGAGCTTGGCGTTACGCCCAAGGGGCAATTAGCATCACCATGCCCGAAGCGACGATCAAAGTCAAAGGTGAAGAGATCCACATTGAGATTTTGGACGATTCCCCATCGCGGCAACTGGTAGCAGAAATGATGATTGTTGCCGGTGAAGTTGCGGCTCGTTATGGTAAAACTCATAATATCCCTTTACCCTTTCGCGGTCAACCGCAACCAGAATTACCTCCAGATGAGGAATTGCTGCTACTTCCAGCCGGATTCGTTCGCGCTTGCGCCATGCGTCGTTGTATGCCCAAGAGTGAAATGAGCATCACGCCTTTGCGTCATGCTGGTTTGGGTTTGGATACTTACACTCAAGCAACTTCTCCCATCCGCCGCTACAGTGACTTACTCACCCACTTTCAAATTAAAGCCCATTTGCGGGGTGAGGTTCTGCCATTTTCCGCAGATCAACTTAAAGAAGTGATGATGACTGTCAGCAGTATCACCCAAGAGGTGACAATGGTGGAACGACAAACTAATAGATATTATGCATTAGAGTATTTACGCCGTCATCCAGAAGAAACTTGGGATGTGACAGTGTTGATGTGGCTGCGAGAAGACAGCAACTTAGCCCTAATTTTGTTAGAAGATTTAGGCTTGCAGTTACCAATGGTTTTCAAACGTTCTGTGAACTTGGGCGAACAGATAGTGGTGAAAGTTAGCCACGCCGATCCACAAAAAGATATGATCCAGTTTCAAGAAATAATTTATCAAGAAGCCCAAACAGCGGCGAATTAACTAATTTGTCATTTGTCATTTGTCATTAGTAATAATCGCCTAGTATTATCAATTACGAATTATTTTAGCCTTGCTCCAATCCCTTTCGGTTACTATATAGAGTAAACGGAATGAAGGAATAATTGTGAATATATCTTTGACCCCAGAACTGGAGCAGTTGGTTAAGGATAAAGTTGATAGTGGTCGATATCACTCAGTAAGTGAGGTGATGGGTGAAGCATTGAGATTGCTAGATGAACGCGATGCCTGCGGTGGGCTACGCCAACGCCTTCAAGAAAAACGTTTAGCAGAATTGAAAGCTAAAATCCAAGTTGGTTGGTATCGAAGAACTCGAACGTGGCAAGGGAATTGATGGTTAAGAGGTATTTGCAGAAATAGAGGAAGACATTCGACGCGCCCAAGCTCAAATGCAACAAGCTGAGGCTGCTAAATAATGAGTTGGTACGTTTTAACAATTCCAGCCAAGCAAGACCTCACAGAGATTAATCGCTATATTATTCCCTACAATCTTGATGCAGATCGAAGACTCAACGAAAAAATCAAACAGCAGTATAAACTGTTGGCTGATTTTCCTAATATGGGGCAAAGTTCCGATAATTTTGCCAGTGGTCTACGGAGTTTCCTAGTAGAAGATTACTTAATATTTTACTTCGCTAATGAGTCAAGCGGCAGAGTTAATTTTTAAAATAACTGGGATTGAAAAAGCCAAATAGCTCATACATGTAGATACAAGTTTTTAATTGAGAACGGGTAATAAGTAATTTATTTACTATTACCCATTACCAGTCTTAACTAACTACTGCTTCAGCTTTTTCCTCAGTTTTTTCCTTCACTAGCACATAAGGCGTTTCTGCACCTTGTGCTAAATATTCTGCTAGCTGGCTTTCAATTTGATCGCGGACTATTTGGCGATACTCTAGAAAATGCTCGTTGTGGGCGCAAGCAGAGATGTAATGTTCAATAACTCCAGGGTTACGCTTGAGAATGCTGAACAAATGATGCCAGAATTTCCAACGGGTTTCCCGTTTGATCCCTTGTCGCCAAATCACAATCAGCAAGGCTTTCACGACAATCCACTCTGGCATTTTCGCTGGTGCTTTCCAACTTGGCAAACCCATCATCAAGAAGCAGCGGTAGGTACGATCCAAGTATTGTACTGGGTCGTATAAAGTACAAAATGCCTCAATATATTCTCGTGCAAGTTCTTCTAGAGGACGAGTGGGGACGAAGTTCATCAATGTTGTTTGATTGATGTTGGCAATATTGGCATTTTGGTTTTCCCGTAGTCTTCCTTCCTTTTTCAGGCGATGCCAAAGAGCGGTATTGGGTAACGCTTGCAACATGGCAAAGGTAGTAGAGGGAATTGCTGCTTGTTCAGCAAAGCGGACAATGCGATCGCCTGCCCCTGCTTTTTCGCCATCAAAGCCGATAATAAACCCAGCCATTGGGCGCAATCCCGCTTTGGTAATGGTTTGCACTGCCTCAGTTAGAGAACTGCGAGTATTTTGAAATTTCTTGGTCATTTGCAAACTATCTTCATCCGGCGTTTCGATTCCCAAAAACACCGCCGAGAAACCGCACTCAACCATCAATTCCAACATTTCTGCATCTTGTGCCAAGTCAACTGATGCTTCCGTGTCAAATCGGAAGGGATACTTATGTTCTGCCATCCAGACTTTTAACTCTTTCAGCAACAATTTCACATTTCGTTTGTTGCCAATAAAGTTGTCATCCACCATGAACACACCCCGCCGCCAACCGAGTTCATAGAGATAATCTAACTCTGCTAACAGTTGCGCTGGGGCTTTGGTGCGTGGTTTGCGCCCGTAGAGAACAATAATGTCGCAAAATTCGCACTGGAAGGGACACCCGCGCGAAAACTGTACCGACATCATGTCATAGGCATTCAATTGCAATAAATCAAAGCGGGGTATTGGTGTGCTTGTGACATCAGGTTTTTCTGTGGCGCGGAAAGTCCCAGAAGTTTCACCCCGTTGAATTGCCTCAATAAACATAGGCAGCGTAATTTCCCCTTCATCCAGAATTAGAAAATCTGCGCCAACATTTTCAACTTCGTGAGGTACAGAAGTGGGGTAGGGGCCGCCAACTGCAACTAGCTTGCCACGTTTTTTTGCTTCCTGGATTTGCTCAAGTAAATCTTGCTTCTGGACAATCATCGCAGAGAGGATTACTACATCTGCCCATGCCCACTCTGCTTCTGTTGCTGGGCGGATGTTGCGATCGACTAGCTTGAATTCCCATTCTTGGGGCAGAATCGCGGCTACTGTTACTAAACCTAGAGGTGGTAGTAAAACCTTGCGATCGACTAACTCCAAGATTTTTTCATAAGACCAAAAGGTTTTGGGAAATATCGGATACACTAACAGGATTCGCATGTAGTATCAATCCTCACACTTTGATTGTTATCCCACTCTAACGAAAATAAAGAGTTATTGACTTTTTATTAAAGTTGTTTTATTTTACCACTGATGTTTTTACCTAAATGGGGAGCAAGGAGCAGAGGGGAAAGAAGTAATTTTTCATTTTTCTCTATACCTAATTCTTAATTTCCTTTACTAAGTACAGTTTTGTACAAGTAAGTTTGTAGCTTTTTTAAACGCAGAGGAACGCAAAGTGAAGCGCAGAGGGACGCAAAGTTTGAGCGGTAGATCCTGCATTGAATATGTTATTTATCTGCTGATATTTGACAAATACTGTCAAAAGCTACAGATTACATCTAATTTTTAGCTCGTTCTATACCACTAATTTTTAAAACATCACTCATGGTTGCACAGTAATTTTGCAAGCCAAAACTATCGGGATTGATGAATTTTTCATAAGTAAAATGCCGATAGTTCATGCAAAACCGATCCCAAGCGGCCATCTGAATGCGGAACAGAACAATAATTAAATTAGCCAAGGCTAAAGATATGGGAATACGAAAGTAAATCTTTTTGCCCAAATACGCGCAAAGTTCTTCTATTGCTTGATTAGCTGTTAACGGTGCTTGACCTAAAACAAGCCAACGTGGTTGATCGTTTTCGGGAGGATGATCGATTAAATATTGCACGACAGTGGCAATATCTTGTCCGTGGATAAAGTGAAAACTGCCATCTGCTTCCAAAAAGCGAATCAAATTGATATATTTCGTCACTTCTGGAATGCCAGAGGTGACAGCAGAATCAGGTTTATTGGCATCACCACCCAAAACTAAAGTCGGAAATACTGTGGTAATTTTGGGTGCGATCGCTAATTTTTCTTTTTTCTCTAAGCACTCATATTTGGAACGGATGTAATCTGTCCCAATTTCCCCGGCTTCTTTCAATGGTTGATTGTAGCGATCCAAAACGCTGGCTGTCGAAAAATAAATCACCTGCTGGCAACGTTCTGGATCTAGCAGTTCGAGCAACTCTATAGTCTTGACGACATTAATATCAAATGTCTCATCACCACCCCAAGCTGTGGCTGTGAGTACCGCCGTATCAATTGTGTATAGCAAATCGGCAAACTGGCGAATATTTTGCATATCACCTTGCAAAACGTTGATACCCGAACGTGCATTAGTATCAACTTGCAGTTTGCTTGGGTTCCTAACTAGTAGATACAGTTCGTGATCTGTTTCCTTAATTAAGGCTTCTGTTAAATAATGACCTACACAACCACTTGCACCAGTCACTAAAATCCGTTTCTGGCTCATAAAAAATTTATCAAAATTTAGAAGTTAAAACTAAAGAGTTAAGAATCAAGTTAAAAGTTCCGAATCAGGAGTTAAAAATTAAGTTAGGAGTGAGAAGTGAGGAGTTAAAAATAACTTTGCACTTCGCAACTGATAACTCCTAACTGATAACTCCTAACTCCTAACCCTTAACTCCTGCAAGGTTAAGTTCCTTTGCGGTTTCAAAGAAAAAAGCAACATTTTCTTCGGGAGTTTCTGGGAGGACACCGTGACCGAGATTGAGAATATGACCCCAATTACCAGCTTTGCGAACGGTATCAAGGATGCGATCGCGGATAAACTGTTTAGAGCCGAATAACACCCCTGGGTCAAGATTTCCTTGAACTTTGACTTGCTTACCCAATCTGGCTCGTGCGTCTGCCATATCTACAGCCCAGTCTACACTGACAATATCAGCGCCAGATTGTGCCATTCTTTCCAACACACCCGCACTACCGCTAACTAGCAAAATCAAAGGTGTATCAGGGTGGGTTTGCTTAACCTGCTGGAAAACTCGCTGCTGATAGGGGAGAGCAAAGGTATCATAATCTTGAGGGCTTAATTGACCCGCCCAAGAATCGAACATTTGGATAACTTGAGCGCCAGAGTCAATTTGGTAACGGGCATAGATGGCGATCGCATCTGCTAATTTAGCTAACAATTGATGCAATATCGTCGGATCTGAGAATGCCAGATTTTTGATGATGGAATAGGTTTTAGAACCTTTTCCTTCTACCGCATAAGCTGCTAACGTCCACGGCGCACCCACAAAGCCCAACACCGTTGATTTATCACCTACTTCCGAACGCAGCGCTTGCAAAATCGTTTTGATGAATGGGAGAGCTGCTTCTGGTTCTAAGGGATGCAAATTATCAATTTGTTCTTGAGTGCGGAGGGGTGAATGAATGATTGGCCCTTTACCTTCCGCGATGTCCATGTCAATGCCCAAACCAGGTAATGGGGTGACAATATCAGAAAATAAAATTACTCCATCTGGTTGGAAAGCTTTCCACGGTTGCAAGGAAACTTCAATTGCTACATCTGGAATTTCCGAGCGATCGCGAAATGAAGGATACTTCTCTCTTAAGTCTCGATATGCTTTCATATATCGTCCCGCTTGTCGCATCATCCATACAGGGGGACGATCTACTACTTCACCACGAGCAGCCCGTAAGAGATGAGGAGTCGTTGAATAAACACCCATTTATTACTTCATCCTATTTATGCCACTGTTTAGCTTATCATTCTGGGATTACGCTTTTCCAGCAGGTTTTCAGCAAAAGGCGAATAGCAGGGCATAATAGTAATATTTTATAATATTTTGATTATTTGGAATATAAGCGCTCGGTTGGCTTGACTAGAGTATTAATGCCAGCAAGCGCTACAACTTCTTGTTTTTTTGCCTTCTCCCATGAAATTATTGCTTTGAGTCCTACGTAGAAATACACCTTTCACTTCTGCATCAAGAGAACGTTTGAGGAAAACTGCATAACAAAATGTGCCTCTACGCCATGCTTAGAGACACATCCTTAAGGTTTTTCAACAGGGATCTGGATAAATTTAAATTTATCCTTTCACTGCTACTTTATGTTGTGAGCGTTTGAAGACTGACATCATACCACAAGCACCTATTGCTAACACACCTAACATCGCACTAGGTTCAGGAACGCTGGCTAGTCTATAGGCGTGGTTATCTGTTTCAAAGGCAACGCCATTTGAGCGCATCACAACTCGGTCAAATGTTTCTCCTGTATCAGCTACAAGATTGACAAACATATTAGCTTCCGAGCTAGTCCAACTACCATTAGCTGTAGCAGTTGGCACATCTGCACCACTAAAGGTCTTTAACAACTGATTACCTTTGTAAATGTCAACAAAGTTATAATCGTCTAATGAACCTGCATAAAAACCGAAGTAATTAACAGCTTCTTTGAACTTAATATTTACAAAACCACTGTCGCCTGCAACATTACTACCTACTGGAGAAATCGTCAGAAACTTGGTGTTATCCCCATAAGGTGAGGCGTATTGACCAGATACGCTACCTTCAACAATGTTACTAGTAATATTAGAGTAAGTAACAAATCCATTAGGATCATTTGCTGTGCCATCGTCAAAAGTGACAGTTTTGGCATCAGTGTAGCTAGAAAACGGGCCACTATTGACTTGCAGAGTTACTGCACTAGCTGGATTCGCGCTCATGACTACAGCAGTCATACCGAGTAAAGCCAAAGAGATTTTTTGCAGCATTCTAGTAACAAACCTTGAAGAACACAAAGATAATTAAGACTGAACTTTTCTTGAAACCTAGCTATGAAAAACTAGTTTCCTTACGCCAACAAATTAGAAAAAAATCACAAAGATTATTAGGTCTTTACATATGACTATTGTTGGGTAAAACAAGCTCAAAGATGTAAGTTGATCTTGATGCTTTGTAATCCTATTTTGATTTCTATAACTCGTAAAAGATACGGTATATATACTAAAATATCTTTAAAGATTAAGTGAAGACTCTTGTGCAGTTATAACTGAGAGGACAAACCTATATAAATGACTTTTGCTCACCACCAAGGTTAAGAACCAAAAAAATCACCATTTCTGGTTTGGTTTAGTTTCCAAGACTCAAAGCGATATCTAGGATGAGCTAACCTTAAATCTTTAGCAATAAGCATAGCTTAATGAAATTATTTAAAAGCTCTATTGAGAATAAACTGTGATTATTGACATAATATGCTCACCTTGGGCAAGGAGGGAGTGAAGAATAGGGACTGGTGATTGAGAAATAGGGTAAAACAAGAATCAATATTGAACTGAGGGTTGGGAATTGGGAATTGGTTAATAATCAATAGCTCTTCCTCCCCTACTCCCTCGTCTTCCTCATCTCCCTCATCCCCATTCCTACTCCCCTAACTCCTTATGCAAACTGACTCTAACAGTCCCGACCATCTTGCATCTGCTAGTAATGAGCCTAATCCAGGAAAGTATTTGATTCCGCGATCGCTGCGACAGAGGTTCTTTATTCAGTTTACCTTAATGACGCTCATTGGATGGGTTGTTGGTGGTGTTGCCAGTATCGCCTTAGAGAAAATTATTCTCCACAGTGTCTCATCTAATATTGCTACTCAACCACAAACATGGAGCATTTTAGTCAGAAGTCTCAGTAATGTTATATTTGCCATAATTTTTGCTGCTGACCAGAGCCTTGTCCTTTATCGGTATTTACCGGGTTGGCAGTGGCTATTTGCTACTAGCGTTGGTTGGCTGATTGCCAATGGCGTTTCTACAGCCTGGATTAACTATATTTCAACCATTGTCTCATCATCTCCTGAAGAAACTTTTATTTTGGAATTTCTATTTGCGATCGCTTATATTATTTCTGGTATTTGGCTAGGAATTTGCCAATGGCTGGTATTGAGGCGATACACAGCAGACATTTGGTGGTGGAATTTTTTACCCTCAATCTCTTTCTTGTTGATTACTATTTTGGTTTGGTTGCTTTTTATTGTGCAAAATTTGATTCCAGAAACCTACCGTAGTCCCATACTATATTGGAGTGGACAAGGACTGACAGCAGCGATTCTCGGAGCCATACCAGCAATTGGTTTGTGTACATTGAAAAGAAATTTGCACCCTAAAACTGGAGTTTCTTCGTGACTTTTATCGATAGTAACCAATACCCAGTTTGATTTATTTGTCATCCCAAATCATCTCTAAACGCTCTTGTGCTATCTTGAGAGCTTTTTCAGCAGACTCTCCTAGCAATGTCGCTTCTATCGCTCGACCAAGACTGTCAGAAATACGGCTATATCCAGCAATAATCGGTTGAGAACGTGCTACAGGTAGTTGGTCAAAAAACACTTTTAACATTGGTTTTTCATTGATAAATTGCTGATAAGCTTTGCTTTGAGCCGATGTGAGGGTAACTGGCAAAAAACCCGTTCCTATACACCATTCGGTTTGGAATTCCTCGCTCAAAACATACTCTAAAAATTTGAGTGCTGCTTGCTCTCTGGCTGGTGTGGTCTTCATCACAAATAAATTTCCGGTACCTGTGACTGTAGCAGGTCTGACACTTGCTGGTATGGGTAATACTTGATGATCGACCTCAGATTTCATGATTAAAGTCCAAGGGCCTGTTATTTGCATCGCTACACGACCTGCAATAAAAGCGTCTTCTTCATAACCTCGTTCTGGGGCAGAAAGCAATACTGAACCATCTTTTATGAGGTCTTGCCAAAATTTTAAGGCCGCGATCGCACCCGCATTCATTAAATTGGGGCGATTATTGATTACAATTTCTCCCTCAGCACCAAGTAAAAACGGGAACCAACTAAATACAGTCCATCCTCCTTTTCCTAAAGGCAGTAACATGCCATACTGTTCGGGGCGGCGATCGCCATTGCGGTCTATAGTTAATTTTTTGGCAACTTGTCTCAATTCATCCCAAGTCTTGGGTAATTCTGTGATACCGGCAGCTTCAAAAAGTTTAGGGCGATAAAAAATCCCAATATTACTGGTGTGCATTGGCACTGACCAAATGTGACCATCTAACTGCATTTCTTCCAGTAGATTAGGTCTAATATCTGATTTGAGAGGCGATTTGTCTAACCAATCTTCTAAAGGTCGAATTGCCCCTAATTCCACAAATTGACCTGTATATTCAGGATGGAATGCCAGCATATCTGGTGGCACATTGGCAACCACTGAGGTCAATATTTTTGGTAATTGAGGTTCACTCTCAAAGATAGATTGCACCTGAATATTAGGATGAGTCTGATTAAATTTATCTACTAGTTTTTGAAAGATATCTCGATTCGCAGGAGGATTAATAGCGTGCCATAGTGTCAGATGAATTACCCCATTTTCCTTTTGTCTTATTCCCTGACAACTAGATAAAAATATCAGACACAAACTTAGAATGATTCCTAAAATAAAAAAGTGCCGAGCCAACTTTCTCAACGAATACCAAAAATCTCGAATTTTGGGAGCTAAAAAATTACTATTCATACAAACTCTTTAAATATAAATATTAGGTAAAATAGCATATTCTTCAATTTATACTCATTCTGAAATAACTTGTTCTATCAAAACTTCTAATCTTTCAGCACAGCTAGCCGCACTAAATAATTGTGCAATTTCCTCAGAGCGTTCAATCTTCTCCTGAGGAGTTTTTACATGGTCAATAATGGCTGCTGCTAACGCATCTACATTACTTGGTGGTATTATTGTTCCACATTTAAGTACTTCAGAAATCTCACGTGGGCCAACTGGGCAATCAGTGGCAATAAATGTTACCCCACTAGCTACAGCTTCTACAAGAACCAGTGGTAAGCCTTCAAAATGGGAAGCAAGTATAACTGCTCTAGAGAGTGAGAAATAAGCTCTAGGATTGAGAACAGAACCGACAAATAGCACAATCTCGTCAATATCTAAAAATTTTGCTAGAGCTTGTATCTCTGTCTCTAAATCACCTTCCCCTAACAAAATTAGCCGAATATTTAAGTGATTTTCACTAACTTTAGCAAATGCTTTGAGTAAGGTTTTGTGGTCTTTTTGATGATGAAATCTAGAAGCACATACAAAGGTAATCAACTGCGAATTGTTCAACCAAGATTTGGCTGTAAGATGAAGAGGTTGGTTACTAATATCATCTATAGCTGGATTATATGATATCACAATTCGATGATGCTTTAACCCAATATTTACGAATCTTTGATAGAGAGAATTACAAACAAATATTAATCCACTAGCTTGCTGAAGCGCAAGCATATCGATTCTGCTAACAAGACTGATAAATAAGTTTTGAATCAATGCGCTAAGGAGGTTTGTTTTACGTTCAACGTATGATTCAGAAATATAATCGCTGTGAATATAGCTAATGTAGGGAACAGAGAAACTGCCAGGAATAAATTTAGATAAATAAAAGAGTTTAGTAATAAATGCAGTATGACAAACAATAATATCCGGTTTTTGTTCAGCAATCACCCTGCTTAATCTTATTGCTACCCATATTTGATGTATCATTCCCCCAATAATAAATAGAGTACCTGCAACTTTCATCACAATCACAGTTTTGGCTGCTTTAAAAGATACTATCCATTGTGACTCTAAAACAGTAAGCACCACAGTAGAAACTTCGTAGCCAGCTTTGGACTGAGAAGAAATTAGCGAATCAGCAACTTTTGGCGCTCCACCAATGTTATTCAAAACTATATGACAAATATGCATAGTTGCAGGTAGCGTTATACTGAGTGGATTGAGTCGAAGAAGAATTCAGTAGTCACAATCAAGACGCGACTCGAAAATACTCGCTATCCGCTAGTCTTACAGAATGAATTCTCTAAGACTAGCGGGGGTTTAGCCCATTCTAAATTCTGACTCCTGAATTCTGTTCGATAAACCGAATTCAAGTTTTTAGGTGAATGAGCGCTGTTCCAAAACATCCTTGGTAATGCTCGTTTCTGCTCTTGTATAAACGTAGGTTTGCGGTTCTGTAACTTTTTGAGTTTTGAAAATTTTTTCTGCTCGTTTCCAAAAGTCCGTATCTTCTCCATAGGGAATATTATTAAATCCCTGCAATTCAAAAAATACTCGCCTCTTACCAAAAAATGTCGGGCCTAAAACACATTCGCGTAAATTAATGATTTTACCTGGTTGAAAATAATCGGCGACAAAAATCTCTTCTTCAGAAAAAAATCCTCCTTCTATCAAGTCAATTTCTGGATTAGCATGCATGTATCTAAGTCGCGACTCCAGATGATTGGTTTTATATGTATCATCGCTATCAATAAATGTGATGTATTTGCCAAAGGAAGCTTGAATTCCGGCGTTTTTAGAGTACCCTAATTTTTTATTTTGGTGTTTTAAGTAACGTATATTATTAAATTTTTGCAAATATGGATTGACAATTTCAAAAGTATTATCTTGGCTACCATCATCAACTACCAACAGTTCCCAATCTTTAAAAGTTTGCTCAAGGACACTATTGATGCAAGTATTCAAATATTTTTCTCGGTTGTAGGTACAAAGTATAACTGAAATTTCGAGACTGAAGTCAAAGACAATAGGACTCATAAGAGTTTAGATGTTCAATTTGTAACTAGTTGAAAATTGTTCACACTAACAATCCAGCATCACAACCAAATAATAATGCTATTTGTGATTTATTCATTTATTCACTAAGGGATAGCTACACCCACCATTCACGGAGCGTCTCGTAGAGAAGGCATCGTACAATACTTGCTGTACAGTAAAGGTAAGTAAATTTTACCATTTATACTATACTGCTTGACTCCCTGAGGCAATTTTGCAGACTTCAAAAAACACTACTTAAACATTATTGTCCTAAAGATGGCATTTTCCTTATTTTTCCTTTCGGGACTATAGCCTAGATTAGTGGGCGTGTCTATACAATTACAAGTGCAGCGGTTCCCACTCAAATGCGGTACGAAATTTTATCACAAGGTGTAGGGGTAATATCCTGCGGGAAGTCGCAACTCTTGGAGAGGCTTGTCTGCGACACGCTCCGCGAACGCGAACGCGTCTACATGAATTGCCCCTACGGGCGTACCTTATTTGAACAAGAACCGCTATACCTGCTGATTAATCGCATTTGGCAACCTATCGCTAAGATTGAAATTTGCTCTGGCTCTCTCAACTGTGGTACTATTACTACCTGTTATCCATCTACAGTATTTATCAATGCAGCCATCAAATTTGGAAATTAATAGAAACTTCTGGAACGAGTATGCTCAACAGTGGAGTAAATATAATTTTCAAATTCCTAACGATCAAATTGCACAGCCTGAAAAAGATTCTTCCATAAGTTATTTAGGTGATGAATGGGGGACAGCAGAAGATGTGGAAGAAATTATTTGTGAATATATTTTCCCATTTTTAACTAAAAACAGCACAGTTGCAGAGATAGGTGTTGGTGGTGCTAGAATTGCAGCTAAAGTAGTTGAAAATGTCGAAAAGCTATACTGTTTTGATGTAGCACCAGCAATGCTAGATAAGGCAAAAGAAAGGATTGGACACTATCATCAGGTAGAGTTTCATTTAATGGAAAACTCTGAATTTGAAGCCGGGTTGAGTGAAACATTTGATTTCATATATTCTTTCGATGTTTTTGTACATTTGGATATACCAACAATTTGGAAATATTTAAACAGTATTTATAAAATACTCAAAGAGGGTGGGAGAGCTTTTATTCATACTAGCAGTATAACCACACCCAATGGTTGGACAAGGTTTTGCAGCAAAGCAGATAGTGAAAATTTGTATTATCCAACTTCACCAGAAGCAATTAAGTGGCTCATAGAAAAGGCACAGATGACTGTGATTAAAGAGTCTACGCCAGATGGAAATAACTTTTATCTGGAACGTGATTATCTGGTGGTGATACAGAAATAGTTCAACTTTTGAGTGCAAATTGTAGGTTATGACTGAATACAATTATAACCATGTGATCGCCTCTGTTTCTAACCTGTAAATACTTCTAATTATAGCAAAGCTCATTAGTACCGCAAGGCGGGATTGAAAATTCAAAATGAATACAATGTAAGCGTTTCATTGATTGAGAATAGGTGGTTTATTTACACCGTGTTGTATTAGGGGCAATTGCCTTTAATAAATCACCTAATTATATGTTTTATGCGAGAATTATTGTTTCCAGATTGCATAAATTATTAAAACTTAGATTTTTGAAAAAAAGTAAGTATAAAAGATTGATTCAGTTTAAGATATAGAATATTGAGTTAATGATAATAGTTAATTAAATTCATGGTTAAGCATCCCGCTCCAGCTTTCTTAAGCGATTATTGGCAAAATTCATTTAACTTAAAACAGCATCTACAGGAATTTTTGCATTTAGATTCAGAAACACTAGAAAAAAGATTAGCAACAGGACAAGAAGAAATGGCCGAGTTAGGCCATAAAGATTTTGATTGGGAAAAAGCAACAGACTTTTATCGCGAACAAGTGGGAGAAGTTTATTTATTTGAGTTGGGAGCTTGGCATCTAGAACAAAGTCAAAATATTGAAAACACGTTACATTTGATTGTAGATCATGCTCAAGGTCGGGTGTTAGATTTTGGTGGCGGGATTGGGACTCATGCACTTAATGCTGCCCTTTGTCCACAGGTTGAGCAAGTAATCTATTGCGATCTTAATCCTATTCATTATGATTTTGTGCGTTATCGAGCTGAACAGATGGGTTTGAGCCACAAAATGAGTTTTTACTTAGAAATGCCGGAAAAAGAGACTTTTGATACTATCATTTCTTTTGATGTTTTAGAACATTTGTCAGACCCCACTCAACAGTTACTAAAGTTTTATCAAGCGCTGACACCTACTGGTAAAACAATCTTGAATTGGTATTTCTTTAAAGGCTTTAATCAAGATTATCCTTTTCACATTGATGATCCTCAAGTAGTAGAGACTTTCTACAGGACGATTCAGAGCAAATTCTTAGAAGTTTTTCACCCTTATTACTGTACAGCTCGTTGCTACCGGAAATGGGATTGAGTTTAAGAGGCGATTAGAAATCGCGGCTACACGAGACAAAACCCTTGATTTTTCACGCTTTACACGGAGGTGGACTTGGTTTGTGTAGTAGCGAATTCTATTCGCCTAATGCTTTTCAAACATCCTCTAACTCAAGCCCCACAGTAGTTTTTACATGTCAGGATAAAATAGTGGGTTCATAAACTAACATGAGTATCATACCAAGGTTCCTGGATTTTAAGCTTGTCTAGGAATATTTTCCCTATGGGGAACCGATAAATAATCCCATTCACTCCGATTATTTTATAAGTCCAAAAAATGCCTTTGTAGACTTTGATTACTTCATTTTCAGAAAGCCAATTACCTGGGGTTTCTTCACCAAAAAGTCCGCTAGCGCCATATTGAAACTGATGTGGGATATATTGACCTTCTCGTGCTGGTGAAGGGCAGATTTGTTTAGGTACGTGCCCTTGACTGATGGCTTTGAATTTATGATAACCAAGTTCTTTTAATAGCGCAAATTCTTCCAGCAGTTCTTTCCAAAAAGTCTTGGTTGATTCTATAGATAAGAACTGTGGTTTAGTATTAAACTGCCGTAATGCTTGTATACATAATAAATCAGCACCTTCAATATCTACTTTGAGATAGTAGGGAATGCCAAACTCCTCCAAAATTCTTTCAAATCTGCGCCCTTCTACAGTTATCTCAATAGAAGGCGCATCAAAAGAGCTTTTGTTCCGAATAGCCCAATCTGGTGAAGTTGTACCCCAAAAGCTTCTCTCCAAGTTGGCGTAAAATGTGACTGGCTCATCTTTCGGTGATATAGCAATATTTAGGAGGGTAAGTTGACCCTTTTCTATGTATAAATTCAGTCGCTTTTTTGTAGCTTCGTAAAGCTTAGGATGAGCCTCAATACCAACAACCTGAAAGCCTTTTTTTAAGTAAAATTCTGTATCTTCACCTGTGTGAACGCCGACATCAATTATTAAGTTTTTATCCATCAATCACGTTTCCCTTGAATAATCATACAAGCGTTCAAACATGTAATATTTTACACTATCTATAGTTTTTATATAGAAATGCTACCAAAAGGAACTTTTGATACACTCATTTTCTTTAATTCAGCGGATCTGATTTTAACTTAATGTGGATGCGCGATCGCTAATATTCCCGCATCCCCATCTAAAGTTACCTCTACACCCACCGGTAAGGCTGCATTGGGACTATCATGGCCAAAAGGTAAATCGGAGACAACAGGAATCCCCAAATCACCTAAGCGATCGCGCAATACTTCTTCTACACTAAAACTAGATATAGTTGGTGGCGCTTCACAGCGAGTAAAACCACCCAAAGCAATACCGCAGACTTGAGATAAAGCACCACTCAAACGCCACTGTGTCAGCATCCTATCAATGCGATAAGGTGCTTCTGTAACATCTTCCAACGCCAGAATTACACCATTTAGATTTGGCAGGATTGGTGTACCCAAAAGGTGAGTAGCCACCGTGAGATTACCTGGTAATAAAGTGCCAGTAACTACGCCACCACCCCAGCCGCAACCTTTGAGAGGGGTGAAAGAACTACTTTCTAACCAATCAAATAATCGCTCAATTGAACAATCTGTTTCATCTGGCAAAGTCGTCATTACCGGGCCGTGAACGCCGGAAATACCTGCTGTATAAAGGCTCCATAATAAAGCGGTGATATCAGAAAAGCCGATGAGCCATTTGGGAAGCCCTGAGTTTGACCAATTCCAATTTTCTAAGATGCGAGTGCTACCAAAACCGCCTCTGGCACAAAGGATACCACGACAATCAGGATCTTGCCATGCTGCCGCTAGTTGGTGACGACGGGTTTCATCTGTTCCTGCTAAATAACCCCATTTGTCATCTACCTGGGGACTGACTTGTAATTGATAACCGCGCGATCGCCAAATTTCTAGACTCCGTTCAAATGCCTCAAATTCTCGCAAAGCACCACTAGGGGCAATTACTCGTAGTAAGTCTCCAGGTTTCAAGGGCGGTGGTAAAATTTTGGCTGGCATGAAAAAATTTAAAAGTGAAAAGTATCATATTAACAGTGATGCAATTGTGTTAACAACACAACAACTTCATCAATTGCCTGGCGTATAACTGTTGCAGACTGATCCGACTGATTGACGATAATACTAAAAACCAGCGGCTCATACTTTGGTGCATTTATGTATCCAGATAGAGAAACGACACCATTTAACGTACCTGTTTTTGCTTGCACAATACCCTCAGCAGGTGTATCTTGAAAGCGGCCCTTGAGAGTTCCACTTTTACCTGCTACGGGTAAAGATGTACGATAGATATATGCAGTTGGTGTTTTTGCGATCGCCCGCAAAATTTGTACGAAAGCTTCTGGTGTCACTAAATTGCGACGGGACAAACCCGAACCATCCACTAAAATATAATTTGCTGGATCAACTCCCAATTTAGTTAAACTGGCTTTGACAACCTCCAAACCGACATCAGCACTAGTCTGATTTTTAACTCTGGGTTTTTTCACAGCTAATGCTCTCAGGAGTGCTTCAGCATAAAGATTATTACTATTCTGAAGAGTTTCCATTAATAATTCAGATAAAGGTGGCGACTCTACGAATGCTATTTCCTCTTGATGAACACCACCACTTACTACTAATGTTTGTCCCAAAGTAATTTTTTCTGTTGCCAAAGCACTACGGAAGCGTCGTAAGAAGTAATAATTAGGATCAACTACAGGCAAATCTATTAAAGATGGTTCAGAATTCGTTGTCAGTTGTCCCTGAATTCGTAATGTTGTTCCTGATAATTCGCGAGTAACATTAACGTAGCTTGGTTGATTTTGGGCAGCGGTTACTGACTGATTAATTATCCGCCATTGTTTCGCCTCGCCAGGATCAATCCACACGACTTGCAAAGATTTACCTACAGCCTGTGGTACAAGTTTTAAACTAAAAATATTTTGATTGAGAATAAAGCTGCTGACTGGTGTGCCATAGTCTGACTGCACATCTTCCCATTGCCAAGTGGGGTTAACAATATCGCCTTGAATATAACTATCATCAGCGATCAATCGCTGAATTTTGGTAATACCTTTCTGTTTTAGCTGCTGTGCTAATGCTTGTAGTTGAGTATCACTTAAGCTAGGATCTCCTCTACCAACAACACTTAAAACACCATTACCATTCTGATAAATAGAGGTGCGAATCCGAAAATTAGCACCCAATGTTTGTAATGCTGCTGCTGTTGTCAGCAATTTCAGATTAGACGCGGGAGTAAAATACTTCTCGGCATCTCGACTGTAAAGAGTTTGTCCGGTTGACAGGGGTTGTACCAAAATTCCCCAACGCACCCGACTAAATAAGGGACGATTGATTACAGTATCTATGGCTGTTCCCAGTTGGGTAGAGCAAATTGATTTTGTGGTAGTTGCTGGTGCAACTGGGGTTTGTGCTTTAGCTGCTGGCTGGGTAACACCAATTTGAGTACCCAGAAACAGCAGCATCAAGCTAAGAGAAATTTTCCTAGTCATCAGATAGTTATTAAAACTACTTGATGATAATACCTTAGTTGGACGGGAGTAAATTAATACTCTTATTCATCTTCATCTTCATCTTCGTCTTCGTCTTCCCCGAATACTCCGTCTATAAGTTCTTGTGCGCGTTCATCTGAAATCTTTAAGGCTTCCTGAAGCTCAGAGACATAATCTTGTTCACTTTCGGGTACTTCTTCATCAATCCCTACTACTAAGATTGCTGTGATATATGCAGCTTCGCGATAACCTCTATTGGGTAAGGATTCGATGGATTGGGCGATTAAATCTTCTGGATCTTCTTCTTCAATTAAGCTGACGACTTTTTCGGTTAATTCTTCAAAGTCATCGTCAGAATAATCTTCAAATAAGCTAACCCGACTGAGAAATTCACTTAAAGCATATTCTTCGGTTGAAGAAATACCTTCACCATCGGCAGCTGCGGAAAAAAGTCCAATAACTGCGATCGCAACTTCTGGTTCTAGAGCAACTGAACTAACACTACGGCCTTTGGGCAACTTGCGTTGAGACATAATTATCCTCTAAAAGTTACGTGATATGTCAGGAAGTCATACTTTGTGGTTTTTAATGCTTCCTCAATCTAGGATTCCCAAAAAAATGCGGAAATATACATTGGAATAAATCTTTTTTTCATAAAAAATACGTAGAAAATATATTTCTCTACGTATAAAAACGGTTGAAAAAGGAACTGGGAAAATTGTTCAGGGATTCAGACCACTACCCAAATTTTGTTCGCGCAGTGTTCGCACAAGAAGAAAACTCTTCCTAGTCCCCACATCTGGCAAAATTGGGATGCTCCCGATGGAACTAGCGATTTTTTTTAAGTTCGTGCATACTTCTGACAACCTTTGTGACTAAATTTCTGGGTGTAAATCTGACACTTTCACTCAATATCTTATTTCTCATACCAGGAACGACAACGGTTTTATTTGTCATTAAGCTTCGATAAGCAATTTTCGCGACGGTTGCCGTATCCATCATTCTCTTAACGCTAGCAATCTTGGAATTTTCCATTGCAGCAGTTTGCTGGAATTCCGATGCTGTTGGCCCTGGACAAAGAACAGTCACGCTAACACCAGTGCCCTCTAATTCATTAGCGATCGCTTCTGAAAATGATAAGACATAGGCTTTAGTGGCGAAATAAACTGCCATGAGAGGCCCTGGTTGAAAAGCCGCTGCTGAGGCCACATTCAATATTTTTCCATAGTTTTGCTCGACCATATCCTTCAGGAATAACTTAGTTAAATGAGTTAGACTGACGATATTTACCTGTAGCATTTTCAGTTCAGTGTTGAGGTCTGTTTCGGTAAATTCTCCATAAGTACCAAAGCCAGCATTGTTAACTAGCACATCAATCTTGATCGATGCTTGCTGTAGTTCTGTAAAAATTTCTTCTGGCGATGTTGTTATAGATAAATCCTTGGCAAAAATTTTGACAAAAATGCCAAATTTTTGCGGAAATTCATCTATAATTTCATTAAGTTTTTGTTCATTTTTATCTATTAGCACAAGATTATAACTATGACGAGCAAAAATCTGAGTTAATTGATAACCTATTCCACTAGCCGCTCCCGTAATGAGAGCAGTTTTTTTTTGCCGAATTTCGGATGTTTTATTCATGTTGCCAAAAGGAGTAAGGTGATAATTAATTTAAGCTTTATAAAACTAGTTACAGCATATATAATGTTTCCTGTAACTAGTTTTATGAGGACAATAAATGATGCTATCCACCTGAAATTTAATATGCTTCGATCAAGCATATTAAACGCAAATATAAAAATCTGTATCCATATCAACAAGAGCAAAAGTATTTAATATTATTATCAATGCCACAGCATAATTCTGTTACTATAACTGACGTGCAAGCAGCACAAGAGCGAATTTTGGGGATTGCCCACCGCACACCTGTACTGACTTCTAGAATCGTTAACGATCGCACCAATAGCCAGATATTTTTTAAGTGCGAAAATTTTCAACGCACAGGATCATTCAAATTTAGAGGTGCATACAATGCCCTAGCCCAACTATCAATAGCACAAAAACAAACAGGCGTTATCACCTATTCATCAGGAAATCATGGTCAAGCGATCGCTTTAGCTGGAAAATTACTCAATATTCCTACTACTATTGTCATGCCTGATGATGCACCCACTGTCAAACAAACTGCCACTCGTGGTTATGGTGCAGAGATAATTTTATACAATCGCCAAGAAACAAACCGAGAAGAATTAGCCCAAAATTTAGCAGATGAGCGCTCTTTGACACTGATTCCCCCTTACGATCATCCTCATGTCGTCGCTGGACAAGGTACAGCTGCTTTAGAACTGATTCAAGAAGTTGGTGAGTTGGACTTACTATTAGTTTGTTGTGGTGGTGGTGGATTACTTTCAGGAAGTGCGATCGCAGCCAAAGCACTTTTACCCAATTGTAAAGTAATCGGTGTAGAACCAGCCCTTGCCGACGATGCTACTAGATCCTTCCACACCAAAACCCTACAAACTGTCAAAAATTCTAATACCATCGCCGATGGTGCGCGGACTCCTAGCCTTGGTCAAATTACTTTCCCCCTAGTGCTGCACTATGTCGATGATATGGTGACGGTATCGGAAGAAGCGATTCTTCGCACCATGTTTTTCTTGTGGGAACGTCTAAAAATTGTCGTTGAACCTACTGGAGTCCTCGCCGCCGCCGCCTTACTCGAAAATGTGGTGACAGCATCAGAGGCGAAAATTGGTGTCATCATCAGCGGTGGGAATGTAGATTTGGCGCAAGTTGGTAAATTGTTTTCTGACGCAGACTAACCGAAAATTAACGTTTCCAACCCGCGAGGCGGGTTTTGCCTGTGTAGCCGCGACTTCTAGTCGCCTCTACAAAACTAGATTACCCGCTTTTGCCAACAGGGAATTTGAATAATAAACTCTGCACCCTGTCCAGGCTCAGAAGAACATCAGGGTTTTTGCGAAGAATATTTCCCCATGTTAATATTGTTGGTTTGGTTTAAGTACAGATATTCAGTATGGTTCCCGTAAAGACTGTTCTCAAAGATTCAGAGGAAGTCACTCGGTTGTTTTCTCATCTCGAATTTGATGGAAAAAAACTCAATCATCAACCAGGTAGTGTATTGGGAAGTACTGCGTTGATCGCAGGAACCACCGTTGGGGCGGGGATTCTCGCTCTACCAGCCGTTACCTTGCCATCTGGTATTGTGCCATCCACATCTGGATTAATTGCTGTTTGGTTCTACGCTTTATTTTCAGGGTTATTAATTGCAGAAGTTACCTTAAACACGATGCGAACACAAGGGCGTTTGAATATCGGTTTTTTGGGAGTTGTGGAAAATATCCTTGGTAAGTTGGGAGCGCGAATTACCGGAGGCGCATATTTATTCATGCATTATGCTCTCTTAGTGGCATACATCACTCAAGGTGGAGAGATTTTAAGAGTTGCGGCGGCAAAAGTCTGGGGTGTGCAGATATTGCCGATGTGGGTAGGTACAACGACTTTCACGCTCTTATTTGGTGGCATTATGTATCTTGGGCGAGAAAAGTTTATTGAGAAATTAAACAGCGCCTTTGTCGGAATTGTCATCGTTTCCTTCTTGGGACTATTATTTTTAGGAGGAAGGCACATTCAGACTACCCAACTGTTATTTCAGGATTGGAGTGCCCTTGGTAGTGCTATTTCAGTGATGTCTGTAGCGCTGTTTTTTCAAAACGTTGTGCCGCTAGTTGTGACGCAACTTGAAGGAGATGCCTGCAAAATTCGTCAGTCCATCTTGATTGGTTCTGTGATTCCTTTAATTATGTTCTTGGCGTGGAATGCCGTAATTTTAGGAAGTGTCAGTCCTGATATGCTACAAGGAACATCTGACCGGATAACTGTTTTTGATCCACTGCAAATTCTCCGATCTGGTGGTGCAGGACAATGGTTAGGAGTACTAGTATCCATTTTTTCAGAGTTTGCGATCGTCACATCATTCATTGGATTTGTGTACGGATTGCTGGATTTGTTCAAAGATATTTTTTTCTCTGCAAAGGGTGGATTTGCTAGCCGCTTACCCCTCTATTCGCTGGTTCTTTTCCCTCCTATGACTCTGGGAACGCTCAACCCCAGCATCTTTTTTACTGCCCTAGATTACACTGGAACATTTAGTATCTCAGTTCTAGGTGGAATTATTCCGGCGTTAATGAGTTGGAAGCAACGTCAAGAACAAGAAAACTCAGATAGCATAAATCAACCACTTGTTCCTGGGGGAAAGGTGATGCTCATTATGATGATTGGAGTGGCATTAGCCATGATAGGAAGACAAATTCTGTCAATTTACCATCATTGAAGGAGGCAGTCCCAATGAAAATTTCGATGTAATATAAAAGTATGTAATTGTAGTATAAGTGTCAGACACAATTAAATGAGTGATTCTCGCCTCGTTAAAATCAGCAAATATCTGAGCAAATATTTGCGACACACACCGGATGCAATTGGAATTAAACTGGCTCCTGGTGGTTGGGTTGATGTTGATGAACTACTTACCGCTTGTGCTAAAAACAAATTTCCGCTCACCCGTCAAGAATTACAGGTGGTAGTTGAATCCAGTGATAAACAACGCTTTTCTTTTGATGCTACAGGTAATCTGATTCGTGCTAACCAAGGACATAGTGTAAAAGTCGATTTACACTTAGAAGCTGTTGTTCCTCCAGATGAACTTTATCACGGCACGGGACACAAATCTGTAGAGTCAATTCTGCAAACAGGACTTTCCAAAATGTCGCGGCATCATGTTCATTTATCAAAGGATATTGAAACAGCAAAAACTGTTGGTGCAAGACATGGAAAACCAGTGGTTTTTGCTGTAAATACTGCGGCAATGCATCAGGCAGGTTACATCTTCTATTGTTCTGCTAATGGTGTTTGGTTAGTTGAGAATGTACCACCTGACTATCTACAAAAAATTTGAAGTGGGGATTGGGGAAATTCATGAGTAAGATTTGCTTGGGATGTGAATCCCCATTTAAATATTCAAATCTTCCGAGTCCTCAATCCTCAGTCCCCAATTCCCAGTCCCCACTTCAAATCAATATCCCAGCAATACAAGCGGTGATAAAGCCTGCTAACAATCCGCCAATCATTGACCTTACACCCATACGAGCTAAGTCATGTTGGCGATTAGGTGCTATCCCTGTAATGCCGCCAATGGTAATGCCAATTGAACCGATATTTGCAAAATTACATAATGCATAAGTCGCAATAATTACTGCGCGTTGCGAAATTTTACCACTTTCAATTAGTGCCTTTAAATCCAAAAAAGCAATAAACTCATTCAAAATTGTTTTTGTACCCAATAAAGCCCCAACTTGCCGACAATCAGCCCAAGGTACACCCATCAGCCACGCCACGGGAGCCATAATAAAAGACAAAATCCACTGTAATGAGAGTTGCTGTAAACCCACAAATGACCCTAACCATCCCAGCAAGGCATTGAGGGCAGCCAATAATCCCAAAAAGGCGATAATCATTACCCCAACGTTAACTGCTAGCTTCACGCCGTCAATTGCTCCAGTAGTAGTAGCATCAATTACATTTACATAATTGGTTTTTACATCCGCTCTAGCTTTACCAACCGTTTCTGATACTTCTGTTTCTGGATAAAGTAATTTTGATACCACCAACGAAGTGGGAGCAGTCATAAAGAAAGCAGCAATCAAGTGTTCTGCTGGTATGCCAAAGGAAAGATATGCCCCTAAGACTCCAGCGGCAATTGTCGCAAAACCACCCGTCATTACGGCATGGAGTTCCGATTGCGTCATATTTGCTATATAAGGTTTAACCATCAGCGCCGATTCTGTTGGCCCCAAAAAGATGTTAGCTGCACAGGATAAAGATTCTGAACCTGATGTTTTCATTGTCTTCATCATTACCCACGCCATCACATTTACAACTCGCTGTAAAATGCCGTAGTAATACAAGACGCTGATGAAGGCAGAGAAAAAGATAATTGTGGGCAGCACTTGGAAGGCAAAGAAATGATCCTTAAAATTTTCTCCAAAGACAAATTTGGCACCGACATCAGAAAATGCTAAAAATTGGCTGACAATATCTCCGAGAGATTTAAATATATTTAGACCCCAAGGAGTTTTAATAATCACTATCGCAAACACAAACTCCAATCCCAAACCCCATGCCACGATTCGCCAACGCACCGCACGACGATTAATAGAAAAGGCGTAGGATATACCGATAAAAACTAAAATTCCCAACGCAGAGATAGCGCGTTCCATGTTTACTCCCGGAAAGGTATCGCTAAGGCACTTAGTCAAAGAGCATACACAAAATACGCCTTTTTTTGTGGCTTTTTAGTCAATTACTAGAGTTTTGATGTGTAAATAAGAATTTAGCGATCGCACATTTAGCAGATTTATATTTTCTTACAAATTTGTCTTCTAAAACCTTAAGCACACTTGTATTTATGGGAACAATCAATGTGAACAGGAAATGAGCAATGCTGTGCCCTTACTTACTTCAATTCCCCCCGGCTTCAAGCCGGGAGATGAGTTAAAGTCTTGTTTTTGCCCATTTTCAAGGTTTACAGTTGGTAGCACTAACGTTAACTCCAACTGACCTCGATCGAAGTTTGGCTCTTAAGGTTTAGCAACACTAGTAATGTCCTTGTTAAGAACCTCTAAGGCTGTTAACACTTGCTGTTTATTTGGTGTAGAAGCTTTAAGTCCTGCCTTGATCTCATCGGCTTTATCTTCAATTTCTTTGTATGTAGTGGGAGACTTAACTTTGACTCCATCCTCAACCTTTGACCAGAAATCCTCAAATTTCTCAAATTCCCCTTTAGCTTTGCTAAAATTTCCCCCATTAACTGCCGCCTTAGTGTTGGTAACAACACCCTGTAGACCTTGAAACTCACTTGTTGCAGCGGGAGTGGTAGCTGTTGGGGTGCTTGTTGGGGTGGGACTAGCTGCTGTTTGGGAGGCAGAAGTTCCAGCTGGTGGTGTCTGTGTAGTAGAAGATTGTTCTCCATTGTTGCATCCAACTAAAGCCATCATACTAATTAGAGCAACTATCAGTAGTGGATTAAAACGATTCATTATAAACTCCTCATTAAAACTCGTTTTTATAAACTAGTATAGCCTTGTAGCAATGACTATCTAGTTTCTAATGACCGGAGAACTACTATGAAACGTTCATAGATTTCGTGAGGAAGTTCCCAAAAGTGAACTGTTAAATGATGGGTTTTCCCCACAAACCTATTAATTGGAGTTAGCTTCAGCAGCTTGATACGCTTGTAGCAGCCTCGCATGATCGAGAGTAAATCCTACCTGCATGGCTATCTGAGCAAATAAATCAATCTCAGGTTGTAACCAATCACGGGATTCAGAACACTGATGTGCAATTAACAAGCCAAATAGCTGCTCATCTTTGATAATTGGTGCGACTAAATTTGCTTTGACACTAAAGGATTCGAGCAATTTAACGTGACAATCAGCCAAGGCAGACTCATAAATGTTGTTGATGGCGACAACGCGGCCAGACTGGTATTTTTCTACATAGCCTTGAGTGAAGCAGGGGTCATGGATTTTAGACCGCAAAACTTTGGGATAACCTGGCACCACTGATTCGGCAATTATAATTCCGAACGAATTAGCGTAAAAGCTATAAACCAGCACTCGGTCAGTACTCAGTGCTTTGCGAACCTCTTCCACTGTAGTTTTAATGACATCTTCTTCTTTGAGTGATTGGCGAATGCTACGAATAATATCTACTAGTAACTGACTTCGCATCCTTTCAGCTTCGACTCGTTGTAGCAACCTGGCGTGGTTAAGAGCAAATCCCACTTGCATTGCTATCTGGCCAAATAAATCAATTTCAGATTGTTGCCAATCACGAGGTCTGGAACACTGATGTGCAATTAACAAGCCAAATAGCTGTTCATCTTTAATAATGGGAGCGACTAAATTTGCTTTCACACCAAAGGATTCGAGCAAGTTAATGTGACAATCAGCCAAACCGGCTTCATAAATGTTGTTTATTGCGAGAACGCGACCAGACTGATACTCTTCTACATAGCCTTGACCGAAACATGGATCTTGGATTTCAGCTCGTAAAACTTTTGGGTAGGTGAGAACAACTGATTCGGCAATTACAGTTCCAGACCAATTACTATCAAAGCTATACACCATCACTCGGTCAGTACTTAGAGCTTTACGAACCTCTTCTACTGTGATTTTGAGGACATCCTCTTCGTTGAGCGATTGGCGAATGCTGCCGATAGTATCCGCTAGCAATTGACTTTGCACACCTTCTGCCTCGATGCGTTGCATGAGTCTGGCATGGTCGAGAGCAAATCCAACTTGCATCGCTATTTGGGCAAATAAATCAATCTCAGATTGTTGCCAATTACGGGGTCTGGAGCATTGATGTGCAATTAATAAGCCAAATAGTTGTTCATCTTTGAGGATGGGTGCGACCAAATTTGCTTTTACAGCAAAGGATTCGAGCAAGCTAATATGACAATCAGCCAAACCAGCTTCATAAATGTTGTTTGTGGCGAGAACGCGACCAGACTGATACTTTTCTACATAACCCTGACCGAAACATAAGTCTTGAATTTCAGACCGCAAAACTTTGGGATAACCTGGAACCACTGATTCAGCAATTATAATTCCAGACCAATTAGGGTTAAAGCTATAAACTAGCACTCGGTCAGTACTCAGTTCTTTACGAACCTCTTCTACTGTCGTTTTGAGGACATCTTCTTCGTTGAGCGATTGGCGAATGCTGCGGGTAATTTCTATAAATACCTGAGCTTTATCGGCTTTGGTATCAACCTGTTGTAGAAGCTTGGCGTAGTCAAGGGCAAATCCGACCTGCATGGCTATCTGAGCAAACAAATCAATCTCAGATTGTTGCCAAAATCGCAGTCGAGAACACTGATGTGCAATCAATAAACCAAATAGCCGTTTGCCTTTGAGAATAGGTGCGACTAAAGTAGATTTGACCGCAAATTGCTCAAGTAATTCAATATCACTATCGCTAAGGTCGGCTTGATAGATATCATCAATAGAACGGATACAAGCATTCTGGTATTTTTCGATATACCCTACCTCGAATCCAGGGTCAGAGACTTTAACACCTAATATTTTCGGTAAACCAGGTATCACTGATTCGGTGATAAAGGTTCCATTACAGTTAGAGTTGAAGCAAAAGATGCTTACGCGATCGATGTTTAAAGCTTTACGAATTTCTTCTGAAGTAGTTTTGAGAACATCTTCCTTATTGAATGATTCTCGCACCCAGTGGGTAATTTTGATTAATAGTTGGGAGTAATCCGCTTCGGCTTCTTTCTCTTGCATTAAAACCGAAAGCAGGTCTGTGAATAAGGTGATGTTTCTCTCTAACATTACTAATTCATCTTGGCTAGCGATAAAAACTTGAGTAAACTCACTGTCTGGACGTAGCCGATTTTTGATATTGTTAGAAATTGCAGCAGCGTTGCTAACTCGACTAATAACTCGATTTGTCACAAAAACAGCGATCGCACCAGCTAAAATTGCTGTAACCCCCATACCAGTCAACAAGAGTGATAGTTGTCTTTGTAGGGCAAGTTCAATTTCTGTTGAACTTTTGACACTCTCAAGTCTAACTTGCGGAATTTGTTTGCTAATTAAATTAATGCCGTAGTAGTAAATAGTTGTTCCAATTGCAACCACAGGCAGGACACTAATACTGAGTGCCCACAATATTGCTTTAGTCTTTAAACTCCATTTTTGCTGCCATAGCCTTTGTTGACGATTTCGCCTTGCTTGGTTTTGAGAAAAAGACTGACTCATAAATCAAACCTGGAGTGCGGCAAGTGAGAATTAAGCAAATAACCTCACCACCAAATTCTACACAAAACTTCTTAAACAAGAACTGGCTTTTAGAAGTATTTTGAGGTAATAATCTTCTACATCATGTCCCATAACGCTTTTGTTGCTTTTAATCTGAAAAAATCAGGTCTGGTTAACGGGCTAGTTAACAATCAAATTGCGATCGCTCTATCCATCTGACAATTATCATTAACGTGAGTTCGACGAATCATATAGTGTCCATCTAATTAGCCGTAAAAAAGACCTCTCCCTGGTTTTACTATGCAAAACCGTCCCTCTCCGACTCGGAGAGGGACAGACTTGAACTTAGTTCAAGGCAGGGAGAGGTTTATCGAACTCACGTTATCATTACAGCATTTTTCATGTATTTGAAGTACATCTGTCATAAGGCCACAGCATTGCTGTGTCCCTACCAGGTGGTCTATTTACCTGAAAATAGCTGTAACACAAACGGGCGTTGCTGATTGCGGTATGAAAAATAATTTTATGTTATTTCAAAATCCTTGTAGAGACGTTGCAATGCAACGTCTCTACATCCAAGTTCATACCTGGATTCAGCAACACCTAAAATCCAATTTCAATGGTCAAGCTGCGAATCTTTCCTATATCTGCGTTAGCTTTATCTGCAACTTCTAGAGTCCAGGTTCCTTGAGGACTTTTACCTTTGAAAGCAGCAAGTTTAGGGGTGTTTACCTCATCATAAGTCGTTTTGATATTATCTGTAGCTCCACCCTGGCGATCATGCAGAACTATTGGCAGTATGCCGATTTGCACTGGGGGAAGGAGAGTAACTATAAGATCCCCAATATAAGTATGCTCGATGTCTACTAGAATTTTGATGGATTTCAGAAGGGTGGTATTAGCGATCGCCAACGATAATGTTGATACTTGTAAGTCATTAATTGGAATATCTTGGACTGCTTTAAATATGCTAATGGGCGATGTTTGAGCAGGTTTGGCCAACTCTACAGCTTTGAGAGCATTGATTCGACCGTAACCGTAGAAAGGGCTGCGACCATTGGCATCATATTTACCTCCAGTAGAGTCAATGCGATCGCTAGAACGTTTAAAAATATCTCGCACTTCATCCCAACGCAGATTTGGGTTTCTGGCAAGAATTAAGGCTGCAACACCCGCAGCACCCGGACAAGCGCTGGAAGTTCCGCCAAATTCATTTGTGTAGTTGCCTGCGGCGTCACCTAGATTCTGATTACCCGAATTATAACCAAGTACACCAGAGCGATCGGTCGTCCAAATTCCAGAGGTTTGAGAACTATCACCATTGTTGCTGGGGAAGGCGCACCAGACCGCTTGACCAAAGTCACTATAAGCGCTTCTCTTACCATAGTCATTACAAGCTGCCACCGCAATCACCTTTTGGTAGCTGGCGTAGCCGTCGTTATCCACGCTTTCATTACCATTGCCAGCAGCGAATAAAACTACACAACCCTTGCCGTTGCGCCCCTTATTGATTGCAAAGTCTATAGCAAGTCGTGTGGAATCAGGCAGAGGTACTTTTTGCTTGTGTACAGGATCGTCTGGCTCAAACCAAGTACCGTCCGCTGGCCCCCAACTACAAGAAATCACATCAGCACCATTTTGAGCCGCCCAAATAAAAGCATCTGCTTCATCTTGTGAACCCAACGCCGAAGCTAAACGAATCGGCATCAGTTTTGCGCCTGGTGCTACACCAGATGCCCCAAAGTTGCCGTTTCCACAAGCTACGCCGGCACAGGATGTCCCGTGGTTATTATCGTTTCCCGGTCTAGGATTATTCGTTTTACGTGTGACATCACGCGGGGCAACAATCTTGCCAGAGGAACGGAACTCTTCGTGATCGAGATCCACACCGTCGTCGATAATTGCAATAATTGTCCCTGTACCATCGCTCAACTTCCAAGCTGCTTCAACGTTGGCGTGGGCGTTGATTATCTGACCATTAATTGTTGTTTGCTTTAAGTGCCACTGCTGCGGGAAAACCTGACGTTGGCGTGATTCACGCGCTAGTTCAGGATGGCACAGTTCCACTGATTCCTCATTCAGAAGTCTCTCGGCGATGTCAAAGACGGCCATACCAGTATTTGCAGGCGCACTGACAAAATAAGCATTTCGTGCGTATTCAAGTTGGCGTTTAATTGTTAAGCTGTAACGTCTTAAAACCTCTTGGCAGACCCTTGACTCTTCTTCGCTGTCAAATTTAACAAAAAGGTTTTCAGTGTAAACTACAGGTTGTTGAGATATTGGATCGATTAGGACACGTCCGGCAAATTGGACTTCAGATTCATTGTTGAGAATTTCACGGGCGTGATCGCGCAAAGCAACACCTTGATTCGGAACTTTTGCTTGCAAAATTTCTACACCCGCTTGCCGAAACCGTGTTGTTAACTCAAATTGATTGAGGATACTACGAGCTATGGGTGATACAGGTGCGACTTCAAAGGATCTTGCACCCACAATAGTGCTGCGGCTTTCAGTACGTACTACAACATGTTCGTTGCTGATCGCAAATTCATACTGTTGGCCGTTCTGTCCACCATAGCGAACCTGAACCATTGTTTAATCTCCTAAATGTTTTGAAAATTGGGAATTGGGAATTGAAAAGAGGCAGAGGGGCGGGGTGCGGGGGGCAGAGGGGAAAACTTTTCTCCTCTCCCTTTCTCCCTGCCCCCTGCTCCCTTGCTTCTTTCCCAGCCCTGAATGGGGAATTTCACTCATTACTCATTACCCATTACTCCCAAGGGTCATGGGGAAACCGTATTATGCCTTAATTTGAAAGACTGCTGCATACATAGTGAGATGCTGTTTAGTTTATGGATGTTTCTTATTTCATGTGTTATATGTGTATTACGATACAAAATTTAATCTATCTAAGTTCATACAAGTCTTCGATTCGTTTTTCCAGAAAAAAGGAGATTCAAAATCAGGTTGCTTTAAGAATCTTCACTACCAGTAGGGGCGAACTGTACGTCACGATGAAAAAAATCTATTCCATACCACTGAAAAACGCTATAACATCATTAGAACTTGAGAAAAATGTTTTATTTTCCAGCTGAGTATTTTTTACAGGTTTACTCTCTACCCCTGAGTGCTGAAGTGAGATTGCAAAAAGACTCTTTTTCTGAGTATCCCCAACAAATTCGCGTTGGTAGCGGTCGCACTGCTGTATCCTACACTCGTAAGTCTGGATACTATGCAATACATTACAATCAGCTCAACGCCGTGCCAGCAGGAGCTATTTTACAACTTAATAACGGTGCGATGTCTACGACGGGCTACGCCTACGCAGTTTTTTCAGGCGAACCCAATCAATCAGCAAAGGGTATATTAAGTCCAATTTATACACTAGAAGCAAATGCTTCCTTAGCAGTACCAACTGGACTGGTTTTTATTCGCTTTGCTGAAGGCGTTGATGTGGAGTCGCAGCGCGAGGTTATTAATCAAGCGGGTTATGAAATAGCACAAAGCCTTTCTTATGCGCCTCATGCCGCTTGGTTGCGTGCCAAATCAGGTAATATTGTTGATGCGATCGCTGGAATTTCGCAGTTAGAAGCGATCGCGAATGTTGAGAATGTCGAACCTCAAATGCTTATGGAAAGAGGTTGGAGATAAATTATAAATTACAAACTATACATCTGGTAAGGGTTTTGAAAATTATTAAAATATCTAATTTGCCCAAATAATTAAAAGCAGCCACGACACTAGTCATGACTGCTGGTAATTATTGATAAATTAACTGGTTGTCTCCGCTTTATATATTTATTAAAAGCTACTGTCACAACCAATTTAAGACTGACAAATGATTAAGCTTTAGCAAAGTTTTCAGCAGCAAAGTCCCAGTTAGCCACTTTGTCTAGGAAATTCTTGATGAACGCTGGACGGGCATTTCTGTAGTCAATGTAGTAGGCGTGTTCCCAAACATCCAAGGTTAGGAGTGCTTTTTGTCCATGAGCTAGTGGATTTTCTGCATTTGGTGTTTTAATAACTTTCAGCGTACCACCATCATCAATTAACCAAGACCATCCGCTACCAAACTGAGTTGCAGCAGCGTTAGAGAACTCTTCTTTGAATTTGTCAAAGCTACCGAAATCTTTGTCAATCTTGGCTGCAAGTTCACCAGTAGGTGTGCCGCCACCGCCTGGTTTTAAGGAATTCCAGAAGAAGGTGTGGTTCCAAACTTGGGCGCTGTTGTTGAAGATTCCCGCTTTAGAGGAGTCTTTGAAGGAAATTTGGATTACCTCTTCCAAAGACTTATTGGCAAGTTCTGTACCTTCAACCAGCTTGTTCAGGTTGTCTACATAAGCTTTGTGATGCTTGCCATGATGATACTCTAAGGTTTCGCCTGATATACCAAAAGGCTCTAAAGCATTCAATTCGTAGGGTAGGGCGGGTAGTGTAAATGTCATTTTATGAAATCCTCTCTTTACCGGTTTCCAGTTGAAAGCTATTGCAGAAGCTTAGGAAATTAGCAGCTTTTGTTTTTGACAGTTTTATGCTTTTCATGATGAAACATAAAACTTAACATCGTTATTCTACTACCAAAGTGAAGATGAAAACAAAGTACTTTTGTGATAAGTTAAATCGCTAGTAATCGCTGACTATAAATAAAAATGGCTAATATTTCACAAGTTCCAGAGACTAATAAGTAATTAGCGTTTAGTAATTAAGGCTTTCGTACTTCCATCTTGAGTACGATTATTGCGATGTGAAAAGTCAGTCTGAAGCCAGATGATTTAATGCTTAATTAATCTAATATTTTTAGTACAAGGCTCAAAGCTTGATTTTCAATCAAGATAGCCAATAGTCAAATTAGCTATTTTGTTTTTAAGAGTTGTTCCAAAAAATAAATAATCTAAAACCCGTCATTGCGAGTGAAGCGAAGCAATCGCAATGACTGGGATTGCTTCGCTTCACTTGCAATGACAATTGGGCATTTTTTTACTTGGAGTACTCTAAGAGGTTGTTTGAAAAGTTTTTCACTGTGAGTTTAGGCACGTTTAGATCCCCCCTAACCCCCCTTAAAAAGGGGGGAACCGGAATCAAAGTCCCCCTTAAAAAGGGGGATTTAGGGGGATCTAGAATGTTTTGTTACCGACAAAAGGACTTTTCAAACATTCTCTAAATACAGTTTTGAGGATGGTAAGTGAATAATCATTCACCCACCACCCTTTGAAATTAAACAACTAACAGCAAACAGCCGTGATTACCACCCAGATAAACGTTGCTGGTAATAGTTAACGATTTGTGCTGTGACTTCAGACACGTCCAAACCATCGGTTTGAACTTCGATCGCATCTGCTGCTTTTTGCAAAGGAGAAACTTTGCGATTGCTATCTTTCCAGTCACGTTCGGCGATGTCGTGTTCTAGCTGCTCTAAACTCACTTCGGGTTGACCTTGTTTGTTAAAGTCTTGCTGGCGACGACGGGCGCGTTCGCTGACTGAAGCGGTTAAGAAGATTTTCACTTCGGCATCGGGGAACACGTGAGTACCGATATCCCGACCTTCAGCCACTAAACCACCTCTTTTACCCCAGTTTTGCTGTTGTTTAACCAGTGCTTGACGGACAGCGCTTTGTGCTGCGATCGCCGATACAAGAGAAGTTACTTCAATAGTGCGAATTGCCTGGGTAACATCAAGACCATCAATCCAAACCCGCACAGACGCTTGTAAGTCTTGGGTGGGAGTAAGTTCAATTTTGCACTGATTAGTTAATTCTGCGATCGCACATTCATCATCAATAGCAATCCCTTGTTGTAGTACTAACCAAGTGACAGCACGGTACATCGCTCCTGTATCTAAATACACTAAACTTAGGTTTGCTGCCACTTGCCGCGCCACTGTCGATTTTCCAGCACCGGCTGGGCCATCAATGGCGATAATAGGTTGACGATCGCGCAATATCGTATTGTCAATCAAACGTGTAGCACCAAGACGAGCTGCGATCGCCAACATTCCTTCCTCCTCAACTTTTTCTAAAGACATCAACGTAGTCGGTTCAACCAATTCAATATATTCCACTAAAACCGTGCTGACCATTGCCACTTCTTGCTGTACCACTGCTATTAACTTGTTGCTATTGCGATCGCCTGCAATGAATGCAGCTTCAGCCCGTCGCAAGCCACGATATAATACCGCTGCTTGCTCTTTTGCCGTTCCAGTCAAATATTGATTACGAGAACTGAAAGCAAGACCCGAAGCTTCCCGCACTGTTGGACAAGCAACAATTTCTACTGGCAAATTTAAGTCAGCTACTAAGCGTTTAATAATTGCTAGTTGCTGACCATCTTTTTGACCAAAGTAGGCACGATTAGGCTGCACCAAATTGAAAAGTTTGGTAACAATCGTAGCTACACCCTGAAAGTGACCTTGGCGAGAACGACCACACAAGCCTGTTATCATAGCAGATGGGGGGATAACTTGTGTAACTTTTGATTCTTGTATACTCTTCTGCGGAACTGCCATTTCTTCAGGAGTCGGTGCAAAAATGGCATCTACCCCAGCTTGTTCGCAAAGTTGTTGGTCTTGCTCTAAAGTGCGGGGGTAGCGTTGATAATCCTCATTGGGAGCAAATTGCAGCGGATTAACGAAAATACTTACAATCACCGTAGAATTTTCTTGTCTCGCCCGTTGGATCAAACTTAAATGACCTTGATGCAAATTCCCCATCGTTGGCACCAGACCAACTGCCGTCTGATACCAGCCAGTAATGTCATCTAGTTTCAGATCCTCAGTAACCGCTATCTGTTTGTTTTCTAAGCAGCGTTTAATTAAATAGCAGCGTAAAGCTGCCACTGTTGTCAGCAGGCGCACAAAAATACCCCTAGTTCTTATCGATCCCTCCCCCGCTAGTTTATATCTGAAATCGAGGGAAGAGTTAAGCTTTTCATCTCATGTCTGGCTGAGGGGAGTGGGGGCAATACGGTTTGGTTAAAGCAAGAGATGTTGGACTGCTCTGATTATTACTGATTCACCTATCAAAACTTTTGGGACAGACTACTAGAGTTTTGTCTCCGGCGTCGGTGTGGGTGTCGGAGTGGCAGTTTCCGTTGGCGTTGCTGTGGGAGTTTCTGTAGGCGTTGGTGTCGGAGTTTCTGTAGGTGTTGCTGTGGGCGATGGGGTAGAAGTTGGCGTTGGCGTGGGAGTTTCTGCTGTGATGGTGAGTTGATAATCTACTGGTTTTGATGCTGTGGAAACCACAACAAACTCGTAAAATCCGTTTTCTGGTAATTTAGTTGACAAACTACGCTTGGTAGAATCTTCTAGAAATTGAATTTTACCAGAGGGTGAATAGACTGATAATAAAACTTGAGAATTTCCTTGTAGTTTCAATTCTAGAGATTGGTCTTTGGCAAGTCCAGCAATAAATACCTTACCACCACCAGCTTGAAGAGTACCGTTAACCGTTTTGCCGATCGCACCTGCATCAAAGACAAGTTTCTGGAAAGTGCTACCGGCAAGGATAGCGCTAAGTTGATCGCTAACAAAACCATACCAAACTTGTCCAATGGGTTGACCTTGGAAATTTTTACC
The DNA here is from genome assembly GCF_017115045.1 of Nostoc sp. NMS8. Classification (GTDB taxonomy): domain Bacteria; phylum Cyanobacteriota; class Cyanobacteriia; order Cyanobacteriales; family Nostocaceae; genus Nostoc. The sequence goes on along the minus strand of NZ_JABXKK010000090.1, from coordinate 9,350 downwards.
CCGCTGTTCAGGAAATACACTGAAAAAAGCAGCATCTCCCAAATCATATAAGGAACGACTACCAACGTTGATTTGATTGACTTCCACTTTCCAGCGATCGCGTTCAGCAGTTGTGTAACTTCCCAGTTGTCGGCGGGCATTGGAACTCAGTGGTGCAAGTTTTTCTAGTAATTCTGAGGCGGTTGTATCCCATTCTGCGCGCAAACTCTCATCTTCGGAACCATTACTGAGAGTGCGTCCCCGTAAACTGGGGTTTCTATCCCAAAAAACTTGATTCACCAAGTTTACATAGAAGTTAGAGCCAATACCCAATTGTTGACGGCGATCGCTTAATTTTTCTTTACGCTGCCGTTCTGCTGGTGAATATTGCGCTAAAGGATCGGTTGGTTGTTCACTGGTTGGAATTGGGCTAGCTGTGGGATTAGGTTTGACTTCCCCGATATCGCGGCGGCCAGTCAATCCCCACCAAATTAATCCAATACTACTAGCTGCTAGCACCGTTATTAGAAAGGTTTTTGTTGGTGTCCACCACGAGGAAGAGGGGGGAGATGAGGGAGATGGAGGATATGAGGGAGTTTGGGGAGGTGGGGAGATGGCGACGGTGGCGGATGTGGGTTGTGGTGGAGTGGGGTATTGAGTCGGGGGATAGTTTGCTGGGGGGGGTGAGTTGATAGCTTGGAGTACTTGACGGGCTGATTGATAGCGATCGCTTGGTCTGGCAGATAGCATTTTATCTAATACTTGTCCCAAAATTTGACTCAGGTTAACTTCACGCCGCCACTGCCAACTGAGAGTATAAGTATCAATTAATTCTTGGGGTTGTTTTCCTGTCAGTAAAACCAACATTGATGCTGCCAAGGCATACAAGTCGCTGTGGGGAGATACTAACCCAGTTTGCATCTGTTCTGGGGGAGCAAAACCTATTTTACCTAATAGGGTTGGTGATGGGGAAGATGCGACCATACCGGGTTGGTAATATTCCGAAGCAACGGTTGCTACTACTTGTTTGACACCGCCAAAATCAATTAATACTGGCAGTTTGTCAACAGTGCGAAGCATTAAGTTATCTGGAGAAATATCTCGATGAATAACGCCAATGGAGTGAATATATTCCAACACTGGTAAAAGTTGCTGCAACAATTGGCGTACTTCCGCCTCGGTAAAGCGCAAACCCTGTTGTATTCGGTCATTTAACAACGAGTTGTAAGTTTCCCCTTCGACATAATCTTGCACCAAAAATAGATATTCTTTGCCGCCTAAATTTAGCCGCAACAGTTCCCGAAAGCGGGGAATTTGGGGATGTTGCAATTTATAAAGAACACTCGCCTCTCTCTCAAACAGTTCTTCAGCTTTTTGGACAACATAAGCGGTTTGAACTTGCGGAGAAAATTCTTTTAAGACACAAAGTTCTCGAAAACGGTTGACATCTTCAGCTAAATAAGTGCGTCCAAAGCCACCTTGGCCAATTTGACGCACAATTACATAGCGATCGCCTAAGGTTAATCCCGGTTGGATACTATAACTCATGGACGCACCCGACAATTTTTCACCACACTGGAGACAAAAGCGACTACCTGGGGAATTTTCATGTCCTTTAGAACAATATATTTTAGTCATTAGTTATTAGTAATTGGTCATTAGTCATTAGTCATTAGTTATTTGTGACTCTTCCCCAGTCCCCATTACCCCTTATCCCCAGAGGGGGCCCCACCTTCCCCAATCCCCTTACTTGCCAGATTGTACTTTACTGACTTGATCGGCTGCGATCGCATACCAAACTTGACCAAAAGTCTGTTGATTCAGTTTCCCACGCTGCTGACCAGGAAACAACCGATCAAATTTTTCATTTGTATCTTTGGTTAGCTGATCGATTGTATAATTCCCAAACTGCCCCGATCGCGCTTGTCGTCTCCATGTTTCGTAATCTTGTGCCGTATATTTACCCAGTTTTTGACGAGATGCTGTACTGATATCAGCCTGTTCTATTTTATTTAATAAATCGTCAGCGACACCAGACCATTCATCTCGTAAACCAGCATCTTCCGGTTTAGATGTCAGGCTGCGTCCTTTTAATTCAGGTTTTTTTGTATAAAATAAATCATCTACAAAGCGAATCAAAAATCCTTCAGGAATTTCTAGCTGTTGACGACGACTGATAATTTTTTGGAGATCACTATTTTTTCCTTTGTCGCTAACTGGCTTACTACTTGGAAATTGGGGAATTTGCGGTAATGAAGGTAATGAAATTGATGGGATGGTGATTGAAGTTACAGCCCGAAGGGCTGCATTTCCCGCCGCTAAAGTTAATCCCACTAAAGCCGTTCCCCCTAAACTGATTGCAAAAGGGCGAATCCAAACAGGCCAAGACATCGGTTTAGCGATTGCTTGCGTTTTGCTCTGAAATCTACTCACAATAGCACTGGCGCGTTGTCTTCCCGGAGCAACTACCATCGTCTTAATCTTGCTAGTAATATAATTACCTGGGGATTTAGTCGCAGTTGGGGATGGTAAATCTTTGAGGATTTGCTCGGCTCGTTGATAGCGATCGCTCGGTTTATAAGCTAGCATCTTTTTTAACACTGCTTCCAATTGCGGGCTAACTTGGATTTCTTTGCCCCATCTCCAAATTCCTTGATAGCTATCGTATAATTTTTGTGGTTCTTTACCTGTGAACAACACTAATGCAGTCACAGCTAAAGAATATAAATCGCTACTAAAAAAGGCTTGTCCTTGCCGTAGTTGTTCTTCGGGAGCGTAGCCTTTTTTACCCAGCAGAGTATTATTTCCAACCAACTTGGTGCGCCAAAAACCTTGAGAAGCGGGCAATTGCTTGACACCGCCAAAATCAATCAGCACTGGCAAATTATCAGAACGCCGCCAAATCAAGTTATCAGGAGAGATGTCACGATGAATGACATCTTGTAAGTGGATGTAGGATAAGACTGGTAAAATCTGTTGCAGGAGGGTGATTACTTCCTCTTCACTAAAGGTTTGGCCTTGACTTTCACGCTGTTCTGATAGCTGGTAGTAATTATCCCCATCCACATAATCTTGCACGAGAAAGAAAAAATCTTTAGCGCCTATTTTCACTTGTAGCGAGGCGTGAAAACGGGGAATCTGTGGATGCTGGAGTTTTTTCAGAACATTTGCTTCTCGTTCAAATAACTCTTTAGCTTTTTGTAAATCTTGTTGTTCTTGGACTTGGGGTGCAAATTCCTTCAGCACACAGGTTTGATGCGATTTATTTCTATCCTCCGCCAAATAGGTGCGTCCAAAGCCACCTTGTCCTAGTTGACGGATAATTTGATAGCGATTATCTACAACCTGTCCCACAGCTAGAGGTAATGGTTCACCACAATGGGTACAAAAGCGGTTACTACCATTATTTGTATGTTGTTTACTGCAATAGAGCTGCATGGTGCTGAAGGATAAATTAAGGTTTTATTGAATTACTACAACGCGCCTATCCCCATTTTCGGATATCCTACGAATTACGCCAGCGATCGCGCAGCATCTCGTAGAGAGGAACGAGCTTCATTACGAATTACGTAGCTTGCTTCTCGCCTTTGGCGAGTATTACGAATTACGTTAGCGTAGCGGTAGCGAGTCCGCGAGCGTCATTATTTTAACGGTGTTGATTTTACTTCAGGATAAATAACAAGGGTCATGAACCGGAAATCAAGACAACAGCAAGTAATTAAAGCATTTGAAGATTTTTTGTCTACCCCCCTAGAAACGATACTGCAACGGCATCTCAATACTCAAACTTCGGTAGCTTTGAGTTTATTTCACGATGTAGCGGCTAATGTACCTGCCTACAAGGCGTTTTTAGCAGAAAGAGAAATTAATCCCGCCACTATTCAAACCTTAGAGGAGTTTCAAAAACTCCCAGCGATCGCTAAACAAAATTATATCCTGCGTTATCCCTTAGCTGACTTGTGCCACAACGGACAACTAGAAGCGTGCGACATGATAGCTGCTTCATCAGGTTCTAGTGGTAAACCGACATTTTGGCCTCGTTTTTTCACAGATGAACTCCAAATCGCCACACGCTTTGAACAGATTTTTCACGATAGTTTTTACTCAGATGCTAGACGTACCCTAGCAGTGATTTGTTTCACTTTGGGCACTTGGGTAGGTGGGATGTTCACTACTAATTGCTGTCGTTATCTTGCTAGCAAAGGTTATCTCATCACTGTAATTACTCCTGGTAACAATAAAGAAGAAATATTGCGAGTTGTCCAAGAACTTGGTTCAGAATTTGAACAAGTGGTGTTATTGGGATACCCGCCATTTTTAAAAGATGTCATTGATACTGGTATCGCTCGTGGTGTGGAGTGGCAGCAATATCAGATTAAATTAGTGATGGCAGGAGAAGTATTTAGTGAAGAATGGCGGAGTTTAGTTGGCGCGAGAATTGGTTCACAAAATCCTTGCTATGATTTTGCATCACTTTACGGCACTGCGGATGCCGGAGTTTTGGGTAATGAAACACCTTTAAGTATTTGTATTCGCCGTTTTTTAGCAGAAAATCCCGATGCTGCTAGAGCCTTATTTGGGGAATCGCGTTTACCCACACTAGTACAATACGATCCTTGCAGTCGCTTTTTTGAAGTTCAGGATGGCGGATTGTTGTTTTCGGGAGATAACGGTATTCCCTTAGTGCGTTATGACATTTTAGATACTGGCGGAATAATTAGTTATGATGCCATGCTGCAATTTTTAGCAGAATGGGGATTTAACCCGCTGGAAAATCTCCGTTCTGACACTCAAGAATCACCAAGAGGTATTCATCAGCTACCTTTCGTTTATGTATTTGGCCGTTCCAACTTTACAGTTTCCTACTTTGGTGCAAATATCTATCCCGAAAATGTGACGGTGGGATTAGAACAACCAGGAATCCAAGAATGGGTAACGGGTAAATTTGTCTTGCAGGTGAAGGAAGATGCAGACAAGAATCGATTTTTATCAGTGGTTGTGGAGTTAGGAGCAGGGGTAGAGGGTAGTGAAGATCGAAGAGTTGCGATCGCATCTTCTATTCTTTCACAACTGTTACGTCTAAATAGTGAGTTTGCTAATTATATTCCGGTAGAATATCAAACACCACAGGTTGCATTAGCTGCAATGGGTGATGCTGAATATTTTCCGATTGGGGTGAAACATCGTTATACCCGTCAATAGGGAATGAGACAATAAATAGTTTTCAGTTATAGTAGGGAACTTGGTTAAAAGTGAAGTATAAAAGCTAGTTGCTTCCATTATCTCCAGCGATCGCGGCATAATAAAAACTAAACCTTGAAATTTTGAAGTAGGCAATGAATACTACCGATAATTCTCCGATAGATGATGGGTCATCAGCAGATTTGATTTCTGTCGCAGAGTTACAGCAACAGCTTCATGACTTACTCCAGCAACTATCTCCAGAACGATTACAGGTGCTAACTGATTTTGCTGCTTATTTGGCAAATGCTGAAAGCGAAGCTGCAACCCAAGAACTTTTGGCAATTCCTGGATTGTTAGAGCGAGTTAAGCAAAATCAAGCAACGCCTAAAGCCCAATACACCGCCTGGAGAACTCTTCGCTCTGATGTATGAAGTTTTCTTCATCCCGATGTCCAAGAAGTTTATGTCAATGCTGACAAGGCTTTTGCTAAGAAAATTTCCCGATGTTTGCAGCAGTTAGAACAAACTCCGCGATCGCACCCCAACATTAAAGCCCTGAAGGATCGCTCATCGCAGTGAGGTATATGAACCATAAAGGCGATCGCTTAATCAATTTATCGCAGCAAAAAACGATCGCATTCCCATTCTGTTTACAATATCTGCTTTACTAGGGGCGATCGCATTTCCTGGATTGCGGAAATATCAGACGCGATAGATTTACGAGATGCGATGAATCGCGTCTTGACAAGGGATTGCTGCTTCCACATTTCGCTTATGTTTTAGCTGGAGTAAGTATTTTTCTTTCCTACTCCCCATCTTTCACTTTCTCTTGTTGATGCCAAGCTTGATAAAAAGCGGGGTAGGGCATACTTTGGGCGCACTTCCAGATAACTTCGTAGCAAATATCAAATTGCTCAAAATCATTTTTGTAAGTTTCAGGTGATAAGTAATCCTTCAACACAGTGATAACACTCGGCATTTGTTCCTCTAACATAATTCTCCCTAAGCTATATGCTGCTAGCCTTCGGGTATCATCATCCAGTTGTGGTTTGCCAATTAACTCCACCAAAGCATCAATTGCTTTTTGGTTGCTAGGGTCAATTTTTACTAAGCTATATGCTGCTAGCCTTCGGATATCATCATCCAGTTCTGGTTTGCCGATTAACTCTACCAAAGCAGCGATCGCTTTTTGATTGCCAGAGCCAATTTGCCCTAAGCTTTTTGCCACTTGCCATCGGGTAGAATTATTCAGTTGTGGTTTGCCGATTAACTCCACTAAAGCATCAATTGCTTTTTGGTTGCAAGGGTCAATTTTCCCTAAGCTTTCTGCCGTTAGCCATCGGATATCATCATCCAGTTGTGGATTGCCGATTAACTCCACCAAAGCAGCAATCGCTTTTTGATTGCCAGGATCAATTTGCCCTAAGCTTTCTGCCGCTTGCCATCGGATATCATCATCCAATTGTGGTTTGCCAATTAAGTCCACCAAAGCAGCAATCGCTTTTTGATTGCCAAAACCAATTTGCCCTAAGCTAGATACTGCTAGCCTTCGGGTATCATCATCCAGTTGTGGATTGTCGATTAACTTCACCAAAGCATCAATCGCTTTTTGATTGCCAGAGCCAATTTGCCCTAAGCTTTTTACCGCTTCCCATTGGATATCATCATCCAGTTGTAGATTGCTGATTAAGTCCACCAAAGCATCAATCGCTTTTTGGTTGCCAGGGTCAATTTGTCCTAAGCTTTCTGCCGCTTGCCATCGGGTATCATCATCCAGTTGTGGTTTGCTGATTAAGTCCACCAAAGCATCAATCGCTTTTTGATTGCCAGGATCAATTTGCCCTAAAATAGATGCCACTTGCCTTTGGATATCATGATACAGTTGTGGATTCCTGATTAACTCCACCAAGGCATCAATTGCCTTTTGATTGCCAGAGCCAATTTTCTTTAAGCTTTCTGCCGCTTGCCATCGGGTACCATTATCCAGTCGTGGTTTGCCAATTAACTCCACTAAAGCATCAATCGCTTTTTGGTTGCCAGGGTCAATTTGTCCTAAGCTATATGCTGCTTGCCTTCGCGTAAAATTATTCAGTTGTGGTTCTTGTCTTCGCGTAAAATTATTCAGCTGTGATTTGTCGATTAACTCAATTAAGGCATCAATCGCTTTTATGCGATTTGTCTGAGGTAGTACTGTCTGTGCTTCCTCAATAATTGGGTAGAGAAATTTTACCCAATCGTTTTGTTCAACCTTAAACTCACCAAAACCCCATTTAACAATTTCCGTCACAATAGCATCTGCGTTGCAAGAATTTTTCCACTCCTCAACCGCAGCAGCAGCAAGAAAATAAGCGCGAAACTCGTAAAATCCCCTTGTGACTCTATCAATAGCTCTGTATTCTCCGCAGCCATCATCAAATTCCACCAACGCCTGAATAAACTCTTCCTTCTCCTTCCTCTCCACATCCTCACGTCCCAACCACAGCAAAATCACCTCTTTCCACTGCGGGGCAAAAATGCGATAAACGCCTAGCACGGGGTTGTCAGGAACATGATTAAGAAACTCGTCCCAATTCTTAACCGCCAACGCTGCAAAATATTCCTCAAATGTGGGATGGTAGAAAGCGTAAACTTTCTCTTTTGTTGCTGATTCCGCAGCCAGTCCAACTTCATTTAGCCATCCTAACTTTAACGCTAACCAAAATAGAGAATCCTCCTCTTCTGGATCGCCCAATTCATTACTTACAAACTCATCGCGCAAACGAAAGCGAGAAGTTTCTGCGTTAATTGCCCGCTTTGCCAAACGTCCCAGTGCTGCATTTAGTGTTTGTCGCTGCTTTTGAGTTTTGCAAAAGCTATTTTTTTTCCAAGTGTAAAACTGCTTAACAAACTGCTGATAAAGTCCGGCTTTAGTTTCCGGTAAACCTTGATCGGAACCTTGCCAAATGCTACACAACAGCGCCAACCGCAAAGGATTTTTAACTAAATCTTGGATGCGCTGACGTTCAGCTTTATGCAGTTCTTTCCATAATTTTTTACCTTTGTCTGCATCCCTGTTGTGAAACCAACGCCCAATAAACTCTTGGACTTGTTTCGGATATTCAAAATTGAGTAACCAATACGTCTTGAAATCTAACTTATCTAAAGCGCCGCCGTTTACTTCCCAAACATTCATCCGACAAGTCAGCACAACTCGCGCATATTTGATCCATCCCTCTAACTGCTGGGAAATCTCAGTTAATGGTTGGAGTGAAGACATTTCATCTGCTGCATCCAATAACAACCACACACGATTATTTTTGAATAAATCTGCAAAAGTGTTTTCCTGTTCTTCTTTTACACGCACCACTTCTAAAGCATTCTTCAGCCAATCTTGCAACAGATAATTTTCTACACTCTTTCCTTGCAAGTCTGCCAAAGAAATCCAAATTGGTAAACCCAGATTGTTGTCTAATATCCAAAAAGCTATAGTTTGCAACTGAGTAGTTTTTCCCGCACCCGGTTCTCCAATTAAAGCGATGCGGTGTCCTTGAGTTTTACCAACACCATCACGGATAACTTGCTCTAAAAAATCCTTATGTTTAAGCTTCTTCTGTTTCTCTTCATCACTTGGTTCGTAAAGTCGCGAACCTTGTTCTGCGGAAATATCCTCGCCGTATTTATTCGGTTTTTTACGTTCCACCAATGCTAAAGGGACATGAATTGCGTCTAACTCAAATTTCATCTCATCATCAGCAAACAGCAACTCATTTGTGGTGAGACGCTTGTGCTTTTCGAGCATAGCGCGGCATTTTTCTTGCCAATCAGAGCTATTATCTATTGTTTCTACCTGGGATGTTTCTTTTAAATTCGTCTTTTGGTGTTCCTTCCACTTCTGCTTAACCACCTCCAGATTATCTTTTCTCGTTGCTGTCTGATGTTTTAACGTCAGGGTAAATTTCCAATAACCTTGATTTTTATTAGCTCGTTCGTCTTCTCGCACTCCCAACTTTTTTAACCAGTCAAGTGCAGTTTGAAGCTCGTCTAATTCTCTTTTGTTCTGAGAAACGCTAGATTCTGCTTTCTGCTGGGGAAGTTTTAAACTTTTACCAGCATCTTCAATCTGTTTGAGTAAATATTCCTTCTTTGTTCCAGCCCATCCGTGAGAGGTTAGAATGATTGTACATTTGTCAAGAGGGTGCGGGAAAAGGG
>NZ_JABXKK010000122.1 GCF_017115045.1 Nostoc sp. NMS8 | reverse complement strand
GAACCAGATGTGAACGATGGTAAGAAGCACCATCCCAAAAAAGAAGTAATCTTTGATTGGGGGACTGGTCTAATAAATAACGTAAATAATCAATTGTATTGTTTGAATTGCCAGCTTTGTAAGCTTTAAGGAGTAACTTTCCAAAAAGAATAGTCAACCACCCCGTAGTATGTCTGTTTATCTCGTTCGTTAATTACTTCCACTGCAATTTCTTGATCAGTTTTTCCCCAAATGTATCCTGTTAGGTCTCCCCAGAGCAGATGACACTCATCGATTAATAATACTCTCAGCTTTCCTGATTCTATTTCCTCTCTGTTACTTGCCAACAATGACTCAATCTGTTTTTTTTTGCGGCAACAGCCTCAATGTCCGCCTTTGGATTCAAGGCAGTGGTTTTCTTCCAACTAATTCCTGCCGCGTCAAACAAATCGTAATAGCTTCGTTTTGATTCGTAGATCACATCATATTCAAATGCTAATTTGTACTCCAGTTCACCCAGTTTCCAAATATCTTTAGTTTGCAACCAACTTAATACTTCTTCTCGCTGTTTCTCGCTCAGATAACTCTTTCTACCTTGATAATTTAAGCGTAGTTCCGAAATTCCATATTCCTTATAGGCGTTCTTCCAGCAAGTTATCGAACCAACAGATACATCTAAAATTGTTTGAATTTCCTCATATTTGTAGCCTTGATAAACCAGCTTTACTGCCAATGCTTTCCTGACCTCACGTGCATCTGGACGACTATCTATAAATTCTTGTAGTTCCCCAATATTAGCTTGTAGATGCTGCTTTATCATTGTTCGCTGTTAGACAAAACTATCCCTCCGTATTATCTCGTAGTCTTTTTCAGAAATCAAATATGATTTCTATAGTTTGAAATTATCAAGGTGAAAAATTATGACAAACTTTATTCAAATCCGGTTACACAATGATCTCCTGCACCCAGTCCGCGAGTGGTTGGAAACTATAGAAATTCATCACTCCCAAGTAGCTCATTTTCTGTGCAAAGCTATTCCTGCTCAGTGTCCTTTTGAGCGAGACATCACGCTGTTTGGTCGGAAGCTATTGCATATTCCACCGATGTGTAAATTAAATCCTCTGTACGAAGAAGTGGTTGGTTTGCGTTTTAAAGCGCTCTGTTATCTTGCCGATAAATGCGGTGAAGATGTCACAGCCTATTGCTAATAGGCAGTTGTATCGTTCTTTGATCGAGCAGCAATTGGTAATTGCAGACTTACGGTTGTTACTTACTCAGGTTTATACTAAGCTAACGTACACCTAATAGATGTTTGGCTATTACAGTAGTTTTCATGTATTTGAACCACATCTGTCGTCAGGGCACAACATTGCTGTGCCCCTACCGCGTGGTCTATTTACCTTGAAAATAGCTGTAAGTAGCTGACGCCTCGAAGACAGTGTTTCCTGACCGTATTATTGCTTACCGTACCCTGCTGAAATCATTAACATCATTATGACGCACATCTTACTGGTTGAAGATGAGGTCAAACTGGCACGATTTGTCGAATTGGAATTGAATTATGAAGGCTATCAAGTCAGTATTGCCTACGATGGATTAACTGCACTCACCGCAGCGCGTGAGTTACATCTGGATTTAGTAATTTTAGATTGGATGTTGCCTGGTTTGTCGGGGTTGGAAATTTATCGCCCCTTGCGAAATATTATTAATAAAGTGCCAATAATTTTATTAACCGTCAAAGATGAAGTGAGCGATCGCATTCCAGGCTTAGATGCTGGTGCTGATGATTACCTCATTAAACCCTTCAGCGTTGATGAATTATTAGCTAGAGTGGGCGCTCACCTACGAAGAAGCTACCAAGCAGACGCCACAGATGTTTTAGAATTTGAAGACCTAAGTTTAAATCGTCGCACGCGAGAAGTGTACCGAAATCAGCGGTTAATTGAGTTAACTGCCAAGGAATTTGATTTACTAGAATATTTATTAGCCCATCCGCGACAGGTAATTACCTGTGATCGCATTTTAGAGGAAGTCTGGGGTTATGACTTCATCGGCGATGCCAATATTATAGAAGCTTACATTCGCTACCTGCGCCTGAAACTTGAAGCCAATAACGAAAAATGCCTCATTCAAACTGTGAGTGGTGTTGGCTACGTATTGCGTGATTGAATTGGGCATTGGGCATTGAAAAGAGGCAGAGGGGCGGGGTGCGGAGGGGAAAACTCTTCTCCTCCTGAAATCTATTAACGAATAATTAAGGATGAATTATAAAGTGGCAAAATGTGCATCCTAATATTCAGTTTTTGGAAAAGCTTTTACTGCACACGATGAATTAGAATAAATCTGAATATATCAGAATATTAAGAAAATCCAGATAAAAATTTTGTTTTATTAACAAAAATAATGCAGTTAAATCGAAGTAATTTCCTCAAGTTTCTGATTCAGTCAGAGCCAGGAAAACCAGCAATATCCAATGGCTTGCGAGCAGTGTTAGGGTTGGGGGTTCCCATGCTAATTGGGCAACTGATCAACCAAAGGGAAAGCGGATTATTGGTTGGTTTAATGGCTTATTTTGTTAATTTAGCAAATGTTGGTGGCCCTTATCAAATTAAAGCTAAGGCGATGGCACAGGCGACTGTGGGAATAGCTGTTTCAGTATTTGTGGGGACTCTAGTCGCTAAAGTTCCATTACTAGCTGTGGTGCTGACATTTATTTGGGGACTTGCTTCAGGTTTTGCGTCGCTCTATGGTAATGCTGGGGCAAATGTTGGTCTGGTGGTAGGGATATCATTTATTACCACGATTGCACAACCAGGAGACTTAGAAACTGCACTGATACGATCGCTATTATGTCTAATTGCAGGTGGATGGGCGATGCTACTTTCCTTAGTAATGTGGCCCTTTAGACCTTACGATCCACTAAGGATAGCTTTAGCTGACTGCTTAAATGCGATCGCTAACTACATTCAAAAATTTGTAGATAAAGTCACAACACCTGAAAGTATTCTCGAAATTAGAAAGGCGTTAGAGACAGCACGCACTACTTTAGGTACATTACGGATTGGACAGCCGGCTCGGTGTTGGATAAATGAGCAGTTTTTGGTACTAATTCAAGATGGTGATCGCTTGCTTGGCTCAGTGATTGCTTTAACAGAGTTAATAGAAACTCACTTCCAAAATCAGCAATATTACACAGTCCAGCAATTAGTAGACGATGCACTCCAAGAAATATCAGTCATTCTTCAAGCCATAGCGAAAGTCATATCTCGTAAGTCTGCTAGCATCGATCTCGGAAATCTTCAGCGCATCTATGAGGCTCTGAAGGAACAAGAAAGTCTGCAAAGAAAAGTAATTGCGGGGAGTGAGACAGACTACACAACTCTCGTTGCTCTCACTAACCTGGTGCTAACGATAGAAAAGTTGATTAAGCAATTGCAATACACGGCTCAGACAGCTAAATCTCTGGAAGATCGCAGCAAAATTAGTCGCAGAGATGTAGATAGACTTCTTTTAGTTGAAGAGGAACAGCGATCGCTCTTAAGTTTACTCAAAGAAAACCTCACCTTAGACTCAGCAATCTTTCGTCATACTCTCCGCATTGGTGTGAGTCTGACTGTAGGCGTAATATTATACAGCGTTACCAATCTACCAATGGGGTATTGGGTAACACTGACAATCATGCTAGTCCTTAAACCAAACTTGGGTGCAACTTTCCAGAGGTTTTTTCAGCGAGTTGGCGGGACTATCTTGGGAGCTATTTTAGCTGCTGTTATACTTGCAACCATCACGAGTAAGGTTGTATTAGACATAATCATTTTGCTGACAGTATTTTTTGGCATTTCCCTGATCCGTTTCAACTATGGGTATTCAGTAGTTTTCTTGTCAATATTTGTCTTACTGATTATCGATATTGGTCATCCCATTGGTTGGCAATTTGCAGGCTTTCGGGTATTAAATACATTAATTGGCGCGGGACTGGCTTTTGCAAGTCATTATTTTATCTGGCCAAATTGGGAACGCGATCGCTTACCCAGTCAACTCGCCACGGCGCTACGAGAATGTCACAAATACTTTAGCGATGTGATGGCTGTTTACCAGGGTACAAAGAAGGGTGACTCTACCATTATCAGTCAACGGCGACAAACTGGACTGGCAATTGGCAATGCCCAAGCCTCCTTTCAAGGATTGCTGCGCGAACCGAAAATGCACAAAGAATTAGTAGAACCAGTGATGACGCTGCTGCTGTACATAGGACGTTTTACTAACGCTGTGACAGTTTTGGCAGTACATCTCGAACATTTTCGAGGAACAGTACCACTCCCGGAATTAGAAACCTTTGTTCGCCAAGTTTCGATAATGTTAGAGCAGTTAGCTGATGCAATACAGCAAGAAATCCCCCCACCGCCCTTACCTGACTTGGAAGAAACGCTGCAAAAAATCCAGCCGCACCTGCAAGCACTGCGTACAGCCCGGATAGATGAGTTAGCTGTGAATCAAGGACATACACCGATTCGTCAGGCAGTTATTGATTACAGCATATTAGATTTGGAGATTGATCAGATTGTGCGGCGATTGACTGCGATGCACTCGGCAATGGTACGGTTGATATCAAGTAAATAAAGCATATTTAGTAAGAACTTCCCTGCTTTGTATGGCTAAATCCCCAACTATGAAAGTTTTTTATTATGATTTTAATTAGATATTTTATCAGATTTAGTTAGATGATATATTTACCATTCAAGAGATACACTATAACTAGAAAAATTTGTATCTTTACTCACTAAAATAGCATTTTCACTCTGAGCTTGTGAAATTAACAACCTATCAAATGGATCTTTATGGTGTAGAGGTAACTGTCCTAACATTAAAACATGATTAACTTTAACCCCAATAAATTCTATTCCATTATTTTGCTGCTGGTGGATTATCTCAGGTAAAGGCTGATTTAATGTTAATTTTCCTAATTGAGTTTTAATTTGAATCTCCCAGAGACTCACAACACTTACTAACCGAAGATTTTCGGGATTTAATAACAATTCTAAAACCCGCTTTGAAAGTTTTGTAGAGTCACTATCCCACCAATTAAAGGCATGAGTCTCTAACAAAAATTTCATGACAACCAAAAATCATCAGGTAAAGGTTCATCAAAATCATCACTCATAACCATAGCACCCAAATTTAACCCAGCTTTGGGGATAATTTTTTCCTGCACAGAAGCGATAGGAATCACCTTAGCAAAAGGTTTATCTCCATTAGTTAAAATAATTTCTGTATTATCATCTGGCATCAAGGATAATAAATCAGAAATGCTGATAGAAATTTGTTGAATATCAATATTTTTTATTGTCATAATTACACCTCTAAAGTGTCTACTTATAGTCTAACTGAATAATGCTGGGTTTATTTGCTTCAACCCAACTTACAAGATCAGCGTAGGCGCAGCCCGCCGCAGGCATCGCAAAAGCTATTTCGGGAGTCGCCAAAATAGATATTGAGACAGCAATTGTTATTTTGGCGATCCCCTAATCTCATAGCCACTATCTTCAAAGTCAAGCGATTGCCAGAATCAGGCAAAATTGGCTCAACCGATTGTTATCGAATTATCATCGTTACTCAAACAAAGTGCCGCAGCTACGCCCGTCGTAGACATCGCTCTGCAACGTGGTTTTTCTCTAGAGCTTGCTTCTTAGAGTTGTCTATGATAGTTTGCTAACTAGTATAAAGTACAGTATCTCTATCAAGTTATCGGATTATGGGAAACATTATCGTTGATATAGCTCCAGGAGTGCGCTCAGGACTCAGCACTCAGTACTGAATAGGGTAAACCCAACTATTTGCAGAGGGTAATCATAATGGAGATTGGACTGTTCCACCAAATGTGGGCTACTCCTAATATTGAAGACCGGGAATTTTTTGCTCAGACGATCGCTGATGTACAATTAGCTGAAACCCTGGGTTTTGAATCCTGCTCTTTTGGAGAGCATCATTTTATCAGAGAACGGCCTTTTTATGGTCGATTACCAGTTCCAGAAGTCTTCATCGCTAGGCTAGCAGGGGAAACGACCCGAGTTAAACTTGGCACAGCAATTAAAATTCTCACCTTAGAAACTCCACTACGTTTTGCAGAATCCGTATCTTTGCTGGATTTACTAACTAATGGCAGAGTGATGTTTGGACTAGGGCACGGAAGTCCTGCTGATATGGAACATACTGGCTTCAGTCAAGAGGAAAAACATCGAATCTTTCGTGAGCAACTTCTGGAAGTGCTAGACTACCTTTCACCCCAGCGACAAGGCTCCCAAATTACACCACTACCCCGCCAAGGGTTAGGAAAATTGTTTTGGTTAGGAGTACGCGATCGCGAAACCATAGTCTTAGCTGCTAAACTTGGTCTCAATCTATTAGTCGGACAAGGAGAAGGAGCATCTGCTCAAAACATCTATAGCGATATCTATCGACAAGCCGGTGGGACTGGAGCATTGCGAGGATTTAGGCTAGTGTACGTTGCCCAGACAGATGCCGAAGCTCAAAAGACAGTTGCCTCATCAGCCGAAGTATTCTTCAGCCTCAGGGAAAAGTTACCAGCATACACAGAAGCACAACGTCAAGGACGCATCCCCCCAGGGCCGCCAAAAGACTTAGCAGATATGTTGAAGCGCATTAATTACATCGTCGGTTCCCCCGAAACTGTTGCCGCACAACTTAATGAGTATGTTGTAGCCACTCACATAGACCACTTGGGGATCAAGATTCATCTGCCAGGACTGGCGAACGAACACATCAGGCGAACAATGAAACTATTTGCCCAAGAGGTTGCCCCCAAGGTGCAGTTATTAAAACAACCACAGGCAGTCTAAGCAATTCAAAACTCGCAATAAATCAAACTATAGTAGTCATCCTGGCTCTTGAATCAATACTTTCTTCAGCAAGGACAAACGATCTTTAGTTTTCTGAACTTGGTAGCAAGGACATCACTTTACAATGAATATACGTATGCAAACTATTCATAAACGTAAAATCAAAGGCGGAGGCTAAACGTTGGCACAATTCCAAGCAGAACCTCTGGCTTTATCAGGCTCTCAAAAAAATTGGGTCTTACTTGGTGTCGGACTTGGGGTGTTCATGTCTACCCTAGATGTGGGCATCATCAATGTTGCTTTACCCACATTAGTACAAGCCTTTGGCACGAGTTTCCCTACGACCCAATGGGCTGTATTAAGTTACCAGTTGGTCAGTTCCGGTTTAGTTTTGGGAGCAACGCGTTTGGGGGATATGTGGGGCAAGAAATCCTTATACCAGGGGGGACTTGTTCTGTTCACTTTCAGTTCGCTGTTGTGTGGTTTTGCACCTAGTATTGAGTGGTTGATTGGCTTTCGGGCACTTCAAGGACTAGGTGCTGTGTTTATATCTGGGCTTGGTTTGGCAATCATCACAGAAGTTTTTCCCTCTTCCGAACGAGGTCGGGCTGTTGGTGTCATCGGTAGTGTAGTGTCACTGGGAATTGCTTTTGGCCCTTCTGCTGGTGGACTGCTCTTGAGCTTGTCAGGCTGGCATAGTATATTCTTCATCAATATACCGCTAGGAATCATCGCTAGTTTCTTAATAGTTCGCGTGGTGCCACCTTCTGAACACGTTGAGGGCAAACAGAAATTTGACTTTTTTGGAGCCATATTGGCTTTATTGACCCTCGGTAGTTTTGGGTTGGGTATGACGCAAGGGCAAAGCCAGGGCTTTACCAGTACTAATGCCCTGGTATTATTAGCGATCGCAACTCTAAGTTTCATTACTTTTTTAGTAGTTGAAGCGATCGTAGAGCAGCCACTACTAGAACTGCACTTATTTCGCAATCTTCAGTTGAGTATGGGTTTGCTGAGTGGCTGGCTAGCCTTTACTGTCATTGGTGGTTCGCTACTCATCGTCCCTTTCTTTCTAGAGGGAGTCAAGCAATATCCGACGATAAAAGTGGGGCTACTACTAGCCGTATCGCCTGTACTGAGTGGATTAGTTGCGCCCCTAGCTGGAACACTTTCAGACCGCTTTGGTGCTAGATTGATCAGTTCAATTGGGCTGGGGCTGATGATTGGCGGCTGTCTGGGGATCAGCACCTTTGATGCTCAAATTACTGAACTAGGCTATGTATCGCGCTATTTTATTTACGGTATTGGACTGGGTTTATTCCAATCGCCTAACAACAGCACTGTTATGGGATCAGTACCAAGGGAACGACTAGGGATTGCTTCTGGGTTGCTGTCTTTGTCACGCACCTCAGGGAACACCGTAGGAGTTTCTCTGATCGGGGCAGTATTTGGAGCCTTGATCGCTAGCATGTCTGCGGGTGCAGATGTCTCTGTTGCCCCTCCTGATGCGATCGTTGCAGGGTTCCAAGGGACTTTTCGCTTCGCAGCCATAATACTGAGTGTGGCAGCAGTTGCATCTGTTTTGAGGATCAGTAAAAGGCACGGTGCAGGGGAGTAGGGAGCAGGGAGAAGAATTTTCCCCTCCGCCCCCCGCACCCTGCCCCTCTGCATCTTTTCGATGCCCAATGCCCGATTATCAATCAATCATTAAGGAGTTAGATAAATGACAGGTAAATTAGAAGGAAAAGTAGCAATTATCACTGGTGCATCGGCAGGAATAGGAGAAGCAACGGCGATCGCTTTGGCTTCAGTTGGAGCAACGGTAGTAGTCGCGGCTAGACGTGGCGATCGCATTCAGGCGTTAGCAGAACGCATCGAAGCTAGTGGCGGCAAGGCGTTGCCCATTGTCACAGATGTGACTGATGAAACCCAGGTAAATAACTTGGTGGCCAAGGCAAATGCCGAATTGGGAAGGGTTGATATCCTTGTTAACAATGCAGGGATTGCCTTACTCGGCACTATTGAAGCTGGAAATAGCTCAGACTGGCGGCGATCCTT
The DNA here is from genome assembly GCF_017115045.1 of Nostoc sp. NMS8. Classification (GTDB taxonomy): domain Bacteria; phylum Cyanobacteriota; class Cyanobacteriia; order Cyanobacteriales; family Nostocaceae; genus Nostoc. The sequence continues at coordinate 10,894 of NZ_JABXKK010000122.1, read as the reverse complement.
TGACCTGAACGTATTAGGATTGCTATATGCTACTCATGCGGTTTTGCCTTTATTGAAGGCGCAAAAATCGGGGCATATAGTTAATATCTCCTCAGTGGCCGGGCGGACAGCGCGGGCGGGCATTGGTGTTTACAATGCTACCAAATGGGGTGTTAATGCCCTGTCTGAAGCATTGCGCCAAGAAGTCCACAAAGACAACATCCGCGTCACCATCATCGAACCTGGTTTGGTGGATACGGAAATTGACAACCAAATTACCGATCCCGTTGCCAAACAACAGATTCAAGAACGACGCAAGTCAATTCAACCTCTGCAAAGCGAAGATATTGCAGCTGCGATCGTTTATGCACTGACGCAACCACCGCACGTTAATGTCAACGAAATTCTCATCCGACCAACGGGACAAGAACACTAAAGCTAAAGGTTTTGTTGAAAAGCGCAAGGTATAGGGGCACTAGCGTGCCCCTATACCTTGCGATATGATGTTGTACCTCCCAACCTACAATTTTTTTGCAACATTTTAGCTTTGCCACGCCACTACAAGTGCGATCGCTTTATAATTGCGATATCTACGACGGGCATAGCTGCGACACTTTATGTCATACATTGAATATAGTTAGCAGTCGGCAATTCCATGAATATTCGTCAAGAACTTCTAAGTCTGATTGAACAACTGAGTGATGAGCAGTTATCAGCATTACTTGATTTAGCTGTTTCTTTCAAGAATGGCGAAAAATCTGTTAATTCTGCTGTTGAATCTCAGGCTTATCAGGATTGGGTAAGCCTTGAAAATGATATTTACGACAAAGTATTTGCTGATGAGCTTACAGCGCGGTGATGTTGTGTTGTGTCGAGTCCCCATGCCTTCAACCGGATTGGCACAGTTTAAAGTTCGCCCTGCTGTTGTAATTTCGGCAAATCAATTGAATCAATTTCTTGATGATTTGATGGTTGTGCCTTGTACCTCCAACACTAATCGCCCTTTAACTGTGACGCAATACTTAATAACGGGCGATGAAATTGCCAGTGCAGGTATTAGAGTTGAGTCTGTAGTTCGCTGTGAGTCAATTTTTACATTAAACAAATCTATGATTCTCAGAAAGCTGGGTTCTCTTTCCTCTGAGACAATTAATCAGGTGAATTTTTGTCTAATAGCGGCTTTGGAATTATAAACAAAACCAGACTTTTGTCTCACAAAAAAACGCATTTAGCCCAAGTCGGTGTGGGCTTTGTTTGTGTAGCCGCGTACTCCTGCAAAGAAGCAAGCTACACGCAGTGTGCCGCAGGCAATTCCATTCGCTAAGGCGCTCTTTATGAAGTGCTGCAAAAAATATCACAATTTGGGAAAATAATAAAGTAAGTCGAATATTATACGACTAACCCAAATTCTTCTAGGAAAATATGACTCATCCTTTCCTTGAACGCCTGCGTAGTCCAGCTAGCCCAGTCCTCGTCTTCGACGGGGCAATGGGAACCAACTTACAAACCCAAAACCTGACTGCTGAAGACTTCGGCGGCGCACAGTATGAAGGTTGTAACGAATACTTAGTCCACACAAAACCCGAAGCTGTCGCTAAGGTTCACCGCGACTTTCTCGCTGCTGGTGCAGATGTGATTGAAACGGATACCTTTGGCAGTACGTCCCTGGTGCTGGCAGAATATGACTTGGCAGACCAAGCCTATTACCTCAGCAAGACAGCCGCAGAATTAGCCAAGCGTGTGGCTGCGGAATTTTCCACGCCAGAAAAACCCCGGTTTGTGGCAGGTTCCATCGGCCCCACAACTAAACTCCCTACCTTGGGACATATTGACTTTGACACCATGAAAGCTACTTTTGCTGAACAAGCAGAGGCGCTATGGGATGGTGGTGTCGATTTATTTCTGGTGGAAACTTGCCAAGATGTGCTGCAAATTAAGGCGGCGCTGAATGGAATTGAAGAGGTGTTTGCGAAGAAGGGCGATCGCCGTCCGTTGATGGTGTCTGTGACAATGGAAAGCATGGGCACAATGTTGGTTGGTTCCGAAATCAGCGCGGTGCTGACAATTCTGGCACCTTACCCAATCGACATTCTCGGTCTAAACTGTGCCACCGGCCCAGACTTGATGAAACCACATATCAAATATCTGGCAGAACATTCACCTTTCATCGTTTCCTGTATTCCCAACGCGGGTTTACCTGAAAACGTTGGCGGTCAAGCGCACTACCGCCTAACACCGTTAGAATTACGGATGTCATTGATGCATTTTGTTGAAGATTTGGGTGTCCAAGTGATTGGGGGTTGCTGTGGGACGCGTCCAGAACACATTCAACAATTGGCAGAACTTGCTAAAGACCTGAAGCCAAAAGTTAGACACCCAAGTTTAGAACCAGCAGCAGCATCAATTTACACCACTCAGCCCTACGACCAAGATAATTCCTTCTTGATTGTTGGCGAACGTCTCAACGCCAGTGGTTCCAAGAAGTGCCGCGATTTGCTAAATGCCGAAGATTGGGATGGACTCGTTTCAATGGCGAGGGCGCAAGTCAAAGAAGGCGCACATATCCTTGATGTCAACGTCGATTATGTGGGACGTGACGGCGTGCGGGATATGCACGAATTAGTTTCGCGCATTGTTAATAATGTGACATTGCCTTTAATGCTTGACTCCACCGAATGGGAAAAGATGGAGGCGGGTTTAAAGGTTGCCGGTGGTAAGTGTTTGCTGAACTCCACCAACTACGAAGATGGGGAACCGCGCTTTTTGAAAGTGCTGGAGTTAGCGAAGAAATACGGTGCGGGTGTAATCATTGGTACTATTGATGAAGATGGAATGGCGCGGACAGCAGATAAAAAGTTTGCGATCGCACAACGCGCATACCGTCAAGCTGTAGAATTTGGCATACCACCCACAGAAATATTCTTTGATACCCTTGCGTTACCAATTTCCACCGGGATTGAAGAAGACCGAGAAAATGGTAAAGCCACCATTGAATCCATCGGGCGTATTCGTGAAGGATTGCCTGGATGTCATGTGATTTTGGGTGTTTCCAATATTTCCTTTGGTTTGAATCCAGCCTCGCGGATGGTTCTGAACTCGGTGTTTTTGCACGAGGCGACGACGGCGGGAATGGATGCAGCCATTGTTAGCGCTAACAAGATTTTACCGCTCTCGAAGATTGACGAACGCCATCAAGAAATTTGTCGGCAGTTGATTTATGATGAGCGGAAGTTTGAGGGTAATGTTTGCGTATACGATCCCTTGGGAGAGCTTACCACAGCCTTTGCCGGGGTAACAACTAAGCGCGATCGCTCCTTAGATGAAAGTCTCCCCATCCCAGAACGCCTCAAGCGTCACATCATCGACGGCGAACGCATTGGCTTAGAAGAACATCTGAAAAAAGCCTTAGAAGAACATCCCCCCTTAGAAATTATCAACACCTTCCTGCTAGATGGGATGAAAGTTGTCGGGGAATTATTCGGTTCTGGACAAATGCAGCTACCCTTCGTTTTGCAATCTGCGGAAACCATGAAAGCGGCGGTGGCGTTTTTAGAACCGTTCATGGAAAAATCAGAATCAGGCAACAATGCCAAGGGAACCTTTATCATTGCCACAGTTAAAGGCGATGTCCATGACATTGGTAAAAACTTGGTGGATATCATCTTGTCCAACAACGGTTACAAGGTGATTAACCTGGGAATTAAGCAGCCAGTGGAAAATATCATCAATGCTTACAAACAGTACAAACCTGATTGTATTGCCATGAGTGGCTTGCTGGTGAAATCTACCGCCTTCATGAAAGAGAATTTGGAGGTATTCAACGAAAAGGGAATTAGTGTCCCCGTGATATTAGGTGGTGCGGCGTTGACTCCCAAGTTTGTCTATGAAGATTGCCAAAATACCTATAAAGGTAAAGTTGTTTATGGCAAAGATGCCTTTTCTGACTTGCACTTCATGGATAAATTAATGCCAGCAAAAGCTGCTGATAACTGGCAAGACTTGCAAGGATTTTTGAACGAAATCGAAACCGCTGAAGTTTCGACAAATGGCCACAAAGAACCAAAAGCTACAACTGCTGACGAAACATCTACTGAACCAAAAGTAGTAGATACAAGACGTTCTGATGCTGTGGCGATAGATATTGAACGTCCCACACCGCCTTTCTGGGGAACGAAATTGTTGCAGCCTAGTGATATTCCCATTGAGGAAATATTCTGGCACTTGGATTTACAAGCTTTGGTTGCTGGACAGTGGCAATTCCGCAAACCCAAAGAACAATCTAAGGAAGAATATCAGGCTTTCTTAGCGGAGAAAGTTTACCCAGTTTTAGAAACTTGGAAACAGCGAATTATTGAAGAGAATCTGTTGCATCCCCAGGTGATTTATGGGTATTTCCCTTGTCAAGCCGAGGGGAATTCTCTACATATATATGACTCAGAGAATCAATCACAACAGGTTACAACTTTCGAGTTTCCTAGACAAAAGTCGTTAAGGCGGCTATGCATAGCAGATTTCTTTGCACCAAAGGAGTCGGGAATTATTGATGTTTTCCCGATGCAGGCGGTGACTGTAGGGGAGATTGCCACAGAGTTCGCCCAAAAACTGTTTGCTGCTAATCAATACACCGATTATCTGTATTTTCACGGTATGGCGGTGCAGGTGGCGGAAGCTGTAGCTGAATGGACACACGCCAGAATTCGCCGGGAGTTAGGTTTTGTTGCTGAAGAACCGGATAATATTCGGGATATATTGGCACAACGCTATCGTGGTTCGCGGTATAGTTTTGGGTATCCAGCTTGTCCGAACATTCAGGATCAGTACAAGCAACTGGAGTTATTGCAGACTGACAGGATTAACTTGTATATGGATGAAAGTGAACAACTTTATCCAGAACAGTCTACCACTGCGATTATTGCTTACCACCCATTAGCAAAATACTTTAGCGCGTAGAATCCGACTCGTTAACCTAATACCTTTTGGTGTTAGTACCCTCAACCCCCCAATTTATCGGGGGGTTTAATTCAATTTTTAAACGCAGAGGGGCGCAGGGGAAAGCGCAGAGGGACACAGAGATTTGCCCAATTTATTCGTTACTATTTAATGAAATGTTGTATTTAGACGGCAGTCTCAACTAAACTAATAGACCTGCGTTGAAAATCGGAAGTCGGGAGTAGGGAAATCCGAATCAGAAAATGGGGGCAAACAATGCTCAAAAAAGGTGCGATTGCCTAAGTTATGCTTTTAAAATCCTAATTGGTATCATGTCCTTCTGTGTTCTCCGGGTTTATCCTGGAAAACAGATGACTAAGTTGTATTACCTACTATCATCGTTTCAGATATTAACATCGAAAACTACCAATTATGCTAGAACAAGGCACTATCAGTATTCATACTGAGAATATTTTCCCGATCATCAAGAAGTCGCTTTACTCAGATCACCAAATCTTCTTGCGGGAACTGGTATCTAACGCTGTAGATGCCATCCAAAAGCTGAAAATGGTATCCCGCGCTGGAGATTACGCTGGAGATATCGGCGAACCAGAAATTGAAATTGCCATTGACAAAGATGACAAAACCCTATCCATTTCCGATAACGGTATCGGAATGAGCGCAGACGAAGTTAAGAAATATATCAATCAAGTTGCCTTCTCTAGTGCTGAAGAATTTATTCATAAGTATGAAGGCAAATCAGACCAACCAATAATCGGCCACTTCGGTCTTGGTTTCTACTCTTCCTTCATGGTGGCGCAAAAGGTAGAAATTGATACCTTATCTTACCAAGAAGGAGCGCAGGCGGTTCACTGGTCTTGTGATGGTTCCCCAGCTTTCACTCTTGAAGAATCTTCTCGGACAAGTCGCGGTACTACTATTATTCTCAGCTTGCAAGGAGAAGAAGAGGAATTTCTTGAATCAGCACGAATTAAGAATCTTGTCAAGACATACTGCGACTTTTTGCCAGTCCCAATTAAACTCGATGGCGAAGTAATAAATAAGCAAAAAGCACCGTGGCGAGAGTCTCCGAGTAATCTGACTCAAGAAGATTATTTAGAGTTTTACCGCTACTTGTATCCTTTTCAGGAAGAACCTTTGTTATGGGTACATCTAAATACAGACTATCCCTTTATCATCAACGGGATTTTGTATTTTCCCAAAATGCGACCAGATGTAGATGTTACCAAAGGGCAGATCAAGCTATTTTGTAATCAAGTTTTTGTTAGTGACAACTGCGAAGAAATTATCCCGCAATTTCTGATGCCGATGCGGGGTGTGATTGATAGTACCGATATTCCTCTAAATGTATCGCGGAGTGCTTTGCAAGGCGATCGCACCGTGCGGAGAATTGGTGACTACATTGCCAAAAAAGTAGGCGATCGCCTCAAAGAACTTTTCCGCGATAACCGCGAACAATACATTAGTGCGTGGAAAGACCTCGGCACTTTTGTAAAATTCGGCGTTCTCAACGACGAGAAATTCAAAAAACAAATCGAAGATATCATTGTCTTCCGCACCACCGCCAAGCTGACAGAAAAAGTTGCTGCTGAAACGCCAGTGGTTGAAGTCCAATCTTCAGACGGCGATGCTTGGCAAGATGTCACTCCTTCACCCAGTTCTGACTCAGCACCCAGCGCTCCCTATACTACGCTGAAAGAGTATCTAGAGCGCAACAAAGAACGCAACGAAAACCGAGTTTTCTACAGCACCGATGAACCAACCCAATCTACTTACATAGAACTGCACAAAAATCAAGGCTTGGAAGTCCTGTTTATGGACTCCTTCATCGACACTCACTTTATCAACTTCCTTGAGCGCGAATATCAGGATGTCAAGTTTACGCGGGTAGACTCAGATTTAGATAATACTCTGCTAGAACAAGATAAAGATAAGGAAATTGTCGATCCCAAGACGAATAAAACTCGGAGTGAGACGATCAAAGAGTTATTTGAGAAATCCCTCAACAAACCCAAACTCAATATCCGCACCGAAGCTTTGAAATCAGACGATCCTCAAGGGACACCACCTGCGATCGTGCTTTTGCCAGAAATTCTCCGCCGTATGCGGGAAATGAACGCCATGATGCAGCAGCAGTCAGTAGACTTTCCCGAAGATCACGTTTTGCTAGTGAATACTGCTCACCCGTTGATTCAAAATCTGGTAAATATTAACCAAGGTAGTATCATTCAAGGTGACGGTCAATCGCCTACAGATCAGTTAGTCAACTTGATTTGCCAACACGTTTACGATTTAGCGTTGATGTCTCAGAAAGGATTTGACGCTGAGGGAATGAAATCTTTCGTCGAGCGCTCGAATGAGGTACTCACCAAGCTGACGGAACAAGCTAGTAAGTAGTGCTTGGGGCATTGGGCATTGGGCATTGAAAAGAAGCAGAGGGGCAGGTTGGTTGCAGGGGGGGGAGGGGAAAATTCTTCCCCCTGCTCCCTTGCTTCTTCCCTACTCCCCATTCACCACTTCTGTTGCCTTAGACCTAAAATGGAAAGGCTGTATTAAAATAACAATCTGGAGATATTTGCTATGTCCCGTCGCTGTGAACTAACTGGTAAGAAGGCAAATAACGCTTTTGCTGTTTCCCACTCCCACCGCCGTACTAAACGCCTTCAGCACGCTAATCTGCAAAATAAGCGCGTTTGGTGGGAAGGCGGAAATCGCTGGGTGAAGTTAAAGCTGTCTACTAAAGCAATCAAAACCCTACAAATTAATGGGTTAGAAGCAATGGCAAAAGAAGCTGGCATTAACCTAAATCATTACTAAGTAATGTGGATTTCATAACCAGAAACGTTGGTAGGGTGGAATACAGATAATTAGAGGCGCACATCTGTGCGCCTCTACTGCTGTTATGCTCACGGCAATATTAATTGTTTTACCTTGTCTGTTACCCAATCGACACGATCCTTACCCCAAAATCTTTCGCCTTCTACTACCCAAGTTGGCACTCCAGGACAGCCAAATTGCTCATATTCTGCTAAAGCTGCTACTGCTGCTTGTTTGGCTGCTTCGCCGTATGCTAATTCTAGAATGCGATCGCCATTCAACCCAACATCATTTGCAACTTTTCTAATTACAGACTCATCGTTGACATCAAGTAGGTCAATGTACGTCGCTCGAAAAAAAGCGGCATCAAGCAGATGCTCTTTCCCAGTTCCACAAGCAGCGTAATACGCTCTCGCCGGAAGTTCTTCGCGACCAAGCTGCATTTTCTCCCAGCGCTTCACCCATCTCGCAAATTCTTCAAACTCTTTGAGCCGAATTTCAATGCCGTACTTTTTTGCCCACCGCAGACAATCTTCTTTGTGATACGAAGATAATAGGGCGTTTTCAGTTCGTCCTTGCAGGTCAACTACCTTTGTACCCCGCTCTTTCGGTATATATATTGGTCGCCGTTCAATATCAACAGGTAAACCCTGCAATGCTTTTTCAGCAAGAGTAATACCAATATAAGAATTTGACGAGTGGTATATCGAGTAGGAGTACACTTTGATTCGCTGCGACATCTTGGCTACCGTAGCTACCTGACTCATAATATTAATCCAAGTTGCTAGTTAATATACATAGGCGATCGCATTAATCAACGGATGCAAATAAAATTTGATCACCCGCAAGCTTGGTTAATACAATGCTTACTTACGTATATCTTAAATATCTGCTGTAGGCTAACACTGCGTTCCATCCAACCTACTAAAAGACCAATAGTAATAATAAAGTTTTTCAATAAATTTTATATTTTTGTGAATTTACTTGCTGCCTGTACTAGCTCTAATGCTTATTTATAGGACATTTGCAGCTTACTTAGCTAGCTTTGGTAGTTACCTTGACTAATCAATGAGGTTAAGAGAAACTAACTAAATACTGATGTATGTGCTTATAATACTAATAAGTTTTGCAAAGATTCTGAGACATATATGTTGAAAGATGGAACATTAGTTAACAAATATCAAGTTTATATCTAAGTAAAAATGTTCCTACGGCTATATTTGTAGCCTTCTGCTAAGGCAGTACAATTTAAGCGTACTTATCCTGGTTGGCCAAAAGCATGGAGACATTAGAGTTCATAATCTATCCAGACGGTCGGGTACAAGAGAAAGTCACTGGTATTGTGGGTGCTTCTTGCGCTGAGGTTACAGCAGCAATAGAGGCACAGTTGGGGCAAGTACTTAATCATGAGCCAACCTCAGAATATTTCGCCGCCAAGGTACAGCAATCTAATCTGGCGAATACACACACCACTTACAGCGATTGGTAAGTTTTCACAGTAGTTTAGTGTTATTAATTCAGAACCACCATGTCACACTTTAGCCAAATTAAGACTCAAATCCGTAACCTTGATTCCTTAAAAGATGCTTTGACTGAATTGGGCGTAGACTGGAAACCCGGCCCACGCGAAGTCCGTGGCTATCGCGGTCAAACCCATCCTGCGGAAGTTAGTATTGAGCAGGAAAATGGCTACGACATCGGTTTTAGATGGAATGGCAAGGAATATGAATTGGTGGCTGACTTGCAATATTGGCAGCAAGATTTGTCTGTAGACGGATTTTTGCGCCAGGTAACGCAGCGCTATGCTTATCAAACAGTTGTGAAAGAAACTGCTCGTGTTGGTTTTCAAGTCTCTGAACAACAAAAAAATGAAGATGGTTCAATTCGCCTGGTAGTACAGCGCTGGAGTGCGTAATGGCTGATTTTCTGCCGTCACCGGAAGAACAAGAAGATAACCGTTCCGGTTTGGAACCAGAACTAGGGGGTTTTTTACGAGATGCTCCAGAACGTTCTGGTTTAGAACCGGAATTGGGCGGTTTGCTGCGCCAAAATGGTGTTTATGTTGATGAAATTACCTGTATTGGTTGCAAGCATTGCGCTCATGTTGCGCGTAACACCTTTTATATTGAACCAGATTACGGGCGATCGCGCGTAGTTCGGCAAGATGGGGACGCTGAAGAAATTATCCAAGAAGCAATTGACACTTGTCCGGTTGATTGCATTCATTGGGTTGATTACACTGAGCTAAAAAATTTAGAAGAAGAGCGCAAATATCAGGTAATTCCTGTAGTAGGTTATCCGGTGGAACATGCAGTTGCAGCTAGCGAACGCCGGCGTAGAAAACAAAAGTTAAAGACCAAAAAATCTCGTTATTAAGATAAAAACGTTAAATCAATATAATAAAGGACTGGTATATCCAGTCCTTTTGTTTTTCGTCATATACAGCACAATACAACAAAAACATTTGTAGAGACGGCGATTTAATCGCCTCTTCAAAAACCAATTATCTACAGCCTTTTAATCCAAAATTACGATAATTGCCTTCATTTGAAACTTAAAGGATCGTGCTGTGAAAGCAATTTTTCTACCTTCGCCTCGTCTAACCTAGCAGTTAATCTTCTAGTTTCATGCAAGTCTCTAGTAGTTTTCGCCAAAGTAAAAGTTGAGCCAACAGAGAAAGCTAAACCCATACCCATAAAGCCTTTCACCCAGCTATCTACAGGTAAGTTTACAATACCGAAGGTGGTCATAGAAATTGACAACATAAAAGCTGCCCAGGTTTGAATAATCCAAGCTGCACTATCTTTTTGATTACCAACTGTTTGCATATTTCCTACCTTTGACATGAGCTATCTATACCAATTACTAATTAATAAATGTAAGATTTAATCTGGGTTTCCAGACTTTTATCTGTAGTTGAATTTTGGATAATTGGTATTAACAGTAATTGTATTGACTGGTAGGTTTACTGGTATCAATAGTAAGACCAGTTTGATAACTGGACTTCAAAAGCAAGCTCAAGAGCAATTTGATTAAATAGAAACTGGCACAAGATTTGTACCAGTTCTACAAGTGTCATTTAAAAAGGGACTAAGAGGTTGTTTGAAAAGTGTTTCGCTGTGACTTTAGGCACTTTAGATCCCCCCTA
>NZ_JABXKK010000127.1 GCF_017115045.1 Nostoc sp. NMS8 | reverse complement strand
CAACTTCATTGTGTCAACTACTTTTTCCAAAATAATTTGGAAATGCTTTCATGTCACTATCAAAGCCATAGAGAGTAAGGGCTTTAGGCTATAGTATTGCTGGATGTCACTGAGGAAGCAATTAAATTTGTGAGGAATTCTGGTATTTTGCCGCCCTGGTTGGTTTTAGATCCACTGTTGCGTGGCTGGTTGATAGAGGATATTGGCAGGGGCGATCGCACTACAAATACCCTGCTACTAGAAAATGTGACGCTAGGCTCTGCTAAATGGATAGCGAAAGCTTCCGGGATTATTGCTGGCTTACCTGTTGCAGCTAGGGTGTTTCAGATTTTGAATGAAAAAGTCAGCTTTGTGGCGCTGGCAGTCGAGGGTGCATGGTGTGAGCCGGGACAAGTGGTAGCTGAAATTCATGGTTCGCTGGATGCGCTGTTGATGGGGGAGCGGGTAGCGCTCAACTTGGCTATGCGTTTGAGTGGGATTTCTACCCTCACTCATATATATGTAGAGAAAATTGCAGATTTACCTGCTCAGTTGGTGGATACGCGTAAAACTACACCAGGGCTGAGACTGTTGGAAAAGTACGCGACTGCTTTGGGTGGGGCGATTAATCACCGTATGGGTTTGGATGATGCGGTGATGATTAAGGATAATCACATTGCGGCAGCTGGGGGAATTGGAGAAGCTGTTACTCGTATTCGTTCTCAGATTCCTTATCCCTTGACTATAGAGGTAGAAACGGAAAGTTTAGAGCAGGTGAAAGAAGCTTTGCAGCACAAGGCTGACATTATTATGTTGGACAATATGCCTTTGGATATGATGCGTCAGGCGGTGCTGTTGATTCGCCAGCAAGATAGTCGGGTGAAAATTGAAGCTTCGGGGAATGTGACTTTGGAAACAATTCGCGGTGTGGCGGAAACGGGTGTTGACTATATTTCTAGCAGTGCGCCGATTACTCAATCGAAGTGGTTGGATTTGAGTATGAGGATTGTATTTTAAATATCATGAGGTGAATCATCCTATTGCAAAGTCGGTGTAATGTCGCATTTTTGGAGGATCAAAGCCTAAAACAATGTCTTCTTTGGGGACACCGAGTTCAACTAACTGGTTTGCAATCCCAACTTCGGTACCATCTTGTTGAATCCAAATTTTGCGATCGATGATGTCGAGGTGAAGGACGGTACCATACAGTCGCTTTGAGCCGCGCCAGCCAACGTAGACTAGTTGGTAGTTGTCGCGTTCGATATCAAAAATAATTTGGGCTTGGATGCGATCGCTTTCTGACCTTTTTGGAACTAGATCAACAACGACAGCAAGAAAGACAACGAGCAGAACAAGCTGAGGCGCAGTTAGAAGCTCTCCGTGCTTTATTACAAGAGCAGGGAGTTAATTTATACCAATTGTGACCGAATTTAATTTACAAGTTTAAGAAAATAGCGATCGCTTTAAACAAAAGGTTTACTAACTCGCAGTCCCATGACCACTAAGTCCCGTTCAACACTATCAAGTTCGGCAATGTTAGGTAAATGTCCCCAGCGTTCAAAACCAAACGTTTCAAAGAGTTTTAAACTGGGCTGATTGTGGGCAAAAATGAAGCATACTAGGCTCTTTATACCCAAACTAGGACTTTCGTTAATTGCTTGTGCTAAGAGTTGCCGTCCCAGGCCAGACCGATGAAAGTTAGGGGCTATGTAAATACTAATCTCGGCAGTCTTACTATAGGCGGGTCGCCCATAAAAGGATTGGAAACTAAGCCATCCAGCGATTACTCCGTCTGCTTCAATTACCCAAAGTGGACGTTGCGAAGGCAATCGCCCTTTAAACCAAGCAAGGCGACTTTCCACGGATACTGGTTCTAAGTCAGCCGTTGCCATGCGGCTGGGAACTGCGGCATTGTAAATTGCCACAATTGCAGGTAAGTCAGTTTCAGCCGCATGGCGAATAGTCATTGCTACCGTCTCGGAAAAAATCTTCAGAAAATATTTAAGAATAATACAGTGTTAACAGTAGCAATTCTACGGCTTTTATCGTAATTATTACAGATACTTTCCCAGGTAAGGGCCTCATACCTTACATAAGATAATTTCTAATTCTGCTATCAAGTATGCGATGCGCCACTACGAAAGGCATCACGCTTCCTATAACTAGAGGAAAATCCCAAGGGATTATAGTAGACATCTCCGAAAATTAAATATGCATTATCCAGAATCCTTATAGAGACGTAGCAGCGCTACGTCTCTACATTCATTTTCGCAGATGTCTAGTGTTTCCTAATTACATGAGGTACATCATAGCCCTCTCATTGCTTGCGGGGAGGAGTTGGGGGTGGGTTGCTGTACCTCACAAGGGTAGAGAAACGCCATACCTACTGTTTTTTGCGTAACAAAGAAACTTTATAACTCCTGATTTTTAAAGTCTAAGTTTTTATTCCGAACGTATCATTCAATATTCATACTAGAGAAATAGGTAATTTTATCATGTCAGGAAAAATCAACTTTTTTCTGTGAATATTTCTATACCGCTTTGGTCAATTTGAGATAATTTAAGTTCTTTGATTCAGTAACCACAAATACTTTAGTAACGTTTTTGATTTAATTTTTCTATCCGAAAAAACATTCTCAAATTCTTTAATAGCAATACTTACAGATAATTTTACTATGTATCTGTACATAGACAATTTAGAAATATATATAACAATATATTGTCTTTTATCGCTATTAATATAAGTTTTTAAATTTCTATTAATAGTGACAACTATATATTGTATAGCTAAAGAGAGAGGTTAATATCATATATTGTTGTTTAATATTAATACAAGCATTAAGTTATTAATATTAAATAAAAGTATTATGCCTAATAATTGTCTCAAAAATAATGATAAATTCAGTGCTAATCAATATAGTAATATTCCGAATGTTGTTGAAATAGCGCTTTTGATAGATCAAATAAAAAGTAATATTTGGCTTTTTGGTATTCCATCTTGGCTTTTTGGAATCACTGATAGAAGTATAGCCGCATTTGTCGATGGTTATTTATCTCCTATAGAAATATTTCAGCTATTTACAGCCTCTTTCTTTTTTGTGAGTTGGTTATATCTAAAGCCAGAAGAAAGCTTCAATAGCAATGATTTAGGCCCCATCCAATATCAAGAATATCTTGATCGTACTCAAGCTAACAAGCTTCAATTAAAAAAGCTCCACATGATTAGCCAGGAGTATATTTTACCTTTCCCTTATATTTGCCAAATCTATCATCTATTGAACTTAAAGCATTTGGAAACAGTTCATAGGTTTAGCCTTAATAATCTTAAAATTCTGAATATTAGTCAGTTTAAAACTACAGATGTTGGTGGTACAATCACATTTAAAACGATCTTAGATTCGCCAGCTAATCCTTTAAGAATTTGGCGACAACCGACTGTGGAGGTGGACTTAATATTACATAGTCCTTACACTGTTGAATTGAGTATTCCAGTCTATAATAACAAAAGGATAATTGTGATATTTCATGCTTTCCCTTTAAGTGACTCAGAACATCAGTTGTTTATAGATATTTATAGCGATCTAGAGTGGCCAAAGCCATTACTACAAATAATATTGCATTTTGCTTCTTGTTTGACACTCTTTGAAGATCTGCCATATCTAAGAGCTTTAGCTGATAAAAACATAGACCGTTTATTCAATTTAAATAGGACTTCTAATCACGAGACTGCGTTGCTGTTTAAAAGGTTCGTTGAGCTATATGGATCGAGTCAACAAGCAACTAAATTACTTGAAGGAAGAGAAGAGAGTTAGGAATTTTAAACTCATAACTCTTGATTTTATTTAGTTAAGCACGTGCTAATAAAGGAGCCGCAGCTAGTAAGGTTTTGGTGTAAGGGTGCTGAGGATTGGCGAAAATCTGTTTTGTCAGACCGAGTTCGACAATTTTACCGCCATTCATCACGGCAATACGATCGCACAAAAATCGAGCTAACCAAAGGTCATGAGTAATGAATAGATAAGTTAAATCAAACTCTTCCTTTAATTGCAACATCAAATCCAGCACTTGTGACTGAACACTGGCGTCTAACATACTCACTGGTTCATCGCAGATTAAGAGTTTAGGGTGAGTAATCAAAGCACGAGCGATCGCAACTCGTTGCTGTTGTCCTCCAGACAAATCTGATGGATAACGCTGATAATACACTTCTGGCGGTGTTAACCCAACTTTATTTAGCATCCATAAAACCTGTTCTTTGGCCTTGGCTGAATTGGCTAAATTGTGGATAAATAAAGGATCGGCGATACTTTGTCCGACTGTCATCGCTGGATTGAGACAAGCATGAGGGTCTTGAAAAACCATTTGTATTTGTCGCCGTGAAGAACGAATTTCTTGACGCGACAGTTTAGTTAAATCCTGTCCTAAAAACTTAACTTTGCCACTAGTGGGGCGAATTAGCTGCAAAATTGTTCGTGAGAGTGTACTTTTTCCACAACCTGATTCCCCGACTAAGCCGAGAATTTCTCCTGAATAAAGATCCAGGTTGATTCCATCTACTGCTTTAATTGTCTGCGTTTGTGTATTAAAAAGTCGTTCGATAAAGTTAGGTTCGATGGTGTAGTGTTGCTTGAGTTCTGTAACGCTCAAAATTGGAGATTGTTGATTAATAATCGGTAATTGCTTTTCTGCGTCGTTGGCAATTATCAATTCTCCACTATCAGTTACTGCTTGAATGTGTAAAGCTGCTTTTAGAAGCGATCGCGTGTACTCATGTTGAGGTTGCCTAAATACCGTTTCTGTAGCACCCATTTCGACCATTTTGCCGTTATACATCACGCCAATGCGATCGCAATACTCAGCCACCATTGCTAAATCATGAGATATCAGCAATAATCCCATGTTTTCTTCACCGCACAGGCGAGTTAATTCTTGCAATATCTGCGCGGAGACGGTGACATCCAAACTGGTGGTGGGTTCATCGGCAACAATTAACTTGGGGTTGAGGAGTAAAGCTAAAGCGATCGCTACCCTTTGGCGCATTCCGCCGCTAAACTCATGAGGAAACTGATTCCAACGACTAGCGGGAATATTCACCTTTGCCAAGGTAGCAAGTGCTTTTTCTTTCGCTGACCGCGTTGATAATTCTGGTGAGTGCGCCTGGAGGGTTTCGATACAATGCTTACCAATCGTCATCAACGGATCGAGGCGTGTCATGGGATCTTGAAAAACTAAGGCGATCGCTTCTCCCCGAAATTTACGCAACAGGTTAGGTGTCAAGTCAAATACTGACTGTCCTTGAAATATCACCCGTCCCTCAACACGACTAGAGGATGGTAGTAAACGCATTACTGCCCGTCCAATAGTTGATTTACCACAACCTGACTCTCCCACCAATCCCATTCTTTCACCTGGTTTCAAGGTGAAAGATACATCATCAACCGCCCAGCTTGCTTCTTCTCCACTCCGTTGAGGATAGGCAACTCGCAGATTTTCGATACAGAATAAGGCTTCACTCATAGTTTAGTTATCAGCCCTGAGCTACCAGTTTTTATAATTTCAAATTTAGGATAGTCTATCAAATTAAGTATTAGACCTGTTTTATAAAACAGAATTCAGGAGTCAGAATTCAAAATTCAGTTAGGTATTCTGTATGACCGGCGGATAGCGCAGGGTTGGCGAGTCTGCGTTAGCGAGTATTTTCGAGTCGCGTCTTGATTCTGACTTCTTCTTCAAAAAACTTACCTAAACGTAGCCAACTTGATTTAGTGTACCTGTAGCGATCGCGTTCAGGAGGCAGGAGTAAGCAAAGTTTAAAAGCGTTGGACTTAGTTTGTATCTCACAGTACTTGATGCTCGTACCATTATCTTCTTTTTAAACCAGGTAATGACCCACAACTAAAGTAATCAATCATAATTCTTTCCTCCTGCCTTTTGCCTCCTCTCAATTGGAGACAGCTATCGATATTCTTGATAAGCACTGCTAAAGTTGATACAGCACACAACTATGATGTTATAAGTGCAAAATTTAAATCTGTAGGAACTAGAATCAAAATTAAGTTAGTAAATCAGGATTTTCAAGTTAATATTATGGAGCAAAATCAGCCAGAACAGCGCCGCGCTGCCGATCAAGTGTTTCAACAGTCCCTCGATCAGTTGGAGGATATCTTACAAGAAAATTTGACAGAGGAAGAGGAGATACCCCAACTGCATACTAGTAATTTCACTGAAGCTGAACTCGATCAAGACTTGATAGATATTGATTTAGCAGCTCTTGAAGACGCAGTTGCCGATATTGAAAAATATCTCGAAGAAATAACAAAAACCCAATTGGGGTAAAAAGCTAAAATTTATTATTGACAAATTATTTGCCGTTGAGCTTCGTACAACATTAAAGCAGCTGCGATCGC
The DNA here is from genome assembly GCF_017115045.1 of Nostoc sp. NMS8. Classification (GTDB taxonomy): domain Bacteria; phylum Cyanobacteriota; class Cyanobacteriia; order Cyanobacteriales; family Nostocaceae; genus Nostoc. Next base: position 14,861 of record NZ_JABXKK010000127.1, on the reverse strand, counting down.
TACATTCAAAGATTCCACCCCAGGACTCAAAGGAATTCTGACTTGCCGATCTGCGATCGCTGCTAAATCTGCCGACAATCCAGCACCTTCATTTCCCAGTAAAATCAGACTGGGTTTTCGCCAGTCTACCTCCCAATAAGTTAAAGTCGCACTAGGTAAGGTTGCTACTACCTGCATTCCTGCCTGCTGACTTTGTTGGACTGTCGCTTTTAAATCTTCGGTTACGGCTGTTGCTAGGCGAAACCATTGCCCTGCGGAAGCACGCAGAACTTTAGGACTATCTAAATCTACGCTATCTCCACTAACCCACAAACCCGATGCTCCGGCGGCGGCGGCGGTGCGGATCATTGTACCCAGGTTGCCGGGATCTTGTATTGTTTCTAAAGCTAGCACTAAACCTGTAAATGGTACTTGAGTTTGGTGTTCCCTGCGTTTTGCCGTTGCCACCACCCCATCTGGTTGGACTGTAGTAGCGATCGCATCCAAGACTTCTCTACTGACAATTTCGGCGCGATCGCATCGGCTACAAGCTTCATCCCACAGCGAAACGTGGGCTGCTTGCCAATCAGGGGTACAACACACGGTTTCCAGTGAGTAATTAACCGCACAAGCCTCTTCTAACAGGTGTGTCCCTTCTAGTAAAAATAACTGCTGTTTGTGCCGCTCCTTGGTGGAGTGCAGTTTGCGAATTTGCTTAACTAGAGAATTTTGTAAACTGGTCAACATCAAAAAATTAGGAGTTAGGATTTAGTACTTAGGAGTTAATTTCAGTTGTCTTTCAACTCATAACTCCTCACTTCTAATTCCTAACTGTAGATAGTATGCGGAACCCGGGACTTGAACCCGGAAGCCTTGCGGCACTAGAACCTGAATCTAGCGCGTCTGCCAATTCCGCCAGTTCCGCTGGCACTTATAACTTATCGACAATTTCCTATTATTGCGTAATTTTCTCCCTTTGTCAAGTAAAAATATAGGCCTAGTTCAAAATCTCAGACTGGAAACGAGTGATTCAAGCGATCGGTCAAATCAAAATATTAACTGAACAATACAGGATTGATTTTTAGAGAATACTTAAGTTATTTTACTGAGTATTTAATTTTGCTTTCAACTACTACTTGCTCATTATTTTTTGTTAAATTTTTGAAAAGCTCAAAAGGCTTGCCATTGCTTATTTTCAGCCCGGATTTTTCACTCAAAAAACATTTTTTTATCCAAGATGCTGCTCTAAAATGTGGACATTTTGAATCTTTACTGTAGAATCAAAACCAACTTCAAACATATAAAATACGTATTACTTTTGGAGGTAGGCTTATTAATCCTTCTACCAGCTTACCAGATGCCAAAATTGCTCCAGAAGCAGACTCCTCAGTCTTGCAAATTTGGGGTGGGCATCCTTTGCGAGGTCATGTGAAAATTAGCGGGGCAAAAAATGCAGCACTGGTAATCATGGCTGGAGCCTTGCTGTGTCCGGGCGATTGTCGTATCCGCAATGTCCCCTTGTTAGCGGACGTAGAGCGTATGGGTCAGGTCTTATTGGCTTTGGGTGTGCAATTAACCCGACAAGGCGACATTTTAGACATCAACGCCAGCGAGATTAAAACATCAAAAGCTCCCTACGAACTAGTTACCCAGTTGAGGGCGAGTTTTTTCGCCATTGGAGCCATTCTGGCAAGACTGGGAGTAGCACAGATGCCATTACCAGGCGGTTGTGCTATTGGGGCAAGACCTGTTGACCTGCATGTTCGAGGACTGCAAGCAATGGGCGCGGAAGTACAAATTGAGCATGGCATTTGTAATGCCTACGTCCCGGGCAGCAACCGGAGATTAAAAGGTGCGAAGATTTACTTAGACATCGCTAGTGTTGGAGCGACGGAAAATTTGATGATGGCGGCTACCCTGGCAGAGGGTGAAACGATCATCGAAAATGCTGCCAGAGAACCGGAAGTAGTCGATTTGGCTAACTTCTGTAATGCGATGGGAGCGAAGATTAAAGGAGCGGGGACTAGCAGAATCATTGTCGAAGGAGTCCCCAAATTGCATTCTGTTGACTACAGTATTATTCCCGATCGCATTGAGGCTGGGACATTTTTGCTGGCAGCAGCAATTACCCGCTCAGAACTTATCCTCTCGCCAGTGGCTCCAGAACACCTTATACCAGTCATTGCCAAGCTGCGGGATATTGGAGTGACAATAATTGAGGACAAGCCTGAACACTTACGCATTCTGCCTGCGGAAACCCTCAAGGCAACGGATATTGAAACTCAATACCATCCAGGTTTTCCCACAGATATGCAAGCGCCGTTCATGGCTTTGCTGACATTGGCAGAAGGCGACAGCGTGATTAACGAATCCGTCTTTGAAAATCGCTTGCGTCATGCCTCAGAGTTAAATCGCTTGGGGGCCGATATTCGTGTCAAAGGCAATGCTGCTTTCGTTCGGGGAGTACCAAAATTGTCTGGCGCACCAGTATTAGGTACAGACTTACGAGCATCGGCAGCGCTAGTCATCGCAGGACTGGCAGCAGAAGGACAAACCACGATTCAAGGATTACAGCACCTCGATCGCGGCTACGATCGACTCGATGTGAAATTGCAGCAATTAGGGGCTAAAATCCTCCGCGTGGGCGAAACACCAGCAGACGCAGAAGTTGCTTCCACTATCAGTAGTCTGTCAAGTTGAAATTGATTTGGTTAAAACTGACCCTGGGATGAGGGAGACAAGGGAGATAAAGTAAAATTTCTCTCCCTACTTCCCTTCATTTCCCCATCTATACCTTGCGATCTGCTAAATTCTCCTGATAGATAGAGGCTTTTAAGCTTTGTTAATATCTTTTTTTGATGAATATTCAGGAAAATCTGTGTTGGCTGTTACAATATTGTTAAGAAAAGTTGCCCGTTGCATTTTGGGAACGCGCAATTGGGTTTTAACTCTCTTGAGAAGACAACGCAAAAAAACATTTTCTAGACCAGCTGTGGGAGGCTGGTCTTTTTGTATTAAAGGTAGTTTATATACTAATTATCCGATAACTCACTACAAACACTTTGAGAATCTATATTTGATAACTTCAGCACTCTAACTGAACAATGCTAAAAAGGAGTAATTTTTAAGTAATTTCCCCAATTAATCTGTTTCATCGAGATTAAATTTACTAGAAATTTTCATTTTCCTGCCCCTACAACTTATTGCATCAATATGAGCATCACTATAGTGTCCTGAGATATTAAGACCAGCAAAAATACTGAGTTTTATTTTTGAGATCACACACAAAATAAAAGACGCAAATTTATACTTTGCGTCTTCTTTTAAGATTTTAAAAATTAGAAAGTGAATGTAGTTCTCACTGTACCAATCACGATATCGTCGTTTTGATTGTTATGATCTGGTGCTGTCAGCCAGATAACTCCTGGGGTAATGCTAATATTGTCACTCAACTTATATTGATAGAAACCTTCAATGTGATATGAAGTGTCTGGATCTTTGTTGATGCCTGCATTGCTGAGAGAACTGCTTACGCTGGTAACTTTAGGTTCCATACCGACAATAATGCCTGCAATGTTACCTGTTTTACCAAGATCAGGGAAAGCCAGGGTGACGGCATAGTTCCAGATGTCAGCATCGCCAGGAGTAACTGAAAGAATGCGAGCTTTGGTAAAGCCAGCCCAACCGCCAATCACAAATTTTGAGCTAGGTTGGAAAGATGCTTCTATACCGTAGGAGTTACTAGAAGCATTCTGCAAGATGTTATTAGCGTTATTGCTACCGCCACTACCATTGGCAAAAAAAGTATTGTTGTAGGCGTTAAGGTAGGTTAAACCAAGAGTAATTTGATTGGTAGGCTTAACAGTTAACTGCGCCATAGCACCATAAGCACCATTGAACAGTCCAGAGCCTAGCTGAGGGTTAGCAGCATCATTCGCTAAATACCCCAAGCTTAGTTCCAGCTTATCGCTGAACTCGTGTTTGATTCCGATACCAGCACCATTGGCTAGATAATAAATTGGGTTGCGAGTTCCAAAATGGGAAAGGGCACCGCTACCACCGTCCCCATCTAGGTATGGGTTGACTGTATTAGTGAAATCATCAATTGCACCTGCATTTGCTTCCAAGGTGACGTTTGTTTTCTTACCGAGAGGGAACTGATACAACAACGCATCTATCACAACTGCATTACTGTTGTTACCACCAGCAAATCGGAAGTCACCTTCTGGTGTAAACGTAGCAGTCTGAGAGAAGGGGTCTAAGTTTGTTGCCTGAAGCCTTGTTCTGAGTAAATCTTTACCTGTGAAACTGGTGTCGAGGTTCAGACGCACCCGATCTGCAAGGACAGCATTTTGGTTGACTTCTTGACCATTAACTGTGTTTCCACTTACGACACTCGCGATCGCTATTACTACTTCTCCATTCAGTTTGGTTGTGGTTGAAAACTGATGTGCCTCCAATTCCGCAGTACGTGTTTCTACTGCATCCACCCGACCTCGGAGTGTCGCTAGTTCTGCTGAAAAGTTTTCTTGCAGCTTTTGTAATTTGGCTAAATCTTCTTTTGTCACCAAATCAGCTGTGCCAGTGGCTATTAGTTCGTTAACCCGATCCAGACAAGCATTCAAACCAGCAGCAAACTCATATCGCGTTAGAGCGCGATCGCCACGATAAGTGCTATTTGGGTAGCCTGCAATACAACCATAGCGCTCTACCAACGATTGTAAGGCTTGGAATGCCCAGTCTGTAGTTTGCACATCAGATAACTGAGACACTGAGGTGACTTGCGCCATTGTCTGATCTTTGGTGCTTGGACTAGCTAAAACTTGTGGTTGATTGATTTTAGAGGCGCTAGATGTTTCACCTGCAAATACAACCGTATTTACAGATAGCATTACACCGCAGACTGCTGGACTAAATAGCAGATATTTACAGAATTTTTGCATTTTTCTCCTCACACTGAGCTCCAACTCACACCCAAACCACGTTTTTTATAACGTGTATTTTATGAAAATATTTCTCAGTAATCTTATCAGAAGTTAGGAAACTTTTTGAGAAAGAAGTCAAGAAATCCTAATTATTCAGGGAAAACTAAATTGCAAAGGGCTGTACCCCATGAAAAGTTTGTTGTTACTCATTACACAAGAAATCTAGAATGATATTATTCATTTTTAATGAGAATGAGAATTATTCTAGTATAGAATTTAAAATAGTTCTCATTGTAAATGGGAACTGTGACATAGGTAGAGCAAGCATCGGTTTTGAGGAGAAAACACCGTGATTGTAAATTGCAGAGGATTTAGACCTGGCAGGCAAAGAAGCGGCATCTTGCCCATCGTTGCTGTGCTAATGTTGTCGATGGCTACTGGCTGTAGTCAATCGAACCCTAATCAGGAAAAAACTTCCGAACAGTCGCCGAAAGTGCAAGAAGTTGGTTCTACCCCATCGGTACAGTTGGGAAAAACTAAAGTAGTGACGACATTTTTGCCGATATATTTGTTTACTAAGGCGGTAGCTGGAAATGTCGCAGATGTAGAAATTTTAGTGCCACCTGGTACGGAGGTACATGAATATCAAGCGACACCAGAAAATGTCAAAGCGATCGCAACTGCCAATGTGTTAGTAAAAAATGGTTTAGGTTTGGAGGAATTTCTGGAAGGTACTGTCAAAAATGCCCAAAATCCTAAATTAACTGAAATTGATGCAAGCATTGGTATTAAACCTTTAAATGAAATTTCACCTGTTGTCAAAACAGCGCCAGATGAAAAAGACCACGACCACCTCCAAGGTAATCCTCATGTTTGGTTAGATCCTGTTTTGGCAAAACAGCAGGTAACAAATATTCGAGATGGATTAATTGCTGCTGACCCCGCAAACAAAGCTACTTACGAAGCAAATGCTACGGCTTATATTAAAGAATTAGAAAGTTTAAATAGCGAATTTCAGCAAACTTTGCAAAAAAATCCCAGTTGCACCTTTATTACTTTTCATGATGCGTTTCCATATTTAGCTAAACGCTATAATCTCAAGCAAGTTGCGGTGGTAGAAATTCCCGAAGATCAACTTTCACCAGCAGATGTACAAAATGCAATCAGTGCTGTGAAAAAGTACAAAGTTAAAGCTTTATTTAGTGAACCAGGAGTAGATAATAAACTGCTGGTCAGCTTATCCAAAGACTTGAAATTAACTTTGCGTCCTCTGGATTCTCTGGAAACTGGCGAAACTGCTCCGCAGTATTATTTTAAAGCGATGAAAGCTAATTTACAAATTTTGGACACCTCCTGTAAATAAGTTGTAATTTGTCCTTTGCAAATGACTAATAACTAATGACTAATAATATTTTAAAAGTAGAAGGTTTAACTGTTTACCAAGGCAGCCATCTAGCGGTTCGAGATGTTTCCTTTGAATTGTTGCCAGGAACAGATACAGCCATCGTTGGCCCCAATGGTGCTGGTAAAAGTACTTTGGTAAAAGCAGTTTTAGATTTGATACCTCGAAGTGCTGGGACGATTGAAATATTGGATCGTCCAATTACCAGACTCGGGCATTTACGCCACACATTGGGCTATATGCCACAAAACTTCATTTTTGACCGCAGCTTTCCCATTTGTGTTAGAGAATTAGTAGGGTTGGGATGGACTAAAGAAGGGAAAAGAAAGAATTCATTTTTCTCCAGCCTATGGAAACAAGACCGAGAAAAATCGGTAGCAGTAACAGAAGCTTTACGGCGGACTGATGCTTATCATTTACAGCATCAAGCTATTGGTACTCTTAGCGGCGGTCAACTCAAGCGGGTTTTATTGGCTTATTGTTTGGTAATGCCTCGGAAGCTGTTGGTACTAGATGAAGCCTTTGCTGGTGTTGATGTGCAAGGTGCAGCAGATTTTTATGCTTTGCTAAATGAATTAAAAAGGGAAGAAGGTTGGACAGTATTGCAAGTTTCTCACGATATTGCTATGGTAAATCGCCATTGCGATCGCGTGCTTTGTCTGAACCAAAGCATTGTTTGTACTGGTAAGCCAGAAATTGCCCTTTCACCGCAAAACCTGTTAGCAACCTACGGCCCAGGTTTCAGCCGCTACCAGCACCAACATTAATGCCCATAAGTATGAATTTCTTCAATGATTGTCAGATACCTTGGCTTGCGATCGCCAATAATATTAATGACTTGGTAAGTTTGTTACAACACCCCTTTATGCAGCGTGCGATCGTCGGTGCTGCCTTGATGGGAATACTTGGCGGGATGTTGGGTAGTTTTGTCACCTTGCGCCAGTTATCATTTTTCAGCCACGCGGTTGGTCATGCAGCACTCGTAGGTGTGGCATTAGGCGTGCTGCTACAGATAAATCCTACTTGGATGTTATTGCCTTTTACCTTAGTTTTTGGTGTTATTGTTCTTTACTTTATTGACAAAACCGATTTAGCTAGCGATAGCATACTTAGCATAGTGCTATCTGGGGCATTAGCGATCGGTTTAATTCTCACGAGCCAAATTAAAGGCTATCGTGGCAACTTGATGGCTGTGCTGTTCGGAGATATTCTAGCGATCGACACCACAGATTTGGTTTTGACGTTGCTAGTACTTGTGGGAGGTAGCATATTTTTACTATCAACCATGCGACAGCAAATTTTATTGACCCTTAATCCAGATGTAGCACAAGTTCAAGGTGTTCCCGTCCAATTGTATCGCTACGCTTTTGTGGTCTTGCTTTCACTCGCTGTTGCTGTCGCAATTAAAGCTGTTGGTGTTTTATTGGTGAACGCCTTTTTAGTTATTCCCGCCTCCACCGCTAAACTGATGAGTCACCACTTTAGCCACTTTCTAGCTATGTCGGTGATAGTTGGTTCCATTAGCAGTATTGCTGGAATCATGGTGTCCGGTCTTTTCAACCTGGCTTCTGGCCCAAGTATTGTTCTTGTCCAGTTTCTACTATTTGTAGCCGTTTTCATCTGGTTCAAGTTGAAGTTGAAAGCTGCGTAAATATTTTTTCTCCAAGGGCTTGCTATATTCTTAGATGTTTGCTACATTGATTAATCGTGGCTCACAAAAGCCCCAGCCGGGATAGCTCAGTTGGTAGAGCAGAGGACTGAAAATCCTCGTGTCACCGGTTCAAGTCCGGTTCCTGGCACTTTTAAGACCGAGTATTAAGGAATTTTGACCAAAAGTCATAAGTTTGGCTTAGGCAAGGTTTAGTCGAAGATTTAGCGCTTTTTGATAACCCAAAATGTGAGAAACCTGGGGGCGAACGTTATTATTCGCCATCAGTTCAAAAGCTCTTAATCACATTTGTAAACTCGCAGAGTTTTTTCATATTTCGCCTGCTGCTTTGTTTGAATCATAAGAGGGAAAACTTTACAGATTCCTCCTTGGTGTGGACTTGACATAAAGCCAACTGATGTAGCAAGATTCACTTAAATCCCTTTCGTCCCACATCTCGCAGTGGGTAGGAGGCAATGTATGATTGGCAGTATTTCTTTAACCACGATCGCAGCAATTTAAATCAAGGCACTTACCGCATCTTTGAACCGGAGTGGAAAGCAGATATTCTCCACTGGTTCACCCAAAAGGATGTAGATAAGCAGCAGAAAAAAGATTTTATCCAAGCTTTAATAGATTGTGATGACGGCTGCGGCGATTTTTATCGGTATCGCGCCTATTTTTTGGCGGCTGAGGCTTTATCCCAACAGTTCATATCGCTACGAAGCCGTATTTAACATTATCTGGCATTGTGCCGAAAATCTAACTTACCCAGATTTCCACAAAGCAATCAACTAAACAACAAGCGCAGAATTCTTTCTCCTCCTCCGCGTACCTCTGCGCTTCCCTCCGCGTCCCTTTGCGTTAAAAAACAATCTCCCCCCTCATCCTCTCCTCCAACACATCCAATAACCCATCCACATCCTTCCCAACTTCCTCAAAACAAATCGGTGGCGCTGGTTCCGGTGCAAACTGAATTAACTTAATTTCCCCCTTCCCAATCCCAATCATCACAACTTCCACTTCCGGCTTGTGATTCTCCACAATTCCCAAAATTTCCTGAAGCCGATTATCAACCCTAATATTTAAATTCTCTATCTGCTCTTTCGGACAATAAACAAAATGTGGTGTTGGTTGCAAATCAATACCAACAGTACCCTGACTGTCACCATTTGCTAACCACAATCCCCAAAACAGCGCCGCCAATTCCTGCTGATTTGCTTTGACAAACTTATCCAACTGGCGACGCCACTTAGTATCACCTGATTCTGGTTGACTATTACCAAAAAACATAAATAATTCGTAATGAAGACACAGACAATAGGCGAAACTTATCTCAAACCTGACTGTACACGCCAGAGGCCGGAATAAATACAGTCTTTCTCCAGCAATTGTTCGTGGGTTCCCGACTCTACTAATTTCCCATGTTCCATGACATAAATGCAATCGGCATTGCGGATGGTGGAAAGACGATGAGCGATCGCAATTGTAGTTCTATCTACTGTAATCCGTTCTAGCGATCGCTGGATTGCCGCTTCTGTTTCATTATCCACCGCCGAGGTCGCTTCATCTAAAATCAGAATGGGCGGATTCTTTAAGACTGCGCGGGCGATCGCAATCCGTTGTCTTTGTCCACCAGATAATTTTTGTCCTCTTTCCCCCACAATTGTCTCATAACCTTCGGGCAATTCAATAATAAATTCGTGCGCCTCGGCTATCTTTGCCGCCGTGATGATTTCTTGCTCTGTAGTCTCAAAGCTACCATAAGCAATATTCTCTGCTACAGTGCCATGAAATAGAAACACATCTTGACTCACCAAACCGATGCAGCGCCGTAAATCTTGCAAATTCAAACTTTGCAAATCAATGCCATCCAGAGTGATGCTTCCAGCTTGCACCTCATACAACCGCAGCAAGAGTTTGACTAAAGTGCTTTTACCAGAACCAGTTGAACCGACAATTGCAATGGTTTTCCCCGCCGGAATATCCAAAGACAGATTTTTAATCACTGGAAATCTATCTTTATAGGCAAAATAAACATTGTTAAATTGCACTTCACCGCGCACTTCATCTATAGGTAACGCCACATCACCTGTATGAATAGCAATAGGAGTATCTAATAAATTCATGACTCGATTAGTAGAAGCCATTGCCCTTTGATATTGGTCAAAAGTTTCGCCTAATCTCGTTAAAGGCCACAGCAAACGCTGAATTAAAAACACTAATACGCTGTAAGTACCTACAGACATTTCTCCAGAAACAGCTGCCATCCCGCCATACAAAAGTAATGCCGTAAAACCCACCAAAATCAGCATCCGAATTAGCGGCACAAAAGCAGCAGAAAGAGTAATTGCCTTATAATTACTGTGGCGATAAGCGTCACTATCTAATTCCAAACGAGAGGCTTCATAAGCTTCAGAGGTGAAGCTTTTAATAGTAGTAATTCCGCTGATATTATTTGACAAACGCGTATTGAGAAAACCTACCTTTTCGCGGATATCAGCGTAGCGAGGTGCTAGTAGCCGTTGGTAGGCAAAGGAACCCCAGAGGATGAATGGCATCGGTGACAAAGCCATCCAAGCTACACTAGGAGCCAAAATAAAGAAAGCAGCGCCAATAATTAGGACAGTTGCAGAAACTTGGATGATATCATTTGCTCCGCCATCCAAAAACCGCTCTAATTGGTTAATATCATCACTGAGGATAGACATTAAACCGCCAGTGCTGCGTTCTTCAAAATAAGCCAATTCCAACTCTTGCAAATGTTTGTAGGCATCCAAACGCAAGTCATGCTGAATATTCTGAGCCAAATTCCGCCAAAGTCGCTCGTAGGCGTACTCAAAAACCGATTCTAGTATCCAGATGACCACAGTCAGGAAGGAAATAATCAAAAATTGTTGAAAGACATCGCGTACCCCTAACTGTGCAATTATGGAATCCTGTTTCTTGACTACCACATCCACCGCCACGCCAATTAAGCCGGGTGGTGCTAAGTCGAAAAATTTATTGAGGGTAGAATAAGTAGTCGCCAGCCAAATTTGTTTACGATACTGGTGTCCATACTCCAGCAAACGCTGGAGAGGATGCGCTGAATGTTTACGCCTTCTTGATGCCCGATGAGATTTTAATACAGTAGCCACGGCTTTTTGCGATTTCGTGCCACTGATATTACCACGGAACAAAGTCTTGAGTCCTAAGTCCTGAGTCTGAAGATTGATTCAGGCATACTAGTGAGAAACTTAAATTGGGGACTGGAGACTGGGAAAAGGAGACAATAAGTAGAATAATCACTCTTAACTCCTAACTCTTAACTCCTAACTCAGCACTCAGCACTCATATTGGAGAAAGGAATTTGAAAAATCAGCAATTGGGTAATTGGCAAACCACAGTGTTGGGAATTGTGTTAGCAATACTAGTGATTATCGGGTTAAATTCCTTTATCATTATTAACCCAGGACAAGCAGGAGTAATCAGCATCTTGGGTAAAGCGAGAGATGGTGCTTTATTGGAAGGTATTCACCTGAAACCGCCTTTTATCACTGTAATAGATGTGTATGATTTAACAGTGCAAAAATTTGAAGTACCAGCAGAGAGTTCCACTAAAGATTTGCAAAATTTATCTGCGAGATTTGCAATTAACTTTCGCCTCGATCCGATAAAGGTAGTTGAGGTTAGAAGAAAACAAGGAACATTAGAAAATATTGTCTCAAAAATCATTGCCCCTCAGACACAAGAAGCATTTAAAATTGCCGCAGCGAGAAGAACAGTAGAAGAAGCAATTACCAAAAGAAGTGAATTGAAAGAAGACTTCGATCAAGCCTTAGGCGATCGCTTAGACAAATATGGGATAATCGTGTTAGATACTAGCGTAGTTGATTTAGCATTCTCGCCAGAATTTGCCAAAGCAGTTGAAGAAAAACAAATCGCTGAACAGCGAGCGCAAAGAGCTGTTTATGTAGCACGTGAAGCTGAACAAGAAGCACAAGCAGATGTGAATCGCGCTAAAGGTAGAGCAGAAGCTCAAAGACTCCTAGCAGAGACACTCAAAGCCCAAGGAGGACAGTTAGTTCTACAAAAAGAAGCAATTGAAGCTTGGAGAAGTGGCGGCGCTCAGATGCCGAAAGTCCTCGTTATGGGTGGTGATTCAAAAAGCGGTGTTCCCTTCATATTCAATCTTGGGAATGTTCCAAATCAACCTTAATTAGACTCAATAATACTTAGTAAGTTGGGCTAGTCTCAACTAAAACACAAGAGAAAAACCAACAAGATAAAAATCGAAGTTTATGTCAACCCCCAATCCTCAGAATCTCACCGCCGAAGAAGCGAAAAAATTACTGAACAAATTCAACTGCTTAGATATAGCTCCTATCCTCGACTCATCAGAAAAAGTAGTAATTCGTAATGCCTTAATTTTACTCACCAAGCTTGCTGATTATCAAATTTTAGGAATTTGTGCCGATACAGCAGAAGAAGGAATATTGGCAATGAAAACCTATTCTCTGGCTTTGGGTTATGAACCACCAGATAATTTACTCACACCAGAAGGCCCAGTTTATATCAAATTAAATGGTAAAAATGGTCTGTGTTATCTTGATTCATACTCTGGACATCATCGTGGTGTATTAGTGTCTTGCCAGTCTTACCACGAAGATGGAATCAACGAAATGTATGGACATCTACCCTTGGATTTATTTGTATAGAATTCGGCAATGCATAATGTAGGTAAGGTATGAGCTTTGCCTACTCACTAATGAAAAATAATTAACGACTTCAATCTTATGAGTATTATTACACTACAATCAGTCAAAAAAGACTTTGGCATCAAAGAGATTTTAAAAGATGCTAGCTTTAGCATTGATGCTACCGATAAAGTTGGTTTAATTGGTACTAACGGTTCTGGTAAATCAACTCTATTAAAAATGATTGCTGGTTTAGAATCCATTGATAGCGGGCAAATTTTAATCAACTCCGGTTCTAAAATTATCTACTTACCCCAGCAGCCAGATTTAGATGAAAATCACACAGTTTTAGAGCAAGTTTTCGCCGACAGTGGCGAACATATTGCTTTGGTGCGTGAATATGAAGAACTTTCAGATAAATTGGTTCACTATCCAGATGATAGTCAATTGATGTCTCGTCTTTCTGTGGTCATGCAGCAGATGGATACGAATGATGCTTGGGAACTAGAAACTAATGCCAAAATTATCCTGACAAAATTAGGAATCTCTGACTTTGATGCCAAGATAGGCACTTTATCTGGAGGTTATCGCAAGCGCATTGCTTTAGCATCAGCTTTGCTATCAGAACCCGATGTTTTGCTGATGGATGAGCCGACAAACCATCTTGATGCTCTTTCTGTAGAATGGTTACAAAGTTATTTAAATCGCTATCGCGGCGCACTTTTTCTCATCACTCACGATCGCTACTTTCTAGATCGCGTTACCAATCGGATTATTGAAATCGACCGAGGCGACATTTACACCTATTCAGGTAACTATTCATATTACCTCGAAAAGAAAGCTTTAGCTGAAGAATCTGCTGTCAGCAGTCAACGTAAACACCAAGGCTTGTTGCGCCGCGAGTTGGAATGGCTCAAAAAAGGGCCGAAAGCCAGAAGTACCAAGCAAAAAGCGAGAATTGACCGCGCTCACGCTCTGCGGGATACTGAATTTAAACAAGTTCAGGGTAAAGTTGATATTTCGACAGTTGGTCGTCGCATTGGGAAAAAAGTTATTGAATTAGATAACGTTTCCAAAGCCTATAATGGACGCACTCTAATTAATAATTTCACCTACGAATTTAGTCCAGAAGACCGCATCGGTATCATCGGCGCAAATGGTGCTGGTAAATCGACTTTAATGGATATTATTACTGGTCAGGTTCAACCAGATTCAGGTGTTGCAGAAATTGGGACGACAATTCACATCGGTTATTTTGACCAGCATTCTGAAGAATTGCTCACAGCCTTAAATGAAAATCAGCGCGTGATTGACTATATCAAAGAAGAAGGTGAATTTATCAAAATTACCGATGGAACTCAAATTACTGCTTCGCAAATGTTAGAGCGGTTTTTGTTTCCTGGTAATCAACAATATGCGCCAATTAGTAAACTTTCTGGTGGTGAAAAACGCCGTTTATTTCTATTGCGAGTTCTGATGGGTGCGCCCAATGTCTTGATTTTAGATGAACCGACAAACGATTTAGATGTGCAGACATTGGCAGTACTAGAGGATTATTTAGAAGATTTTGTCGGGTGTGTAATTGTAGTTTCTCACGATCGCTACTTTCTCGATCGCACCATCGACACAGTATTTTCCTTTGAGGAAGGCGGTAATCTGAGGCAATATCCAGGTAATTACTCGATTTATCTGGATTATAAGAAGGCTGAAGAGGCACAGCTACAGGCTGCGAACGCTAAGGAGAAGCCTAAAAATGTCGAAGTTCAAAATGGTGCGGCTTTACCCAAGGATGTAGAGAATACCAAGCGGCGTAGGTTATCCAATTGGGAGAAAAAAGAATTTGAGCAGTTGGAAGGTAAGATTGCCGAGTTAGAGGCTGAGAAAGCGGAAACCGAGAAAACGCTGGCGAATGTCTCACCGGGGAATTATAGCCAAGTACAGAAATTATACGATCATGTGGAAAAGCTCAAGCACACGATCGATGTGGCAACTGAACGCTGGTTAGAATTGGCTGAGATGGAGTCTTAATTTCTTAACGTGATGTGAATTAAGACAGGAGACGCGATGAATCGCCGTCTCTACAATTAGTCTTTTGTAGAGACGGCGATTTATCGCGTCTTTATTCTATGATGATTTATTTAGCATGGGTGGTTACGGCATTCCGTTAACACACCCAATACGGTTCGGTTAAGATCCCCCCGCCTACGGCGACCCCCTTAAAAAGGGGG
>NZ_JABXKK010000088.1 GCF_017115045.1 Nostoc sp. NMS8 | reverse complement strand
ATCGCTGAACTAATCGGTTCAGTTTAGCTGTTTAGGGAATTCGCCAACGGTATCCGAGCCGTAGGGGATCGCCAGGGTTCGTTGAAGTTTCATCTGCTTCTCGAATCATATCGTAGGCTTCCCTACCACCCAGTTGCCAAGCTAATTCGCCCCAGAGTGTGCGGACAACTGTGCCATCTTTTTTATGTTGAGGCTGACCGGGAGAAATTTTATTTCCTACCAGCACTGCTGTGTTAACTTTTGGAAAAAATGTGTATAGTCTCAGGGTAATTTGATCCCTGGAAGAGTTGCTCAAGCTATGGGTGGAGTTTTCGCGGCGATTGGTACTCCCACCTCTGCACCCAAACCTCGTGGAAAGTCCCTTGGTTGGCAACTAGGAAAAAAGTGTCACCGTAAAAACCGATGCCAGATTGTTAAAAAAACTGTAACACCACCACGCAAAGAACCATCAATTGCAGTTTAATACTCAAGATTATTCATAATTTCCACTAAGTCTCTGATTAAATCAGCTCTGCTGGGTCATTTTGCACGCTCAATTGCCCGTAGCTCATTCCTTGATAGTTTCCGTGTGGTTTCTCCAGCTTTTGGTCGATATATTTGGCTATCTCAACCTGAAGAAGCCACTCCACTATCAATGGGATATCGTCTATCCGCTCGGAACTTATTTTTACTTCTGTCTCGTTCATGGATGCACCTTATCCAAACACAATCTCTTTGTTCACACTACGCGCCAATTTACTCCCATCATGCCTTTGCTTCAAACAAAAATCGTCTTAAGCGTTACCCTCAATGCATTAATTCCTTTCAGCCCTTCAAAATCAGCGAACGGACAGTTCATAGGCTAAGTTTAGCATTCACCAACTGCAATCAGCTTTTGTGCATTCTCCAAAAATTGAACAATTTATCGGTGGCAATATTCGTTGTTTGTTTGACAAAGTTAGCAAAACCGTAATCATTATCCCACAAGGAGAATGGACGAAATGGCAGTTTTTCGCAGACTTCTTTTAAATGTGCTGGAAAGTGATAATTTACCTTTTATAGCCAGTTAGTTGTTATATTAATTTGTCTCGATGAGCAGTGTGCTAACGCACATTTTTACTGTGATCAAGGACACATACTTGCAAATTACTGCAACCATATTATCTTCCCTGTAGGGAAAAAATAGGAATAAAATTTGATTAATGAAAAGTTTTCAAAATAAAAGCTTGCCTGGACTAATACATAAGTTTAAGTATGCTTTCAAAATTCAAGCTGCATTCCCATTATGAGAGGTGAATATTAAGACCTCACAATAGCCTAATACTAACAACTTAATATCATTCTAACAACTTGATTTTCAGTTTAGCAACTTGGCATTATTCTAGAAAACTTCCGCTAGTTCGGAAACAAAAGTTAGAGTGAGGAACAGGTTCAATATTATCCTCTAATTTAACAATAAAGGCCGCTATGCAAAGAACAGAAGGCAGACTGCCTTCAGCATAGTTACTACGGCCATTATGAGTAAAAGTTTAAGCCCCACTCCAAATCTCTGATTTGGGGAGCCAGCACTGCAATAAGCGTTCCTTGTGTGGGCAATATCATGTATGGTTCAACACTTGTCATGGAAAACAAAGTCAAGCAATTTATAATGTGATTCCTGCCTTCTGGAGTTAGTTACTCTACTTGAAGTCTCCCGAAGTAGAACAACTGTCATCGTCCTGTATTACTCACACCAGGTAAAGATTTACTAGGTGGTATTTTATGCTGTCTTTCACCTTTTTAGAAACGACAACTTCCTTAATGCACATTAAATAAAACTAACAAATTCTATTAACGAAGATTCGTAAAAACTTGAGATTTTAAACACTTTTACCCAGATGAACTTCTTTCTTTTTGCTTTGCACTCGTTAGCACAAAAGCTTGGCAGCACATTCCTGATAAAATTACTACATCTGAGAAATAGGCATTTTTTCTTTTGCGATCTTATTTTATTTTCAATCACACCTTTATTAGCTCTGATTCTACGTTTGGATGACGCTCTGACCATCAATAAATACGTGTTAGAGCTAGTAATTGCAACAATGCTATTTTCAGTAGTCAAATTAACTTTATTGTGGAGTTTTAGTTTTTATAGGCGTTACTGGCGCTACGCCAGTATTGAGGATCTTATACATATCACAATACTGATATTGTGTGCGGTTATCATTCAAGAGTTTTTGTTTTTGGCTTTACACACCATACCTCATTTCTCTATGGAGAAACTGCCACAATCATTACCATTTATTGATGGTTTGCTTTCCTTTGTTTTGATTGGTGGGCTGCGTTTCAGCATTAGGGCAGTGGAAAGAACTAGTCATAAACAAACAGTCTTGAATTCACAGGAGCGGGTATTAATAGTTGGTGCTGGTAGTGCAGGGGTTTCGTTAGTACAAGAAATGCAGATAAATCCGCAGTTAGGTTTTTATCCTGTAGCTTTCATTGACGATGATCCACAAAAGTTCAATGTAAACATTCGTGGTATTCCTGTACTAGGCGATCGCAATTACATAACTGACGTAGTGAAATGTCTGCAAATTCATAAAGTAATAATTGCCATGCCAAGTGTTGCAGGGCAAGTCATTCGGGAAATTGTTGATATTTGTCAAGCAAATGGAATTCAGACTAGTACTCTACCGGGAATACACGAAATCCTCAATAGTCCTGTGCGAATAGACAGCATTCGCGATGTACGTATTGAGGACTTACTCAGACGCGAACCTGTGCAGACAGACATTCAAATAGTTGCCCAATTTCTTAAAGGTAAGAAAGTATTAATTACAGGTGCAGGCGGGTCAATTGGTAGTGAGCTTTGTCGTCAAATTTGCCAGTGCCGTCCAGCAGAAATTATGCTACTGGGGCACGGAGAAAACTCCGTATTCAATATCCAACAAGAACTAGAGAAAATTGTGGAAGCCATGAAAGAGGATGGCAATGCACAACAATATACTCCTTGTATATTGGGCTTAATCGCTGATATTCGCTTTGAAGAACGAATAAATCATGTTTTTGAGCAATTCCAACCCCATGTGATTTTTCATGCTGCTGCCCACAAGCATGTCCCCCTGATGGAATTAAATTCCCCAGAAGCCATCACCAACAATGTGATTGGGACAAAAAATTTGTTGGAAATGGCTCTGCGGTACGATGTTCCACATTTTGTGATGATTTCCACAGATAAGGCAGTTAATCCCACTAATGTAATGGGAGCCAGTAAAAGAGTTGCAGAAATGTTGGTGTTGCAAGCCGCAAGACAAAGCGGTAAGCATTATGTTGCAGTGCGTTTTGGTAATGTTTTAGGAAGTCGGGGTAGCGTAGTTCCCACCTTCAAAAAACAAATTGCAGCAGGTGGCCCAGTCAAAGTTACCCATCCTGATATCTGCCGTTACTTTATGACCATACCGGAAGCGGTACAACTAGTTTTACAAGCAGTGGTGCTGGGTCGTAGTGGCGAAGTGTTAATGCTAAATATGGGCAAGCCAGTAAAAATTGTTGACTTAGCAAAAGAACTCATTCGTCTTTCAGGATATGAAGTTGATAAAGACATTAAAATTACCTTTACAGGACTACGACCTGGGGAAAAGTTATTTGAGGAGTTGTTTATTGAAGGAGAGGAGTACGAACCAACCCAACACGACAAATTGTTAGTTGTGAAAAATGCTAGTCGGATTATTCCTGACAATATAAATGTTATTTTAGAGGCTTTGTGTAAAGCAGCAGATAAGAATGATGGAAATTCTATTATGTTTTTGCTTGAGCAAATTGTACCAGGATACAGAACAAAATACTTACCAAATCAACTGCCATTAAAGGTATATGCAAGTAAATAAGCCCTTAACACTACGTCGTAACTTTTCCTGGACATTCATTGGTAATGCTGTCTATGCAGTTTGCCAATGGGGAATGTTGGTGTTGCTGGCAAAATTAGGTAATCCAGAAATGATTGGCCAATTTACGTTGGGATTAGCTGTAACAGCACCCGTGATGATGTTTACTAATCTGCAATTACGGGTGATTCAAGCTACAGATGCGAAGTGTCAATTTCAATTTCATGATTATTTAGGACTTCGCATTTTGTCAACTATTTTAGCACTCATATTCATTATCATTATTGTACTAGGTGTTAATTATCCCCCAAACACAGCACTCATTATCCTGTTTGTAGGGCTTGCAAAAGCAGTGGAATCTATAAGTGATGTCTGCAATGGATTGCTACAAAAATCAGAACAGATGGATCGCATTGCCATTTCATCAATGTTACGGGGTGCCCTAGCATTGTTATTGGCAGGTGTCTGTGTAAGTTTATCAAGGAGCGTATTGTCGGCAACCGTAGGCATGTTGATCGCCTGGATAATCGTCTTAATATTTTACGATTTGGGTAATGCGGTTGGGATACTGCAACAGCAATTTTTCAACACCACAATCAGTTCATCCAACTGGCTGCGGATTATGCAACCTCGGTGGTATGGCAAAACATTAACCCAGCTAATTCAACTGGCTCTTCCTATGGGAATAGTAATGATGCTGATTTCTCTTAATACCAACATTCCTCGCTACTTTATTGAACACTATTTAGGAGAGCGCGAATTAGGAATTTTTGCTGCGATCGCATACCTTATGTATGCAGGACAAACGGTAGAAGCAGCGCTCGGACAATCTGCCAGTCCCAGACTTTCCCAATACTACACAGATGGTAAAAAAAATGCGTTCATCAATTTACTTCTGAAGCTGATTGGCATTGGTGTACTCATCGGAGTAATCGGCATTGGTATTGCCGGAGTGGCTGGAAAAGAAATTCTTAGGTTACTCTATACTGCCGACTATGTGGAATATGTAGAGATATTTGTGTGGATCATGGTAACAATGATGGTTGAATATGTTGCTTCCTTCTTATGTTACGGCTTAATTGCAGCTCGTCACTTACGAGTGCAAGTACCTCTGTTTATTACGGTTACTAGTACATCGACGATCGCTTGTTTTTGGTTAGTACCTATCTATGGACTCAAAGGAGCGGCAATATCGTTGCTCATTGCAACCGTTGTCAGAGCTATCATTAGTGGGTGCTTGATGGTACATGCCATACATAAGCTACCTACTATGAGTTCTTCAGAGGTTAGTTAACCTACTTTGTGAAAGATAATAATTCAGAACAATAACAGATGATTAAAGAAATAGCATTCTCACTCTACACTCTTCAGAAAAAAGTCATACTCATTTTTCTAGTGATTATCTGCTCGTTTATTGCACCTATAATAGCTGGTTTCAATTCTTCACTCTCCAGTAACGAGAGCATGATCATCACTTATCCATACTCTGCTTCTGCCCATGCAAGTGATACTTACTTAGTCACTGTTAATGGCAATCCATTATTTGTAGAGAAATATAATTCTTTGAGCTATGTGCACTTCTCATTCGTAGGACAAGCTTATATAGAAATTATTGCCAAAGAGAATATTAACAACTACACACTTAGTCCTAAGAGTTACAATATTAAATCAAAAAAAAATAGAAATAGTATTTCCTTCTTGCTAACTACACCAAGGAAACTCATTCTTCACAAAGTTAATTTATTAAATGAGAAATTATTTATTTTGGCAGATTCAATTGAAGAGCATCCCCCACAACTTGGAGATGCAAATGTCAGAAATATCATGCAGTATAGTGTTGATAATACAGGCAGAGAAGATAACACATTAAAAATTCAGCGAGCGATCAATGATGTTGCCATTACATCTGGCGTTCTCTATTTCCCTCCGGGTGTATACAAAACAAAGCAAATCAACTTGAGGAGTAATATCACCTTATATTTAGCAGGGGGATCAGTCATTGAAGCCACTAAGGATATCAACCCATCTTATGGGAGAGGGCTTATTGTAATGAACAATGTCAGGAATGTGAAACTAACAGGACGTGGAACTATCAATGGTAATGGCTCTCATTGGCGTCCCAAGCGAGGATGGTATAGCTTAATTGAGGCGGTAAATACAAGTAATATTCTCATAGAGGGAATTATTTTGAGAGATCCGGCTGTGGCTAACATTTGGATGAAATATTCAGAGGGGTTGAAAATCTATAATGTTAAGATTTTAGCTGATTCAAATTTTCTGAATACAGATGGCTTTGATTGCTGGTCTTCAAGGAATATTGTCATTGATAACGTGCTTTATAAAGGCACAGATGATGCTACAGCTCTTAAGGGTGACAAGAATGGTTGGATAGAAAATACCGAATATATAAATATCAAAAATTCTGTTTTTTATGGTGGCAACGGCTTTAAGATCGGCACAGAAGTAAAGCAAAATTTCATCAGGCATATTACCTACGAGAATATTGATATTGTATTGGCAAATGAAATGTCTGGATTTTGGCCAATCACGGGAGCAAATTTTGAGGATATTTACTTCAAAAATATTCGTGTTGAACAAATACTTAGTGTAGCAGAAACTGATAAGTCTGCCTCTTTATTCCAGTGGCGTATTATGGTAGGCAAATGGGAACCAGATTCCTCTACTATTAAACTAGGTTATATCAGAGACGTTCACATTTATAATATGATGATTGACCAGCCAGGTGGAGAATTTTCAGTTTTTGAAGGTTATGACAAGCAAAGAAATATTGATGGAATAGTTTTTGAAAATTTATATATTCGGGGAAATTTAGTCACTAAACTTGAAGAGGCTTTTTTTAAATTTTTTCCTAGCAAGAAAGATGGGAGTTATCATATTAAACTGAAGTTTGCTTATAGTAATCCTTCAATTGTGAACATTATAGTGAAAAAGTTATATGCTACTGGAGCAAGTGCCATTGGGGAATTCTTAATTACTCGGACTGGTGATGTGAGCAAAGCTTTAACATTAAAATATGTATTTGGTGGAACTGCTGAGAATGGAAAAGACTATGAAGCTATTTCAAATAGTATAACAATTCCGGTTGGTGCCTCTTCAAAATCAATAATAATTAAACCTAAAAATAATGATAAACATAAATCTTTGAAAACAGTTATACTGCATCTAGATAATCTTCCAAATAGCAACAAATATATGCTTGGACCAAACGTTGATGGCGTGGTCAATATCAGTAATTTGTAATTTATATTTTGGTATATATAATTATGAATGTATTTGTTAAAATAACTAATTTTGTATTAATGTCTTCTAATATTATTTCAATCAAAATTTTTTCTATCTCGAGTAAGATTATCAGAAACCAGTTATGAATTATCAAAAAATCTCCTCTAAAGACACTTCTTCGGACAGCATAATTATTTCCTTTTTTATCTGCTTATTGATAATATTAGTACTCCTCCAAATATCAGAACAGCTTATACACTGGTTCTTGCTACCAGTCGCACTGAGTGGGATTTTAATAGGTACTGATGCTATTAATTGGCTACGAGGTCGTCTAAATACCTTTGATCCCATTGGTTTACTTGGTTTATTTGGTTTCCATTTCTTTTTCTTAGCTCCCTTGCTCAATGTTAGTCTGGATTATTGGCTGGAACCCTGGTATGTTCCTCCATCAGATTGGAGACCCTGGCTAGGGTGTATGGCAATTTTCAATCTATTGGGTATTTTGGTGTACCGCTTTGCCAGAGGAAATAGTTTGTATCTCTCAGAAAGAGAGCCAAAAAACTCAAAAAGTTGGAAGATTAATCAAAAGAGAACTCTACCAATTATTTGCTTTGCTCTGATTTTCTCTGCTGTCTTACAAATTTCAATTTACCAAAGCTTCGGAGGCTTGGAAAACTATATTAGTGCTGCTACGGACTTAAGTACAAAAAACGCAGGCAGTCAATTTGCTGGCATGGGCTTTCTTTTCATGTTCTCAGAAAGCTTCCCAGTTTTAGCCATGATAGGGTTTGCTATCTATAGCCAAAAACATAAGAATTTGAGAAGTTGGCCTGTATTGCTAATAGCTTTAGTTATCTTTTTTATACTACAGATCCTATTTGGGGGTTTGCGCGGTAATCGTAGCAATACACTGTGGGGTTTGTTCTGGGCATTAGGTATTATCCACTTTTGGATTCGACCAATTTCAAAAAAAGGAATTGTCTCTGCCCTAGTCGTGATATTTTTCTTCCTTTATCTGTATAGTTTCTTCAAAGAAGCAGGTTTGAAGGGAATTGAGATAGCTATAATAGGTTCTCAAGAAGAACGTATAAACTTCCAAGAAAATACTGGTAGAACATGGGAAAGTGTAGTATTGGATGACCTTGGAAGAGCAAGTATTCAGGCTTTTTTGCTTTATAGAATAATGCGTTACAACAGTGATTATGAATTTGCTTGGGGTAGAACCTATTTTGCAGATGTATCTATTCTCGTTCCTAAGTCTATTTGGCCCAAAAAACCACCTGATAAATATTTGGACGGCATAAGAGCAGAATCTGGACTTTTGCCAGAACAATACGATCCTAATGATTGGATAAGTTCAAAAGTATACGGTCTAGCCGGTGAATCAATGCTTAATTTTGGACCATTTTCTATACCATTTTTTTTTATTGTTCCAGGAATTATTACAAGAGTAGTACGCTGCTATGTATTTAGCTGGAAATTCCCAGATAGTCGGCTGCTAATATTACCCTTGTTAATAAATCTTTGCTTTTTATGTTTGATGAATGATCTTGATATTATTATTTTTTTTATAGTTAAAAACGGCGTTTTTCCTGGTCTAATTTTGTTCGCTGTTAGCGATAGAGAAATAAATATGGTCAAACCGAATACTTAGATACATACTTAAGTTTAGGTATAATATGAAACTAGTCATTGCTCTTGAACATCGTTTTAGCAGCACACCCGATGGCAAAGTGTGGACACAAACAACTTTTCCCTATGCATTCTGGCAGCGTTATTTAGAAGTCTTCGATCATGTATGTGTTGTAGCTCGCGTTTGTCAAGTTGGATCTGTAACCTCTAATTGGAAGCAGGCTGATGGCGATCGCGTTTTCTTTGCTGCTGTACCCTACTACATTGGTCCGATGCAATATTTGCTGCGATCGCCCCAGGTAAAGCGTGTTGCACAAGATGCTGTCGGAGCAACAGATGCAGTGATTTTGAGAGTAGGTTCTCAAATTGCCTCTTGTATCGAACCTAAGTTGCGTGCTGTGCATCATCCCTATGCTGTAGAAGTGGTTGCCGATCCCTACGATGTCTTTGCTCCTGGCTCCGTTAGACATCCTTTACGATCATTTTTCCGTTGGTTTTTTCCCCAGCGATTGCGGAGTCAGTGTGCTGGAGCTTGTGCAGCAGCCTATGTCACCAAACAAGCTTTACAGGCTAGATACCCTTGTTCTCACTATTCAGTAGGAATATCAGACGTAGATATTTCAGAGGATTTCTTAGTTTTGACTCCCCGTCGATTTGGTCAGGAGGCGAGGACTTTAAATCTGATCTTTGTAGGCACCTTGGCTCAACTCTATAAAGCTCCTAACATACTGATCAATGCTGTAGCTAGCTGTGTGCAAGCGGGGATAGACCTGAAATTGACTATGGTTGGTGATGGTAAGCACAGAAAAGAACTAGAGGCACAAGCAGTAGCATTGGGCTTAGGGGAGCGAGTCTGTTTCCGTGGTCAGTTGTCGGCTGGGAAAACTGTAACCGCGGCATTGGATCAAGCTGATCTATTTGTTCTACCCTCGTACCAAGAAGGCTTACCAAGAGCAATGGTAGAGGCGATGGCGCGGGCATTACCATGCATCGGTTCTACAGTCGGTGGCATTCCTGAACTACTACCTCCTGAAGATATGGTATTACCTGGTGATGTGGATGCTTTAGCTAACAAAATTCGAGAGGTAGTTACTAATCCAGAACGTATGACTCAGATGTCTGCTCGCAACTTAGAGAAAGCTAAAGAGTACAGAGATGAAGTACTCCGAGAGCAGCGAATTGAATTCTATCTTTACGTCCGAGAGAAAACCGAAGCGTGGATCAACCAACGACTATGAAACGCCTTTTAATTGTCACTACTATTTCATCAACTCTCCGCGCTTTTTTGCTTCCTTTTGCCTATCATTTTCGTGCTCAAGGTTGGCAAGTGGATGCAATGGCTCAGGGAGTTTCAAATTGTAATGAGTGCAAGCAAGCTTTTGATCTTGTCTGGGAAGTGGAATGGTCGCGTAACCCTCTAGATCCCAAGAACTTGCTGGCGGCTCCGTTAATTATTCAAGAGTTAATGGCGCAAGAAAAATACGATCTCGTTCACGTACATACGCCAGTAGCTGCTTTTGTGACTCGATATGCCCTCAAGGATTTGAGCAAGCAAAGAAAGTGCAAGGTGATATATACTGCACACGGTTTTCACTTTCATCGTGGTGGGCAACTCTTAAAAAATATTGTCTTTCTAGGCTTGGAGAAATTGGCTGGATTGTGGACAGACTACCTAGTTGTGATTAATCGTGAGGATGAGTTAGCAGCAAAGCAATACCATATTTTGCCATCCGAACGAGTTCGCTATATGCCTGGAATTGGTGTAAATCTTGACCATTACAGTCCCCAAGAGGTTCCTGAAGGAGAAGTAGTTCGGGTACGTGAGGAATTGGGATTATCTCCAGAAAATCCACTATTGCTGTCAGTGGCCGAGTTTATTCCCCGCAAACATCATCGGGATGTGATCCAAGCATTTGCAAAGCTATCTCGACCTAAAGTGCATTTAGCTTTTGCTGGTCGTGGTCCACTTCTCAAAAAAATGCAGCTATTGGCAGCAGATATGGGAGTGAAAAATCAAGTTCATTTTTTAGGTAGGCGGGACGATATTCCAACACTGATGCGAGCTTCAGTAGCGACAATACTGGCTTCAGAACAAGAGGGTCTACCTAGAAGTGTCATGGAGTCTTTGTCTTTAGAAATTCCTGTGATTGGCACGAGAATCCGAGGCACTCAGGAATTGCTAGAAGGAGGCTATGGCCTTCTCGTCGAAACGGGAAATATCAACAAGCTTATGGAAGCTATGGACTGGGTGTTGGAACATCCCCAAGAGGCTCACATGATGGGAAAGCGTGGGCGAGAGCATATTTCTGCTTACGATCTGCGACAGATTTTGAAGCTCCATGAGGATCTCTATACAGTTGCATCTTTTTGTCAGATTTAACAAGGTTAAAATTTCATGGCTAACGCTACCTTAAATTGTCCTTTGTGCTGCTCTAATAACATTCTGCAACGCACGACAGTTGGAACTTTTTTCAAAGTCTGGCGCTGTGGAGAATGTACTTTTACCTGGGTAGACCGCAACGATTTGGCTAGACCAGAAGCGGCGGCTTCTTATGATAATTATGGCTATAACCGACATCTGAGAAGTTCCTTTGAGCAGATGAAGCCTCTTTATATTAAAGGCTTACAACAGAGAATTTCCCGCAGGCTCAGTGATCGCTCTTTACAAAATTGCGCTTTTTTAGATGTTGGCTGTGCCAACGGCGAGTATCTGTGGACGGCGAAGTCGATTGGATTTGGCAGAGTTGCTGGTGTAGAAATTGATTCTTCAGCTGCAAAGCTAGCTAGCGTTTACGGCGAAGTTGTGGATGATGTCGAAAAGTTTGCACCGTTTACTTTTGATGTCGTGCAAATCAAAAATGTTTTGAGCAATATTCCTGATTTTGTTGGTTTTCTCAGTTCTTGCCTCCAAGTTCTCAAGCCTGATGGATTTTTGCTGCTGGATAATCCGAATCAAGACAGTTTGACAGCTTTGCTGCGGAACACTTTGGCGAGGGACTATCAAAAAACGGGACTCTACGGACATTTGCGTCCTCCTCATGTCATTAATGGCTTTAATCTAGCTTCTATCAAGGAGCTTTACCGCCGTTTACATTTAACTCCCACTTATATTTCTACCTCGTACATAGGAACTTCTGTCGTACCCTACTATCCACCAAATTTTACGGCGAAAGTACTAGGATTAACTACTTCGTTTTTTGGAAAAGGATCGCTGCTGATTACCGAGGGAAAATCTAATGTAAATACCTGAATCTCTTTATCAGCTAGATTCTCACCTGTGTAAAACATAATTACCTCTCACCTATCCAAAATGAGCCAACGTATAGTGATAAAGTCTGTCTTAGATATATTGGTGGCTGCGATCGCCCTACTGATTATATCTCCTGTGTTGCTGATAGTGGCGATCGCTATCTACGTCCACATGGGCAACCCGATTGTTTTTTCCCAACAGCGTCCAGGTAAAGATGGTCAGATTTTTACCTGCTATAAATTTCGCACCATGACAAATGATCGCGGCGCGGATGGTGAGTTACTACCTGATAGCGAACGTCTGACAACCTTGGGCAAGTTTTTACGTAAGACGAGCCTGGATGAACTACCCCAGTTATGGAGCGTTCTCCGAGGAGATATGTCTTTCGTAGGCCCTCGACCACTGCTGATCAAATATTTACCTTATTATTCAGAGCAAGAACAAAAGCGTCATTGTGTTCTCCCTGGTATCACAGGTTTAGCGCAGGTTAAGGGACGAAATAAACTTTCGTGGGAAAAACGTTTTCAACTGGATATCGAGTATGTTGAGCAACAGTCATTAGTTTTAGATATTTACATCTTACTAATGACTATTTGGAAGGTAATTGCACGCAGCGACGTTGATGCAGCAACCCAACTCGAAGATTTCGATAAGTACCGTCAAAAACAGATGGAACTCTCTAGACATAGGAGTCAACGCAGGTGAAAACAATGCAAGGGGTGTTTTCACCTCTACAAAGGCTGTTTCTGATTGGCCAACATTTGAACATTGATCTGCGAACCATGCGCGATGACCTCTTCCCGATGACGGGTGGTGGCAACAAAGCCCGGAAAATCATTAAGATTTTGCAGTCAGCCGAAAATCAAGGCTGTAATGCTCTGGTTACCACAGGCGGTATACAATCAAACCACGGCCGCGTGACTGCGTTGGCGGCGGCACAAAGAGGCTGGCGGTGCAAATTGATTTTACACGGCGACAAAAAAGAAGTCGCTAACCCCAAAGGCAACTTACTTTTAATACTCTTAGCTGGCGCAGAAATTGAGATAGTCCAACCTGATGAGATAGCATCAGCAATGCAATCTGCTATGGATGCATTTCGATCTCAGGGGTTAACTCCCTGTGAAATTCCTGGCGGAGGACACTCTGTAACTGGAGCAATGGCTTTTGTGGAAGCTGTTGACGAACTTAAAGAGCAGTGCCAACCAGATGGATGGCAAGCTGACTGGGTGATTTTGGCTAGTGGTACGGGAACAACTCAAGCGGGTTTAATTGTTGGATTGGAACGATTAGGCTGGCAAACGAAGGTACTAGGTATCTCAGTTGCCAGACACAACCCACGCGGAAAAGATATTGTCGAGGAGTCATGTCGAGAATTGCGATCGCATCTCGGTTTGCCGAGCCGAACTGAGACCATTGATTTTCGGGATGACTGGGTTGGGGAAGGCTATGAGCAAGCAGGGACTACTGTACTCTCAGCCATTAGTACCGCAGCTGCAATGGAAGGGCTAATTCTCGATCCTACTTATACCGGTAAAGCCTTCGCTGCTCTATTGGATTTGGTTCACACGGGTGAGATTGCAAAGAATTCCAAAGTACTCTTTTGGCATACAGGTGGTCTGTTGAATATTATGGCCTCAAATTATTTCTCAGGAATAAAAACATGAATGTGTTGTTGACTTGTGCTGGACGCCGCAACTACTTAATTAAGTTCTTCCAAGAGGCACTCCAAAATCGTGGACTGGTATTTGCTGGGGATGCTAGTCTAGACGCTCCGGCACTACAGGAAGCAGATGAAAGTTTTTTGTTACCACCTGTAAATCATAGCGACTACTTCGATCAGCTGCTCGACATCTGCCAACAAAAACAGGTTCGTCTGCTAATCCCGCTGAATGATTTAGAACTACCCTTCTTGGCAAGACAACGCGATCGCTTCCTCAAAGTAGGAACTTTACCAGTCATTTCGTCTCCCGAAATTATCGATACTTGTTTTGACAAATGGGCAACATTTGAATTCTTAAAAACAAATGGCATTCCAGCACCAAAAACCTACTTTTTGCAGGAAGAAGCTCGTCAAGCTCTTGACCAAGGCGAAATTACTTTCCCTTTAGTAGTTAAACCTCGTTGGGGAAGTGCATCTATTGGTATTGAATACCCCGAAGATGATGAGGAATTGGAGTTAGCTTATCGATTTGTAAAGAAACTTCTGGCTAGGACGTTCTTAGCAGAGGTAAGTGCATCTGAACCAGAAAAATGTATCCTCATTCAAGAGCGAATTTACGGTCAAGAATACGGTCTTGATATCATAAATGACTTAGATGGTTGTTACGTCACCACTTTTGTAAAGCGTAAGCTGGGGATGCGAGCTGGAGAGACGGATCGGGCGATTACAGTCGAAGATAACCAACTTAAAAAGCTGGGTGAGAAAATCGGTCAGAAACTTGGTCATATAGGCAACCTTGACTGTGACGTTATTGTGGGTATAGAAGGTTACTATGTAATAGAAATGAACCCACGCTTTGGTGGTGGATATCCATTTTCGCATCAAGCAGGAGGCAATCTCCCGGCAGCTTTAATAGCTTGGGCAAATGGAGAAAAATCTGATTCACGTTGGCTAAAAGTTAACAAGGGTGTCATCAGTTCAAAATGTGAGCGATTAGTAAATATTCAGTCGTTATTAAGAGAATAATGTCTAAACAAATACTCTTGTCAACTCCTCACATGGGCGATCGCAAACTAGAATTCGTCAAAGAAGCCTTTAACACTAACTAAATCGCCTCCGTTGGTTCTTATTTATATAGATGCTTTCGAGCCAGAAATTTGTGAAATAACTGGGGACAGCGCTGCATTTAGCTTTATAATTAGTTGGCGTTGGGTATGAGAATGATGTTTTTTGCTCTACCCTGATATTTGCTGCTAGCGCTAACCCAATTACGTTGAAAAATAAACCTTTTGATAGCAAGCTTATAGTCAGGTTGAATGTTCCAAAATCAAACAGGACTTTTATACAGTATCAAGTGTAATTATGATTGGTATGTGATAGAAGATATATGAAAATTATCGGAACAGATAATGATTTGTGGTGGAAAGTGCTGGCAAAAATCCCTCATGACATTTATCATCTACCTGGATATTTTGAGCTAGAAGCAAAACGGTCTAAAGGATTTCCAGAAGCAATTTTAATCCAGCAAGGTGATAATTTACTCTTTGCCCCTTA
This sequence comes from Nostoc sp. NMS8, assembly GCF_017115045.1. Lineage (GTDB taxonomy): Bacteria > Cyanobacteriota > Cyanobacteriia > Cyanobacteriales > Nostocaceae > Nostoc. The sequence continues at coordinate 101,405 of NZ_JABXKK010000088.1, read as the reverse complement.
TATATTACGAAATTGTAATGATATCATACCTAATACCTCATTTGAAACGGACATTTTTGATATTATTTCACCATATGGTTATTCAGGAATATTAATAAGTGATGCTGTGACTCATGCACCAGAATTTGTTGCTTTTGCAATGGCTGAAATGCAGCAAATTTTGAAATCAAAGCATGTATGTTCAGCTTTTTTTCGTTTGCATCCATTTATTAACCATAAGTTGCCAGAACTATTTAAAGAAAATATTTTTCAAGTACATGGACAAACTATTTCTGTGGATTTATCACTAACTGATGCACAAATATGGAATCAAACCAAAGCAGATAGACGAAATAAAATTAATAAATGCAAAAGATTTGGTTTAACTAGTAGAGTAATCAATTTTAATAATTATTATATTGAGGAATTTATAAAAATTTATGAAGAAACAATGCAACGAGTTGGAGCTTTAAAAACGTATTTTGAATTTGATTATGATTACTGCATACAATTGAACAAAAAGTTGGGAAATAGTTTATATCTATGTATTGTAGAGTTTGAAGATACAATAGCATCAATGGGTTTATATAGTGAGTATTGTGGCATTGTTCAAGCTCTTTTCGGTGGTACTAAAACTGAATTCGTTAAACTATCACCCAGTTCTTTAGAAATTGACTATATAAGATTTTGGGCAAGAGAGCGTGGCAATAAAATTTTACACTTGGGTGGTGGTCTTGGCAGTCAAAAAAATAGTATTTATAATTTTAAAGCTAGTTTTTCAAAACAAAGTCATTCTTTTTTAACGATGCAATGGATAATTTCTCAACAAAGCTATTTTCATTTAGTTGATAAAAAAGCAAGATTTTTAAACGTCGAACCACAACATTTACTGGATTTGAATTTTTTTCCTGCTTATCGTTCCTCTATCACGAGAATTTAATTAAATGGATAAACCAATTCTTCTCTCAACTCCTCATATGGGCGATCGCGAACTTGAATTTGTCAAAGAAGCCTTTGAAACTAACTGGATCGCCCCTGTTGGGCCCCATATAGACGCTTTCGAGCAAGAATTTTGTGAAAGAACTGGGGCTAGTAATGCTGCTGCTGTCAGTTCTGGTACCGCAGCTCTACATTTGGCTTTGCAATTAGTTGGCATTGGGTATGGGGATGATGTTTTTTGCTCTACTTTGACGTTTGCTGCTAGCGCCAACCCAATTACGTATCTAGGAGCCAAACCAGTATTTATCGATAGCGATCGCACTTCTTGGAACATGAATCCTGAGTTGTTAGTAGCTGCATTAGCAGCGCGCGATCGCATTGGCAAACTACCCAAAGCGGTTGTACTGGTGCATCTATACGGTCAAAGTGCCGATATCGAACCAATTTTGCAAGCTTGCGATCGCTATGAGGTTCCTTTAATTGAAGACGCAGCCGAAGCATTAGGTGCTACCTACAAAGGGCGTTCCCCTGGAACCTTTGGACGCATTGGGATTTATTCTTTTAACGGCAATAAAATCATCACCACTTCAGGCGGTGGAATGTTAGTTTCCGACAAACCAGAACTGGTAGCAAAAGCCAAGTTTTTGGCAACCCAAGCCCGCGATCCGGCTCCCCATTACCAGCACTCAGAAATTGGCTATAACTATCGTCTGAGCAACGTTTTAGCGGGTATTGGTCGAGGTCAGTTGTGGGTTTTGAGCGATCGCGTAGCAGCTAGGCGACGCAACTTTGAGGTTTATCAGCAAGCTTTAGGCAATCTGCCAGGAATAGAATTCATGCCAGAAGCAGATTTTGGACATGCTACTCGCTGGTTGACTTGTCTAACGATAGATCCAAAAGCCTTTGGTGTAGATCGAGAACAAGTACGTTTAGCACTTGCTAACCAACAAATTGAAGCGCGTCCAGTTTGGAAGCCCTTGCATCTACAGCCTGTGTTTGCTGATTGTGAATGTATTGGCGGCTTTGTAGCAGAAGAGTTATTTACACAAGGTCTTTGCTTACCATCTGGTTCTAACCTGACAGATGAGGATTTGGAGCGGGTAATTGATGCGATCGGCACAGTTTACCATAGCAATCGAACTACTCATCTAGCAAGACATCTTTAATCTGATAAGCTTTGGCAACATTTTAGTATTCGATTGTATATATCTCTACTAATAAAAAAATTAATTTATGGAATCCGAAACATCGTCTTTAACATTTGATAAATATTGGCAAATACTGAAGCGTCGTTGGAGACCAAGTTTAGCTGTTCTTATCCCAACTTTTCTGTTTTTTGTACTGATTTCATCTTTAAAAAAACCTGCTTATGAGGCAGAAGGAAAGCTACTATTTCAAAGAACAAATACTATCTCCTCCTTGACGGGAGTAGGAGAGGGGATAGGGAAGTTAGAAACAGTAACACAGGATCAGAAAACTAATCCTCTAAATACAGAAGCAGAAATTATTAAGTCTGAACCCCTTGTGCAAAAAACTATAGATAGGCTTGTTTTGACAAACGATCAAAAGGAGGCTTTAAAACCAAAAGAATTCCTAAAAAAATTAACCGTTAAAGATATTAAGGGATCTGATATTTTAGAAGTTTCCTACAAGGATAGAGATCCTAAAAAATCTGCTAATGTAGTTAATACGGTAATGAATATCTATTTAGAATACAACGTGTCTTCTCGAAGAAAAGAAGCAGCAGCAGCCCGCAAATTCCTTCAAAAAGAGTTGCCAAATGCAGAATTAATTGTCAGAAGAGCAGAAGGTGAACTAGCAAAGTTTCAAGATAAGAATAAAGTTGTTTCCCTGCAAGAAGAAACAACTAAATCACTAGATTTAATTACAGACTTACAAAAGCAATCTAGCCAGGTTCAATCTCAAATTGCCAATGTCAATGCCCAGTCTCAAGATATTCGTAAGCAGTTGAATATGGATTCAAAACAGGCATTAGTTCAGACTTCCCTGAGTCAATCTTCTGGGTTGCAGGATATTTTCAAAGAAGTCCAGCAGTTAGAGTCTCAACTTGCAACTAGGCGAACTATTTTGCGGGAATCACATCCTGAAATTATTACCTTACAAAATAAGTTAGAAGCTTTAAAAAAGATAATACAACAGCGAAAAATAGAAGTTTTAGGGGCAAATAAAGCACAATTGAATGGTAATTTCCAGATTGGAGCGTTGGAACAACAACTTACTGCAAACCTAATCGGATTGGAGTCAACTCGTATGGGTTTAGTTAGCCAAGCTGCAACTTTATCGAAATTACAAGCAGTTTACAAAGAAAGACTGAAAACTTTGCCCAGATTAGAGCAACAACAGCGCCAGCTAGAACGCAAAGTACAAGCATCACAATCTACATATTCACTTTTGTTGCAAAAATTGCAAGAGAGCCAAATTGCAGAAAATCAGAACGTCGGTAATGCCAGTTTGATAGCTGAAGCTCGAATTCCTGACCAGCCGATTTCTTCTAATATGCTTTCGTATTTGAGTTCAGGTTTACTAGCTGTTATAGCTGCTTTAGCAACTATATATATTTTGGAGGTAAGAGATAAATCTATTAAGACTGTTGATGAAGCAAAAGAATTAATCGGATTAACTTTATTAGGCGTAATTCCTGCCTTTAGCAAGCCTCGAAAATTTAATTTCAAGGATCAAAAGCGAGACTTATCTACCTCAAAATCTGTTGTGCAAGATACTTCTCACTCCTCAATTAGTGAAGCTTACCGGATCTTGCGGACAAATTTAAAGTTTAAATGTGGTGATAAAGAGTTAAAAGTTATTGTTGTGACTAGTTCTGTGCCTAAAGAAGGTAAATCAACAGTAGCAGCTAATTTAGCAATAGTAATGGCACAGATGGAGCATCAAGTTTTACTGGTAGATGGAGATTTCCATCACCCAGTTCAACATCAAATTTGGGAATTAACTAATAATCAAGGTCTGAGTAATCTGATTCTGGAAAAACCCCAAATCAGCACCGTTGTCAAAATGGTTATGAATAATTTATATGTGCTGACTACTGGAGCAGTACCTCCCTGCCCGGCATCTCTGCTTGATTCCAAACGGATGGCTTCTTTGATTCAAAGTTTTGCTAATAACTATGATTTTGTAATTATTGACGCTCCTTCATTAAATGTTGCAGCTGATGCAGCCACTTTGGGCCAAATGACTGATGGCGTTTTGTTGGTAGTTCGTCCTGGGGTAGTTGATTCTGTTCAGGCTGCTGTTGCTTGTGAAATTTTAGAAAAATCCGGTCAGAATGTCCTTGGACAAGTTATTAACGCAGTTGTATAGTCAAGTGTGGCTGTGATTTTTGTCATGGTCACGACCAGATGCAGTTAAATTACAAGAAAGAACTTACGAACATAGTGGCACATCTATAGCGGGAAATAAACCGATTACCATTGGTCAGGGATATAGTACAATTGCCTGGATACCAGGAAATGAGAGGACGCATCCCTCGAAACTCAAGCTGTTGATTCAGCTTTGTACTTGGAATGCGTAGGCGCAGCCCGCCGTAGGCATCGCCACTAAATCTTGGAGCAAATATTCCCAAATCCTTACAGGGAAGTCGTTTGCAAAATTGTACAACATTTTTATTTGTTTTTGGATGGTAGCATGATGAAATTGTAGAACTTTATTTTTTCAAAACTTCTCAGTAGCTAACGATATAATAATGCTTGTAGCCGCGCAAAGGGTACAACTTTTTTAGTTGTTTACATCAGAAGTCGCAAAATTTTTTATATAACATTTATCTAAATATTTACTCCAGTGACGTTGCTACGGAATTGTACCATTTCTTCACTTGCATTAAAATGTACTGCTATTTCCGTCTGTGTCATTTGACATTGAACAGCCCAGAGTAGACCCCGCCGGGGAATCTGGAAACACCCACCTAAATAAGTCGCTTCATCTTCATCGGTCTGTCGGCGCAGAGGAAGCCCAGTATTTGGATCAAAGTGGACAATTTTATGTCTTAATAGCAGGTGTCCAAACTCGTGCATTAGGTTCGACTCGCGTCGTGCGGGAGTATGGCGTGGATTGTTAACAATCCAGAGTGGGTTTTGATTAATAATTCCTGCTGACCATTGGTCGCTATCGAGCAATACCACTACTACACAAGAGTCTAAGCTGAGAATCTGTTCAGGCATCAAAATTTTTGCATTCAGTTGAGCCGCCAGCACATCTGCTGGTAATGGGTCAAATGCCCGTAAATTTAATAAACTACGTTGCTCGGTGGCAATCCCTTCACACCTTTGCCTAAACTTAGTTGGTAAGTTCTCTGTTAGTGTCATAATTTTTTTTTATCCGGGTGTTGGTTGTCGCTTTGTTGAGAATTATCGCGATACGCTGCTTTGACTAATTCTGCTAGTGCATTGGCGATCGCTGGATCGAGTTTTTTAGATGCTCGCAATTGAATTTCTATTGTCTCTAATGTATTGAAGTCAAAAGAGGCTTCGGATTCTTCTGTTTTCTTAAATAGTTCAGATGGTGACGCTTGCAGCCAATTGCAAAGTAATAAAAACGTTTCCATATCTGGCATTTTGCCATTTTCTACTCGTGAAAGTGTAGAAGAACTAATATTACCTATTTCTTTAGCTGTGTCTCGCAGACCCTTGCTCCCTCGCTTCGTCTTCACCATTGCACCCAATAAAGCTGTGTCTAAGTTGTATCCCATACGTACTTACTGTTTCATTTATGAAACGTGTTCCTTTATTGTCTCACATCAGCTATAGTTGTTATGTATTTTTAAAATGACACGTTTCACTAAAGAAACAAAATATCTAAAGGTTGCTTTATACAAAGGAGGTACTTCTTGGATAACAGTGAAATAATCATATTTGATTTGTTGATTGTTGGTTTAGCAGAGTTTTTCCGTCCAGATACTCAATACCAACTCCCTAAATACCCATACCCTGATTTCTTACACCGTGCCTCCAATACTCTGGCATTGAAGATGACAGCTATTCCTTATCCACGTACTTTAGAAGGTTTTTTGGCTCTTTTAGAAAAACCTTTGCAAACATGGTACCCACTGGTAATCCCGAAGGAGTTTGACTCAGAATATGGCTTGATATACGATAGAGCGCTAAGTGAGGAAGCAAGCCAGTATTTTTACGAACAGTTGCTTAAACGAGCGCAACTTCCTGAGTTCGCTTCTGTGAAAGTACAACAAATTGCATTGGAGAACTTTCAGTTTTTGAGGTTGCTGGACAAGCTGCAACAAGCTAACGAAAAGGATGCTGAACGCGCTCAACAGGAATATGTTTTGCTGCGTCAATTTTTGATTACGAATTCTTACACTACTCTAGAGCAGCTTCGTAACACCTTTTCTCAAACACGTTATGTCTCTATTGATGATGTCGGCGAACTGTACGAAGACTGTAAGGAAAATGAATCTTATTGGTGCTGCGATCGCTGCGGCCCTTTAATTAAAAAACATGGACATCTACGTGGCATTAAGCCAAGCGTTTGCAATGACCATCGTAAAAACTTGTCCCATGTCCGGCGCATTTCTTGGAAGCAAGGTCTGCGTCGCCTCAAGTTTGGTATTCACTGGCGTGTCTGTTTGCCTGGAATCCCAGAGATACATCTGTTTGAGGCTTTAAAAAAGCTGCATAAACAACAGCCAGAACATCTTTGCGAAGTTCAACTGTGGCCTGGTATTGACCGTTACGACTTACAATTACGTTTTGGTGATGGCTCAGTGTGGGCTGTAGATATCAAAGACTACCGAAATCCGTATGATTTGGCTTTGCAACTGAAGCCGATATTCGGAGAAGGCTATTTGCGCTACGACGAAAGTTTTTATGTTATTCCTAGCCATCGTCTGCATCAGCGCCAAGATTACATCGAAATTCTGCGTGAAGAAGCAACAGGATTGCCAAAAAGCACCCATCTTTTCAGTGATACAGTTTTTGAAGAACGAGTCAGCACCAAGATAATGCATTTGAGTAAAGGGAAATAGCATTATGAGTCAAATGACATTATTTGAGCCACCTGCTATTTTTACAGAGCGTGTAAAAGAATTGAAAGATAACTCTGAGCTAAATCGAGAGCAAGCCCAATTATTACTTCAGGTAGAACTTGGCTTTGCCTTGATGGAACGTTTAGAAATCGATGATGAACCAGTAACAGCAGTTTGGGCAATACTCAGTGGTACGCCTTTGCGACACCCATGTTTACAAAACTTAGATGAGGTGCAACGGCGTGCAGTTGCTAACGCTCGGCAAATTATTCCGTTTTCTGCACGTTTTGCATGGTTGGGGGCATTACGTTTCTACGTCCGCAATATTCCGCAAAATAGACGTAACTATGATTTTGATATCCAGGATTTAGATTCTCAGATTATTCATGCTGCGAAACATCTTAGGGATCAAGTCAACCAAAATGTATACGAAAACTCTCTGAGTGCGGATTTGGATTTTCGCCAACGCAGGGTTGAACACGCAGAGGCAGGAGTCGGATACCAATTCCAGGCTAAGACAGAAAAAGAAACAGTCACAATGCAAGTACAGTTCACACCAGAACATTTAAGTACAGCACGACAACAATCTTGGTTTCCCAGACCACGCTCTCGTGAGCCTTTTTCATTGCGAATTCCAGATTTAGAATCAAATGCAGAGTTCCTCGATCGCCGCGAACAGTTACTCGCACGCCGATATGGTTGGCATGAAACACAAAAGGGACACTGGGTAAGCCGTTTTCGCAAAATCAACTTTCATAAAATTCAGGAAGACGGTACGCTTAGTGAGCGGAATACAGAACCACTAGAGTTGGATGGTTTTGTACATCTTGCGGGACAGGTTGCCTCTGGAAAGTCTACCCTGTCAACGTTGCTTGCCGTCGATGTTTTGCGAAATCACCTTGATCGCCGCATCACATTGGTTGTCAGTGATGTACAGTCGGCAATTCGGTTAGCAAATCAAATTAATTGGTGGTTCTGTGACGATCCAGAAAACGATGAACCTGTTGCAGTACCGTTACTAGGGCGCAGTAAACGAGACGCGCACCTAAAAAGTTTCTATGCCTCGAAAGACTTTCAGGAACACTGGCAACGCGGACAACCACACTGGGGCGATCGCTTTTTGGGGACAGCTTGTGCTTTACAAGGATTGCTACAGTCTAGCGACATCTTCGACCGTTTGCACGGCAAGCCACTCAAGCCTGGAAACGAGCCATGTCACTCTTTGAAAGAAGCACCAAAAAGTGAAAGTGAGCGTAAAAAACAAAACAATTACCCTGGTGTGTCTCACTTGTGTCCGTTTTTTGCCACCTGCCCATCACAGCAGGTATATCGTGATATGCCTGCTGCCCGTGTTTGGATTACCACTCCAGGTGCAATGGCAATGGCTGGTTTGCCACGTCATCTAGAATTACGTCCGATCAAGATAGGGGAACTCGTTTATCAACATTCCGATATTGTCGTATTCGATGAAGTAGACACAGTGATTAAGTGGTTTGATGACGTATATGCTGAGAAAGTTTTATTGACAAATGGTGGTGTTTTTGATGACATTGGGGTGAAAACTGAAGATTACATGAGGTTTAACCGTGTCAGCCCACCATTGATGCAGCGATGGACAACCGCAGAACGTCATGTACAAAGTGTAGTCACAGCAACATTAACCCTATTAGATAAACATTTAGGACACGAGTTTTTACGTAAATGGATAGAACGTGGTTATTTCACACCTAATTCTCTCCTCTACAAATTTGCTCGTCGCCTTGCTGGGCTTGAAGAGTTAGATCATCCTGATGTTACTGAGCAAGAAATTAAAGCTAATAACCAACGTGTACAGGACATAATGCAATATTTTGACGCATTACTCGACGACGATCCATTACTTGGGCAGCCTTGATCCAATCCTAAAGTTAATAGACTGGCACTTTTGATTCAACAGATTAATAGTATTGGCGAAAGTGCTACCGATGACAGTATTTATCGTGCTTGCCAAGCCTGGATAGTTGATTTTTTTCCCGATACAGGAAAACTATTAGTGCAACTGCGAGCAGAACTAGAAAAACGTCAAAATTCACAGCAGACAGCTAAGAAAAAGCGGCGAAACTCCTCAAAAAATGACGAACAAACAGATCCAGTAGACACCCTCGAAACCCTAGCTTATCGTTTACAGTTTGCGCTTACCATCACCCTTTTAGATCGACACACACGCATTGTTTTTTACGAATGGCATCATCGACCACCCATTCTAGATGAGGAGCCGCCACATCGCCGTATGCCCACAGCAATGTTAAATATTTTACCCTTACCACCAACAGGGCGGCAGTTTGGTACTTACTATTCCCGCAAGGATGACAATCACAACCAGTCTGAGAACAGCAGCGAAAATGCTTTATCTTTGTTTGCCTATACGAATATTGGTCGTTACTACGTTTTGAACTTTCATCGTTTGCTCACAGACTTGGATGGTCAACGCGGCCCTAACATCCTGGCACTATCAGGAACATCTTATCTACGAGATTCCACACAGTTTCATGTTGGCAATCCCCAGGGTATTTTGATGCCAGAGCCGAGCGCCACAGAAGCGATCGCTCAAAGCCACTTCAAGTTCCTGCCTCAACCGAACCGCAAAGGTGAACCTATCCGTATTTCTGGAACACCTGAACGCCAGAAAATGGGAATGTTTAAAGAGATGGCACAAGCGTTGATTGGCAACAACGGTAGCGGTGATTTAGGACAGGAGCTTGAGGAATTGAAACAGCTTGGCGAGAGCAATCCAGATTTTTGGCAGGATAGGGAACGCCTACTGTTACTCGTCAACTCCTATGACCAGGCACGATGGGTAGCAGACGAAATCCGTCAATGTTGGTGGGGTATGCGTGAGCAAGTCTACCATTTGCAGCGCGATCGCACCGAAACTATTACTGATGATGACATCGACTATCAATCCAGGATGGAAGTTGGCGCTTTCAACCGTGCTGACATCGAAACTTTCGCGCGTACTGGCGGCAAAATTCTGGCTGCACCGATAAGTGCTATGGGGCGCGGATTCAACATTTTGAATGCAAATGGCAAAGCTGCTTTTGGTGCGGTTTACTTTCTCACCCGTCCCTATCCTCATCCACATGATACTCAAGCGATCGCTCAAGAAATCAACCGTCGTGCTTTGGATTGGATGGAAGATGCGAATTTCGTTGCTTGGGAAGGAGACGGAATTTTAGGACGTGCGGAAGCCGTGCGTCGGTTGGCTGCACGTTACTGGCGATCGGTAGAACATCGTTCTTACTACAAAACACTGCGTGCAAATGAAGAGTTACGTGCCTTTCCGCGCCAAGATTTAGCCGCAACTACTGCGGGCGTAATAGTTCAAGCCGTAGGTCGTCTTTTGCGTGGAGGTGTTCCCTTTCACGCTTATTTTGTTGATGCTGCTTGGGCACCAAACTATGCCAAAGAGCAACAGCCTGATACACCACGTACCAGCTTGCTAGCAGCAATCATTGATTTGCTTTGTGACTATGTTAGTGAAGATGTTATCAGTCGAGCTTTATACCAATCAATAGCAGATGCTTTGGCTGATATCGATGGCTTTAACTGGGAAATAGACGCAAGAGATAGATAAAGAGTATGACTAGTAAAATTACACCAGCAAATATTTTGCTACCTGCCCGGATGAACTTGGTGACAGATGCCTTTGCCAATCTAGATATTGCTGTACTGTCATTTCCTTTTGTTCAGGTGGTTGCAGACTTTTGCCACGATATAAAACAAGTCTTGTATCGTGGCAACAACAGGGAGGTTAGGTGGCCTTATCGCCAGTTAAATAATGCTCTGCTTGCCTGTGCATCTACGCTCACATACGGTTTTGAGTTTCATAGTTTTGACGAGGAAAGCCAGCTTTCTTTATATCAAGCATTAGCTGTGGGAACACCAGAGAACCCATTGAAGACTCCCACACCCCAGCAAATACATGCATTAGTGAGAATTTGGGCGCAGGAGTGGACAAAGCAATATCGTGATAAAGGTAAAACAGATGAAGTGAATAGCGTGTGCGATCGCTTCCTCGAAAGAATAGCTGTAATGCCGCCTGATTGGAAGTGGCAACGTATTAAGCCGGAAACACTTGTGCGCGATATCAACGCAGAGAAAGGATTGGGATTTCAAGCTATTCCCAGTCTTCTCGCAACCATGTTGCATGGTAAGAAGTGCATAATTCGCTCTGGAAAAACAGAGCAGGAAATTCAATGGCGGAAAGTACAGGGAGGTGGTTCGAGTAAGGTTGGACTTTACCTAGTTAGTAAACCGTTTAAGGCAAATTACACGGATAAAAATGGCAAGGAAAGAGAAGGTTATTTTGCTTATCGCCTAGACTTTAATGTTGAGACGCAAGCAGGACGGCTCAATAACAACGGCAATTTAGAGCCGTGGATTTTCTTACATTTAAGTTGCCAGCGATATCCTCATGAACCCTTATTAGATGGCAATTATGGCCGTGACTTCTCTGTTCTCATGGGTATGAACAAGGCACGTTTATCCGATTACGAGGTAGATTCTACCCTAGTACGTCTGGTCATTGAAAACAACGGCAAAGAAACAGAGAATTTGTGGAGATTGCAACTGCCGGAACTGCTTGCATCCTTCAAGGCACGCGCTCTAGAACAGCCAGAAAATATTCTTAACAATCCTGCGACATTGGGTAATTTAAACAACTCAACTAACTGGGGTGATAGAGACGAATATTATCTAATTCATGTTGAGGGGTATAGGTACGAGCATGAGAAACGTAGACGAGGACACAGTATCAAAACGGGATTTAGTTTTCTAGAACGAGGCGATATCATTGCACGGGTACTGGAACCGCTCAACGGCGTTTTGATACCAGATAATCCAATGCAATCTGATATTCCTACGCCATCTCGTCAGAAAGTACCATTAGCTATGCGCGATTACGAATTTATTTCTAGACCTCGTAAAGGACGCGAATTTTATCAACGAATTGTTGCTGATACTATTTGCCGAGCATTGCAGGGTCAGCCAATGCATATTTTTCTCATTTATCGAAAACAAGATACTTATGAAGTGGTTTACCAGAAATTACGCGATGTATTCCTTCTCAATGAAAATGAAGATTTTCCAGCACACATTACATTTTCAAAAATTTTGATTGATAATGCCAAGCTTTTAGAGAAATTTAATACAAATGGTTTTAGACCTAAAGATGGTAGCAAATTTGATGAGCAGATACGCGAGCAGCATCAAAAAAAGCGAGAGTTGTGGCGTAGCTTTTTTAAGCAACTTGCTATTCCTCTGATAAATTTTGAGACTAATCCCCACTGTTTAGCAATTATCGAAATTGGCCGAATCAAAACAAAGGGAGTTCTCCCCCAACAGAATATCAAAGGAGCTATTCGTGAAGCTTGTGTCAGGGAAGGAATTAATTCGCAAATGATACAGACGGTTACAGCAAAATCAAATGATACAGAAGATGATGAAGACAAATCACCATCTTACAGCAAACCAGTAAAAGGGCGTGTGATGAATGCTGTACTCGATGGAACATTGCGTCAAATTGGGGCGCTATACGGACTACCTTCTCAAGTTTATGGTTCAGCAAAGATACCGAAAGAAATTGCCCAAGACTTAGATGTAATTGCCTTTTATCGTCACAAAACTACCCAATATCAAGGTGATGTTCACTATGCTCTTGCGGTTCGTCTGCGTGCAACGGGTGCGGTAGATGTACTACTTCCCGATGCTAATGATTGGATTCCTTACACGCAGGCGGGAATTGCTGTCGGAAAAATTTTTGCTGAGGCACGTCGCGATCGCCAAGAAAATAAAAAGCGCCTTCAAAGTAAAATCAAGTTGAACGGTACACAATTAGTACAGTTTGTTGCACGCGTACTAACCAAACATTTAGACCGACCAACTATTGTTCTAATTGAAGCTGAAGGGTGGCGTAATGGACGCGGCGAAGACAATGATGGCAAAATCTGGCCCCAGTTGCAAAATGAGAACCTTCTGGCAAAACACAACGTTCTCGACTTCTGCCACGTTCCTGGTAACAGTTGCGAGTATAAGCGTGACAACAAACAACTACAGAACTTATTAGCAGTAATTCGGATTCGCACTGGTAAAGAAACACCACAGTACATTACCAATCGAGAAGCTTGGAACGAAGACTGTCCAGCACGAGATTTCCAACATCTGAGCGGTTTTTACGATAAGTCAGCACCAGAACTACTACATTACTTCTCTGTGGGAAGGCTACCAAAAACACAGAAGGCACAAGATGAAATGCCAATACCCGAACTTTATAAACTTGGCTTCCAAGAGGATAAATACGGTGCTAACATTCCATTCAAACATCAACAGATGGTGGAGATAGTGCCATTCTTTGTACACCCAGATTTTCAGACAGAAGAAGCTTTAAAAGCACTATGTCGAGTACCTTACTATTTAAGATGTTCACCTGCTTGGTCTATGGGAAATATCATTTTGCCATACCCAATGCATTTAGGGCAGGAACTCATAGAAGATCATCTGTGTATACTTGGTGTAAATCTATAAATTTAACGTCAGGCATAACGAAAGTACCTAACTCATAAGGATGATATGGCAGATCATCAAAAATTTGCCGAGCATTTTCAGTGCGATCGCATCCTCCACACTGATGATATTACTGCGGATACTCGCAATGTAGAAATACAGCTAACTGGTTCTGAACCATTTGCCTTGACTCCAGATTTATTAATTATCCCAGTTCCCGATCACATCAAAGGACAAACAGTCCTACTCTATAAAAATAAGTTTCTGTTCACTGGCGATCATCTCGCTTGGTCAGAAAGCTTGCATCAACTGGCTGCATTCCACGGTTTCTGCTGGTATTCTTGGTCAGGACAGATTAAATCAATGCGTAATTTGGCTAATTACTCTTTTGAATGGGTGCTACCAGGTCATGGACGAAGGTTTCATACCGATAGAGAAACCAATACGCCAGCAAATGCACAAGTGTATTGAGTTAATCGAATCTTTGGATTGACATTAAAAAATAACTGACTTTTTACGCCATCTAGAAAAACCTAATCCCCTTCCCGACGCGAAAGACCGGAAAAGTCAAAGTTTCTCTCTTTTTAGGAGAGAGATTTGGAGAGAGGTCAAACTATATTGCATACAAACCAGAAGCGCTATAACCTGGGTTTTAGCACCCTTTTAACCAAACACGGATTATGAAAAAGCTGATCAACAAGCCGGAAGACTTTGTGCGGGAAAGTCTAGAAGGTATGGCGGCGGCTCATTCCGATTTAATTAAACTGAACTACGATCCGACTTTTGTCTATCGAGCCGATGCACCAATACAGGGTAAAGTAGCAATTATTTCTGGTGGTGGCAGTGGACATGAACCAATGCACGCTGGCTTCGTCGGCAAAGGAATGCTGGATGCAGCTTGTCCTGGGGAGGTTTTCACTTCACCAACTCCCGACCAAATGCTAGAAGCAGCAAAGCTTGTAGATGGAGGTTCAGGTATCCTTTATATCGTCAAAAATTACAGTGGCGATGTGATGAATTTTGATATCGCAACAGAATTAGCCCGTGGTGAAGGCATTCGGGTGCTAAATATTTTGATTGATGATGATGTAGCAGTGAAAGATAGCCTCTATACCCAAGGACGGCGGGGCGTAGGAACAACAATCCTGGCGGAAAAAATTTGTGGCGCGGCGGCTGAGGCTGGGTATGATTTGCCACAAATAGCAAATTTATGCCGCCGAGTCAATCTGAATGGGCGGAGTATGGGAATTGCTCTAACATCCTGTACAGTGCCCGCTAATGGAACACCGACATTTGAATTGAGCGATCGCGAAATCGAATTAGGTATCGGTATTCACGGTGAGCCAGGAACAGAGCGTACATCCATCAAACCAGTAGACGAAATTACCGAAATTTTGACGCGATCGCTCCTTGAAGATGCAGCATACAGCCGCATACTCCGCGAGTGGGATGAAGACAAAGAAGAATGGATAGATATAGAACTAACAAATCTCCCATTTACCAAAGGCGATCGCTTGTTAGCTTTCGTCAATAGTATGGGTGGAACCCCGATTTCCGAACTGTATCTTGTTTACCGCAAACTCGCCCAAATCTGCGAACAGCAAGGATTGCAAATTGTGCGAAACTTGATAGGCCCTTACATCACATCTCTAGAAATGCAAGGTTGTTCCATTACCCTGCTGAAATTAGATGATGAGATGATCCGGCTATGGGACGCACCAGTAAAAACAACAAGTTGGCGCTGGGGAATTTAACTAATTATGAATTACGAATTATTTTAATATGTTGAGTCAGACGCAGATATTACAATGGTTGCAAGCTTATGCAACCGAGATAGAGCAGAATAAATCATATTTGACAGAATTAGATGCTGCGATCGGAGATGCTGACCACGGGATCAATATGGATCGCGGTTTCAAAAAGGTAAGCGCTCAGTTACCAACTCTTACAGACAAAGACATCAGCAGCATTCTCAAAGCTGTGAGTATGACCTTAATCTCTTCCATTGGCGGTGCTAGTGGCCCTCTTTATGGCACCTGGTTTTTACGAGCCAGTACAGCAGTAGTTGGTAAGCAAGAATTAACAGAACAAGATATTTTAGGATTACTCCAAGCAGGCTTAGACGGTGTGCTACAACGCGGCAAAGCGCAACTAGGAGACAAAACGATGATTGATGTGCTATCTCCGGCTGTAGCCGCTTTTAGGCAAGCTGTAGGAGAAAGTAAGGGGACACTAGAAGCTATGCAAGAGGCTGTAGCAGCAGCCCAAAGTGGGTTGGAGAAAACTATACCAATGCAGGCGAAAAAGGGACGGGCTAGCTACCTGGGTGAACGGAGTATTGGACATCCAGACCCAGGAGGGACTTCTGCTTATTTGATGTTGAAGAGTTTATTAGGGGTGTTAGAAAGTTCCTTTGACAAAGAGTAAAGCCTTAAATAAAAACTATTTCTCTGTTTTTACTTTGAGATTCAGAAGTTGAAGTAGATTTTGAAGCTTGATATTATTCCAACTTAAAGCTACTGAAGTTTCAATAGTTAAATTTCCTTGTTTAAGGTTAGTAATCAAAGCAGAACCATTTTCAAGACTATAGAAAAGGTCATCTAAAAGCTGCAATTGATTTCGAGCAAGAGTATAGTAAACCTTATCATTTTCAATTCTAACCTCTTTTGGTAAAGCTTCATTGGGAAGTTTACCTCCTAAAAATGTTTTCCAACCTGCAATGAGGTAACGATAAACAATGGATTCAGTATCAAATTCAGGAGGTTTCAATAAGCGAAGTTCCCCTTCAAGATAATCTTTATTAAGAGTTATTTTCTCAGGAGTAAAATGTAATTGTACTTGAATCTTATTGTATTCTATTGTTGCAATAAGTCCCTCTTCAGAGTGTGGTTTTAGACTTTTTAATTGGTCAACTCTAGATTCGGCTTGTTGACAGAGAAGTAAAACCATTTTTTTGGTCAAAGTCAACTGTTTAGCACCTGAGCTAAATATAATGTATTCTTCTAGGCTTCTTTTTAGAAATTTTCTAGACTTCTTAAATGCTGCTGTAATCTTTCCAAACATAATGCTCTTCGAGGAATATTTAGGCTTCCATTTATAAGTATTCCCACAGAATTCAGTGAAATCAGCATAATCGGACGACGATTTCTGGGAATTAGCTTTCTCAACCTATACAAATTTGTCTTGTTATATTGTTGATTTGTCAGATTACTGAATTATTAAAGCCTTCTAAGGGAACAGTTCAGCGCAGAGCTAAGTTATAGAGATAACTTCAAAATTCCAATTTATCTAATTATCTGATTCACAACAGATGCACTCTGAATATGCCATTTACCTCGTTCTCGAATCAAATCATACCGAACTCGCAGATTGTCGCTAGAAGACTTTTGAAACTGACCATTTTCATATAACTGTGTCGCTTCCTTCACCGTAGCTACCACTGCGGCACGATCTGCAAATAACTCAATTTTATCTACAGATTCCACCTTCAGGCTATGATCGTACTTGCGGTAGCGGTTGTCTGTCTTATCTTGTTGAGCAATCAGCCGCCATTGAGACAAAGCTGAACCAGTTAAAATATTCTCTAAATTATTAATCTTATGATTCGGCCCTAAAGCTTCGGCTTTGGTAGATAGCCAATTCTGAATAACTTCTTCTGCCGTTGCATCTGTTAAAGGGCCATCTGTTGGTTGTGGTTTACTATTTGGAGGGGGAATAAGTGTTGGTGGTTCATTTATTTGTATAAACAACTGTGAAACAGGTGCATTTCGTGTAGGAAAAAACAGATTTTTTAACCATCCAAAAGTTGTTGTGGCTAACACCCAGAAAACTAATAGACTCACCAAAGAAATAAATACTCTCCATACCAGGCGTGTTTTGCCTTCGATGGTGTTAGCAAAGGTTCGCCGCCGCCGGGGACGACGCGAATGAGGGCGATTATCTGGTACACGTACTCGGCTAGCAGATGGAGTCGGTTTTCTCCGGCGACGCTTTTGATTATGATTAGATGTAGCACTTTTAGCTGAACCATTCAAATGCTGATTAGTGCCTCTGCTCGTCCGTTCAGCAGCAGGAACCTCTGATTTTACACTCTCTGATGAATTCCATATAGGTGGTGAGAAATTTGAATATTCGGGTATCTCTTTTGTTGGTGTTTCTGGCAAATCTAGGTCAGGTGTTCTGTTGTGATTAAATTTCCCTGAATTCCTAGTTGAATTGTTAGGGAAAGGCGAATTATTTGTCTGCGGCTTGGTAAAATATTGGGGGTTAATTACAGCCCATTCATTAGTTGTTTCTGCATCCGTTGGCAGTGCTTCTAAATAAGCTTGTACCTGTTGGTTAGCAAAGTAATCTTTTAGAAAAGCTTGCTGGTTTGCTAAATCTCGAAAATGGGGAAATACTTCGTGTTGCAACCACTGTTCTGCATATAGACACAGCCCTGGTAACAAATCTGGAGAGTCTTGAGATTTTTCGCGAATAAAAGCTAAAGCTTCGTACTCTTGACTAAGTTCTAAAACACGGGTTGCTTCTTCAGTTTGTCCTAAGAGTAAAGCACATAGCGACTGTTCTAAATGCACATCTTGGCGCTTACCCAGACGTATGAGCATTTGTCTTGCTTGACGAATTAAAGCCGGTTGCCGTTGAGCAAATCCCCGTGCTATCAAGGCATAAACAGCTAAATAAGTGGCAACAGCAGAATTACGTTTGCTTTGGGCTTCAAATAACTTGTGCTGTTCTGCGACTGTTAAGTGGTTGCGTAACTGCTGGATAAAACGCAGAAAGTCATCTATATTTAAACCAGAGTCATCGTTGTTCGTGCCATCAATTCCGCCACGATCTTCTAAGAGATTTTGTAATAATTCTAAACCTTGGCTGCGTTCGGCAGTTTTCTCTTGAGGCAGTGCCAACAACTCTAAAATTCGATATGGCCGCAATTTGTAAAGATCCGCCTGAATTTCCGCCTGGACACTTGAAAATAACCCTTCGCGTACTAACAGTTCTTGACCAGTTTCTAAGGATATGGCGGCATTTTCGTAGTGACCTTGCTGCCACTGTTCGCGACCTAATTCTAGACAAGCAAGTGCAACAGTGAGAACAACATCGGGATGTTCAGCACTTTCGTGTATTTCTTCGTCTGCTAAATTATTGCTTTTTCTTGCACTTGTAGCACCATTTTTATTTACCAGGTACGGACGACCTAGTTTTAATACAAGTTCGTATTCCCCCAACTCCTGCAAAATTAATAAAGCGCCAACTAATTCGTCTTGGGTAATTTCGATACCTAGACTTTGGATGTCACTACCCCGTTTGGTGCTTTCTGGGCGATTTTCCAGTGCTACTGCGGCAGCAGCAAGGTTATCAGGGTCATAGGCGTGAGCAAGATAAAGCTGATCGTAGGTACTGCGTTGTTTTGGATCTGATAAAACCACGTAAGCTTCTTCTATGAGTTGTTTACGAGAAGAAATTGCTGCCTGAGAATACTCACGTCGTGGCAATTGTACAATGCGATCGCTGTATGCCTGCCGCAATTGTTCTTCACTTGCCGCTAACGGTAGTCCTAAAATTCGGTAGTAATCTAGCGGAATTCGCACAGCCTACTTCCCCTGCACCGTGATCAACATAATTCACCTAGAGCGTTCCAGGCCTGTAAAACCGTGCCATAATAATGCCGTGTAGAATTTACTCTACAAGTGTATATTGCAACAACTTGTTTTGTACCTTCCCGAAATTTTGAGTCACATTCTAGTACTAATTTTTTGTTTTCGCCTAGAAAGCCTCAATTTTTTGTCTTATTTCTTAGTATTTTTGTTTAACACAACTATTATCAGCCTTCGATACCACAAACCACAACTACCGCTTTTAATCACGGCATAAATGTTGTGGTTGCAAGAATCTATTGATAATTGATTTTTTCGGGACTTTCCCAGTAGAGGGTAACAAAAATACCACTATTGAGGATTGACCCTGATAACAGGAGAAGCAAATCATATCATAATTAACCTTTAATTACAATTATCGATTTGGGTACAAGGACTTTTGCTTCTTTTTTTTAAATTGTTAATGGATATGCAGAAAGCAACCTATCTTGATTGCTAGTCTATGAAGGGGAATATTTAGGAGTGCTGAGTAAGACGTAATACTTATGAATCTTTTTACTCAGCACTGTTTCGGTGAGAGAGAAAAACCCAAAGCGGTAAATATTGCCGTTAGAGTCAAATCCTTACGGGGCATGGGCTGAAAAGTTAAAAATCAAAAATTAAAACTTCAGCTATTCCCTAAGACCCTTTTTTGGTGCATAAATAAAGTTTGATTGTTGAGTCTTGCAAACGCTAGCCTGTTAAAAGCTGAGTTGTTATCAGACCAACTTATTTTAAGACCGTAACTTTAAGTTGTACAACAGGGATACTCAAAAATAATGGTTCAAGAGCGTACTTTACCCACATTTAATCCTGCTACTACGCACATTACGAAGGAAGAAGGGTTACGGTTGTATGAGGACATGGTATTAGGACGCTTGTTTGAAGACAAGTGCGCTGAAATGTACTACAGGGGCAAAATGTTTGGTTTTGTCCATTTGTACAACGGTCAAGAAGCCGTTTGCAGTGGTGTTGTCCAGTCAATGCGACCAGGTGAAGATTACGTTTGTAGTACTTACCGCGACCACGTACATGCTCTAAGTGCGGGTGTACCAGCAAGAGAGGTAATGGCAGAATTGTTTGGCAAAGCCACAGGTTGCAGCAAAGGGCGCGGTGGTTCCATGCACATGTTTTCTGCCGAACATCGCTTGCTTGGTGGCTACGCTTTTGTGGCTGAGGGAATTCCTGTAGCCGCTGGGGCGGCTTTTCAAAGCAAATACCGCCGCGAAGTGCTAGGAGATGAAAGTGCTGACCAAGTTACAGCTTGCTTTTTTGGCGACGGTGCAGCTAACAACGGTCAGTTTTTCGAGACGTTAAATATGGCAGCCCTCTGGAAACTGCCAATTCTGTTTGTGGTCGAAAATAATAAGTGGGCCATTGGTATGTCTCACGAACGAGCCACTTCCCAGCCAGAGATTTATAAAAAAGCCAGTGTGTTTAACATGGTGGGCGTGGAAGTCGATGGTATGGATGTACTAGCAGTAAGAGCAGTGGCTCAAGAAGCTGTAGCCCGTGCCCGTGCAGGTGAAGGCCCAACATTAATTGAAGCACTTACCTACCGCTTCCGAGGTCATTCCTTGGCAGATCCAGATGAAATGCGAAGCAAAGCGGAGAAAGAATTTTGGTTCGCCCGTGACCCTATTAAGAAGTTGGCAGCTTATTTGCTGGAGCAAAGTCTGGCGGATGAGCAAGAGATTAAAGCTGTTGATCGTAAAATTCAGGATGTAATCGACGAGGCAGTTAAGTTCGCCGAAAGCAGCCCTGAACCAGACCCCAGCGAGTTATATCGTTTCGTGTTTGCAGAAGACGAATAAATTTTGGGAATTGGGGACTGGGGACTGGGAACTGGGAAAGAGTTATTTTAATCCTAATCCCCAATCGTTAATCCCCAATCCCCAATCGCTAATCCCTAATCCCAGGACTAAAATTTGTGTTTAGCATTGCAGTTCAACAGCAACAGTACAAGACCTATATTCTTTCTGACGAAGCCGCTGGTTCTCAGTTGGAAGTCGTACCCGAACGCGGTGGTATCATAACTCGTTGGCGTATTCAAGGGCAAGAAATTTTCTACCTGGATACTGAACGCTTTACTAATCCTGAGTTGAGCGTCAGAGGTGGGAATCCAATTTTGTTTCCTATTTGTGGCAATCTACCAGATAATACTTACACTCATAACGGTCAAAAATATACTCTCAAACAACATGGTTTTGCTCGTGAATTGCCGTGGTCAACAACAGAACAAAAAACTAAAGATCAAGCTAGTCTCACTGTTGTTCTGAATAGCAATAAGCAAACCAAGGCTGTTTATCCTTTTGATTTTCAACTGGCTTTCACCTACGAACTTCAAGGTAATACCCTAGAAGTCCGCCAGCAGTATAAAAACTTGTCATCCACACCAATGCCCTTTTCGGCTGGTTTCCATCCGTACTTTCTGTGTGGTGATAAAACTCAGCTAGAGCTTGAAATTCCCTCTCAGCAGTATCAAGACAATCAAACTAAGGAAATTCACTCCTTTGACGGCAATTTTGACTTTAGCCGTGATGAAATTGATTTTGCCTTTGGACAGTTAACGAGTCAATCGGCCACCGCGATAGATCGCAGCCGGAAGTTAAAACTCACCTTGGATTATGATGATTTCTCTAGCTACCTGGTATTTTGGACAGTCAAAGGCAAAGAATTCTACTGTTTAGAACCTTGGAGTGCGACTCGTAACTCTCTCAATACTGGTGATAACCTGACTGTGTTAGCACCAGGAGCTAGCCATACAGCATCTATAAGGTTAACGGCAAATTTTTTCTAAATCCCTTTACAAATCTACAGATGTTTGTGCTATGATGGCAAAGTTGCGAAACGCAGCGAAAGGGTCGCTAACTCAACGGTAGAGTACTCGGCTTTTAACCGATTAGTTCCGGGTTCGAATCCCGGGCGACCCATATAGAAATTTATTGGATGAAATAAAGGGGCGATCGCTCCTCATTTATAATTTTAGTAAAAAGCATTTGGGATACTGGGCTACCAAAGCTACTAGTTATAGGGTAGCTAAATGTACAGCAGTAGGGAGCGTGTATAGGACATAGTACAGCAGTAGGGAGCGAGTATAGGACTTTTTTATATTAACTATGACGTAAACTTTTTCAACATAGACACACGACACTAGTTATAATTTCCTATAAGTTGAAAAAACTCTTAAGATTTAGCGTAATGATTACGCTTCTCTCAGACCGATTAGCTGACAACCACATTAGGAGGACTATCTATGGCGCTTGTACCACTGCGGCTGCTGTTGGATCACGCAGCTGAAAACGGTTACGGCATCCCAGCTTTCAACGTTAACAATTTGGAGCAGATTCAGGCAATCCTGAAGGCTGCTGTCGAGACAGATAGCCCCGTAATTTTGCAAGCTTCACGCGGCGCTCGTAATTATGCTGGAGAAAACTTCTTGCGCCATCTGATTTTGGCAGCAGTAGAAACCTATCCTCACATTCCCATTGTCATGCACCAAGATCATGGGAATGCGCCTGCTACCTGCTACTCAGCGATTAAGAACAACTTCACCAGCGTGATGATGGATGGTTCTTTAGAAGCTGATGCAAAAACTCCCGCTAGCTTTGAATACAACGTCAATGTTACCCGCGAAGTTGTAAATGTAGCTCATGCTTTGGGTGTCAGCGTTGAAGGTGAACTCGGTTGTTTGGGTTCTCTAGAAACTGGTGCTGGTGAAGCTGAAGATGGTCACGGGTTTGAAGGTACACTCGACCACTCTCAACTGCTAACCGACCCCGATGAAGCTGTTGACTTCGTAGAAGCAACCCAAGTAGATGCTTTGGCTGTTGCCATTGGCACTAGCCACGGTGCTTACAAGTTTACCCGCAAGCCGACAGGTGAAATTTTGGCAATCAGCCGCATTGAAGAAATTCACCGCCGTCTGCCTAACACCCACTTGGTAATGCACGGTTCTTCTTCTGTACCTGAAGATTTGCTAGCACTGATTAACCAGTATGGTGGTGCAATTCCTGAAACCTACGGTGTACCTGTAGAAGAAATCCAAAAAGGTATTAAGAGTGGTGTACGTAAAGTAAACATCGACACCGACAACCGTTTGGCTATTACTGCTGCTGTCCGTGAAGCTTTGGCTAAAAAACCAGAGGAGTTTGACCCCCGTCACTTCCTCAAGCCTTCCATTACATACATGCAGAAGGTTTGTGCTGAACGCTATCAGCAATTTGGTACTGCTGGCAATGCCAGCAAGATTAAGCAAATTTCTTTGGAAGATTTTGCTGCTAAGTATGCTAAAGGTGAACTCAACGTTGTTACCAAAGCAGCTGCTAAAGTTTAATATTTACAGCTAATAAATAGGGGCATAGCGCTGCTATGCTCCTAAAAAACTGAGGATTTTAATGTTGTCAGAAACCGGGTGTTTATCCGGTTTTTTGTTTTATAGCAATTCTCGTTTGTATGCAATACATTTTGACCTCTCTCCTAAAAGGAGAGAGGCTTTGAATCTTACTCCCCTTTCCCTTGAAGGGAAGGGGCTGGGGGTTAGGCCTGTATTCCATGCAATTGAAAACCACTATATTTGCAAAAGAAACTGATGCCTAAAGTGGCTAATCTTCTGTTATGGGAGTTATCAAGAGCGATCGCGCTTAGTTCCGCATTGAGTAATTAAAATTTACCCTCAAAAAACCTTAACCGAATCGTATTGGGGATTATTGTTTCTAGGGATTGCAATTCTCACGAGTCTTTAATTACAAATTACGAATTATTTTAATCCCCCTGCGGATGTTCATCCCACAAGGTTGTTATTTCCCGTAAACTCTGATGATTTCCATTGCCCAAAATCAGATGATCTAGTACCGGAATGCCCAAAAGCTGCGCCCCTGCTAATAACTGACGCGTCAATTCTATATCTTCCTGGCTGGGTTCAAGGTTTCCAGAAGGATGGTTGTGGGCAACTATTGCCCGTGTTGCGCCTTGACGAATAACTTCTCGAAAAATATCACGGGGAGAGGCGAGGGTTTCAGTTGCAGTGCCAATGGTAATTACTTGCGTACCCAGCAAACGATTCTTGACATCTAACAGCACCACTGCAAAACGTTCTTGTGTCTGCCACATCAAATCTTGGCTGAGGGTAGCAGCAGCAGCAAGTGGGCTATCAATTAATGTGCGATCGTTTGGACGAGATTGAAAGGCGCGTTTACCTAATTCAATTGCTGCTAAGATACTTGTCGCTTTTGCTGGGCCAACACCAGAAATTTGCATCAACTCTGCGGGGCTAACTTCTCGCAGAACTGCTAAAGGATCGCGTTGGTGTTTGCCTAATTCGCTCAGAATATATTGCCCCAAACCGACAGCAGATAGTTTTCCCGGCCCTTGACCGGTGCCTAGAAGAATTGCAATTAACTCCGCTGTGGCTAAAATTTTGGCTCCATGCGTCATTAATCGCTCACGCGGACGCTCATTTGTAGGTAGGTCGGCAATTCTGAGGCAATAGGTCATATTAAACTAAGAAAATAGCACCATACATAGAACTATCCTTAGTTATCCCTCGTTTGCTCTCAAAATCATCTTTATTTGAGAAAATCTTTAAACTTGGTAAGTTTGTGTGGGTAATTTCATTTGCAACTTTCAAAGGAAACACTAAAAATAAGTTAACTAAGTCTGACAACAAGCGGGTTTGCCTCTACACAAACCCATTAAACCCCTTTATCTTCGCTGATTACTGATAAATTTGAGTTGCTTTCAGCATGTGGTAGGTAATTATTAACTGGGTGAGTGCTAGAGGATAACTTTGCAGTGTTTCTCCAGTTGTACCAGCAATTTTACCCAGTTCGGGATTACTTTCGCGATCGCAAATACTTCGTAAATGGGGCATATCAGAACAAATAATATGCTCTAACTTATTCACCTGTTCTAAGGTGGCATGACCATCAACTTCTAAAACATCCACAGGTTTACTCATATCTCTGTCTAGCCCCAAGCGGATTGCTGAGTCAGAATTACCATAGCCAGAGTTGATAATCTGGGTAAAATCTGGGTGGGGAATTGTCGGACGTAATACCAGACGGACATTTAGATGTCCATTGATTTCATCATCATTCTCAGCGGGTGGATAAAAACTAATGACTATATCAGACCATTGTCGCTGCGGACGAATAAATTGTGCTGAGTCTGGTTCACGCTTTTCTAGTTCCGCTAGCACCTGTTCAGCAGTGTAGCCGCGCTTTTGGGTGTCTCGCTTGATTTTCCATTTAGCGCGTAGTTCTTCAGGCGGTGCAAGGTAAACTTTTACGTCGTAAGAGTCACGGGCGGCACGAGTAGAATAACCGAGTAATCCCTCAATGATCACAAATTTACTGGGCTTGATATACTGCGGTGCCTCGAATGTGCCAGTTTTATGGCTGTAAACTGGCTTCAGAATTGGCTGTCCTGTACGTAGCAACGATAGGTGTTGCTGCATAACATCTAAGTAATTGCAGTCAGGGTGGAGGGCAGTAATACCAATTTCTGCACGTTGTTGGCGATCGTAACGGTGATAATCATCTGTACAAATGAGCGTGACATTTTCTGGGCCGAGTACTTGAGCGATTCCTCGCGTTAGTGTTGTTTTACCAGCCGCGCTGTCGCCGACAATGCCAAGAATGATTGGACGGCTCATCATAACCTCCCACAATAAAAATAACTTTAGTAATAAAATACCCACAATAGTTTTTATTTTAGAAGGGTTTAAGCAAGTAACTCAAACAAAGACTTGGTATGCAATATCTCTACACATAAAATGTTTGTGCGATGCCTACGGCGGTAAATTACGCTTTTTGCATGATAATTTATAATCTACATGATTGTTAGAGTTATCTGTACGCATAAAAATAGTACAACACGGCGGAAATAAACCACCCATTCAAAATTAATGAAATGCTTACACTGTATTAATTTTGGATTTTTAATTTTGGATTTTTAATTTCGCCTCGCGGTACTAGTCATTCCTTAATAAACCCACTCTCAGCCGCAAATATTCAATTTTGATACAAGCATCCATAACTACATTGAGTCCTGCATCTATAGCTTTTTGTGCTGATAGTTGATGCCAGATACCCAGTTGTGTCTAAACAGTTTTCGCATTAATAGAAATTGCTTCATCTACAATTTCTGGCAAGTACTCAGAACGGCGAAACACGTTAATAATATCCACGGGTTCGGGTAATTCCTGGAGTGCAGCATAACTGGCTTGACCGTCAATTTCTTTAATTAAAGGGTTGATGGCATAGACTGTATAGCCTGTTTGCCTCAAGAATTGGGCGATTTTATAACTGGTGCGTTGGGCGAAGCCCTTGCCGTAGGCATCGCGTTTATCAGAGTGACCTACAATAGCGATGGTTTTTGCTTGGATCAACACCTCACGCAGGGCGTTATTATCTTCTTTAAGGTTTGGCATGATTTAGAATATCCTGAGCGTAGGGGCAGCCCGTCGTAGACATCGCTTTGTTTATCATACTGAGTTGCATTTAAATATAATTTTGGCTTTTAAAAAATCATTTACGAGTAAAAAAGACTCGTCTCCTATTCTCAATGCCCAATTTTATGACAACTAAAACATTAGGAATCGAACAACACCTGTATGATTATTTGCTGTCAGTCTCTCTGCGAGAACCGGAAATTTTAACTCAATTAAGACAGGAAACAGCCGAGTTTCCAATAGGGAGAATGCAAATTGCTCCCGAACAGGGGCAGTTTTTGGCGTTACTGGTGCAGTTGTTGGGAGCGAAGAAAACTTTGGATATTGGGGTATTTACAGGTTATAGTTCCTTGGTGGTGGCATTGGCGTTACCGAGAGACGGTAAGGTGGTAGCCTGTGATATTAGTGAGGAGTTTACAACGATCGCTCGACGCTATTGGCAGGAAGCTGGAGTGAGGGATAAAATTCAACTGCATATTGCCCCAGCGTTGGAGACTTTGGATCGGCTACTGGCAACTGAAGAAGCGGAAACTTTTGATTTTGCTTTCATTGATGCAGATAAGAGTAACTATGATGGTTATTATGAGCGATCGCTGCAATTAGTGCGTCCGGGGGGATTGATTGCCATCGATAATGTCCTCTGGTCAGGTAGGGTTGCTGACCCCCAAGTGCAGGATAATAGAACTAAAAGAATTCGTGCCTTTAATCAAAAGCTGCATCAAGATGAGCGAGTTAGTCTCAGTTTAGTTGCGATCGCAGATGGTTTAACTCTGGCACTCAAGAAGTAATACCATTTTGGATTTTGGATTTTAGATTGAGAATTGCCTTTTGTGTCTGTGTTGTGTGAATCCATCTGTCGCATTCTTTATTCAAATTGGTATAATTTTTTTCAAAGCAGCTTATCTGGCGTAATCGGTAAGTCACGAATCCGCTTACCTGTGGCATGATAAACTGCGTTAGATATGGCAGCAGCTACCCCAACAATCGGAAGTTCCCCTAAGCTTTTGGTTCCTAGTGTATTCACATAAGCATCGTGTTCTTCAACAAATTGCACTTCCATATTGGGAATATCTGCATGAACCGGAATCAGGTAATCTGAAAGGTTAGCACCAACTATTCTGCCCTGATTAGCATCCATTACAGTTTTTTCCATCAGCGCCATCCCGATTCCCCAGGTAATCCCGCCGATAACTTGACTCCGCGCTGTCTTAAAGTTGAGAATTCGTCCAGCACCATAAACGCCTACGCAACGCCTGATTTTGATTTCTCCCAATAACTCATCGACTGCAACTTCGACAAATGTCGCACCAAATGAGTGTTTGGAATATTGTTTGCTTTCTGGGTTGACTGAGGATTCCTCTGTAACTTCTAAACTTTCTAATCCGTGGCGAAGCAGAATATCGGTATAGCTGTCTTGCTTCGATGGATCTTGTTTTAAGAATATTTGCCCTGACTCAACGGTAATATCTTCTGCTTGAGATCCATAAAGCAGAGAATTAGAATCAGCGATCGCCATTTGAATTATTCTATCCCGTGCAGCGATCGCAGCTTTATGCACCGCCGGCGAAACACTAGCAACTGTCATTGAGTTTCCTGTAATTGGGGCTTTTGGAAGATCGCTATCACCTAGTTCAAACTGCACTGGTAAGCCTAATACTTCCGCAGCTACCTGCGTCATCACGGTATAAGTACCATTACCGATATCTTGAGTGCCACTTTGGACTCGCACTTTTCCAGTCGCAAAAATTTCTACCTTGACTGATGCCGTTCCCGAATTGGTGGGAAATGTCGCACTTGCCATTCCCCAACCAATCAGAAAATGACGATCTCGCATGGAACGGGGAATTGGGTTGCGTTGTAACCAACCAAAAATTTCTGCCCCTTTTTGATAACATTCTTTCAGAGATTTACTTGACCAAGGTAATTCTTTATAGGGATCGATATCTGCATGATTTCTCAATCTTAGTTCTATTGGGTCAATATTTAAGGTGTATGCCAGTTCATCCATTGCCGATTCCAGGGCAAACATTCCGGTTGCTTCACCTGGCCCACGCATGAAGGTTGGTGTACCGGCGTTGATGCGTGCTAAACGGTATTTAACCTCCAAGTTGGGACAGGCGTACATCATGGTTGTTGCTGCACCCACTGGTTCTACAAAGTCATCAAAGAGGGAAGTTAAGGATGTGCCAATGTGATTGATCAGGGTTAGTTTACCTTCGCTGGTTGCACCTAATGTTAGTTGCTGCTGAGTTTGCGATCTGTGGCCGCAAGCTGTGTACATTTGTGATCGCGTTAGCACGACTTTCACAGGGCGTTTTACTTGACGAGATGCGATCGCAGCTAAGATTGTATGCGATCGCAGCAGCGCCTTACAACCAAATCCACCGCCTAAATATTTGGAGATGACGCGGACATTTTCTTGAGGAATATTGAGAACAGAT
Source organism: Nostoc sp. NMS8 (assembly GCF_017115045.1). GTDB lineage: Bacteria > Cyanobacteriota > Cyanobacteriia > Cyanobacteriales > Nostocaceae > Nostoc. The sequence goes on along the minus strand of NZ_JABXKK010000088.1, from coordinate 72,407 downwards.
GCGATCGCTCTTTGGGTTGCAGAAACGCCTTGAGTGGTTTCATACAATGTCAAATTATCCCTTTCCCACATTGCGATCGTTGCAGAAGGTTCTAAGGGATTATGATGTTCTATTGGTGTGGTATATACTTGCTCCACCAGCACATCTGCCTGGGCTTTCCCCAATTCAACGTCCCCTCTGGTGATTTTACCCGGCATGATGCCAAAAAATATTGATTCGGGTTCAAATATCTCTGCACGTGCCATTGTGAGCGTCGGAATGGCTTCTGTGTAGATAATTTTTATCTTAGAGGCAGCAGTTTGGGCTTGTTCTAAAGTTTCGGCAATTACAATCCCCAAATGTTGACCATCGTAGTAGATATTATGGTCTTTTTCCGTTGTTTGGGGTTGTTGAGGGCCAAAGAAGGGTATTTTTACCAAAGATGGGGTTTGTTGATAAGTTACGACATCGATCACACCAGGGGCGACTGCGGCGGCGGATGTGTCTATTTCGATAATTTTACCGCTAGCGATCGTACTTTGAAAAATCACTCCATAGGTTAAATTCTCTATTGGCACGTCGGCTGTGTAAGGTGCTTCTCCGGTAACTTTCAGCCTACCATCAACGCGATCGAGTGGTTTACCGATAATTTTATTCATAATTTTTCTGCCACAACTGAGAGTGCGCGTACCAAAGCGCGTTTGACTAATTCAATTTTGAATTCATTATGTGTTTGCGGTTTCGCTTCTTTGACGGCTGCTTCGGCTGCGGCTGTAAAGATAGCTTCGTTAATTGCTTTCCCTTTTAATAACTCCTCAGCTTCCCATACACGCCAAGGTTTAGGTGCTACTCCCCCAAAAGCGATGCGTGCTGATTTGATGATATTTTGTTCTATATCTAAGGCAACAGCTACCGAAACGATAGCAAATTCGTAGGAAGCACGATCTCTAACTTTTAAATAATGGGATTTATAGGCAGAATTAGCCACTTCAATGGCAACAATTAATTCTCCAGGCTGTAATAGAGTTTCTTTTTGTGGCGTCTCACCTGGTAAGAGATAAAAATCATGAATTGAAATTCGCCTATTTTTTTCTATCCCTTGGATACAAATCACCGCATCTAATGCCGTTAAGGCTACAGCTAAATCTGAGGGATGAACGGCAATACAATGTTCACTCGCCCCGAAAATAGCGTGCATTCGATTGTAACCTGTAATTGCCGAACAACCGATACCGGGAGTATGTTTATTACAAGGAAAAACCGGATCGCGAAAGTAACCACAGCGGACTCGTTGCAGTAAATTACCGCCCACTGTTGCCATGTTTCGTAGTTGCGGTGAAGCACTTTGTAATAAAGCTTGGCTAATTACTGGATAAAATTCTTGAATTTGGGGATGAAAAGCCACATCACTCATGCGAGAGATTGCACCAATGCGGATTCCATCAGGCTGAAATTGAATATCTGCTAGGGGCAAACTATTAATATCAATTAATATATTCGCTGTTTGGACACCATCTTTCATTAATCCGAGTAAATCTGTGCCACCTGCAATAAATACAGCAGTTTTGTCTTGCTCAACTGTTGCGATCGCTACTTCTTTTGAGGTAACTTTAGCATAACTAAATGGCTGCATTTTCTGTTTCCTCTAGCACATCCAGAATCGCCGCGATAATATTTGGATATGCACCACAACGGCAAAGGTTTCCACTCATTTTTTCTCGAATTTCTTCCTCAGATTTTGGTAATCCTTCCAATATCATCCCTACGGCTGAGACAATTTGACCCGATGTACAGTAGCCACATTGAAAAGCATCATGGGTAATAAAAGCTGTTTGCATCGGATGGAGTTTGCCATCTTGTGCTAATCCCTCAATTGTGGTAATTCTACTACCGATGTGCATTATTGCTAGAGTCATACAAGAGTTGATTCGCCGATTATCAACTAATACAGTACATGCACCACATTCACCGCGATCGCAAGCTTTTTTAGTGCCCATCAAACCCAGCTTTTCGCGTATTGCATCCAGTAAAGTAACACGAGGTTCTAGCTTCAGGGTGTAGGAAACATTATTGATATTCAAAGATAATTCTACTTCCTCTAAACCCAATATTTTCAATTCCTGGGTCAGTGAGTTTGAAGTTATTGGAGCTAAGGAATTTTCTTCCATATTTTATGCAGATAATAATTACATCATTCCTTTTAGATAAATAGTGCTGAGTTCAAAACAAAAATTATTACTCAGTACTGCTTTAGTGGCTATCGTGTTCCAGGAAATTTAGAGTTATTTTTGGTAATATTCCTCTATTGCACGTACACCTTTAAATAATGGCGAATCTAACGGCTTAATCCATGAGCTAGACCAAAGGTTGAGACTCCTGCTGATGGTTCAAGTTTACCATTCGTTGACAACTCATTAGAACACCAATTTCGAGTTGATTCTTAAGGAAGATTGACTAAAAAAGTACCCAAGAGTCAAAATAACGACTGTGGATCTAGCTCAAAATGAGGTTGCAAAGCAACTGTCTTGAGGCTGGATGAAGCGGATGTATTTATGGGATATTCTGACTTCTAATGTAATATATGAACACAAATTTAACTGATAAATTATCCAAACCCATAGTAGCGAAAGTTGCTATTGTCGGTGCTGGGCCAGGTGGTTTAGCTGCTGCTATAGCACTGAGAAGCCAAGGGATAGACGTTCAATTATACGAAAAAGCTCAAGAATTTCGTCCGGCGGGAACTGGACTCGGACTTGCCCCCAATGGCTTGAGTTGCCTAGATGCAATCGCGCCGGGAATTGTCGAAGCCCTCAAAAGTTCAGGATGCGAAGTTCACCACACGGTTTTAAAGAATATTCAAGGAGAAACAATCCGAACTAACGCAACTAAATATTTAGAGCAATACGGACAACCATTGTTGACTATTTGGTGGTATCGTCTACAGCGAGTCTTAGCATCAAGATTACCATCTGACATCATTCACCTCAATCATCGCTGCATCGGTTTTGAGCAAGATGAAAACGGTGTGGAAATTCATTTTGACGGTGAAAAATCAGTATATGCAGATTTGCTGATTGGGGCTGATGGCGTCAACTCTGTCGTCCGAGAAATTTTATTTGGCGAAGGTAAGCCTAATTATATCGGTAGTATGTGTTGGCGTGCCGTCATCAAGTATCGCCACGAGCTATTTAATGACTATGAACTAGTTTTTGTCAAAGGCAATAAACAGTTTATGTATCTTCTTAATGTGGGTGGCGGCTATACCAGTTGGATTAGTCGAAAATTCTCGCCTGAATACTCCCTTTCTCACAGTGCCGATGAGGTGAAGTCTCGTATTCTCCATGAATTAGCGGACTGGGATGAATCCTTTCGAGCGGTGGTAGAAGCGACACCAGCCGAGCAAATTTGGGAAGGGCCGATTTGCGATCGCTCACCGTTAAGTCGCTGGAGTCAAGGCAGAGTCACACTCTTAGGCGATGCCGCCCATCCAATGGCACCTGCTATGGGACAAGGAGCCAATACCACTTTTGAAGATGCATACCAACTGCGAGAGTGTTTTGCTGATTCAGCGAATCTCCAAGCAGCTCTGACTAGCTATGAACAGTGTCGCATCGAGCGCACGAAAATCATCCAAGCTCGTAGTGCCTTAGGCGAGATGCGGTACTACGACACTAACTTAGCGTCATCTACAGGGCAGACGCAAGAGCGGCAAATGAGTCTTAATGATGATTTTCACAAATGGGTGTATGATTTCAAGCCCTCTGTAAAAAGTTAAATTTTAATGTGGCATCAGTAATTAAAAAGCTTGGGAATTGTTTTGTATTGTTGAAAAAATTGCGGATTAACTGCTTTACCTGTAGCTACAGAAATGATTGAAGTTGTCTGACCATTACGTACTTCAATCACTACTGGGCCTCTAGCATCTGGGATACAAAAGCAACCGTTGCTAAACGTATAGCGATAGTTAGAAATATTTGCCTGTTCCCACAAACGGCGATTAAATCTTAATTGTCTTGAATTCAAGTTATTATTCTTTTGACCTTGTGCTTTCTCTACGGTAGTTTCGGACATGACTGGTAGGTTCATACCCAGAGATAGCAATAGTGTTGCACTAATAATGATAGGTAAATGCATATCAATCCATTAAATTTTAAAAACTACAATAATTCTAGTATATTAATTAATTTTTTTGTTTAAATAAATTTTATATTTTGATTAAAATTCTTTCGTTTATAACTGAATCTCTATCTTTTCAAAATACCCATCCCTAGTCAAATCTTCAAGAAATACATTAGGAACTTTGGTAAAATCTTTATTAATTACGCGTAACGACAATTGCCACCTTAGCCAGAGTGAGGTAGTAATTGTAGGCTGAACAATACAGTTCAGAATGAGCAATAAAACTTTAATGTAACGTGAGTTCGACAAGTCTTATTTGACCTCTCCCCCAACCCCTCTCCGACACGGAGAGGGGAGGAAAAAGCTGAATTTTTCGTTGCTCCTCCCTCTCCGAAACGGAAAGGGAGGTTGGGAGGGAGAGGTTCATCGAACTCACGTTAATGTAGAGACGCGATAAATCGCGTCTTCAAAGACCAATTATCCTTAACCCAAGCGTATTAGTAGGCTGCATCATCGAAATCAAGTAAATTCACGTTACAGAAGTAAACTTGAGTTTTTCAAAGATTTCAATGAGCAACTGTCAGTGATTCTGTAAATAAACCTTTGCAGAAAATTAAAATCTTTCCACACCTTGAAATTGTTTGAGTGCCGATGCATTTGCAGCTTCACCACAAGTTCGTGGTGTGGGGAATATCTTTTCAGGATTTGCTAACCCTTTAGGATTAAAAACTTGCCGTACCCATTGCATAGTTTCTAAATCAACTTGGCTAAACATCTGTGGCATATAGCACTTTTTCTCTTCACCGATGCCATGTTCACCAGAAATACTACCACCAACTTTGACGCAAAGTTTAAGAATTTTCCCACCCATTTCTTCTACTTGTTCTAATGCCCCAGACACAGAATTATCATAAAGAATTAGCGGATGAAGATTGCCATCGCCAGCATGAAACACATTAGCAACACGATAACCGTATTGTTTACTTAATGCCTCAATCTCATGTAAAACATAAGGCAACTGAGTCCGAGGAATTACACCATCTTGTACATAATAATCAGGGCTTAAATGCCCAGCCGCCGCAAAAGCTGCTTTGCGTCCTTTCCATAATTTCAATCGGGTTTCTGGGTCAGTAGCAGAAGTGACATTCCGCGCCCCATTCTTTTTACAAATTTCAGTAACTCGCTGCTTATTACCTGCAACTTCTACTTCTAAACCGTCAATTTCTATTAGTAAAATAGCAGTAGCATCGCGAGGATAACAATTAGTTGCAACAACATCTTCAACTGCATTGATGCTGAAGTTATCCATCATTTCCATACCACCAGGAATAATTCCAGCGCTGATGATGTCAGAAACAGTTGCCCCAGCAGCTTCAATGCTAGTAAAATCTGCCAACAGCACACAAATTGATTCTGCACTTTTGAGAATTCGCAAAGTAATTTCTGTAGCAATCCCTAAAGTGCCTTCAGAACCAACAAAAACACCGGTTAAATCATAACCAGGCATTTCTGGGATTTCTCCGCCTAAATCAATAATTTCCCCTTCCGGCGTAACAATTTTTAATCCCAAAACATGGTTAGTGGTGACGCCATATTTGAGACAATGCACGCCACCAGAATTTTCGGCAATGTTGCCCCCAATAGAGCAGATAATTTGACTAGAAGGGTCAGGTGCGTAGTAAAATCCAGCACCACTAACGGCTTGTGTTACCCAACTATTAATCACCCCTGGTTGTACAACTGTCCGTTGATTTTCCAAGTCAATACTGATGATTTGCCGCATTAACGAAGTGACAATTAAAACAGAGTCTTTCACTGGTAAAGCACCACCAGATAGACCAGTGCCAGAGCCGCGGGCGATGAAGGGTATAGAATATTGATTGCATATCTTCACCACTTGGGCAACTTGTTCTGTAGTTCTGGGTAACACCACCACAGCGGGACTTTGGCGATAGCCAGTTAAACCATCGCATTCATAGGTAATGAGTTCTTCGCGGCGTTGCACCACACCATTTTTGCCAAGGGCAGCCTCAAATGCTTTGAGAATGGGTTTCCAGTTGCGTTGTTTTTTATCTTGAGCAAGCATAATTTCTTAAAGTTCAAGGTAGATGTTGCAGGCTGGTTAATATAGCTGTAATTACTATTGTTGCAAGAATAGCAGTCAAGGGTGAGTAAAAGCGATCGCATAATTTGAGTACGGAAGGTGCGATGTCTCTTAACAAGTGCGTTGAATGATGGTAAAATCCGATATTCTGTGAATTGTGGGATTAAAGTAATATAAAGTAACACATTTAACAGGAGAGGGTGAAATGACTTACCAAGTTTTAGATTCCACCTCAAAATTAATTGCAAAGCTGCAAACCCTAGCACCCGAACAGCAACAAGAGGTGCTAGATTTTGTAGAGTTTTTAGTACAAAAATATGCTCAACCCCAACAACCACCTCAGAAACGGGTACTAGGTTTAAATCAAGGTAAGATTTGGATAAGTGATGATTTTAATGACCCTTTACCTGATGAATTTTGGTTAGGTGAAAGTGAGGAATGAAACTGTTAAACGATGCCATCATCAAATCACCCTTTATAGGCTTACCACATAAAATCTCCCATCACATCAATATAGCGTTCATCCTCATCAACCTTGACCCTTGCCATACCATTGGAAAAGCTGTCAGCTTCATTAAACTGTGGCTGGATAAACACTTGCCCTTTCTTGTCGATATAGCCCCACTTGGAACCAACTTTAATCCGTGCCACTCCTTCGGAAAAATTATCTGCTTCATCAAAATGGGGTTCGGTGACTACCCGTCCTTTCTTGTCGATGTAGCCCCATTTGTCATTAATTTTGACTGCTGCCAGCCCATCAGAAAAGCTATAAGCCCTGTCAAACTGCAAGGGAATGACAATTTCCCCTGAATGGTCAATGTAGCCAGATTTATCACCAACTTGGATAGGTGCTACTCTATCAGCAAAGTTTCCAGCCCAATCAAACTGGAGAGGAATAACCATCTTCTTGTTCTTGTCGATATAGTCCCACTTGGAACCAACTTTGACCCGTGCTAGCCCTTCAGAAAAGCTATCTGCTTTATCAAACCAGAATTGGATAACTTCACCCCCTGTCTGGTTGATGTAACCCCACTTGTCATTAATTTTGACTGCTGCTAGCCCTTCGGAAAAGTTACGAGCATAATCAAACTTGGGTTCTATAACTTCCAGTCTTTTCTGGTCTTTGTAGCCCCACTTGTTGTCTATCTGAAATAGTTCTAAGTTGTTATTCATTAAGCTTTTTTACCTGATAATTTCTCTGGTGTTATATTAAGATATAAAGTGGATTTTGACATATATTCAATCGAAACGAGGTTGTGAATACAAGTAGACGATCTGTAATCGCACCCTTTCATCCTTAATCAATTAACCTAGAAATAACGCTCTTAAGTACTGGATAAAATCATGGTTCAGGAAGTTCTAATCAATGATGATGATTACTATGTGCCAGATGCCAACCAGCTAATCACTGAAGATGATACACCTGTGGACAATTTTGCATCTGCTAAACATCAACGCCTTTTAGTGAGTTCTCTTTACAGTTCTCTACAAAACCAGACTTTTTTAGCTGAAGCTAATGTGGGTATTTATTACACAGACCTTCAGCCTCCCATTGTACCTGATGTTTTTCTCAGCTTAGATGTGCAAGTTCCTGAAAAATGGTGGGAAAAACAAAATCGTTGTTATATGGTTTGGCGTTTTGGCAAACCTCCCGAAGTTGTCCTCGAAATTGTCTCTAATAAAGAAGGTGATGAACTGGGCAAAAAACTGAAAATTTATGAACACATGCGGGCTAGTTATTACATCGTATATGACCCAAATCAGCAATTATCAGAAAAAATCCTGCATGTTTATGAACTAAGGGGAACACGCTACTTTGAAACTTCAGAAACTTGGTTAGAACAAGTTGGTTTAGGTATAACTCTATGGGAAGGTAAATTTGAAGATAGACAAGATACTTGGTTACGCTGGTGCTACCAAGATGGTAATATTTTATCGACTGGAGATGAACGCGCCGAACAAGCAGGACAACGCACCCAATTACTAGCAGATAGGCTACGGGCTATGGGGGTAGATCCCGACACTCTATAAGACAATGGTTGTAAAGACGCAAAGTTTTTTTGCGTCTTTGTTTGCATAAGCCAAAAATTATTATGAGCTTGTACAAGTTATAAACTCATTTATACGCAGCCAAACCTTCTCTAATAAATCAGAATCATCGGCATCAAACCATTGAATTTGCGGATATGCTCGAAACCAAGTACGTTGTCGCTTGGCAAATTGTCGCGTATGCAAAACTATTAATTCTTTCGCTTCATCCAAGGAAATGTCCCCAGCCAAATATTGCTTAATTTCTTGATAGCCCAAAGTATTCAACAAAGACAAATCAGCGCCATATTTTTGACAAAGATTCTCCACCTCTTTAACCAAACCATTTGCTATCATTTGCTTAGTTCGCTGTTGAATACGAGCGCCTAACTTATCAACATCGCAATCTAAACCAATTTGCAAAATCGGATAATTCGGTGGATTCTCCCCTTGCTGTTCTGAAATTGGATATCCGGTTACATAAAATACCTCTAATGCTCGTAAAGTCCGTACTGAATCATTGCCATGAATTTTTTGTGCCGCAGCTGGATCAACTTGTTGTAACATAGCGTAGAGTTGTGGTTGACCTAGAGATTCAAGCTGCGATCGCAATTCAATTTGTGGTGCAACTCTAGGAATTTTCATCCCTTGGACAATGGAACGGATATATAACCCAGTACCACCAACTAGCAAAAGTGGTGTAACATCAACAGATGCAATTAAGGCTTGTGTTTGTTCCTGATAGTCTGCTACCGTCATCGTGTCTGTTGGATCGCAGATATCTATTAGATAGTGCGGCACTGATTTTTGTTCAGCCGCAGTTGGTTTCGCCGTCCCAATATCAAACTCACGGTAAACTTGACGAGAATCGGCACTGAGAATTACAGAACCAAACCGCATCGCCAAAGCCAAAGCCAAACTCGACTTACCCGTTGCCGTCGCCCCACAAATCACAATTAATTTAGTCATTAGTCATTAGTCATTGGTCATTAGTTTTCTTTCTTTGCTCCTTTGCCCCTATCGCACGGTAGTGCAACCCTAGTATAAACTTCTCTTGAAAATGCCCTACAGACGCTAGCAAGGCTTTTGTGTTACAATTTTGGAGTGTTTTTGCTTTTATTTACTTTTAGGCGAGTTTAACCCCACGCATCAGGAGAGTTTACATGACGAGCAGTTACAGTGCCGATCAGATTCAAGTTCTGGAAGGTCTGGAAGCCGTCCGCAAAAGACCAGGAATGTACATCGGTACCACTGGGCCGCGAGGACTCCACCATTTAGTTTACGAGGTGGTGGACAATTCAATCGATGAGGCTTTGGCGGGTCATTGCACTCATATAGAGGTGGATATCAACGCTGATGGTTCTGTGACTGTAACAGATGATGGTCGCGGTATTCCCGTTGATACTCACTCGCGCACCGGAAAATCAGCTTTGGAAACCGTGATGACGGTACTACACGCTGGTGGTAAGTTTGGCGGCGGTGGCTATAAGGTTTCTGGAGGATTACACGGGGTTGGTATTTCTGTTGTTAATGCCCTATCTGAGGTTGTAGAAGTTACAGTTTGGCGAGATAAAAAGGTTCATCTCCAACGCTATGAACGCGGTATCCCAGTTAGCGAACTGCAAACAAAGGCTTACAAAGAAGCTAGAACCGGAACTTCTGTTACTTTTAAGCCAGATACCCAAATCTTTACAACTAGCATTGAGTTTGATTACATTACTTTATCAGGTCGCCTACGGGAATTAGCGTATTTGAATGCGGGTGTCAAAATTACCTTTACTGACCACCGTCTGGAACTACTAAAAAGTGACGCACCCAAGGTAGAAACCTACAATTACAAGGGTGGCATTAAAGAATATATCGCGTACATGAACCGCGAAAAGCAACCTCTACATGAAGAAATTATCTATGTACAGGGGGAACGCAATAATGTACAGGTTGAAGTTTCATTGCAATGGTGTACTGATGCTTATACGGATAATGTACTAGGTTTTGCTAATAATATTCGCACGGTGGATGGTGGTACGCACTTAGAAGGGTTAAAGGCGGTTCTAACTCGGACATTAAATGCGATCGCACGTAAGCGCAATAAAATTAAAGAGAATGAAACTAACCTCAGTGGCGAACACGTCCGAGAAGGTTTGACTGCGGTAATTTCCGTTAAAGTACCAGATCCAGAATTTGAAGGACAAACCAAAACCAAACTCGGTAATACTGAAGTACGGGGAATTGTTGATTCTTTGGTAGGAGAAGTCCTCACTGAGTATCTAGAGTTTCATCCTGCTATAGCCGACTCAATTTTAGATAAAGCTATCCAAGCTTTCAAAGCCGCAGAAGCAGCGCGTCATGCGCGGGAATTAGTTCGGCGCAAATCAGTACTAGAATCTTCGCCATTACCTGGTAAATTGGCTGATTGTAGTTCTCGTGACCCTAGCGAATCTGAGATATTCATCGTGGAAGGGGATTCAGCAGGTGGGAGTGCCAAACAAGGACGCGATCGCCGCACTCAAGCAATCTTGCCTCTACGTGGTAAAATTCTTAACATTGAAAAAACTGATGACGCTAAAATCTATAAAAATAACGAAGTTCAATCGTTAATTACAGCACTCGGTTTAGGTGTCAAAGGTGATGAATTCGATTCCACTCAACTGCGCTATCACCGCATAGTCATTATGACTGACGCTGACGTAGATGGAGCGCACATTCGGACTTTGCTGTTAACATTCTTCTATCGATATCAACGGGCACTCATCGAACAAGGCTTTATTTATATTGCTTGTCCCCCACTATTTAAAGTAGAACGGGGACGTAATCATGAGTATTGCTATAGCGATCGCGAAAAAAATCAAGCGATCGCCAAATTTCCGGCTAACGCCAACTATACCATCCAACGCTTCAAAGGTTTGGGTGAAATGATGCCCCAACAACTCTGGGACACCACTATGAACCCAGAAACTCGTAAAATGAAGCAAGTCGAAATTGAGGATGCCGCCGAAGCCGATCGCATCTTCACAATTTTAATGGGCGATCGGGTCGCACCCAGACGAGAATTCATCGAAACCTATGGTTCTAAGCTCAACTTCACCGATCTAGATATCTAATACCAGCATTCCTAAATCATTCGTCAAAAACAAGATCCCCGACTTCTTTGAGAATTCGGGGATCTGTCGCATTGAAGTGATGCCCCTTGCTCTGCTTTACCGAAATAACTCTTTTTCGTTAGGTGTAGGTTTGAAAGCCACCCTAACTTTAAACTAGACGCTAACAATTAAAAAAAATTTAGGTTAAGTTATCACACAATTAGTAGTATTTTGGCACTACATAACTACAAAAATTCTAAATCTCCGTTAGATAAATACACATAGCTTGCATATTGTCAATTTTTCCAAAAAATTAATGTTTTAGCGCTAGCAAAATTACCAACTTCGTTAGAAGCCTGAGTCTAGACAATACTCTTTGCTCTGACTCACTGATTAATTTCGCCTAAACTAGAAACACGTTTGTTATGACCCCAGAAAATAACTGGATATCGTCTATCAAACAGCAATTAATAAGTATTTTGAGGATTTCTCATCATAAGATGACAGAAACTCACCGAAATAAAAGTATTTAAATTTACAATTAAGTTACGTAAAAAAGCTTTGTAACTAAAATCATCAAGTAATCTTCTGGGTTCTGTATGATGGCTGTGGGAAGTACACACCAGAAGTCTGAAAACTTGTTAATATCTTCATGTATAGTCATGGCGATCGCGATTGTATCGTATGTATCTAATGTACTTTTGCCTAAGATAGGACTATATTGGCGAATTCGCAGGACAAAATGTTTTTGAATTGATTAAAATATCCTTGTATATAATAAGAAGAGTTTGTCAACTTTCATAGGGCTGAAATCGCCACAGTGCGCTAACGTGTGAATAAGGCCGAATTAGTGAAACCTAAATTGATCTCCAATCGGGTCGATTCTCTCACCGCCTTAACTCCTCAGTTAAGGTAGTTAGTACGCAGAAGGTTAACTGCTTTCAGGCAAGCACTACCACCGTTGTTGTATTTACCCAAGGTCAAGACCCACTTGAGTCTAAGGAATGCGTAATTTATGAAGGAAATGTAAAAATGGGTAGGTTAAGATCAATAGTCTGAGTTAACATAAAATGCACTCTTCCTCAGTAATTAATGTTGTGTAAAATACATGAAATTCGGCAAAAGCAAACGTACTTACTTCGTAATGTCATAAGAACGTCACTGCAATTCCGAAAAGTGGAAAAAAAATTTCAGGGTATTAATCCCGTTTTTAATGTCTTTTTGGTGAAAGTGGCTAACAGTTGCTTAATGAATTCATGATTAATACACAAAAAGAGTGCAATTTCTGTGAAACAGGCTACAATCGGAAGAGTCTTTATAGGAAAATCTGCCAACAGTCTGAACTCATTTGTATAGAGTGGCAAATTTTTTGAAAAAGGCAAGTTCTTATTTGACCAGCTAGTTGAAAGCAATATGTGATAGCAACACATATAACATTTACGAAAGTGAGCAAGTCACTTTTAGTAATTGCTGAAACTAAAGTAAAAACCCTCCTACCAAAGGAGTAAAACGTCCGAAAATATCTCTGGCAAATCTGCCATAAGCTTATTTTTGGTTGACAATTGGCTCGTTTAAAAGAGCAGTAAACACATCTTGAGTAATTGATTCTGCAAGGAGCATGAGGAACGCGGCATGAACCAGGCTAACAACGTACTCGAAAGCATATATCAGCCTGACCTAGAAATAATAAATCAGCCTGAGCTCGAGTTAGAAGAACTCTTAATAGACGATGAAGAGGACTTGCTGATCATCGATGAAGGTGACGAGGAATTTTTAGAGCCTCAGTCTGATGAGGACGACGCAAAGTCTGGAAAAGCCGCTAAATCGCGTCGTCGGACACAAAGCAAGAAAAAGCATTACACAGAAGATTCAATTCGGCTTTACTTGCAAGAAATTGGTAGAATTCGTCTGTTGCGGGCAGACGAAGAAATTGAATTGGCGCGGAAAATAGCCGATTTACTGGAATTAGAGAGGGTACGCGAAAGACTTTGTGAACAGTTAGATCGCGATCCTCGAGATAGTGAATGGGCAGAAGCAGTACAACTGCCACTACCAGCCTTTCGTTATCGCCTCCATGTTGGTCGTCGGGCGAAAGACAAGATGGTGCAATCTAACCTCCGTCTTGTAGTTTCAATTGCTAAGAAATACATGAATCGTGGTTTGTCGTTCCAGGACTTAATTCAGGAAGGCAGTCTCGGTTTGATTCGTGCCGCTGAAAAGTTTGACCACGAAAAAGGTTATAAGTTCTCCACTTATGCTACATGGTGGATTCGTCAAGCAATTACCCGTGCGATCGCAGACCAATCCCGCACAATTCGTCTTCCAGTTCACCTTTACGAAACCATTTCTCGGATTAAGAAAACCACCAAGTTACTATCTCAAGAGATGGGTCGCAAACCTACTGAAGAAGAAATCGCCACTCGCATGGAAATGACCATTGAGAAGTTGCGGTTCATTGCAAAATCTGCTCAGTTACCAATTTCATTAGAAACGCCTATTGGTAAAGAAGAAGATTCTCGATTGGGCGATTTTATTGAATCTGATGGTGAGACACCAGAAGACCAAGTTTCCAAAAATCTTCTGCGCGAAGACCTTGAAAAAGTCCTCGACAGTCTCAGCCCACGTGAACGCGATGTTCTCAGACTACGTTACGGCTTGGATGATGGTCGCATGAAAACCCTTGAGGAAATCGGCCAGATTTTTAACGTCACCCGCGAACGGATTCGTCAAATTGAGGCAAAAGCACTTCGCAAATTGCGTCATCCAAATCGCAACAGCGTTCTCAAGGAATATATTCGGTAGTCAATCAGTCATTGGTCATTATCCTTAAACAAATGATAAATGGCAACTGACAAATGACAAAAAATAAAAAGCCTGGTAGTGAATTAGCACTCCAGGTTTTTTTATTTATAGGTCATCTTAAATATTAAAACTTATAGGATGCCCCAAAAATGTAGGAAACCTTGACCAGAAAAAAGCTCAACCAAAACGGCTGCTGAAAAGCCAATCATTGCCAAGCGACCGTTCCAGATTTCTGCTTGCGGGGTAAAACCCCAGCGCCAAGCGTTGCGATCTTCAATTATGGGAGTAGTGACTTTTGTTGTGGTTGCATTTGTCATGGTTAGGACTCCAAACTTAATTTTTAAGGTTTATTGCCTTATGTAAACTAATATAACAAATATTTTGAGAAAGACAACATTTTTTATACTTTTGTCTTCATAGCTTGACATAGATAGAAATATCTATTTATACAGATTAAAATATTTGCCTCCAGTGAGATTTACTGAGGTAGAAAAAACGTTATCTAGATTTATACGGTCATAGAGAATCTTAAGCTTATTGACAGTAATTATCAAATGATTCTTTTGTATTGCTTGATTTTCACTAGAGTTTATTATTTGAAATTAAAAATTATTGATAATTAATGGAGATATTGCAATCGAAAATACTGACCAGAACCCCGACTTCTTCAAGAAATCGGGGTTGATACTGTTCGCTTAAGGCAAGAGACGCGATGAATCGCCGTCTCTACAATAATCAGTCTGTCGGAAACTGGGAACGAGATCAGCCCTACATACAGCACTTACGGCAGCTATGAGGTACATTCTCAAAGCTGAAAGCTATGCTAAGAGAGGGACAAGGAGAAAATTGTATTGCATAATAGCGGGAAGCGCTGTAATTTACGATCGCACTTCGGCAACAATAATAATTTTTTCATCGCGGTTGAGTTGGAGAATGCTTTCACCTTTGACATCTCTACCTAAGAGCGGCACTGTTTCCATAGGTATCCGTACGACCCGCTCCTTATTCGTCACTAAAGCTACCTCGCCAGATGCAATCGCCATGACCATACCAGCTAAGTTATCAGTTTTGCTAGCAAATTTCAGCGCTTGCGTGCCTAAATCGCCGCGATTAGCCGCTCTCAACTGACTCGCAGCCATCCGCTTGGCATATCCTTCTTGAGTAACTAGCAGCAGTTGGTCATCTTTACCCACAGTCACACAGCCAACCATTTGCTGATTTTTCAGTAACCGAAATGCTTGTAAACCCATTGCGGTGCGTCCCATAATCGGCAATTGTTCATCATTGACTGCAAAGCGCAACATTCGCCCACCGGAACTAGCTAAAATCAGATGCTCCCCTGGAGCGTTGAACTGGGTAAATGATAATTCATCATCGTCTTTGAGCTTCAAAATCGTAATTCCGCGCCGAGTCAGATTAGTAAATTCTTCCAGAGACAGACGCTTAATTCTTCCCTGTTTTGTTAGAAGAATCATCTGCTTAGTTACGAGATTTTCTGGCAGCAAAAAGCGGCTGACTACAGCTTCTTGAGCGCCTTGAGCAGTACTACTGAGCATAGTGATCAAAGGTTTTCCCCGTGGAGAACGCCCAGTAGTTGGGGGAATTTCTCCCACATTCACCGGATACACTTTGCCGCCACCAGTTAGTATTAGCAAGTCTTTCCCGGTGTCGGTCAACACAGCTTGGATAATGAAATCATTATCGTGCAGACCATTTTCAGCTTTTGACTTTCTCCCAGATGGTTGAGTGCGGCGGACATAACCCCGTTGGGTAAATTCTAAAATCGCTTCTTCTACTGGTTCAGAAGATTTAAGTTCCTCTTCCTCATCTGCTCTAGACTTCTGCTCCTCTGCCCTAGACTTCTGCTCCTCTCCAATTTTCGTCCGTCGGGGATCGTTGTACTTGCGCTTGAGCGATCGCAAATCTTTTTTCAGCGCCTTGAGTAATTCGCGGCGATCGTTGAGTAATTGCTCCAACAAGCTAATTTGTCCACTGATCTGCTCAAATTCTTGCTGCAAATTTTGCTGTTCTAAACTAGTGAGGCGGCGCAACGGCATCGCTAGAATTGCATCTCCTTGTACCTCACTCAAATCCAGTTGGCTACAAAGAGTAATTTTTGCCGTACTGCCATCGGGAGCTTGCCGCAAAATTTGAATTACCTCATCCAAATTAGATAGCGCTTTCAGCAAACCTTCCACCAAATGCACGCGACTTTGGGCTTTACCCAACTCGTAATTGTAGCGACGGTTCAGCGTCTCTTCTCGGAATCTCAAAAACTCCTGCAAGAGTTGACGCAAACTTAATTGCCGGGGTTGTCCATCCACTATTGCTAGGAGAATTGCCCCAAAAGTCATTTGTAAAGCAGTTTGGTGATATAAATGTTGGAGAATTTCTTGGGGATTGGTATCGCGTTTGAGTTCAATTACCACCCGCATCCCTTCGCGATCGCTCTCGTCCCGGAGATCGGAAATTCCTTGCAAGCGTCCTTGATTTACTAAGTCCGCTACCTTCTCAATCCAGGCAGCCTTATTCACTTGATAAGGCAATTCTGTAATGATAATTGCCGTCCGTCGCTTGCTTCCCCTCGCGGCGGGAATTTCCTCTAGAGTTGCGACTCCTCGCAGCAGAATTCCACCTTTACCTGTGGTGTATGCTTCCCGAATTCCCGCCTCACCAATTATTTCTCCACCAGTGGGAAAATCTGGCCCTGGAATTAACTCAAATAATTTTTCATCTGGCAAATCTGGGTTGTCGATTAAAGCAATTAACCCATCGACAACTTCCCCCAAATTGTGGGGTGGTACATTTGTCGCCATTCCCACGGCAATCCCAGAACAGCCATTAAGCAACAGAAACGGCAACTGAGCAGGTAACACCGTTGGTTCTTGCTGGGAATTATCGAAGTTCCCGACAAATTCCACAGTTTCTTCCCCAATTTCTGTCAGCATTCCCTCATGGCTGATAGGTGCGAGGCGGGTTTCTGTATAGCGCATCGCTGCTGGCGGGTCATTATCGACACTGCCAAAGTTACCGTGTCCTGCTAGCAAGGGATAGCGGCTAGAAAAGTCCTGCACCAGCCTGACTAAAGCATCGTAAACTGATTGGTCGCCGTGGGGATGGTATTTACCCAACACATCACCCACTACACGGGCACATTTTCGATAGGGTCTATCTGGTACTAAACCGAGTTCGTGCATTGCATACAAAATGCGGCGATGCACTGGTTTTAAGCCATCACGCACGTCTGGTAGCGCTCGCCCGACAATCACGCTCATGGCATATTCTAGATAAGACCGCTGCATCTCGGTATGCAGGGCTGTTGGAATTACCTGTCCCGTTGAGAGAAGGTTTAACTGTTTTGCCATGAGTTTTTTCCCTGAAATTTAACTACACAAAAGCCGATGGAACTCAACACTGCGGCAACCACAGCATAACGGATGAAATAGGATTCATAACAAAATTTTGATAGTCACAGAAAAAAAGCAGTAGTATCATCCTTGATGACAACGATGCAATTGACTATTAAAAAGGATGCACACGAGTATAATCTACATAAACTTAGTAGCCATGATATTTACAATGATTGCATTTGTTAATTTTGAATTCTGGAATTCTTGAATCTCCTCACCTCTATAACTAAAATTCTCATGAAAACTGTTTTAATTGTTGAAGACGATCTAATTAATGCTCGTGTTTTTTCCAAAATTTTGTCCAAGCGTGGCGGCTTGGGTGTGAAACACACTGAAAATGTCGAAGAAGTCATAAAAATTGCCCAATCAGGAGAAGCCGACCTGATTTTGATGGATGTTTCTCTGTCCAGAAGTGTTTACCAAGGTAAGTCTGTTGATGGAATCAAGATTACACAGATGTTAAAATCAGATCCTAAAACAGCAAATTTACCTGTGATTTTGGTAACGGCACATGCTATGGAAGGCGATCGCGAGAACTTTCTCAAGCAAAGCGGTGCTGATGGCTACATTTCTAAGCCAGTTGTTGACCATCAACTGTTTGTTGACCAAATAATTGCACTTCTACCCACAGACTAACACTGAGAATTAACGACTTATTTCAGGAATACTCGCCCGCAAATGTTTTTGGGCGATTAGTTCCTGTATTTATCTAGTATAGATGTACTACGAAAAGGTACTATTAGGCAAGTGGTAAGGACGAGTGTTGAGTAATGAGTGCTGAGTAATGAGTTTGGAGTTAGAAGTTTGGAATTAACAGTTAAATATTTGAACTCGTAAACTCAGCACTCAACACTCATTACTCATTACTCATTACTCAAAACTACCTATTGAGTAGGCTGTTT
This sequence comes from Nostoc sp. NMS8, assembly GCF_017115045.1. Taxonomy (GTDB): domain Bacteria; phylum Cyanobacteriota; class Cyanobacteriia; order Cyanobacteriales; family Nostocaceae; genus Nostoc. The sequence continues at coordinate 53,983 of NZ_JABXKK010000088.1, read as the reverse complement.
TCTAGGCGTAGGCGCTGATGATGAGTTTTCTCTTTGCTGTAGGGCTGCTTGAATACGGGGTAATTCTAGGAATTTTTTCGTATCAGACAGGAGGCGATCGCCCCAAAGATTTTCTTTGAGGAAATTCAAATTAGCATAGCGCGAATCGATACGGAGTGCAGCTTCTCCCAAGGTTAGCCCTTGTTGGCGATCGCCTTTCGTATAGAGTGCCACTGCCAAGGCTAATAAAGGTTCTGCGGCTTGTTTCTCAAGAGTTACAGCCGATTGCCATCGCTTAATCGCTTCGGGGATATTACCCTGCTCATAGTTGATTAAGCCAATATTGTTAAGCGCTGGCCAGAATTTTTTATCTTGAGAGACAGCTTTATCGTACTGGGCGATCGCATCTGGTAATCGACCCAGCAAATAGTAAGCATTACCCAAATCAAATAAACCCTCTGGATCGTTGGGTTTTAACTTCAAACCATCTTGGTAATTGACAATAGCAGCTTGGTAATTTTTCTGCTGAAAATTAGCTGAACCCAAGGCAAACAAAATATCACCATTTTTGGGATTGATAGATTGTGCTTTTTTTAGACTAGCGATCGCCCCGTCAAACTCTTTAGTTTGCAGTTGCAATCCACCTAACAGCAACCACACCTTATCATTCCCCGGAGCCAGTTGACTAGCCAGCCGCGCTCGTGGCAAAGCTAATTCTACCTGTTGAAACTGAGCTAGTTGAGCCGCCTCTTGTGCCAGGCTCAACCCCTGCTTCTCTAACTTTGTCGCATCTAGTTGCAGTGTATGGGGTATTAATGCCTGCGCGTTAGCGGCTTTTGGCATACTCCACAAACTACAGATCATTAGAAAAGAAATCAAACGTACATGTTTAGGCACACTACCGCCTTTAAGCCACTAATCAAAGAATCTTTCAGCTAGCTTAAACGATCTGTGCTGTTGACGGTAGCAAAATCTTACAAAGAAAGGCAGAGGACAGGAGGAAAGAAGTATTAACAGAAACTTTAGTGGTTCTTGACATCCTGATAACAAAAGCAATATATTAATAAGTAATCACTTACTTATTTATGGCTCGTATACCCAGAATTACCAATCAGCAAATCATAGAAGCAGCTCGTCAAATTTTCCTACAGCAAGGATTTGGTGCTTCAACCTTAGAAATTGCTCAACAAGCTGGTATTTCTGAAGCTTCAATTTTCAAGCGATTCTCAACGAAAGAAAAATTATTTTTTGCGGCGATGGGAATTCCAGAAAAACCCCTGTGGGTAAACGAGTTGGAATCTCTTTGTGGCAAAGGCAACCTCAAAGAAAACCTCATCAAGGTCTGTCTCCAGATTATGGAATTCCATCGTGAAGTGCTGCCTCGAAGCATGATGGTGCGATCGCGCGGAAATGTGCTCCCAGAACTTGGAGGTAAAGAACCAAAACCCATAAAAGATGTCAAAGTACTAGCTGCTTTCCTAGAGCGTGAGATCAACCAAAATCGGCTTCGCCCTTGCGATCCCCAGACAGTAGCTCATATCTTACTAGGATCGCTGATGAACTACGTTTTCGTAGAGCAGATATCGTCTCAAGTCAGTATACCAACTACCGAATTCCCATTAAATTCTGGAGAGCGGGCCACAGATGTATCAACATTTGTCCAGAGTCTTGTAGATATTGTCTGGCAAGGAATTGCACCAAGCCAGGATTAAATAGGGAGCGGAGAGTGAGGGAGTAGGGGAAGCAGGGTAAAAAGAACTATTGATTATTAACTATTCCCCATTCCCAATTCCTATTAAAAAAACTTATGACTTTGGTCATACACCAGTTTGGAATTACTAATGACTTTGGTCATATATCGGTTTAAAGCTTTTGAGCAATAATTGTATGTATGAAATTATACGAAGGGGTAAACATTAGACATCTTGATGCCAAAACAAAAGCAACTGTCTAAATTGATGAATTTGAACCTAAGCATAATCGAACTTTAATCTAAATAAGGAGTCAATTCTATGTTAAAACCAAACCGTTTATCGATAGTCTTAGCTGCTGCTACCCTGCTCGTTGTCCCCACTCTGTTGACTGCACCTGCAAATGCCGAGACGAAAGTCGACATTGTTGCTCAAAACGATCAAGATCACAACGGCAGATCCAACTATAGAGAAAACAGAAATCCTGGAGACAGGAATAATTGGAATCGTGATGGTAGATCCAATGCTGGAGAAGTCAGAAACTCTAGAGATCGGGATAATTGGAACCGCGATGGTAGATCCAATGCTGGAGAAGTCAGAAACTCTAGAGATCGGGATAATTGGAACCGCGATGGTAGATCCAATGCTGGAGAAGTCAGAAACTCTAGAGATCGGGATAATTGGAACCGCGATGGTAGATCCAATGCTGGAGAAGTTAGAAACCCTAGAGATCGGGATAATTGGAACCGCGACAACCAATTCAATAACAGAGTAGTCAGACTTGGCAATGGTGACATCAGATATCCCAATGGGCAAATTATTCCTGCTAGATCCATAGCCAGGCTACGTAATCAAGGTTACTTCAGACTTCCCAACGGAGATATTCTCCTTCCTAATCAGGAAATTGTTCCTGCTGGGAGATTAGTTAGAGTGCGTGATGATTATTTCAGACTTCCTAGTGGATTGGTACTGCAAATAAACCTTTAAAACACTAAAAACTCAAAATTATTGTCAGTATAGGGCTACCAGGCTATATTAGCCGTGAATAACCAGCTTGGTAGCCGTTCTTTATAGACAAATAAACATGAAAATTGATACACCAAATACCGTAGATTCACCAGCTTTAGTTCCAGAGGTAAAGAAAAAAAAGGGGAAACGTAATTGGCTCTCTTGGCTAATAGCTCTTTGCCTTTTGGGTGGAATTGGCTATGCCGTCTATTACCAAGTAACGGTTGCTCCCCGTCAAGAAGCTAGACGCCGGGTACTGACAAAGCCTGTAGAAAGGCAAAGTTTAACAATCACAGTTTCAGCGAACGGAACGATCAAACCTGAGCGGTCAATTAACCTCAGTCCGAAAAATTCTGGTATCTTGAAAAGCCTACTCGCAAAAGAAGGAGATATTGTCAAACAAGGACAGATTGTCGCCTACATGGATGATTCCAACCTACGGGGGCAACTCACCTCTGCTCAAGGACAATTGGCACAAGCCGAGGCAAATTTGCAAAAAGCGATCGCAGGTAATCGTCCTCAAGATATTGCTCAAGCACAAGGAGTATTAGACGAAGCCGAGGCGAATCTGCAAAAGGTACAAACAGGCAATCGTTCTCAAGATATTGGCCAAGCACAGGCACGCTTGCAAAGCGCTCAAGCCGCTCTTCGCCAAGCAGAAGATGATTTTATTCGGAATCAACAACTTTACAATGCAGGCGGTATTTCCCTCCAGACTCTTAACCAAAATCGTTCCAATCGCGACAGTGCCCAAGCTAATGTAAATGAAGCACAGCAAGCACTGGGTTTGCAAAAAGCCGGGTCACGTCCAGAAGACATTGAGCAAGCAAAAGCTGTAGTGAAGCAGAGACAGCAAGCTTTGGCACTGATTAAAGCCGGAACCCGCCAAGAAGATATTAACGCAGCCCGTGCCCAGGTAACATCTGCTCGTGGATCGCTGCAAAACATCCAAGCCGAAATCAATGACACAATTATTCGCGCACCCTTTGAAGGTGTAATGACAAAGAAGTATGCCGATCCAGGTGCTTTCGTGACACCCACAACTGCCAGTAGTGAAGTCGCTTCTTCTTCTTCTTCTTCAATCTTGTCTTTAGCTTCAACCAATGAAGTTGTCGCCAATTTAGCGGAAACAAATATTTCCAAAATCAGCCTTGGTCAAAAAGTCTCGATTAAAGCAGATGCCTACCCAGGAAAAACCTTTGAAGGTAAAGTGAGCCAAATTGCTGCCCAAGCAATTGTAGAGCAAAACGTTACCAGTTTTGAAGTGAGAGTATCACTTTCAGACCCTCAAAGACTACTACGGTCTGGGATGAATGCAGAAGTAGATTTTCAAGTCGGTCAAGTTGCAAATGTTCTAGTAGTACCAACGGCCTCAGTAGTGCGCCAAGAAAATGCCACAGGTGTGTTTGTGGCTGGAACAGATAACAAACCTGTGTTTACTCGCATCGAGACTGGCGTCACTGCCAATAACTTTACCGAAGTTAAATCGGGATTGACAGGAGACGAAAGGGTATTACTCAGTTTCCCCCCAGGATCGCGTCCGCAATCAACACCAAGAGGAGGAGTTTTCCCTGGTCTAGGTGGAGGTGCAGGCGGTGGCGGTGGCGGTGGCGGAAGAGGAGCAGGTGGCGGCGGAGGTCGTTCCGGCGGTGGTTCCCCTTAAAGTTAGTTTTAACAATAAAGAATTCAGGAGTCAGAATTCAGTATAAATTCAAGTTTGACTAGCGGATAAATATGTGGGTTTAATTCCTCCACTAATTGATTCTGAATTCTGCATTCTTCTTTAAATAAAACCTTATGTTTAAGATATTTAAGGGCTTTTCCAAAACTAAGAATACCCGCACAGTACCGTTGCTGGAAATCTTGACAATGGCGGCAGAGACTCTGTGGAGTAATAAATTACGCACAAGTCTAACTATGTTGGGCGTGATTATTGGGATTTCTTCAGTTATTGCCATTACTTCTGTCGGTCAAGGGGTACAAAAGGGGGTTGAGCAACAGATACAAGCATTGGGTACAGATGTTATCCAAATCTTGGCGGGTGCGGCTAGAAGTGGGAATGTCCGTCAAGGAGTCGGTTCTAGCAGTACCTTGACTTGGGAAGATGCTAAAGCGATCGCTACACAAGCGCCATCAGCACAGATGGTTTCTGCTTATCTCCAACGCAGCGCCCAAGTTGTCTATGCTGGACAGAATACTTCAACAACCATTTATGGCACAGATTTAAACTACCCAGAAGTCAGAAATACTCACCCCCAACAAGGGAGATATTTTACTCAAGAAGAACTAGATACTGCCGCACAGTTTGCCATTCTTGGCCCCACAGTTCAAAAAACACTCTTTGCACAGGGAGCCAATGTCATCGGCGAGAAAATTCGGATTCAGGGAGAGGCCTATGAAGTCATTGGGGTGATGGAAGCTAAAGGTTCTCAGGGGCCGATGGATCGAGATGACCAGATTTTCATCCCTCTAACTACTATGTCAAAGAGACTAGTTGGGAACAATGCCCTGGTAGGCGTTTCTGTAAATGGAATTTTAGTTAAAGGCGCTAATCAGGAGCAGTTAGAAGCCGCTCAGTTTCAAGTTACCAATCTCTTACGGCTGCGTCATAATATTTATCCACCACAAGCTGATGATTTTCGGCTGACTAATCAAGCTGATATTGTTAGTACCTTAACTGGTGTTGTGGGTTTGTTTACAGTAATGGTGGTAGCGATCGCTGGAATTTCTTTAGTAGTTGGTGGCATTGGTATTGCTAATATTATGCTAGTTTCCGTAGTTGAGCGGACGCGAGAAATCGGGATTCGCAAAGCTGTAGGAGCAACTAATTCAGCTATTCTCAATCAATTTTTAGCCGAAGCGATCGTGATTTCCATTGTCGGCGGATGTATTGGTATGACAGTTGGTATTTTATTAGCCTTTATAGCTTCAAGCATTTTCAAATTTCCGTTTATAATTTCTTTCTTGTCGATTATTGCTGGCTTTGGACTCTCGTTAACCGTTGGCTTAATTGCTGGCGTGATTCCAGCACGGAATGCATCTAAATTAGATCCAATTAACGCTTTACGCAGTGACTAACTTAAGAGGGCTGAGTAGTGAGTGCTGAGTAAAAACCCTATTTTTTCAAGCCTTTGAGCAATTAACACTGTCCTAACCTATGTGACTACGGCTACAAATCAACTCTCACTACTCATTACTCATTACTCATTACTCAGCACTCATCTTATGCCAACAATGATTTGGATGGAATCTATTACTAAAACCTATCACTTGGGAGAAGTTAGTGTTCCAATACTCAAGGGAATTCAACTCTCTATTGAGGAAGGGGAATACGTCTCGATTATGGGTGCGTCAGGTTCCGGTAAGTCCACGCTCATGAATATTTTGGGATGTCTAGATCGTCCCACAACTGGAGACTATATTTTTGAAGGCAGAAACCTGACGACTTTTGATGATGATGAATTAGCCTATATCCGTAATCAAAGGATTGGTTTTGTGTTCCAACAATTTAACCTCTTGGCGCGGGCGACAGCATTAGAAAACGTGATGTTACCAATGGTTTACGCTAACTTACACAAGGCAAAACGCCGAGAAAGGGCATTAGAAGCCTTAGAAAAGGTAGGATTAGGGGAACGCATAAGTAACCGTCCTAGTCAATTATCTGGCGGACAACAACAACGGGTAGCGATCGCTCGTGCTTTGGTCAACCGACCTGCATTAGTTTTGGCAGATGAGCCAACAGGAGCTTTAGATACTGAAACTTCCCATGAGGTAATGAGCTTGTTGACTGAACTTAATGACCAGGGAATCACCATTGTGATTGTCACTCATGAGCCAGATATTGCTGCTCAAACCAGAAGGATTATCCGAGTTCAGGATGGTTTGATTGTCGGCTAATTTGTTAATATCAACCATCTGAGGGGAGATTTACAATTCAAAATTATGTAGATTAATCAGAATGAAAACTTTGATTTTATCCTCAAAGAAACCCAATTAATGACTACATCTAGATTATGAATTTCAGCTTGTTTTTCGTGCATTCTACCTGGATTAGTGTCGCGTTAGCTGTAGCCTTGCCGTCAAGTATCGCTATTCTTTTTCTAAATCCAGCGAGTGCCACAACTCCCCCAAAACCGCAGAATCCCTCAAGTTCTGTACAGGTTCCTGATTACCTCAACCCTAATCCCAATCCTCTCCAATTTCCTACCAAACCGGAGGAAGTAAAGATTCAGGGAACTGTGCCAATCACTTTGGCACAAGCTTTGGAACTAGCACGACGCAACAATCGAGACTTACAGGTAGCCATATTACAGCTAGAACGCAGTCGTTCATCTCTACGCGAGTCTCAAGCTGCCTTATTTCCTACTCTGGGAATCAATAGTAGTCTAACCAACAGTGGTAATGGCTTTGTTAGCAATTCATCTCAACCCAGCACCTCTTTCAATGGTTCAGCACAACTGAACTATAATGCTTATAGTTCCGGGAATCGAGAGGCAAGTATCCGAGCAGCTGAAGAACAACTACGTGTGGATGAACTGAATGTTGAAAGTCAGTTTCTCACAATTAGCTTGAATGCCACCACTCAATACTACGATTTGCAACAAGCCGATGAAGAAGTAAGAATTAATCGGTCTGCTGTGCAAAATGCCCAGGCTAGTTTGCGGGATACTCAAGCTCGACTAAGTGCTGGAGTAGGTACGCAATTTGATGTGCTGCAAGCTCAGGTGAATTTAGCAAATGCCCAACAAGTTCTGACTAATGCTATCTCACAGCAGCGAATTGCCCGTCGTCAGCTTGCCACTTTGTTAAGTTTGTCGCAGTCAGTTGATATCACTGCCGCCGATCCCGTAGAATTATCGGGTCTTTGGTCGGAGACAGTAGAACAAAGTATTGTCCAAGCCTTTCAAAATCGTCCAGAATTACAACAGTTTTTAGCACAACGTAATATTTACGAGCAACAGCGAAGACAGGCACTTTCACAGCTAGGGCCACAGATTAGTTTGGCCGGCAGCTACAACGTGCTAGATCGGTATAACGATGGCGTCAGCATTACTGATGGGTATTCCGCAGCAATTCAAGGAAATCTAACTTTGTTTGATGGGGGTGCAGCAAGAGCGCGTGCGGCTCAATCGAGAGCTAATATTGCGATCGCAGAGACTCAATTTGCTACCCAGCGCGACCAAATTCGCTTTGATGTAGAACAGTACTACTCTCAATTGCAATCCAGTTTAGATAATGTGCAAACTTCTAGTGTGGCTTTAAATCAAGCTAGAGAAGCTCTGAATTTAGCAAGACTGAGGTTTCAAGCTGGTGTAGGCACTCAAACAGAGGTAATCTCTGCTGAAAATGACCTGACAAGAGCAGAAGGTAATCGAGTCACAGCTATTTTGGATTACAATCGCGCTTTAGCTAATTTGCAAAAATCAGTCACTTCCAGAGCTTCGCGTTAAGTTCAAATCACTATACATCTGGTGAAAGTAAATATGCTTTATCCAAAACCTTTGTAGAGACGTAGCAGTGCTACGTCTCTACATTCTTTTTTACTCAGCACTCAGCACTTTTATGGCACTGTAATAACTGCTACTGGGCAATGGGCTTTACTTAAAATTGCATCGACTCTATGACCGAAGAAAACGCGACCTGTAACCATGCGGATGTTACTTCCGAGAATAATTAGGTCAACTTCCTGGGTTTGGGCAAACTTGAGAATTTCCTTTTCTGGGCTGGTTCCTTGAAGAATGTAAGTTTTAACATCAGCACCCAGATTACGGCTAATTGCTGCTTGCTGTTCGAGCATATCGTGAGCAATTTCCTTGACTGGAGCTAGCGATCGCTGTTCATAAAGAATATACTCAACCTGTGGTAAATTAATCACGTTAACAATCATCACTAATGCCCCAGTTTGAGCTGCGATCGTGCTTGCCATCTCTACGGCATTTTTGCTATATTCTGTCCCCACCGTTGGCACCAGAATTTTTTTCAGTTGTTGTTGAGGGATTTTGCATATCTCGCCTTTAGGTTGGGGTAAGTGCGACTTCACCACCATCGTTGCACAAGGCGCTTCTTGTACAACCCGGTCAACAAGCAAATTAAATAATGCTTTCTGGGGGCTTATCTGTTCAGAAGCTCCCAATACAATTAAGTCATAATTTTTGTTTGCTTCATTCAGAATTACCTCCGCTTTATTACGCCCAGACTCCGTTTTTGTTTGCAGGGTGGTATCCGCTGGGAGCTGCATTTCCTCAGTAACAGCAGCTAGAGCAAGGTCTGCGGCGGTATCTTTAACCTGGGTTGCCTCCGTCCGGCGCGCTCTGCTTTGAGGTTGCTTATCACTCAGGGCATATAGAGAGGTAACTTCTATCGAGTTTTGGTGAGCCATGTAACCGACTAATTGCGCCGCCAGTTGGATGTTGGGGCCACCACTAGTAGGTATTAAGACACGCTGAATCTGTTTGATAAAGCTGCGGCTATCTTGTTCTTCTTGTTCTAAACGTCGAGCTTCCTCTTCACCCATAACTACTTTTGACAAAGACCAACGCAAAAGGGGCGGAGCCATTAGGGAAGTGACGATCGCTACCATAACAATAATCGAGTACATTTGGGGATTCAGCACTCCCAAAGATAAACCAATGGTAGCAACGACAATTTCCATCGCCCCGCGAGCATTCATCCCGGAACCCATCGCCAAACCTTCCCAATGACTCAAGCCACCGACACGAGAACCGATGTAAGCACCTGTAAATTTGCCAACACAGGCGACAGCGAGAACAATCAAGCCAAATATCAATGTTTGGGGGACTAACAAGGTTAGCAAGTTAACTTTTAAGCCAGCTGAGGCAAAGAAAATTGGCGCTAAAAAGGCTGCTGTGAAGACTTCTAGCATGTGTCCGGCTTCATTGCTAAAGCGGCGAGATTGACCTGCGAGAATCCCTAGTACGAAAGCACCTAATGCTGCTTCTAAACCTAATGCATGGGTAAGTGCTGCGGCTGAGAGCGAAAGAATCAACACAACCGAGATACTAGCGGCGATGCCACCAACGTAGTCATCAACCCAGCGTAAAATCTGATCTACAATAGTACGCCCGATTGTAAAGGCGATCGCTAGAAACAATATAGCCGCGCTCACAGAATGAAAAATTGTCCCAAAGTCAAATTTGCCGCTACTAGCTAGACCTGAAACCACAGAAAGTAAAATCCAGCCGATGGTGTCGTCAGTCATCCCCGCAGCTAAGGTAATTTGACCAATGTCACGACGAATCAGGTTTAAGTCCATCAGCACCTTTGCAATCACTGGTACTGCTGAAATACTCATTGCTGTGGCGATAAATAGACTAAATACCAATCGCTTTTCTGGGTCGGCTAAAAAACTATCTGGTAATAGCCACCCCAGTCCAAATCCGGTGATAAAGGGGATAATAATTCCGCCCAGCGAGATGAGTAGAGCCGTTTTACCTTTACGAAGAATCAGCTTGAGATCCGTTTCCAACCCAGTTACAATCAGCAAAAATAACACACCTAACCAAGAAATCACCGAAAGTAAATTAGATTGTTCTTGACTTTTGGGAAAGATTTGTGCTTGTAAATCTGGAAGGAGCAAACCAAATAGAGAAGGCCCAAGCAACACACCTGCGAGTAATTCTCCAACAACAGGCGGTAGGTTAATCCGGCGCATCAACTCACCTAATCCCCGCGCTACCAGAAGCAACAGTGACAGTTGTACTAGCACTAACAGCAACTCATGATGACCGAGAGGTTTAATCACACCGTCACCTACTACTTTCTGTGCAGCGAGTACAGGCACTAATATCAGGGACAGGTTTTGCATAATGTCCAAAGGTTGATTTAAAGGGGTTGTTTAAGTAAATCCTGAAAATGTTTACTTTTACATCGGCCTATGAGATTAAACTGTCATTGCCTTTAGATATCTAGTAAAAATGATGTAGGTATAATCTATGAATTGTGCTTACGAATAATTTCGGGCAACCCATAATTAATTTCTGGAGATGGGTATGTATTAACGGCAAGATGATCTGTGCGATCGCCCGAAGTTATCAAAAGTAAATTTTTGGTCATCAACTTATTTTCTGGCGCGAACAAAAAGCTTTGTAGTGTCTATCCAAATACCTCGATCGGTTGCTAGTTTCTCAATTTCTGCTTGATATTCAACTTGCAACTGATTTAATTGCTCTGGTGATAATGTTGACAACAAAGGATTACCTTTAAAATTTATCTTAATTACTGTCTCAGATAATCTGCTATCCCTAAGCTGGCGATAACGTCCTGATGGCTCAATCTTAATTTCGATATCTCTAAAACCTGCCTGATTGAGTAAATTTCGACATTTTTCTGGAGTTCCAAGTGGTTCAAGGATGTGTGGTAATGACACGCCCAAAACTCTAGCGCAAATCCTCTGTTGAAGAGATGCTATTAAAGCAGTTTCGGGAGGACAGGTAAATGCTACATACCCTCCTGTTTTCAAGTAGCCGTACCACTTTTGCAAAGTAGCAAGGATATCAGGAAAAAGTACAATGGCTTCACAGCAAAAGACAGCATCAAAACTACTATCACTAAAGTTTAAATATTCTGCATCCGCTTCAATCAATTCAATATTTTGTAATTTCGCTGCGGCAATCTTTTGTCTTGCTTGCTGCAACATTCCAGGGGTCATGTCAATTCCAATTACGTAGCCCTCTGAACCAACTTTTTCAGATGCGGGTATCGCAAGTAAACCTGTTCCAGTTGCCACATCAAGAATTTTTTGTCCCGAATGTAGTGGAACAAATTCAAGTAAAATTTTGGCTTCTAGAGGATGGCGAGTACCTTCCTCATGGTCATAAGTTGTTCTACTACCATAGAATTCTTTTAGTTGCTGCTTATAATTATCTAGATCAGTCATAACCAAATGTTAAATTTTCTCCACTTTATAGTAACTCTTATTGTGATATTGAGTTGCTGGCTGCTGAATCCAACTTTGACAGCACAAGCCGCGACTTCATCCACCACTGTTTACGAACAACGGATAATCCACAGTCCAGATGGTATCGGCAAATATTACATGGGGCGCGAAATCGCCAAAGTGATGGGATACACCGGCGCTGGCTGGCTAGAACGTCCCAGCCGAGAGGGAGAGGAACAGCCAAGTAAAGTAGTTAACGCCCTCAATCTGAAATCTAATGATGTAGTGGCAGATATTGGCGCTGGAACAGGTTACTTAAGCTTTCGCATCGCGCCGTTATTAACAACAGGTAAGGTATTGGCTGTAGATGTTCAGCCAGAAATGTTAGAAATCATTGATTTGTTCAAAAAAGAGAAAAATATCTCCAATGTTGAGCCTGTTTTAGCAACCCTTCGCGACCCAAACTTACCATCTGAAAGTATCGATTTGGCATTGATGGTGGATGCTTACCATGAACTTGAGTATCCCCTAGAAGTGATGCAAGGAATTGTGAAAGCACTTAAACCAGGTGGTCGAGTAGTTTTGGTTGAGTATCGGGGTGAAAATCCCTTTATTATGATTAAAGGTCTGCATAAGATGACTCAAAAGCAAGTCCGTAAAGAAATGCAAGCTGTTGGTTTGGTTTGGCGGGAAACTAAAAACTTGTTACCTCAACAGCATTTAATGGTGTTTGAGAAACCTGATTCTAGCGATTTATTGACAAAATAAAGCTTGGGCGGTGTATCTGTAGAAAAATATAATAAAGTAAGACTCCTTGCCAGAGCAGAAAATCATGGTTAACCTATCACTCAAGCAACGAATTCCTCCTTTAGAAAATGGCGATCGCCTCACTCGCTACGAATTTGAACGACGCTATCAAGCAATGCCCCGTCATCAAAAGGCAGAATTAATTGAAGGAGTTGTATACTTGGCATCCCCATTACGCTTTGAAAGTCATGCTGAACCACACGGTCATGTAATAGGTTGGTTGTGGACTTACCAAATTGCCACTCCTGGTGTGAGATTGGGAATTGAGCCAACAGTCCGCTTAGATCGAGACAATGAACCGCAACCAGATGGGGTGCTATTAATTACACCAGCATCTCAAGGACAATCTCGTTTGAGTGATGATGATTACATCGAAGGTGCGCCAGAACTTGTAATAGAGATAGCAGCTAGCAGTGTTGCTATTGATTTACATGACAAGAAAAAAGTTTATGGTCGTAATGGGGTAAAAGAATATATTGTTTGGCAAATATTTGAAAATAAATTAGATTGGTTTCGCCTGCAACAAGGAGAATATGTATCCTTAGAAGTGGACGCAGATGGAATTATCAAAAGTCAAGTATTTCCTGGTTTGTGGTTGTCAATGTCTGATTTACTTGCTGGCAATATGCCGCAAGTATTGGCTACGTTGCAGTTAGGATTAAATTCGCCAGAACATCAAATATTTGTGCAGCAGTTATCTGAGCAAGGAAGATAGTTAGTTAGAGGATGTTTTAAAAGTCATCTGCTCGGTAGCAAAACGTTTTAGATCCCCCTAAATCCCCCTTAAAAAGGGGGACTTTTAGAGACTTTGCCCCCCTTTTTAAGGGGGGTTGGGGGAATCTAAAAGTGCCTAAAATTACAGCCACCCACTTTTAAAACATCCTCTTAGAATGGGCTACGCCCTGCTGCGCTAACAGAAGTTAGGGAAATATTTGATGATTATTTTGACATTAGTCTATTTTTTGGGGAATGAGACTAGCGCTTTTGGTTGCACTATCCCAAACAATCCAGCTAAGAGAATTATCTAAATCATCGGGGCTATTTGAAACTTTAAAATAGAGCTTTTCTGCACGTTTTCTTTCAATAGCAAAGTCGGCATTTTGAGCATAAACAATTATAAAACCTTTGTCTCGCAAACAATACATCGCCCAAGCTTTCAATGATTGCTTGTATGGATCGTGTGGAATTGGCGGTTTTACGATCGCGTCTTCAATTACTTGAAATATTTGCGTGAGGTTTGCGGTCATAGTAGATACTTTTGTGATTACCCCTAATTTAACTAGCTTCTGGGTCGCAACGAATTTCAATCATAAAGCCATCTGGATCGTAAAAATACACTCCTCTACCAGTGGGACGAGTGACTGGGCCGTGTGCGATCGCTATTTTATTTTCTCTGATTACTGTCACCGCGCGATCAAATAACTGCGGATCGATGTCAAAAGCCAGATGGTAGGCTCTGGTGAAGGTCTTTTCTGGGTCTGGGTTTGGTGGTGTTAAATCGGGTTCCCCAAATAAATCGAGGATTGTACCATCTGGAGTGATGAAGTTGGCTACTTTCCCAGATGTGACGAGTTCTACAAGAGTTGCAGGTACTTCGTCGCCTGTGAGTTCGTGCAAACCGAGAATTGTACCATAAAAGTAGCGGGAAGCCTGCATATCCTGGACGTTGAGAGCAATATGATGTACTTTACGCAGATTTCCTGGCGCAAGGACATTGTTTAGGGATTGGATGCTGGATAGCATAGTAGAACAAAATCTCTTTACTAGGATAGAAGTTGAACTATTTTCTTAAAGCTTACTATTTATAATAAAAACCTATCATGGCTTTTGATTATTCTTTAGACTTTAAAGTTATTGATTTTCGCCTACATCCTGAACTCTATCGTGTTGGCAAGGGTGAGCAGGGTGTACTTTTGGTTGAACCATACAAATCAGAAATTCTTCCTTACTGGCGGTTCAAAACTCCTGAGATTGCTAGAGAGTCGAGTGAAAAAATTTATGAGATGTTTCTTGATTATTTAGATAAAGATGATTTTGTTGGTGCTGATATGGCACGGAAGTTTATCCAAATGGGTTATACTCGCTCTCGCCGTTATGCTAATCATAAAAGTGGCAGGAAGTATAAACAAAATTCGGAAACTTCAGATGCCAAAAAAGAAATTCTTCCTTATGAAGTAGACCCCGTGAAAGCGGAATCAGCAGCAATATTTAAAGCTAAGTGGTTAGAAGCAAAGACAAATGAGAAATATCAAGAGCTTTTAGCCAAACATAAGCAGATGTATGACAATATCTCACCTTTGTAAATAAATATACCTGGCGGTTAGAAATCGCGTCTACACAAACCAAGTCCGCCTGCGCGGACTCAAAAATTTGAAACTCAGGTTGGTGGGTTTTGTCTGTATCGCCGCAAAGTTCATTCGCTAGAGCGAGTATCTGAGATGGATGAACGGAGTTCTGATGTGGATGAACGGAGTTCTGATGTGGATGAACGGAGTTCTGAGGTGGATGAACGGAGTTCTGAGGTGGATGAACGGAGTTCTGATGTGGATGAACGGAGTTCTGATGTGGATGAACGGAGTTCTGAGGTGGATGAACGGAGTTCTGAGGTGGATGAACGGAGTTCTGATGTGGATGAATGGAGTTCTGATGTGGATGAATGGAGTTCTGAACTTCGTCTATGAGTCTTTGAACTCCGTGAACGTGGTGTTATTGCCAATTAATTTAAGAGTAACGCGATCGCATTTCTCCTTCACCAAGCCGACAAAAATCATTTAGAACCCCGACTTCTTCAAGAAGTTGGGGTTCTGGATAGCAACAAATTACTGCATGAACTTTTGCATTATTCTTTCGCAAACCCAATCAATCATCAGTTGCATCGTCAATCATTTCTGGTACTAAAGCTGGGTTACTTTTACGTTCTTCTGGTGATTGCTCCCGGATAACATCGTCGATTCTCCGAGGGTGTTTGATTTTGTCCAGTACCTCTGGACTTAATTGTAATGCCTCACCTTCTGGATTCGACTTTTCAGCTTGATTAGGAACTGTTTCTTTATTCATCACTATTTCCCCAAACTTATAAGCCAAGCTTAAGTTTTTTGTGGTGAGGTACACACTATCTTGAGACTTAATTTCAGATAGTGGTAGGTAAGAAATGCCTCACCCAACAACCCATCGTACTCTTACGGAAAAGCAAGCTACGGGTAGCGTCTCGCAAAAGAAACATCGCGCTTTGGAGATTAAAGATTCAGCAACGCAACAAAAACAGGGTTGATCGCATCTCCCCTTATCCACTCATTGAAACTTGACTGCGGTCAAACAACCACCCATCGCCGACTATTTCCTCTAGGCGTTGATTGAGTCGAGGGAAGAAATATTCTGGATCATTGAGCCGCTGTTGGGCAAACCAAGCATCAAACGCTTCCTGTGTATCGATTCCTTGGGTACTCGCCGCTTCTGATATAATCTCAAAACTACGCTCTTGGAGTTCGGCTAACTGAGAATGAACTTGACCTCGGCGGTTGCAGCATAACATTGCGGTTGTCCCTAGCAAAGCTTCTAGTTCATCGCCTTGAGGAACTCTATTATATAAAGCATGGATTAACAGAATGGTATCTGCTAAGGGGGCTTGAATCCTGAGCGTCAACCAGATTGCTTGAGCTAAATAAACCAAACCGTTGCTTTCATCTGTTACACCTAAGTTATTCAGAACTCTCACTAAAACAACATAGGCATGAACCCGTCCTAGTGCCAAAGCAGCTTTCAGATTTAGTTTTAATTGCCTAGCTTTATCTCCAGTTTCACCCACCCAATAAGCCATGTTTGCCAGAGTAGTGGCTTTGTTTTTGACATCGCCAATCTGCTCAGATATTTCCAAGGATTGCTCGTAGAGTGTGATCGCTCTTGCTATGTTTCCTTGTTGGGCAATTACCTGTGCCATGTTGTTGAGGGTAGCGGCTCTGCCTTTGACATCACCAACTTGCTCAGATATTTCCAAGTCTTGTTCGTAGAGTGCGATCGCCCTTGCTATGTCCCCTTGTTGGGCGATTACCTGTGCCATATTACCCAGGATAGTGGCTTTGCCTTTAACATCGCCAATCTGCTCAAATATTTCCAAGGATTGCTCGTAGAGTGCGATTGCTCTTGCTATGTCCCCTTGTTGGGCGATTACCTGTGCCATGTTGTTGAAGGTAGCAGCTTTACCTTTGACATCACCAATCTGCTCTTTTATTTCTAAGGATTGCTCGTAGAGTGCGATCGCTCTTGCTATGTTCCCTTGGTCAGCGATTACCCCTGCTATGTCGCTCAAGACAGTGGCTTTACCTTTGACATCACCAATCTGTTCAATTATTTCTAAGGATTGCTCGTAGAGTGCGATCGCTCTTGCTATGTCCCCTTGGTCGGCGATTACCCCTGCCATTTTGTCGAGGGTAGCGGCTTTTTCTTGCAATTTCTCTTCAGGGCAAAGGTCTAAAGCTTGCTGATAATGAGCAACAGCCTCTTGCACAAAACCCAAAACACGTTCGGCAGAAGCGAGTTCTCTCAAGATGAGGTAGTCTTGATAAACTTGTAGGATTTGCTTACATAGCTCTAAAGCTTCCACAAAGCGGGAATTGTTCACCCAACGGTTTGCAATCTTATACCCAATGGTGACAGCAATTCCTTGCTCTTTTGCGAGTAGTCCCAAACGTACAATTTCCAGTCCTTCTGCTTCCGTTTTTTGGTCAGTCTGCTCCCACCAAATTTTATAGACTTCCCTTACCGCTTGCTGTCGCGCTGCTTGCCATTCTTCCTCACTCAACACTGTTTCTAGCAACGATTCTAAAATTGTCGTCACCCGATAATTAGCTGATTGGTTGGCGTGAGTCGTGGCAGACTCAACTAGACTCAGGCTGACAAGCTTGCCCACAACCGCCAGGAAATCAATTTCCTGGCTCATAGCCGAAGTCCGCTCAAGCGGACTAGAAATTCCCTCCCCTAAATCCTCAGCCCTCTTCAGAGGACTTTCGCTATTAGTCGGGGACTTCGAGTCCCCGGCGGGAGAAATTGCCCTGATAATCTCCTCTGTCACTGGCAAGTGAAACACACTCAATCGTGCGAGAAACTTTTGTTCTTCCGGTTCCAAAGCAGCCAGTAGAGTTTGCGCCAAGATATCTTCGCGGAATTTTTGCTCAGTCGCCTCCAGCCGATTGAGTAATTCATCCGTCGCTATTCCTGGTTGCTGAATCACCTCTAACAACCACTTCAGCAAGCGGGGATTACCATCGGCAATGTGAATAATCCTCTGAGTTCTTAACTGCTGCTTAACTTTTTTATCTAAAGAAAAGCAGATTTTATCAATATCACTGCTACTCATCCCTGCCAAAGATTCCAAGTGCAGGCGATGATCTTCTGGCAAAGTATCTGCTTTCAAATAGCGACAGGTGACAATCAGCCGACTTTCTGCGCCGGTTTCTGCCAATGCTGCACAAATCGCCCCTAAAATTTTGTAAGCATCTGTCGTCATCCGCAGTGAGCCATCTTTAATGTTAGGTTTAGGGATGTTTTGCTCAAAATCATCCAGTACTAACAGCAAGGGTTGGTCAATTTTTTCTATTGCTTCAAAAAAGTTTTGCAACCGCCCTTCTAGAGACACCTTTGGTTCATTCAAAAGTGCGGGCACATCTGCAAATCGCTGATATTTATCAGAAAGTTTGTTGAGCAAACCTATCTCATCCAGAGGGCCAATCAACACGACTCGCACAAAATTAGGACGCTGCGCCTGCACCCGCGTACATAACCGCGCCGCCAGGGTACTCTTGCCTAGTCCGCCCATCCCGGCAATAAACACACCGACTATTTGGTTGTTGGTTTCCCGCAAAGCTTTGAGACACCGTTGTAAAGGTCGCCTGCGTCCGACAAATTCAAACCGACTGGCAACTTTAACTTGCTTATTCTCATCAAGAAATTCTTGCTCTGGCGCTGCGAACTTCAGCTTTTCCCGATTTTTTGTGTTCAGTGGTGTCACCAGTTGCTTAATGGGGCGCGTATCTCGATACATCCGCAACAGATGCCAGTCGGGGCATATTTCCTCAATCATCTTCTGCTGTGCCGCTTTGACAGCCTGTTCAACAGTTGCCCCCGTCGCCAAAGCTAGATAAAGTGCCTGTGCTGCTACAATACCCGTGCGGTCATACACCGGACGCGCCCAGCCTAAAACTATACCCGCCCCCGCTTTCACCAATGCCTGCGCCATCGAGGGTACTGTCCCCTTGTTAGAAACCTGTCCTGTATGACAACCAGAGAGAAAAGTTACCCGCGGCCAGCGGCCGCTAAAGGCTTCAGCTAAATTCTTGACGGTAGTCAGTTGGATATTCCCCACTTCATCTTCAGTGATGAAGCAAGGTGTATTGTCTCGTAATGCTGTACCTTTTGGCATCAAATAGCCGTAATCTTTGTGGGTGTAAATTATCCCGTGTCCGGTGAGGTGAAAGATATCAAAATAGTCTTCTGAGTAGGATTGCACCAAATTGCTTAACTCTGCAACCGAGCCACTTTCCTCAACAATCAACGCCAATGGCTGATTTTCAGTTGCTTGCAAAATGTTCGCTTCTTCCCGCTCAAACCCTAATGGCGCAACTATCGGATCTTCAGGAGAAGTCGCCATGAACAGCAACCGCAAGGGGCGATTTTGCACGTCAATTAATGGGGTTTGACGCTGCTGCACAGAACGCACTGGTAAGACGGAAATATTTTGACGTTGCAGTAAAAACCCAATGCCATCATGCAGCAACTCCCAAGGCAAATGCGCCAATCCCAAGGCTACCCGTTCTGTTTCTGGGTTCAACCCCTGCGCTTCGCTGGTTTTAATCAAATCTAGAAGAATTGTTTGCTCATCCGCCTCATCCAGCGCCCTTCTCAGCCATCCTTCTTTACCATCCAGCCATCGATAAAGTTGCTGTCCCAACTGGGTGAGATCGGGTAGGCGATCTTCATCTTGAGCATAATAATTTTGCTCACACAAATCAATGAGTGCTGCCAACTCAGTTTTATCTAGGCGACGTGAGCCATAATCACAGCGCAGTTCAAAAGTTTGCTGTTGACTAAGGGCGAAGGTGAAGTTTAGGGGCATGGCTGACAGCAGTGGTTTGCACAGTAACCTTCACCGTATTATCACCCAATTGCTGAAATTATCGCCGATATTCGTCGCCGCAATCGCCGATAAGCTGGTACAAATCGCGTGATTGGCGAGATACTGCACTGATGCGATCGCGATCGTCTGCATCTAAACTAAAACTAAATACTTTGGCGTTATCTTCTATATGTTCAGATACCCCAAGTCTGGCACCAACTATCACACCTGCCACAGTTGGCCGATCTAAAATGTAACGTGCTGCCACGTTAGAAATGCTTACCCCATGCTTATTAGCAATTTCCTTTAAGATAGCCAGCAACTCTTGAAATAAGCGCCAACCACCCCAAGCATCGATCATATTTTTATATTTTTTCAAACTAGCAGTGGAGAGATCAAATCCTCGCGGTTCCGGTTTCCCCAAATAGTTTTCTGATAACAAACCGCCGCATAGTGTCCCGTAAGTAAAAAGCTTGATGTCATGCTGTTGACAAAACTCCACCATATTAACTTCAGGGCGGCGGTCAATCAGCGAAAATTGCACTTGGTTAGAAACGATTTTGATACCTGCTTCGGTAATAATCTTTAAGTTTTCAGTGTCAAAATTAGTTAAACCTAGATGCTTAATTTTACCCTCAGTCTGAAGTTCAGCCATATATTTGAGGGCATCCAGATAATTTTTATCCTGATATTCCCACCAATGAAACTGCATCAGATCCAACGATTGCACATTCATCCTTCTCAGGGAAATATCAATATTTTCTTCGACGAGTTTTTTCGTCATTTTGCCTGCACGAGGTACCCATTTTGTAAAGGCTTGTATCTGAGATAAAGCATCTTTTCCACGAGTATCAATTAGTTGACAGCGAAACTCACCAATAAAGTCTTCTGCGGGGCCATAATGATCTGCTAAATCCCAAGTAGTAAAGCCTGCATCTAAATATTGAAACATAGTCTCAATGGCAGCTTGGGGATTAATCTTTCCGTGTGCGCCAGATACTTGCCACATACCATTTAAAATGCGGCAGATGTTTAAATCGGGAGTGAATTGGAGACGGCTAGCTGCGGGTAAATTCATTTTCAAGTTTAGGAGTGAGAAGTTGGGAGTGAGAAGAATGAACAATTTGTGAGTTCGTAAGCATCTTATTACAACATTCTTCGCTTTTATGCCTTCTTAAGAACCATTTATAACAGCGATAATCAATAACTCTTAAATCTTAACTCTTAACTCCTAACTTTGAACTCCTAACTCCTAACTTTCTAACGCCAGCCTTTTTCAGCTTGTTCGAGAACGTAAGCAGCAACGTCTTGAATTTGCTGTTCAGTGAGACGCTCTTTGTAGGCTGACATATTATTTTTACCATTGGTAACTATAGATGTAACTGCCTCTATTGAATCCATACCATATTTCTTCAGGGCTTGCTTTTTGAGATTTTTTCCCCGCCTAACTATGTTGCTACCGTTGATATGACAACCAGCACAATGAACACTAAAGATTTGTTCACCATTAACTGTGTCTACGGCATTAGCAGGTAAAGTAAAAGTACTGATTAATAACAAAAAGGTTACTAATACTAATTTAAGTAGTTTTTTCAATTAACTTCTCCAGATTTGGACATACTAGTTGCAGGCATAAGTTTTAGAACTAATACTAGAGAGATTCAAAGTCAGTTGTAAATCCTGCAAAATTTGCACAATCTTCTTGAAAAGACTCTGCATCACTAACATCTTCAATTTTATAAGACATGATGCGCGTCCCATCTGGCATTTTTTTGGAACCAATCAATTCACCTTGATATTTCTCTGCAATCACTTTAAAATCAACACCATAGAGTTTCCAGGCATCGCCCGAACAAGTAATATTTACTCGCCACATATTTCACTCCTAATTACTACCACTAAATATTCATCATCTCACAAATAGGCAACATGCTACACGTCACCTCTTGGAGACTGGAATTTTCTATCTAAAGGAAGTGCCTAGCTCTATCAGACTACGCCATAATGTGGATGTAGGAACATGTCTAGAAACTTTTATCCCAATTAGTTAAATTCTCCGAGTTGAAAATGCCTAACAATATCAAACAACAAATTCAAGCCGACTTGCAACAAGCAAAAGAAACTGGACAATTAAGAACTGAGCGGATTCGAGAAATTGTCAAATCTGCAGTTTCTCAAGTAGCTTCTGAGTTTAAACAAGGTTCTAGTGAAGTTCGTAGCATTGTCAAAGATGCTGTTTCTGCTGTAATTGACAACTTCCAAGATAAAGGTGGCGAACTCAAAGATGAAGTGACAGCTTCCATTGAAGGAGCGTTGGAAGGAATTAATAGCCAAAGACACCAAAACATTGTTAAAACTCAGACAGATATCAAGCGGCTACAGGCTCAACTAGATGGTGAAGAAGAAGAACTCCAGCAAGAGGTTGATGTAATTTTGGCAGAAATTGAAGAGACGGGTAAGGAAAAATCTGCTAGTACCAAAACTGCCATTGATTCTGCTGTCAATGCCATTAAAGATAGTGAAGAAGTAGGATTGTTAAAGAAACGTTACGCGCAACTGCAATCGCAGCTAGCCATTGTCCGAGCAAACTTAGCTGCACGCTATGGCGGACGTAATCTGGAAGTTCAAGATTATCTAGACGAGGCTAAACACTGGTATGATAAAGCCCGTCCCCAAGCAGAGTCTGTAGTCGTACAGGTAGAACAGAAGCGATCGCAGTTAGAAGATAAACTGGGTGAAGCTGGTACATCTCTAGCCAGAAAAGAACGCCAAATCAAACAAACGTTGCGAGAGTTGCTCTTAACCGCAGCTGACTTATTCAAAGATAAGGAACCTGCTGATAAAGAACGGGAGACTATTCATAAATAGACTGCTTTGATGTTTAATTGAATTAAAAAGTAGGGTGGGAAATTTCCCACCCTATTTTGTTTGTTGAATAATAGAAACTGCAATAATATTAGATTCCCGACTTCTTCAAGAAATCGGGAATCTGGGTAGAAAATGGGTAATTATGGTTTAACAATTACCCCTTAAGGAAATTCTGATTACGTATTAGTAAATATTTCCTTCTCGGTTAACTTGTTCGTCATGCTTGGCTATAACCCAAATTGCATGAATACTACCAGGAAGCCAACCTAGAACTGTGAGTACAATGTTAATAATCAAAGTTGGGCCAACTCCAACTGTCAAGAAAACGCCTAAAGGAGGAACTAACAGGCCTAGAAGAAAACGAACTAATTTCATGATTTTACAACTTTGTGATTTTGTTTAGTTACATTCATTTGAAGATGCCGAATTGGGAAATCCAGATTCGGAGATTTTATGTAATTAAAGAAACGTGAGCTAACGAGCGTTTCTACTTCTTCTAACTTATCTAGAAGGTAACTCAGTTTGATTCTTTACACTACCGCTGCTGGTTAAAAGATTTCTTTCAACAAAGTAGTTGTTAATGAAGGTGTTAGCAAAGGTTAAAATTACTGGGCCAAGAAGGAAACCAATGATTCCGCGAACGGCGAACCCAGGAACTAATACTGCTGCTAACCAGAAACATAAACCGTTGACGATGAGCGAAAATGCTCCAAATGATAGAAAATTAAGTGGCAGAGAAAGAGCAGATAGGACTGGTTTAACTGAACCGTTAATTAAACCAATTACTAAGGCGGCAATCAACGCTGCGGGAAAATTAGCAATGTTAACGCCTGGAACAACTAAATCAACAATCAACAGGCTCAAAGCTGTAGCTAGCGCAGTTAAAAATGGAGTCAACATCGTTTAGACCTAATAACTAGAGATTTTTTGCAACTTCTTATATCATCTTTAACTATCTGCTAGGTTTTCACCTCTCTTGCAAGATAGAATTTCTTTCTACCATTAGGTCTATCATTGAGAAAACTATGTATAGGTGTAGATGTACGCCCATATATTACATTCGACATAGGAATAGAGATGTAGCAGTGCTACGTCTCTACAAAGTTATGGATAACGCATATTAATTTCTGGAGATATCTAACGTATTGCCATGCTTTTAAAGGTGCGTTAAACAAATTTAACGCATCCTAGAAATTTAAGATTAATTTAATGTCACACCGCAAAAATTAATCAGATTTTCCCGACTTAGGCTTATAGTAA
The DNA here is from genome assembly GCF_017115045.1 of Nostoc sp. NMS8. Taxonomy (GTDB): domain Bacteria; phylum Cyanobacteriota; class Cyanobacteriia; order Cyanobacteriales; family Nostocaceae; genus Nostoc. Next base: position 30,366 of record NZ_JABXKK010000088.1, on the reverse strand, counting down.
AGGGCTGATTTATATAAGACTTGTTCTTGATGGGTTTCTAAAGTGCAATCAGACAAAGGGTAAGTTACACAAGTAACAACATAACCAGCCTGTATTTCACTTGGGCGCAGAAATTTTTGCTCGCTTTGGTTAACTTCACCACTAAGAAGTTTAGCAATACACGCAGAGCATTCACCTTGTTTGCACCCAGATGGTAGACGTATACCAGCATCTTCCGCCATATCCAGAATATACTGATCGTCTGGTACTGGAATGGTGCGGTCTAATCCAAGTGTAGGATTGATGAATCGAACTTGATAAACTACCATCTGCTATTTCTAATTATTGTTTAACTGCTTTCATCGACAAACTAATCCGCTTGAGTTTCTCGTTGATTTCTAACACCTGCACTTTAACAACTTGTCCCACTTTGACAATTTTGTTGGGATCGTCTACAAATCTATCAGCAAGTTGGGATATATGCACTAAGCCATCTTGATGTACGCCGATATCGACGAAAGCACCGAAGTTGGCGACGTTCGTCACAATTCCCTCTAATTCCATTCCCACCTTTAAGTCCCTGATTTCCTTAATTCCTTCTCTGAAGGTGGCATACTTAAATTCAGCACGAGGATCTCTACCTGGTTTTTCTAATTCGCTGAGGATGTCGCGCAGTGTGGGTTCGCCGACGGTATCAGTAACGTATTTCTTCAAATTAGTCTTTTTGAGTTTTTCGGCAATTTGTGTCACCTGATTTAATGGCACATTTAGATCAGATGCGATCGCTTCTACTACAGAATAACTCTCTGGATGCACTGCTGTATTATCTAATGGGTTATCACTACCGCGAATCCGCAGAAAACCGGCTGCTTGTTCAAAGGCTTTTGGCCCCAATTTCGGAACTTTCAACAATTGTCGGCGATTTTTAAAGGCTCCATTCTGGTTGCGATGGGCGACAATATTATTGGCAACTGTTGCCGTAATCCCAGAGACGGAAGTTAGCAGTTCTTTGGAGGCGGTGTTTAAGTCTACGCCGACGTAGTTCACACAACTTTCTACGGTGTCATCTAATTTCTTTTTCAACAACTTCTGATCGACATCGTGCTGATATTGTCCCACACCAATAGATTTGGGATCAATTTTCACCAGTTCTGCCAAAGGGTCTTGTAAACGGCGACCGATACTGATAGCACCGCGCACAGTAATATCTAAATCGGGAAACTCTTCTAACGCTACAGTACTTGCAGAATATATAGATGCGCCAGACTCATTTACCATTACCTTAACTGGTTTGCGTTCTATGGTTTCTAAAACTTGCGTGACAAATTCCTCAGTCTCGCGCGACGCTGTACCGTTACCAATAGCAATTAACTCAATTTTGTACTTTTCAATGAGATTTTTGACAGTTTGTGCAGCTTTAAGTCGCTGTTCAGCCGCTTGGTGGGGAAACACCGCTTGATATTCCAAAAATTTTCCCGTTTGGTCGAGGACTGCAACTTTACATCCAGTTCTAAATCCAGGGTCTATCGCCAGTGTTGGTTTCATCCCTGCTGGTGCAGACAGCAGCAACTCCCGCAGATTAGTTTCAAATGTCTTGATTGATTCTATGTCTGCGTAAACTTTCTTCTCAGAAATGACCTCTCCCATAAGAGAGATTTTCATCAAACGGTTAAATGCATCCTTCAGCATCGTCTGATAAAAATCCCGAATTGTCCGAACTTTGGTTTTAATTTCTTTCGACTCAAGATAGTAAAGTAGCGTATCTTCATCAAAAGCAATTTCAAAGCTTAATATTTTTTCAGCTTCACCGCGACACAACGCTAGCATATTGTGTGGTGCAATATTTTTTACCTTAATTTGATAGTTACGGTACATCTCAAATTTGGTCGTACCTTCAGGATGATCATCTTTGATACGGGAGACAAATACCCCTTCTTCTAAAAGATAATCGCGGATATATGCGCGTAACTCAGCTTTTTCGGCGACTTCTTCCGCTAAAATGTCAGCAGCACCTTTGAGTGCTTCTTCTGCTGTTTTGACTCCCTTGGTTTCCGAAATATACTTAGCCGCGGCTTCCTCCAAGGAAGCTGTTGTAGCATTTTTGACATTTAAAGATTTGATGAACTCAGCCAGTGGTTCGAGTCCTTTTTCTCTGGCGATAGTGGCGCGAGTGCGTCGCTTTGGTCGATAGGGTAAGTATAAATCCTCAAGTTCGGTTTTTTGTAAACAAGATGAGATTTTGGCTTTAAGTTCATCCGTAAGTTTACCTTGTTGAACGATCGCACTTAAAATTACCGATTTTCGTTCTTCCAGTTCTGTTAAGTAAGTATATCGATCGGACAGTTCACGTAGTTGCACTTCATTCATCTCATCAGTGCGCTCTTTACGGTAACGTGCAATAAAGGGAATTGTTGCACCCTCCGCCAAAAGTTCCAGCGCGTTTTGCACCTGATGGGATTTGAGGTTTATTTCAGTTGCCAGTAGTTGAGGAATATTCAGCATTAGGTGTCTAAAATGAAAAAATGAAAATGCTACTTCTAAAGGTAATACGCTAGATTCTGATTCTGGCGCAAGGCCAAAGTTTTAAGCCAATTTACCTGATGATTTCTCACAAGAGTGTAATTGGCGAAATAGACAAAACCCACCCACGCAAGTTTTAAACTTTTTCAATCCGCGTAGATGAAGGAGAGTTTGTATAGCATAGCGCAGCTATCGGAATCCGGTTTGATTTTTGAAAAACCTCAGTACACATCTATTCCCTTCTTTCCCTGTTCCCTGCCTACACAAGTATCTTCAGTAATCGAGTAGGATTGCTATATGGTGAGTTAGAGAGCATTAGAACGAGTGTCATGGAAAATATTTTATACACAAAAATAAGCTACACTTAGCATCTTGTAACCTACTTTGAAAGCAAGCTTGGCGCACCATAAACTATATAAAAGCAAGCTTTTTGATGCTTCATCTGTCGCCAGAATTATTCCCATTGGTGTAATACATAACGTTACATAATTTTGATTTTCTATAATATTTATTTCGATCGGTCGTTGTGGCTGAAGCCTGATTGGATGTAGAATTAACCATAATTACAAAAACAATTTCGTTTTCTAAGCACAACAACTTTTAGTCCAGAGGTTAGTAAAATGCCTTTGTTTTTCTTGATACCACTATGTACGGCTTTAGCTACTGGCTACTTGTTTAAAAAGAGTAATGATGAAATTGCATATCTTGCAGGTGTATTTGCAGCTATTAGCTTGATTTTAAGCTTGGTATTAGCACCTTGGCAGATTCAGTTTGGATTGTTGATCGTTGTCTTCATAATTAGCAACAGGCTTTTGCAAAAAAATGAGTCCAAACAATAGAAAAACAACCTAAAAAAATTGAATAATCTCAATATCCTAACCATAACTAACTTTTATCTTCTTATTTAGCCTATAAAAGTTATGGTTAGGTATTTATGAACTTGTTTACCAATAAGACCACGCCAACTTTTAAAAAATATACTTACAATAAAATACGGTATCAAATAAAGCTTGATGCTCAAATTCTCAATAGGGCTTTAGGCTGACTTGGAACCTTAATTAACTGTCAGCCTAGTTATGTCTGAGATATCGGAATTTGGGGATTTGTGTAGATAAATAAAAACCGATTCAGACTCCCAGTTGCCATCTATAAGTTTCAGTATATAATAGTATATTTTTGTACCAAGACAAAATAATGCTTGTACTGTTGTTCAAGCTTCAATTCAGCCTTTTATCAAATCTGATACTAACTCCCTACTTCTACAAATTTATTACTTAGAAAGTACTTCATAAATGTACAAATCCTCAAAATAAAAATTCACATAAAGGAAAGTTGCGATTTTATGAAGTTTTCGTTTAAGTATATTTTCGGTTAATGAATTTTTGATGAAGTATGGCGATAAATTTGCAACACGCTTTTCTCGTGGTATTCTAGTAGGTGATTACATGTAGCAATAAATTGGGAGAGAAAACCCTAGTTAGAATTACGAAGAACAATCAAGCAAACCTAATACTAAATAGTCTAAAAACATTTCAAATCTAATGCAATCAATGTCAACTCCGAGTTGAGCGCCGCATTAGCCGTTAATGTTTGCAAAAACTATATTTGGGCATTCAGTAAAATTATTTAGTAAGCTGTAAACTGTACTCCAGTAAATTAATTGATTTATCAATGATTTACATAGCTAAACAGACTTATGTTAATAATTGTATTCCCATGTCCAAAACTAAGTATGTATACACACTTAGTTTGAGTACAAACAAATTTTTATTATTCGGTTTAGTTCCCAGCCATGATTTAGAGATATGTTTGTGAGCCTCGATAATTTCTACGGTGTATCAGTAGATTAATCAACTTTTCTGGAACAAATAGAGAATATTTATCAATCCAGCTAAGTTTTAATTTATAACTTGATGGTTTGGGAAGCTTAGTAGTGTCTTCAACAAGATTTCTACAGCAGGATACAACAGATGAAAGTTAATGAATGGATTAATCAAAAATTATGGCAATCCATTTTTATTCGTTTAGCTGCACCTGTTGCAGATGTGGTTACAGTCCAAGTTCAGGATAAACGATGTCTATTACAGGCTACACCTAAGCGTACTGCTAAACGTTGTCCAAAAATGATTTGTGGCAAAGCTTTCAACCTTTATTACATCTGTATCCTTTATAGCCTAGATATTGCGATCGCGCTCAAAGTAGTGTTGAAGGATAGCTGGCTGATACTAAAAACTTCTGCAATTCATAGTTGGGCAAAAACGAAATTGATTGTGCCAATTGCCAAGCAGAAAAAATGGTTTGACTGGGAGTATAACTCGGTAAACCAATTTAGTGCGCTCTACTGGGAATCATATCGAACGCTGCAATTATAAACTAACCATCTGAGAAATTGCATTGCATAGTATTTAGTTACTAACTCTAAGAAAATGAGCTTCAAGAATTGTTTTGATTATGAGTCAACCCGACTAACTTTGTTGTCTATTTACTGAAGTGGAGGTCGAATTGCAGAGAAGGTGTAACCGAGATCCGAAACATTCAAAACAACAGGCTGTTTACTGTCCGGTTCATACCTAAATATCTGAATAGAGGCAAAAGTAGGATGAAATCTATGTCCCAAACTTCAAACTTTAAAATAATTCCTTATATCATCCTGTTTGTCAGTATTTTATTTAGTATTGCTGGGCAATTGCTGATGAAATATACCATGAGTCATGCAAATGAGGGGCTATTGACATGGGAATTTATTCAAAAATTAACATTAGCTGTTAGTGTTTATTGTTTGGGAGTAGTAAATTGGATATTAGCTCTACGATCCGTAAAATTGAGTATTGCTTATCCACTGACTAGTTTAAATTATGTCGGTATACTTTTCGGATCATACTACTTTTTTAGCGAGGTGATTACATTGACTCGAATAGTAGGAGTCCTCACTATTTTTATGGGTGTTCTTTTAGTAGTTATTCCACCGAAAAAGTCCATATAATCAATCTTATAGTAAATTCCCCAACAAAGTATTGACAAATGAACTTCACTACTTGGCTACTTCTAATGTTTGTAGTTTTATTTGGAACAATAGCTAACCTGTCTCTAAAATACGGACTTTACATTTCTACCCCTACTAAGGGAGAAAGCGCATCTATCTTAAATTTGTTACTTTCTCGTTATTTTTTGATTTGGTTTGTCTGCTATACATTTATGACTCTATTGTGGCTTTATGTCTTGCGGACAATTCCTTTGAGTCAAGCATTTCCAGTTCTAGGATTGATGTATGCACTTATCCCAATTGCTTCTCACTATCTTTTAAAAGAGCAGGTTGTATTGAAGCAGTGGATAGGAATTTCCATCATCATCACTGGTGTAGTTCTTGTTGTCAGCTAATAGCTATATAGGTAATAACCCAAGTTATTAATATTAAAATAAAATCCTTTAATGATAAATCTCAAAAGTATCTCTACAAAAATCTAAATTTATGAATATAGGCATTGTTGGCGGGGGTATAACTGGGTTGGTATTAGCTCAACGTCTTTCACATCAAGGACATAGAGTCACTGTCTTTGATAGCAACAAGCAGCTTGGTGGACTTACTACTTATCAGGATTATGGGTTGTTTACCTGGGATCGCTTTTATCACGTTATCCTCCCTTCTGATACTCACTTAATAAATTTTATTAGAGATATTGGTCTTGGAGATAAACTGCGTTGGCATCGAAGTTTAACAGGGTTCTATGACAATAAAAAGTTTTATTCGATTAGTAATGCTATAGAATTCCTGCGCTTTCCTCTCTTTGGACTTATCGGTAAAATTAGGTTAGCTTTTACTCTTCTGTATGGTTCACGCCTGAATAACTGGCGGCGCTTAGAGAAGATTTTAGTTGAAGATTGGTTATTAAAACTCGGTGGAAGAAACACATACGAGAAGCTCTGGAAACCCTTGCTTTTATCCAAATTAGGAGAGAATTATAAGCGAATATCAGCAGTTTTTATCTGGGCTTATATCAAACGGTTATTTTCAGCGCGTGATTCTTCATTAAATAAAGAACAACTTGGTTATGTTTCAGGCGGTTATAAAACAGTTTTTGATCGTATAGAAAAATTAATTTACGCGGCTGGAGGTCATATCCACACAGGTGTTTCGGTAGAATATATTGCACCTCATCCAGGGGGTGGAATGTGGGTAGAATATCAGGGGAAAAAAGAGCATTTTGATAAAGTCATTTTTACTGGCCCAGTTAATATTTTGCAACAGGTTACTGCTAATGAACTGGTGAAAGTTTCAGACAGTAGTGAAACAGTAGAATACCTGGGTGTAATTTGTATGGTACTTATTACTCGCAAGGCTCTAATTCCTTATTACGTAGTAAATATAGCCGATAGAAGTATTCCCTTTACCGGAGTTATCGGTATGAGCAACTTAGTTTCTTTACAAGAGACAGCAGGATATCACATGACATTCCTACCAAAATATATACTTTCCACTGATGCCTTGTTAAAACAACCAGATGAAGAATTACGCCAAGTATTTTTCCAGGGAATACGTTTGATGTTCCCAGAACTGAAAGAAGATGACATTGTAGCAGCACACATCAATCGAGCTATTAAAGTGCAGCCACTACAAGTTTTAAATTACTCAAGTCTTGTTCCAAAAGTGAGTACAGAAAACGATGATTTTTTCGTCGTCAATACCTCACAGTTGGTCAATGATAGCGTCAACAATAATGCAGTTGTGCGACAGGTTGATGAGTTTCTCAAAAAATCAACATTACTGAATTCTTGAAATTTGAGTAATGATATTTTATTTTAAAAATCACAGGAGTTATTTATGAGTCTTTTTGTTCTTTTACCTGCATACAACGAGCAAGAATCAATTCGCCCCTTGTTCAAAAAGTTTCAGACATTGCAGGAAATCTCTAAGATGGAGATAAAACTGATTCTGGTTGATGATGGTAGTAGTGATGCAACTGCTGAAACCGCTTTAGAAGAATCTCAATCACTGGGTATATTACTAAAATTAGTCCAACATCCTAAAAATGCTGGTTTAGGTCAAGCAATTAAAACAGGTTTCACAACTTTCTTAGAAATATCTCAAGAAGGCGATTTTTTAGCGGCGATGGATTGCGACAACACTCAGCCACCAGAACTGTTAATAAAGATGTATGACACTATGATAGCTGGGAGTTATGATATTGCGATCGCATCCAGATATCGAAAAGGTTCTAAAGTCATAGGCTTATCAAAATTCAGAGAGTTTATGAGTTATGGAGCCAGCTGGCTTTTTAGAATTGCCGCCCGTGTACGAGGTGTAAGAGACTACACTTGTGGCTATAGACTATATAACCGTACTTTCCTCACAAAACTGGATATGTATTATGGAGACAATCTATTCACTGAAAGTGGATTTGCCTGCATGATAGATTTACTGCTGAAAGCCAAAGTCCTCAAACCAAAAATTGTAGAAATTCCAATGGTTTTAAGATACGATCAAAAGCCTAGTGCTAGCAAAATGAAAATTCTTAAAACTATTACTCGAACCCTAAAGTTGTTATTTAAGAATCTAGTATCGACAGCACCAACTTCTAATTTAGCTCAGACTTTCAATGAGCAAGAAACAGCAAGAATTCCACTGAAAATGGCAAATCGCAAATAAATCTGAGCAGGATAGTCTAGATTAAATTAAGCGTTTGCAGTAAACGAGATTACATATTTAAGATGAGTTAGTCGTCAAAAAGCTTCTGTACGCTGTCCATAGGTGGAATTTCTTGCGTTCCACTCCTAACTCATAACTTTCTTCGTCAAGAAGAGTGCCACTTAAATACATATATATAGGTGCATCTTATTTTCCGACGACACCCTCAAGGGTGTGAATTTTCAAAATAAAGCCCGCAAAGGCGGGTTTTGTTTATATAGTCTCAAATTTCTACTCTATGGGCTAATTTGCCAAGGCGTTGCTGAAGAGGAGTAAAATCCACACACCTTTCTACCAACAGTGACTTTAACTCATTTGTTAGACTGAACACACCAGGATTTTTCAGTCAAATCTCTGAACTACGCCAGCAGACGAGGCTACCCATGCTTACAAGTACGCTACTTCTCTCAAATCAACTTCCCACTCTCCAATATTCCTCCACACCAGAGCGTTTCGACGAAACCTGGGAAGCCCCCCTGGCGACCCTTCTGGGATTAGGACGCGCCGCTGGCGCTGACTTCATCGAATTATTTTTAGAACGTCGCAACTATATTAGTTCTCTTGCAGAAGACGACGCCATCACCAGTATTTCACCCAGTCTATCTACAGGCGCGGGAGTCAGAGTATTTCGCGGTAAAGCTGACTGCTACGTTAGCACCAATGACCTTTCGTTTTCCGGTTTGAAAGCAGCCTTAGAAAAAGGTCTTTCTATCTTGGGATTACAACTACCCACAGCGAAGGCTTTCATCCCAGAAATAAATCTGGAATTATTGAGAGACTATGCCACCAAAAGAGGTAAAGATGCCTGGCTACCAGTATGTAGTTCCATCCGAGAAATGGGAGAAATCCTCCTTGAGGGTACTGCCAACCTGAAGCAAAAAGCTAGCCACGTCCAATCGCGGCGTGCTACCTATTTCCGGGATTGGCAAGAAGTTTTAATCGCCGCCAGTGATGGTACTTTTGCTCGTGACATCCGCCTCACCCAGTCAGTAGGATTTAACCTATTGTGTGCTGATGGTGCTAATCGTACCTCAATTGGCGATCGCGCAGGTAATACTAGCGATGCTAATTTCTTGAGAACTTGGGATTCTCAACAAGCTGCCGAGAAAATAGCAGAATCGGCAGGAAAAATGCTCTATGCAGATTACGTGGAATCGGGTACTTACCCCATCATTATGGCCAACCACTTTGGCGGTGTAATCTTCCACGAAGCTTGCGGACATCTGCTAGAAACTACCCAAATAGAACGCAATACCTCTCCCTTTGCTGACAAAAAAGGCGAAAAAATTGCCCATGAAAGTTTGACAGCCTGGGATGAAGGGCGCTCTGAAAATGCCTTCGGGACAATTGACATGGATGACGAAGGTATGCCTGCTCAAAGAACCTTACTAATTGAAAAAGGCGTTTTGAAAAACTTCTTAGCAGATAGAACAGGTTCTACACGCACCGGACACCCCAGAACAGGAAGTGGACGCCGCCAAAATTATACCTATGCCGCCGCTAGCCGGATGCGTAACACTTATATCGATTCTGGCGAATACACCATTGATGAATTATTTGCCTCTGTTGATAAAGGCATTTACTGCAAAAAGATGGGTGGCGGTAGCGTTGGTGCTACAGGTCAATTTAACTTTAGTGTTGATGAAGCTTATTTGATTGAAAATGGCAAAATTACCAAACCGCTAAAGGGGGCAATTCTCATCGGAGAAGCTAAGGAAATTATGAATAAAATTTCTATGTGTTCTCAAGATTTGGAAATTGCACCAGGCTTTTGTGGTTCCGTTAGTGGCAGTATTTACACCACCGTTGGACAACCTCATATCAAGGTTGATTCTATTACCGTCGGTGGAAGATAATATTGGATTTTGGATTGTGAATGATTAGGATATTATCTCAATAAAAAGCTGTGAGACAAATATTAAGTCATCAGCTAAACCACATCTACTTTGCATAATATTCAATTGTACATTTCTTGTAGGGTGGGTGTCTCGCCCGCCCAGGAAGTACAAATAAACTTGATTATGTGGAAAAGCTTAACATCCAAAATCCAAAATCTAATCTTCAAAATAAAATCGCTTCCAATTCAAAATCTAAAATCTAAAATCAACTATGCCGAATATTAATGAGATTGCAAATTCTGCCAAGGACAATGCTGAGAAGCTTGGCATTAAGAAATTCGACATTTATGGCTCAACAGTAGATGATACTAGCGTGCAAGTAGACCAAGGTGAGCCAAAACAAGTTAAAGCGTCAAATCGTTCTGGTGTTATTGTTCGTGTTTGGAATGAAGATAATACAATGGGTGTCACCAGCACCACAGATGTAGACACCAAGGGACTAGAACTAGCTTTGAAAACTGCCTACGAAGCTAGTTTCTTTGGTGTTAAAGAGAATGTTCCTGATTTTAGTCCAGAAGCTACTATTTCTATCCCAAATAAACCTCAGGACAAAGCACCCCAAGCACCTGTTGCTGAACTCATAGAAAAATTGTTGGTGGCTGAAAAAGAATTACTAGCAGCGCATCCAGCAATTAAAGGTGTACCTTATAACGGTTTGTCACAAAGAGATGTTGACAGATTCTATCTCAATAGCGATGGTGCAGTGAGAACTGAATCTCACTCTTTGTCATCAGTTTACCTTTACAGTAAAACTGACGAAGAAGGAAAAAAACCGCGTAGTGCAGGTGCTTTTAGAATCAACCAAACTTTAGATAATCTCGATATTAATGGTTGCATCAAAGAAACCGCCGATAAAACTATCAGCCATTTGAATTATGAAAAAATTAAAACTGGCAAATATCGAGTTGTTTTCTCCGCAGAAGCTTTCTTAAGTCTGCTGGGTGGTTTTTCTAACTTATTCAATGCCCAAAGTATTCTAGACAATCAAAGCCTATCTACTCCTGATGATTTAGGAAAGGAAATTGCTTCTCCTCTACTTTCAGTTTATGATGATGCCCTTCACCCAGCTAATGTAGGTGCAGAAAGTTTTGATGGCGAAGGAACACCTACTCGTCAAATTTCGCTGATTGAAAATGGTGTTTTAACAGGATTTCTCCATAGTGCTGGCACTGCTAAAAGGTTAAATGCCCAGCCAACGGGTAATGCCAGTATTGGCGCAAAAGTCAGCGTCAGTCCCAACTTTTATCACGTTTTTTCAACAACAACTTCTGAGCAAGAGTTGAGCTTAGAAACGGCTGAAAATGTGATTCTTATCGATGATTTACAAGCTCTCCATGCCGGAGTTAAAGCCTTGCAGGGTTCCTTTTCTTTGCCGTTTGATGGTTGGCTAGTTAATAAGGGTGTTAAGACGAGTATTGAGTCAGCAACAGTTGCCGGCGATTTCTTAAAACTCTTGAAGTCAATTATTTATGTAGAAAAAGAGCCAGAGTTAACGCCAGGGGGAGTTTGCCCGAAAATCTGGGTTAATGAACTGTCGATTACTGGTGAGTAAAAGTTAGAAAGTAGAGAGTTAAGAGTTGAATATAACTCTTAACTCATCACTTTGAAATCATTATTCACCATCAGTATTCACCACCAATGCTTATGGCAGTATTAAATACATCAGCACCGCTTAAATCAATATTAGCCATAATAGCGCCATCTACATCACTATTATATAAACGGGAATTACTCAAATTAACGTTGGTCAGATTAGCATTATTTAAGATACTATCGCTGACGAATGCTTTTGTGAGATTAGCAGACTTCAAATTTGCACCAGTTAAGTCAGCACCTTCTAAGTTAGCACCTTCGAGATTAGCTCCTTTTAAATTTGCATTTCTGAGGTCAACACCTATTAGGTGAGCGCCTTTGAGGTTTGCTCCTGTTAAATTACATCCAGAACATTCTCTAGTTTCCAGCAAGCGCCGGACAGCGGCGGAGTTTTCTGCTTTGACGGAAAGGGGAGCAACTAAAGATAGCGTGCTGAGTAAGGCTGCTGCCGTCAAAAAAATTTGTTTCATATTTACCTCCGACACTTCTAGAAGTCATTAAATTTTTGAACTTCTACGATACCAGTGTGCCAAGATTACAGAATTCTGTACTCATGCGATCGGAGGAATATATAACATCTATGAGCTTAGGTATTCTTCTCTGAGCTATTCCGATAGGACTAATATAGCGGTTCCCATTCAGATGCGGTAAATATAACATCACGAGGTGTAGGGGCACTGCCGTGCCCATTAGTGTCAACTTAAGCTAAAACCCTTTTCAAATCTCGTTTCCAGATGGAGGCTGGAAACGCTGCTCCTTGCGGTTCTGCCGCCAGTAAGAAAGGCGGAGCCTCAAAGACAAGCATTCCCAGTCGGAGACTGGGAACGAGGTAATCTAAAAGCTAGTTATAGACTTGCTTTCAAGTTAAGTTGACACCAATGGGCAGTGCCGTGTCCTTACGGGTGTACCTCACGTAAACGAGAACCGCTATATTATTGGACTCAACTGCAATAAATGCAAACCGCTATATATTTTTAATCGTTAATTGTTCCATCAGGCATGACCGCACCACGCAAATCTGCACCCGTCAAATTTGTACTACTCATTTCTGCTCTAATTAGATTTGCTTTACTTAAATTAGCGCCAGTCAAGTTTGTCCTAGCAAGATAGGCATCAACTAAGTCTGCTTCAGTGAGGTTAGCGCCACACAGGTTAGCCCGACTTAAATCAACTCTATTTAACCTTGCAAAACTCAGATTTACTCCACTCATCTGGCATCTAGTCAGTTTAGCATCTGCCATAATTGCACCATACAAGTTAACACCTGTAAGTTCGGCGTCAATAAGATTTGACCGTTCCAGCTTAGCGTTCATCAGGTTAGCACCTTTTAAATTAGCACCCCCAATGTTAGTATCTGCCAGAGAGGCATTATACAAAATCGCTTCACTCAGGTTAGCGTCACTCAAATCGGCATAACGTAGCGTTGCCTCACTCAAGTTAGCACCACTCAAATCAACTTTAGATAGATCTACGCCAGTTAAATCAGCGCCTCGCAGGTCAGCTTTATGCAGGTTAGCACCCCGTAAACTAGCAGAATACATTCTCTTTTCTTCTCGCAGGTTAGCACCACGCAAGCACGCACCAGTTAGATTTGCACCACTCAAATCTGCACCACGCAAATCGGCATCCATCAAATTAGTATCTAACATATACGCTAAAGTTAAATTGGCATTACGCAAATCAGCACCTTGCAAAGTTGCACCATGTAAATTAGCATCATGTAGGTTGGCACTGATTAAACTTGCCTGATTTAAGTTCGCGCCACTTAGCTTTGTACAAACTAGATTTGCCTTATTCAGGATTCCTCGATTTAGATAGCTAAAAATTAGAATCGCATTACCCAAATCTGCTTTATTCAAAGCTATACCAATCAAGTCTGCACCAAACAAATTTACCCCATTTAAGTTTGCCTCAATAAATTTTGTTTCTCCATTTTCATATCGCTGAAGAAGTTCATTGGCATCCATATTTTTCCTATGTCAATTACCATAATCTTTGCGAATTTTTACAGGTTTAAGAATATTCAAAAGTTACGATTATTCTTTGGTAGGAGGTACTATAAATTGACAGGTATTATTATCATCAATCGTGAGTGCATTTTTTTGATCAGGATTAACTAATGTTCTCGTTTCTAGAGATGAATTGCTGTTAAACGGTTGATATCCGTTAGTGCTGGGTGATATATTGCCATATAAAGCTCGCATAGATTGGATGATTGCACTAGCTGCTTGGATATTCTCATCCGGCTTACCTAGAGATATAACAGCACTATTTAGTTTAGATTCAAGCTCTCTGATAGTTGGACAAGTATCAAATAATCTCAGCAATAAATCATCAAGTTGTTCAGCCTTCAGTTTCAACCAGTCTTCTTCATTGAAAGTAAACTTTTTGTAAAGTGCAGAGAATAGAACTATTTTAGCCCTAAGTGGGTTGGTATACTTCATAATATTTTGCCGTAAATCAAACTGATTGTATTGATTCTTGGTTTGATTGTTTGGAGATTTATCTATAGAATTTGATGATATTTGCTCAGAATTATAAAATTTATCTTCTTCTTGATGAGGTTGATTTAATAATATTCCTGTTGCTTCATCAGGTGTTATATGTAGCTTCTGCATCTCATGAGAAATCATACTGGCGAGTAGCGCATATTCGGCTTGTTTATTGAGGGTTTTTACAACTTTAGATAAACTAAAATTTAAGTTATTTATAGTTGGATTTAATCTATATAATTCTTGAATTAGTTCCTGTAATTTAAACTTATCTAGCGTCTCTTCATCATTCTCCCAAATATTTTTACAAGCTGAGTATATTAATTTTTTAATCCGTTTTGAGTTCTCATGCTGTTCTAAATGTTTGGTTACTGAATCGAGGCTAGATATAGTTTTCATCGGCAAATCTCCGGCACAGATATTAAATAGCAATAGACAGGACTTACGCACTGAAAATTTTAAACCTAGATTCCCCCTAACTTTAAAAAGGGGAACTCTAAGAGCCAACTTTTTAAGGTCATTGGTGGATCTTTAGTGCGTAAGTCCGAACGAGTGATAAGATTAATCCTTTCAACGTAACTCATAAAATCTCTTTTTCTCTGAGCTATATCTGTGTCGGAAGTGGTTTATAAGTTATTTATTTAACCACGAGGCACAGAGAAAAGTCTGAGGACAAAAAACCTCGGTTGGCGCAGCCAGCCTCAGATATCAGTCTTTCCAAGACAGAGAATACATAGAAAAGAGGTTTAAAGAGGAATTCATTTTCGAGAATTTATACTTGGCATTGAAAGGGCTGGTCTTATGTTATACCCTTTTTATCTAGCTTGTGTAGTTATGTCAAGCAACTTTGCCTACAGGTTAAGGCAAGAGACGCGATGAATCGCCGTTTCTACAATAATCAGTCTCTTGTTTGGACGGCGATTTATCACGTCTTTTTGATGATTTATCCTGTCTCTATAGATCTAGAATTTTCATCAAAAAACTTAACCGAATCGTATTGGCTTGAGGTTGATGTTAAATTATTTAAACCTTACCGCTTCCTATCAAATACAACAGCGCCATCCGAACGGCGACACCACTGGTAACTTGCGATTGAATGAGGCTAAATTCTGGGTCATCCATTAAATCAGAACTAATTTCGACACCTCGATTAACTGGGCCTGGATGCAAAACTTTGACGTTAGGTTTACAGAGTTGCAGCTTTGCACGTGTAATACCAAATAAATGATGATATTCTCGCAAACTTGGTAGTAAATGAGCCGTCATACGTTCTTTTTGCAAGCGCAAAGTCATCACAAAATCGGCATTCTGTAAAGCTGGTTCTAACTGCCAGTGAATAAAAAGTTGTTGATTTGGGGAGAGGGATGGGACAGTTGATTTATCTCCTGCTGCTTCGTGACCTTCTGTCTCCTCCAAGATATACTCGGCAAATAACTTGGGTAAAAGGGTAGGTGGTGCTGCAAGATGCACTTCGGCACCACTGGCAATCAAACTCCAGATATTCGATCGCGCCACACGAGAATGGAGAATATCTCCAATAATGGCAATCTTTTTCCCCTTTAAAAGTTCCAGTCGGGGACTAGCTGGGTCAATGAGAGTAGTTATGGTAAATAAGTCTAGCAATGCTTGGGAAGGATGCTCATGTTGACCATCACCAGCATTGAGGACACTAACTTTTACACCTAGACGATCCATTTCAGCCGCGATCGCATTTGGTACTCCTGCCTCTCGATGGCGGATTACCATAATATCAGTTCCCATAGCTAAATAGGTTTTCGCCGTGTCGAGAATAGTTTCTCCCTTAGTCATAGAGGAAGATGCTGCGGCGAAGTTTAACGTATCTGCACTTAAACGTTTGGCAGCAAGTTCAAAACTACTGCGAGTCCGGGTAGACGATTCAAAAAATAAATTCGCCACCACCTGACCCTGCAAGGTTGGCACTTTCTTCGTCCGTCGTGATAGTACCTCTTGAAAACTGGCCGCAGTTTGCAAAACAGTATCGTATTCAGTGGTAGTAAAGTCGGCTAGGGAAAGAATATGATGACGATTCCAGGTAGTAGTAGGCATATTTGGGGACTGGGGATTGGTGATTGGGGGAGCAGGGGACAGGGAGAAGATATTTTCCCCTCCGCCCCCCACACCCTGCCCCCCTGCCTCTTTTCATGTTGGTAAATGCAAAACGTTTAAAGCTAAAGAAATTAGGCTGAGGAAGGTTAAAAACCCAATTGTATCTAGCATTGTAGTCACTAATGGGCCACTAACCAAAGCAGGGTCTAGTTTCAAGCGCTTCAAACCCATTGGTAGTAGAGTGCCGAGTGTAACAGCCACAATTGTATTAGTTGCCATTACCATACCGGCAATTAAAGCTACCCATCGCTCTTGGGGTCGGGCCCAAATTAAGGAAAGCAGGATCATCGTTGTGGCTAAAGCGAGAGCTGTACCTAAACCAGCTAAAAGTTCCTTGCGGAGAATTTTTAAAGTATCTTTGGGTGTTACCTCTCCTACTCCCAAGCCGCGGATTGTCACCGTTAATGATTGAATACCAACAGTACCACCAGTGTTAGAAAAAATCGGCATGATTACTGCTAAAACTGGCACTGCGGCAATTACAGATTGGAAAGGCGCGATCGCACTGGCTGCACCAATATATAGTCCCATGATCCCCAACAGCCAAGGTAAGCGGTTACGGATAGTTAACAGGGGAGAGGATAAAGCTGCTTCATCACCACTCACACCCCCCAGTTTTTGGATATCTTCTGTGGCTTCCTCTTCCAAAATATCCATGACATCATCAATGGTGACAATGCCTACCAATCGGTCTTCTCGGTCAACTACGGGGATAGCGATTAAGTCGTAGCGCTGCATGATTCGCGCCACTTCTTCTTGAGGGGTTTCAGTTGTAACTTTGATGACGCGATCGCTAGCGATATCTTTGATGAAAACATCGGGAAAGGTAAACAGCAATTGGCGCAGTGAAACTACTCTCACCAGCGTCCGGTTGTCGTCTGTGACGTAGGCGTAGTAAATCGTCTCCTTGTCTTCATCCTGACGGCGGATCTTGCTCAAGGCTTCACCAACGGTCAATCCTTGACGCAACCGGACATATTCGGTTGTCATCACCCGCCCAGCCGTGCCTTCTGGATAGCCGAGAATCGTTGCTGTTGCTTGCCTTTCTTCTTGACTCAGTTCTTGCAATAGCCGTTTGATGACTCCAGCTGGTAGTTCATCAAACAATTCTGCCCGTTCGTCGGGACTCATCGCTTCTACAAGTTGTACTACCTGGACATCATGCAGAGAATTAATTAGTTCTTCCTGCACCTCTGTGGGCAGATATTCAAATACATCTATTGCCTGAGTTTTATTGAGTAAACGGAATGCGATCGCGCGTTGTTTTTCAGGCAATTGTGTAATGTAGTCTCCCACATCCACAGGTTGCAAGCGATTTAAATCCCATTTCAATTGGTTCAAATCGGTAGTATCAGTCAGCAAATCACGAATATCTTGTGTGAGCATGATATATATCTCCTAAGTCTCCCCCGCGCTGGGAGACTTCCTCGCCAGTTCAGAGGAGGTTGATACTGCCATCTGGTGGACTATTGCCCATAAAATTTCAACAATTCAATATCGATATCTAAATCAAGGCATCGCTGTTCATCATCCTAACCCGGAATAGCACTCTCCGGTACATACTGAGACGACAGTATTTAATAATTGTGATATTTCTCACTCTTAAATAGCCTTGACACCTGACTTTTAAGTAATTTTTGTGTACCTTAAGGTAGATTTTACTACAACAATAATAAGCTCTGTCAAGCCAATCAACGAATTTAATCCGAAACTTTACAGAGTTAAAATATTGCCAATATCTCAGTATTATTTTGGATCAAGCAACTTCATGCGTAGTCACCTGGATGACGAAGAATCAAAAATGGGTTAACAGGTTTCACTTCGTATTCGCAGTAATGTGTTTTAGCTTTCGCGATCAATTTTAATGGTGATAAATATTTTTTTCTCTCATCTTCAGATAGCTTTATCCAAGGTAAGAAAGCTTTGTTGTCTAGCCCATAAGATAAAAATTCATCCTTCATAACTTTGTTTATTGGATTTAGGTTGCAGGCCTTAGTAGTAGTGCTGTGAAAGATATCGTAATAAATTATTTCCGCTTCATAACATCCTAAACGTTTTGCGATCGCTCGCTGAAATTAGCGCTCGTTTATCTAATTTAAACTATCAACAAGAAGAATTCAGTATGCCTGAAGAAAAGCATGGTTTAAGTATAAAATAGTACAAGTATTCAGAGGAGTTTGAACAAGTATCATATTTTAGTTCGGAATCGCTAAAATTAAGTACCCAGAAACCTATTAACAGGAGATAATAATAAGCTTACTACCCTTCGCTGTTCTTCCATCAACCATTACAGAGCTTGTTCTGACTTGGTTTAGGTAATTCAGTTCACAGTCACAGGGTCGAATTTTGCAAGTTGTTTTGAACCAAACCATGAAAACATCTACCAAATTGCTAACTCGCCTAGACTACTACTACCAGCAAATCAAAACGATCATCCTGACTCGGCAGAATCCAATTACTGGTTTACTACCTGCGAGTACAGCGATTACAGCCCACGGTGATTATACTGATGCCTGGGTGCGAGACAATGTTTACAGCATTTTGGCAGTTTGGGGTTTAGGACTTGCATACCGCAAAATTGACGATGATAAGGGACGCACCTATGAACTAGAACACAGTGTCATCAAACTGATGCGCGGGTTGTTATTTGCGATGATGCGACAGGCTCATAAAGTAGAGACATTTAAACATACTCAGTCGCTACTAGATGGACTGCACGCCAAATATAATACCGCAACCGGTGACATTGTTGTTGGTGATGATGAATGGGGACATTTGCAACTTGATGCCACATCTATATTTTTGCTGATATTGGCGCAAATGACGGCAGCCGGATTGCCAATAATTTATACCATTGATGAAGTAAATTTTGTCCAAAATTTGGTTTACTACATTGGACGAGCTTACCGCACTCCAGATTACGGCATTTGGGAACGTGGTAATAAAATTAATCGTGGTAGTGCTGAGTTAAACGCCAGTTCCGTAGGCATGGCAAAAGCTGCTTTAGAAGCTATCAACGGACTGGATTTATTTGGTGTGCGTGGTAGTCAAGCATCAGTTATTCATGTGCTACCAGATGAAATTGCCCGCGCTCGGATTACTTTAGAATCCTTATTACCGAGGGAATCTGGTTCCAAAGAAATTGATGCGGCGCTGTTAAGTATTATTAGTTATCCTGCCTTTGCAGTGGAAGATTTGGAGTTACGCGATCGCACCTTAAACGATATTATCAATAAACTTGCAGGTAAATACGGCTGCAAACGCTTTCTGCGTGATGGACACCAAACCGTTTTAGAAGATCATCAGCGCTTGCACTACGAACCATTAGAACTTAAGCAATTTGAGCATATCGAATGCGAATGGCCGTTATTTTTCACTTATTTAGTTCTAGATGGATTATTTCGCGGCGAACAAGAACAAGTCAAAAAATACCAAAGTCTTTTAAAATCATTACTTATAGAACAAGATGGTTTGCGTTTATTGCCAGAACTTTATTATGTTCCCGCCGAAAATATCGAAGCTGAAAAGTTAGCACCTCAAACTCAACCACGTTTACCTAATGAAAATATTCCCTTGGTGTGGGCACAGAGTTTATATTTTCTCGGTGAAATGTTGAGTGAAGGGTTACTGGCGGTTGGTGATATCGATCCTTTGGGAAGACATTTGTGTGTTGGTAAACAGCGAGAGTCATTAGTACAAATTGCTTTATTAGCAGAAGATGAAGATTTACAGAAAAAATTAGAAGTTCACGGAATTGAAGCACAAACGCCTACCCAAGTAGAACCGATTCAAGTGAGAAAAGCTGGAGAATTTTCAGCTATTTATACCCAAATTGGACGTAATAAAAAACTTGGTTTGACTGGGCGGCCAGTGCGGCGGCTGCGGAGTTTAACAACATCTAGAATTTTTCGGATTAGTGGTGAAACAATTGTATTTTTGCCTTCATTTTCAGATTCTCAACAGTTTTATTTAACCCTTGATTACCATTTTCTACTAGACCAAATTAGAAGCGAACTAGCATACATTCAAAAATATTGGAGCGATTTAGGTCGTCCTACTCTGACTTTAATGTTGACGCACACCATGTTAGAAGCAGGTTCAGAAGCATTACTAGAATTGATGCAAGAACTGAAAGATGGTGTTTGTAACGGTGTGCGAGTGAAATTAGGGCGGCTAAATCAGCTAATGCTAACAGCCGGAATTCAAAGAATTGATTTTCTTCCCAATGCAGAATTTTCGCGATCGCCAGTAAAAAATGCTAGCCCACGTTGCTATTATTTAGCATATCATCCTGAGAAAAACTGGCGTTTAGGACATACCCAAGAATTTAAAATGGAGTATGAAACTAACTTCGGATTATTACTTTCTTATTTGCGTTCATCAGAGAATATCTACGAGCAAATTGAGTTATTGCAAACTTTGACTCGCTTGCAGGGAATGCAATTTGATACGGGATATGGTGGCCCAGGATATCCTGTCACCGTGGGTGATTTACTAGATGAAGTTTATACCAAAGCTGGAGATTTAGGCATTTGGGCAGTAGTGCGTCGGGCTGCGGGGTTACGCCAAATGGTTGATATCAGCCTATCAGATGCAGTCACAAGTATCTTGGTGCGGGGTAAACAAATTGCTGTAGGTAAAGCTTACAGCGAAGCATCTTTGATTAGCGTACCCATGTCTCACGATGAAATTGCCGATAAAATTAATCATTTCTGTCGTGAAGATATCCGCGATCGCGTCCTCACTCAAGAGATTTTAATCTATCTTGGTATCTTAATTCGCTCAGAACCCGAACTATTTCAGGGATTACTAACGCTCAGAGTCGGCTATCTTATCTTATTAATCACCAGCGAACTAGCGCGGGAATTGCATGTTACTCAAGATGAAGCTTACGATCGCTTAATGCAACTTTCACCCTTTGAAGTTAAAGTGCGCTTGCGTCAGGTATTAACTGGATATACTGGCATGAGTAACCTGTTACGCCAGCAAGAATCACTGCACGTCAAGCAAAAAGAAAGTGATATTGCTTGGGTGGTGTTACCAGGAATCGCCGAAGGTATGGAAGTTCCGCCGGGCGGTTGGCGACGGTTTCGCCAAGCCGAGGGTGCGACAGGGCGCGTACCAAAAGAATTTTTTAAACAAGTTTGGCTATTAATGCAACATTGCAAAGGTATAGTAATTGGCGATAAATTAGAACGCCGCAATCGTTTAGATAGTGAGATAATGTTGTCGGAAATGACAGCCGGTGAAAGAAATTTTGCTCTCTTGGTTGAGCATTTGCTGAATAAAATCGAAGCTACAGAATACCGCCAAGTTAATATTGAAGCATTAGTAGAATTAGCTGCGATCGTAGCCAACAATCCCAAGTTGCAAATTGAAGAATATATTGTGTTGGATGTGTTGATTGGCCATGCAGTGCGATTGGCGTGGTTAGAGAATCATAGTCAACGCAGCGATCGCTATGATGAGGATAAGGCGAGTGCGTGGCGATCGTTTTACAATACTTCTCCTAGAGATTGCGCTAGTTATATTTTGAAGGCGTTCAGGTTCTTGACGGAATTTGTGAAGGATTTTTAAACGCAGAGGGGCGCGAAGGGAAACGCAGAGGAGCGCGAAGGGAAACGCAGAGGAGCGCGAAGGGAAACGCAGAGGAGCGCAGAGGATGAGAGAGAATGAGTTGAGTGGGGTGATTATTGGGTGTGCGATGAGGGTGCATACTGCTTTGGGGCCTGGTTTGTTGGAGTCGGCTTATGAGGAGTGTTTGGATTATGAGTTGAAGAAGGCCGGGTTGAGTGTTGGTAAGCAAATTCCATTGCCTTTGGTTTACCAAGATGTGCAATTGGAATGCGTTTATCGATTAGATTTGATGGTCGAAAACCAAATAATTGTAGAGATTAAATCTGTAGAATCCTTCCACCCAATTCACTCCGTCCAACTCCTAACCTATCTCAAACTAGCAAACTGCAAACTAGGTCTTCTCCTCAACTTTAACGTCCTCCACCTCAAAGAAGGCATCAAACGCGTAGCCAACAACCTCTAATCCCCCCTCCGCGAACCTCCGCGCTTCCCTTTACGTTCCTCTGCGTTAAAAAAAAATATCCCCCACCTCAGATTCCAAAAGCAGGGGTATTATTAAAACTACTTAACCGAAACAGCATCAACATCAACAGTGCTGCCACTGGAGGTAGAACCATCGGTAGTATTAGGCACTTCAGTACTCAAATCACCCTTACGAGCTTTCCAGCCTTCAATGACTAGCCCAGACACCTCAGAAACAAGCAGAGTCAAAAGGAAAACATCATCAATTTGTCCCACAACCGGTATAAAATCTGGGAGAACATCAAACGGGCTAACCAAATAGACTAATGTTCCTAAAATTACCCACCAACGGTACTTGGGGTTACGAAGCACACCGCGGTACCAAGTGTAAAGTGATTGGATTGAAAATTTCATATTTTGAACCTCCAGTTATCTTTAATTTTGACAAACTATCCCAAAAACTTCTGGTGTGAATAACCGCCCTAATTAGTCTGGAAGACGCTACTAGTAATCTGTCAGCAAATACAAGCAAGTAGGCAACCGGGAATATTTATAACTATGTTCATGTAGAGGACAAATCGTTTGCCTCTTTATCTAGTTTCACAAATAATTAGTTATTTGACATCTACCAATCGGGATGACTGGATTCGAACCAGCGGCCCCTTCGTCCCGAACGAAGTGCGCTACCAAGCTGCGCCACATCCCGCCACAAAAATGGCATTGTAAATATAAGAATATCACAATCTGTGCCAAATATTAGAATTATATCCATATGCGATCGCTTCACTAAAGACTTTGCTTGCTAGGATTAAATTTGTATAACTCTAGTGGTAAAAGCGGATTGTGACTGTAAAACCAGACTGGTTGCGGGTGAAAGCACCTGGGCTTGAGCGCATCGGTAACGTTAAAGATATTTTGCGGGATTTAGCCCTCAATACAGTTTGCGAGGAAGCGTCCTGTCCGAATATTGGTGAATGCTTCAATGCTGGGACTGCCACATTTTTGATTATGGGGCCCGCTTGTACACGCGCTTGTCCCTACTGCGATATTGATTTTGAGAAAAAACCTAAACCACTAGATCCCACGGAACCTACACGATTGGCCCAAGCTGTTCGCCGCCTGAACCTTAATCATGTAGTCATCACTTCTGTAAACCGAGATGACTTGCTTGATGGTGGTGCATCTCAGTTTGTGGCGTGTATTGATGCGGTTCGCTCTGTTTCACCCAACACCACAATTGAGGTGCTAATTCCTGACTTATGCGGTAATTGGAATGCTCTGGAGATAATTCTACAAGCTGCGCCAGAGGTATTAAACCACAATACCGAAACTGTTCCACGCTTATATCGCCGGGTGCGTCCCCAAGGAAACTACGATCGCACATTAGAATTATTGCAGCGCACTCGCCAACTTTCTCCTAGTGCCTACACTAAATCTGGCATTATGGTTGGACTCGGTGAAACTGATGCCGAAATCCGCCAAGTTATGCAAGACTTACGATCTGTGGATTGCGATATTTTAACCATTGGGCAATATCTCCAACCCAGTCAAAAACACTTGCAGGTAAACGAATTTGTCAATCCAGAACAATTTGCTGCTTGGAAGGCATTCGGCGAAGAAATCGGATTTTTACAAGTTGTTTCTTCACCTTTGACAAGAAGCTCATATCATGCAGAACAAGTTAGAGAATTGATGCAACGTTATCCACGCTCAAAAGTTAGGAGTTAGGAATTAGGAGTTATGAGTGAGCAGATGTACTCCAACACAAAACTTTCCGTTGCAATTCTTGGTGCAGGTGCTTGGGGTGCATCTCTCGCAAATCTCGCTGCTGCAAATGGTCATCAGGTGCGCGTGTGGTCGCGTCAAGGTTCCCAAATGGAAGCAGTTTTAACAGATGCCCAAATAATCCTATCCGCTATCTCAATGATTGGCGTGAGAGATGTTGCTTCCCAAGTTCAATCTTTCCCCCTTTCTCCAGAGACAATTTTTGTGACGGCGACGAAAGGCTTAGATCCCCAAACCACTTGTACACCGTCACAAATTTGGCAACAAATATTCCCTAACCATGCAGTAGTTGTTTTGTCTGGGCCTAATTTATCAAAAGAAATTCAAATGGAATTACCAGCAGCCACGGTGGTAGCCAGTAATATTCCCACGGCGGCGGAAGTAGTGCAATTAGTATTTTCTTCTCATCGTTTTCGGGTATATACCAATCCCGACCCCTTGGGGGTGGAACTGGGGGGAACACTAAAAAATGTGATTGCGATCGCAGCTGGTGTATGCGATGGTTTACAACTGGGAACCAATGCCAAAGCTGCTTTAGTCACCCGTGGACTTACCGAAATGGTTCGCATCGGCAACAACTGGGGCGCAAAGACCGAAACATTTTATGGTTTATCAGGTCTAGGAGATTTGTTAGCAACATGTAATAGTCCCTTAAGTCGCAATTACCAAGTTGGCTATCAGTTAGCTGGTGGTAAATCACTTACAGAAACTCTCGCAAATTTACAAGGAACTGCTGAAGGAGTAAACACTTGCCGAGTTTTGATGCAACGAGCCAAGCAACAAAACATTGCAGTTCCAATTACTGAGCAAGTTTATCGGTTACTTCAAGGCGAAATCACACCCGGACAAGCACTTGATGAGCTGATGTTGCGAGATATCAAGCCAGAGTACAACTATTAGAACGACTTGACCAAAGAGGCAGGGGAGCAGGGAGCAGGGAGCAGGGGAGAAAGATTCGCTCATTTCCCCTGCTCAAAGGGTTTCAAGCCCCTAAATTTATTTATGCTCTTTGATTTAAACATTTATTTCGAGATGAATAGCACATTCGCCTTTGGCGTCTCGTAGAGAGAAATAATACGTCCTTGTTCCAGAGCCAATACATTTCCTACATTTATGTATGGGTATATATGGGGTTCTCCCCCCTGCCCCCTGCCTCTTAGTGAGTTTGTTGTTATTTCCCAAATTATTGAGAGGAGAAGTCGTATTTACCTCCACGCTCAAGGGCGCGTTTGTAAGCAGGTCGCGTCTGAATGCGCTCGACAAATTCTTTCAGCTTTGGTCGGCTCTCGATTTCTTTGGGCTGTATAGCGATTACTTCTAAAGGAAAGCTCATTTGGATATCGGCGGCGGTAAATTCTTCACCCGCAAACCACGTATTTTTACCAAGTTCGCTTTCTATATAGTCAAAGTGAAGTTTGATCTGGGGTGCGACAAATCCGCTAACCACACTGCTGTCTCCTGCTCCAAAATTGTTCAATACCAACTGCATTACTAGCAGGGGCATTGCCGAGCCTTCGGCGTAATGTAGCCAATACTTATAGCGCAGATGTTCCGGCGTACCCGATGCTGGGACTAGCCGACCATTACCATAGCGATCAATTAGGTATTCGATGATTGCCCCCGACTCAGCAATCGTTGAGTCTGCATCTGTAATCACTGGTGACTTGCCGAGGGGATGAACTTGGCGCAGCGATTCTGGTGCCAACATCGTCTTTGCATCGCGTTCATAGAACTTGATATCGTATTCGATACCTAATTCTTCGAGCAGCCATAGCACACGCTGCGATCGCGAGTTGTTAAGATGATGCACAACTATCATAAAACGTTCCTCTTCTGGTAGCTCATTGTTCTTTGACATGCTCCTACACTGTACTGTACTCAGTCAGTGTAGGCTTCTGGGCGACTCTTCTATAAAGACAAAGCATCTAATCAATCTTTAAGTTGAAAGGCAAGCGGGCGTAAATTCCTTGTGGATCATTCATCTTTTGCAGAGTCTCTATTTCCTGTTGTAATTTTTGGAATTCAGTGGTGATAGGATTGGCTGATTTGAGTTTCGCCGACTCAATCCCTAAAGCAGTCCGCGCCTCTTCTGTTGCACGTCCAAAAAAGCGTTCTCCAAAACTGCTAGTGCGAGGATATTCTTGCACTTCCCAGTCTTCTCCTAGTTTCGCCTGTTTGGCAGTGTATGCGATCGCAGTATTCAAACCACCAATTTCATCCACTAAACCAATTTCTTTGGCCGCTTCACCCGACCACACCCGTCCTTGGGCTATTTCTGCTACTTTTTGTTCTGGGAGTTTGCGACCTTGAGAAACTTTATTCAGAAACATACTATAAATCCGGTTAACACTGCGCTGATAAAGTTCCAACTCTTGAGGCGATTTCGGGCGCGAAACTGTTTGACTATCAGCATAACGTCCGGTTTTCACTGAATCCCAGGTAATGCCATTATCATTAGCTAGCTTTTGCCCATTAAATAGCATCCCAAACACACCTATGGAACCTGTAATGGTATTTGGTTCTGCAAAAATGCGATTTGAGTCGCTAGCAATCCAATAACCACCAGAGGCGGCGACATCGCCCATTGATACTACAACTGGTTTGACCTTACGAGTTAATTTCACTTCTCGCTGCATGACTTCGGCTGCGGTAGCGCTACCACCAGGACTGTTAATTCGTAAGACAACAGCCTTTACATCCTTATCTTGTCGTAGTTTGTTGAAGATTTTGGCAAAGCGATCGCCTCCAACTTGTCCATCATCACCTTTACCATCGACAATCTCACCCTCAGCATAAACCACAGCAATTTGATTTTTGGAACTACGTTCTACACCCAAAGATTTACCGGAAACTTGGGCGTAGCTATTTAGGCTAATTTGTCGAAATGTTTTGTCTTCTTTATCGCTATCTGTAAACTTTTTCAGGTCTGCTACGACTTCATCAGGGTATTGTACTTGATCGACTAAACCGCTGGTTTTGGCTTGTGTGGCTTCTAATAGTGCCTGATTATCTGCGATCGCCTGTAACTGGTTAGGTTCAAGTTTTCGACTTGCGCCTACAGCAGTGCGCCACTCTGCCCAAACATCATCTAACAATTTTTGAGTTTGTTCGCGGTTTTCTGGACTCAACTTGTTGAGGATAAACGGCTCAACGGCTCCTTTAAATTTCCCTACCCGCACGACTTGAACACCAATGCCATACTTTTGCAACGCTCCAGCTAAGAACATTGGTTGTGAACTCAAACCGTTGACTTCCATCATTCCCAGAGGATTAAGTATGATGGAATCCGCCACTGAACTAACGTAATATTCCTTTTCACTCCAATCACTGCCATAAGCGACAACCTTTTTCCCCACAGCCCGAAACTCTTCCAGCGCTTTCCGAATTTCTTTCAGGGAAGCATAGCCGACATTACCAGTTTGGCTTGCCTTCGTTGCATCCAAATAGATCCCGACAATTCGCGGATCGCGCCGCGCCTTTTCCAAAGTTTCCACAACTTTGCGGAGTGCCATCCTATCGTCATCTACACCTGATATTGTGTTTTGAAAGAATTCGCCTGAACTAGGTTCGCTATCAGTAATTTTCATTGACAAGTCAAAAACTAGCACTGACTTATCTTTCACATTTGGCCCAGTATCTTTAGAGGAACTAGCAGCCAATATCAGCAAGAAAAGTCCAGTGGTTCCTAAACCACCGAAAATAATTAGTCCTAGTAAAGTGCCAATTACACTAGCAAAAGTTTGTTTGATAAAATTACGCATTAGTTATTAGTTATTGGGCATTGAGTATTGGGCATGGGGCATTGAGCATTTACAAATGACAAAGGACTAATGACCAATGACCCATTTACTTATTCTATGCGCTGTAAACTACCAGAGTGCTTTAACTGATACAAGGTAGTGTTGCCAGTACAAAATAAGACTGTGGTAATTTCGGCGATTAATACTTCAGCAAGTTCGGCTACTGCTGTCTCTGATGTTGCTGCTGCTTGCAGAAAAGGCATTGCTAAACCAGCGATATCGGCTCCCAAGGCGATCGCAGCTGCCACATCCAATCCATGACGCAAACCTCCCGAAGCAATTAAAGGCACATAAGGAGCGATCGCTCTAATAGTTGTAATGCACTCTGCTGTTGGTAAACCCCAATCGGCAAATGTTATCCCCAAGCGACGTTGTAAGGGACTTTCTGCCCGTTCGCTTTCTACTTTTGCCCAAGAAGTACCCCCCGCACCAGCGACATCAATTGCTGCTACTCCAGCGGCGATTAGTTGTTGTGCGATCGCTGCGGAAATGCCGTTACCAACTTCTTTTGCAATCACTGGCACTGGTAGCTTGCTGCATAATATAGAAATCTTGTCAAGCAAACCCCGAAAATTAGTATCACCTTTGGGTTGAATGCACTCTTGTAGAGGGTTAATGTGTAAAATCAAGGCATCAGCCTCTAGAATATCAACTACTCGCAAACATTCATCTAAGCCGTACTTGTAGTTAAGTTGCACAGCCCCCAAGTTCGCAAATAATAGAACATCGGGCGCATACTTGCGGACAGCAAAAGTATCAGCCACCTGGGGTTTTTCTACCGCGACTCGCTGGGAACCAACACCCATTGCAATTTTGTAGTGTTGCGCGACTTGGGCCAAACGTTGGTTAATCATTGCGGCTTGTTCTGTTCCGCCAGTCATGGAAGAAATTAATAAAGGTGCGCCAAGGTGTTTCCCCAGGAAAGTTGTACTGACATCAATATCGTTGTGGTTTAGTTCGGGTAAGCAAGAATGGGTGAAACGATAACGTTCCAGTCCATTGGTAATTTGATGAGACTGAACATCTTCCTCTAAACAGATCCGAATGTGATCGGCTTTGCGATTCTGAGTTTGTGCAGAGATGTTGGTAGGGGCGTTCACTGGTGGGTATGGCTAAAAGTATTTGCTTGCGATCGCTATTGTTACATTGTCTGCAACCGTATTTGTATAACAAAAATATTTATTTTCGCTATCTTTCGGGTACGTTACGCTATTGATAACAGAACCATTCCCCCATTTTATGAGTTAATTAATATGGTTTTACAAACAGAAAAGCGCTACTACACGCCAGAAGAATATTTGCAATTAGAAGAGAAGGCTGAATATAAAAATGAATACAGAGACGGAGAAATTATACCCATGACAGGGGGAACAACTAACCACAACAAAATTGCACTTAATTTTTGTCGCAAGTTTCCCTTGACAGTGCAAGGACAAGATTATGAAATTTACATAGGCGATGTGAAATTATCAATACCTCGTCATCGCCTTTATACTTATCCTGATGTAATCGTCATCAAAGGTAAGCCTATCTATGAGGGAACAGGTAAAACAATTATTACTAATCCCTTATTAATTGTTGAAGTCTTATCAAATTCAACTAAAAATTATGACAAAACAGATAAGTTTAAATATTATCGTTCAATTCCTGGTTTTCAGGAATATATTATGATTGACCAGTATAGTTTTGCTGTAGAACAATTTACCAAACAAGCAGAAAGTCAATGGATTTTTAAAGAGTATGAAAATGAAGAGGCAATTTTAGTCTTAGATTCTATTGAATTTCAAATTACCTTGCGGGATATTTATGAGCGAGTTGATTTTGAGTTGATTGAAGAATAAAACTGCAAGAACATGGGCATCATTCACGGTGAATGATGCCTACTTGTTGCTCATTACGCCGTCTGTGTAGAAGCTGCTTTTAAGTCTGCTGTCGATTTTAACCGGGTAATGGTGGCTTTACGAATGCGATCGCTTTTGCGTACTCCGCCTGTCATCTCGTATTCCCGGCTGTCTTTGCCATACTTTAATGCTACACCACTGACTAAGCGCTCTGAAGTTTCCCGAATGGTCTTTTCAAGGGTTTCTATTTGTTCCTTTGCTGAGTCAATAGCAGTTAGCATCATATTATACTCGTCAATCTGGTTGCGGAGTTGCCCAGTTAACTCGGTTAAATGGTTTAAGCTGATCGAATCACCAAAGTCAAGGTTAGAATTAATCGATTTAAATCCGATTACTCTCTGTTCGGTTTTTTCTAGCAGGGAAGAGGTTCTTTTTTGGCGTGGCATCAATGCATACTTTTTACTAAACTTATCTTTCTAGGATGTCTCAATGGAACCATCTGTGAGAGGTTAACGTAAAATGCATTTTGTCAATCAGTCCAAATACTCAAAATCACTCAAATAAAAATGATAATCGTGCGTAGGGGGGAGAGGGAAGGAGGCGAGCGAC
>NZ_JABXKK010000118.1 GCF_017115045.1 Nostoc sp. NMS8 | reverse complement strand
GGTGCAATTTATCTGGCTGCTTCTGTCATTTGGCTTAATTGATGACACGCCCTAAGGAATAAGAATTAAATAACATACAATTTATGTCCTTGGTTTACCTCACCCTCAATCCTAAATGCCGAGAGATGGCAAAAACTGAGACTGATTTTGACAGTATTCGAGAATATAGACAGTTTCAAAATTTGATTAATCGTTAGTCATTTGGCAAACGCCCAATCCCTTTGAGTGGATTGCGGTTTTTGGCTAACCTACAGCTTAATGTCATGAAAAATCTATATTATGGCGATATCGCAATCTCAAACTCGCCAGTAATGTTATGGAAGCATGACATTGCGATCCCGGAAGGGCTGATAAATTCGTGAAACAGGCAAAAAACCTACTTCTTACCCCTTGATCCCTAGATATGCTTAGTGGTTAATATTGACTTAACAAACAGAACTCCTCACGATCCCAAAGAAATGCTAATTTTGGCGCGATCGCGAATTGCAAGGATGTTACCTCAATTTAAAAACAGATTAAAAAACTTAAAAACTGGGCAAAACCAGGAGTCAGGATAAGAAATTCATCTGGAGTGGATGAGATTTTATATAGCATTCTTTAACCAGGGGAAATCATTTACCGCTTAAACTACTGGAGGCCAAATTAATGGCAAAAGAACGCCCGCCACTAGAGGAGATGACCTTACGCCAACTACGCAAAGTTGCTAGCGAATATAGCATCTCTCGCTATAGCCGAATGCGTAAATCACAACTGCTGGCATCAATACAAGAAGTCCAGCGCAGCAAAAATTTACTCAGTCCATCTCGTTCATTGGAGGCACAAGAAACCGTGGAAGCTGCAAAGTTTGAATTAGGTCAGGAAGATCGTACTGGCGGATCTTTGGCTGATGTTGATGAAGGACTGGCAGATTTGCCATCTGGCTATGGTGACAGCCGGATTGTACTCTTACCGCGCGATCCTCAGTGGGCTTACACTTACTGGGATGTACCCAATGAACACAAAGAAGAACTGCGCCGCCAAGGGGGACAACAACTCGCATTGCGGATTTATGATGTCACCGACATTAATATCGAATACCAAAGCCCCCACAGCATTCAAGAATATCCAGCTGATGAACTAGCTAGAGAATGGTATCTACCAGTTCCAGTTAGCGATCGCGATTATGTGATCGATATCGGCTATCGTACTGCTGATGGTCGCTGGTTAGTACTAGCTCGTTCATCGAGAGTACACATCCCACCCGTCTATCCTTCTGACTGGATAGAGGATGTCTTCATCACTGTCAACTTTGAAGAAGATTTACGTGGCAAGACTCAATACGAACTAGTTCCCCCTGCCAAGAAGGTTGCAGCTACCGCCACCGCCAATGGTAATACTGTTGTGAATAACGGCAACGGCAACCCCATCTACGACCAAATCTTTGGTTTAGCGGAATCTACCGAAGCGCTACGGGTTGCTGGTTCTATCTTTGGTTCTCAGCATCAAGTACCAAGTTCAGCGCGCCCCGAACAAGCTCTCAGTTCCTACATTTTCCCCTCAGGTGTTGGTCTGTGGGCATCTGGTTTAACCGCTTCTGGTGCAGGAATGTCAGGTGTTGGCTTCTCGGCTTCTGCTGTACCAGTGCCTCCACGCAAGTTCTGGTTAATTGCCGATGCTGAATTGATTGTCTACGGTGCAACCGAACCTGATGCTACCGTAACCATTGGTGGTCGTCCAATTAAGCTAAACCCAGATGGAACATTCCGTTTCCAGATGTCCTTCCAAGATGGTTTAATTGACTATCCAATTTTGGCTGTAGCTGCTGATGGTGAACAAACCCGCTCAATTCAAATGAAATTTAATCGTGAGACACCATCTCGGAATACCAACACCAAAGAAGAAGCTGTTTTAGAATGGTTTTCTTAAATTTTGGTTCTCACATTAACTCCGGACTGTAATTTTAAATTATTCCCCGCTATAGTAATTCTGTAGCGGTTTTTTGCATTATATGTCTACAAAAAAATTATTTTTGTTATTTATCTTGATAATCGGTGCAAGCTTATTATCAGGTTGTCAAGAAATTGAAGCAAATTCAGTTTCAAAAGCATCTAAAACTTGTCCTGGCAAAGATGCCAAGTTCAGTATTGATTTTTTTAAAACCAATAATCAAGGTAAAAAAAATCCCAGAGGTATAAACAATGTGATTATTTTTAATCCCAAATCAGCAGAATTAGATTTCAAAGTTAATCTTGGTCTATCTCATAAACTCTACGCCAAAAATGAAGCGGGTAAATTGCGTAAAGAATATGTAGCTAAACAGTTTCATGAACTCATCGCTAATGAAAATGCCAAATTAAACGGACAGCTACCCATTGCTGCCATTAATGCTGACTATATAGGTACTGATGATAAACCACAAGGCTTAAATGTTTCTCGTGGCGTAGAGTATTCAGGAGCATTTAAAAATAAGCGTTCTTCCTTTGGGGTATCAGGAGGTATACCCAACCAGCGACAGGCTACTATCCAAACAGGCAGAAGAAAAAACGATATTCTCAACTATAATTTAGTGGGTGGTAATGGCAGATTTTATCGTCAGGGTAAATTTAAAGATATTTGTCAAGACTTGGGAGAATTTGCCTGTAAAAATGCTAAAAATCGCTCTCTGGCAGCGATTACTAATCAAGGCTATGTAATCCTATTAGTTAATGATTTGAAAGCTAATTCAGATATTGAGTTATCTCAAGTTAATCAAGAATTACTACCAGATATGTTTGATAATGTCCTTGAAGGTATAGCTAGCAATAACTGTTTAGGTCAGATTCAAGAAGGGATTTTATTTGATGGAGGTATGTCTCCAGGATTGTATTACAACCAGAAAACTTATGTAGAAAACTTTGGGCCGATTGGTTCAGTTTTTTTAATTTACAAAAAATAAAAATATCGAGCCTACTCTATTTATAAAAGTTACAATCCTCAGATCCCCGACTTCTTGAAAAAGCCGGGGATCTCGTCACTCATGAATGATTTAGGATTACTATAGATAAATAGTTTTATACCTAGCTAAAATTAGATTGAATTCCATCTGGCGAAATTTTAGAATAAGCTAAAATACATCTAATTTTCATATTTAAATTTTATTAATATCTTGTAGGGTGGGCATCTTGCCCGCCCTGATTATGCAATTTGAATACTGATTAGCTTACCGACTCTTTAATTTTTTGCGACCTCTCAAGCTTGTTAGGATTCACCCAACGATTGACAAATTCATTGTTATGTTTATATACCTTAATTTGCACTTGCTTGGAACTTAACTTGACTATTTCGGCAGGAATTCTTTGAACATCGCTAGAATCGGTGCGAGGCTTGTAAAGCCAAATAACTTTTTGGCCAACTTCAAAGTAGTTAGAATTACTAGTCAAAGAAGGCGTACTTTCTGCCCAAGAGGGCAAAGCAACTGCTAAAGTGATCAAAAGCACTAAGATCGCTAAACTTATTTGGAAAAGTTTCATGATTGTTGAACTTGTCTTAGGTCTTGTGGGGCAATCAATCTGCTGCTCTAACATTTAAATATTATCCTGTTTATTATTTTTATTAATTGCAAACCAAGGGGAGTATCCCAAATGTGTAAGTTATACCAAACCCAGGTGATAAATTGTCATTGCGTACTCCTTTCCTACGGAACGCTACGCGAACGGAGAATCCGCAGGGTACGCAACATCGTGGAGCGAACGCAATGACAAACATGTTCTTGTAAAATTGGGATGCTCCCACTGATTTTAGGATAAAGCGACTTCGCAAATAAAATCAAATATTCTTTTTTGTTGAAATGATAAATTAATTTTATGATAAGATTTGTGATGCTTTGACTGAATCACAATCTCTATCTCAAGAATAATAGACGAAAAAGAACACTCTGTCGTAAAAATTGATAATATATAGTGCTTTATAAACTTTGATCTATATGCCTCAGAGTATAAATTTACTTGCGGCGAAGCAACCTAATATTGGCAAACTAGTTCGTGCCCTGTGGCAAGTGTTAAATCTGTCTAAAGAAAGTTTTGCTACTGAGTTTGGTGTCAGTTTCCCAACAATTAATTGGTGGAAAAATGGATATGTAACACCTTCTCTTTTAGGAATGCTGCGAATTGGAGCCTAATCAATAAGTTTAGTGAACATGGTCAAATTATTCAGGCAACATACTTCCGAGAAAAGTTTTGTGAGTTCTGAATGATAATCCCCCTTGGTAGCTGAGAATATTGATGATATAAAGGTGACAAGAAAAATAGCCAAAACAGCAACTTGCCCCAAAAAGATTATTTCAATACTTTGGAAAGTCACAACATTAGCATTTCACGCTGTATATAGCATTAAATTTCCTCTAAAATGACTGTTTAGAAGCTTAAACGTCTTAATTTCTAGAGGATTTTCCCAAACGACGATCGCAAATGTAGCTTCTAACCAACGCATGACCAATCGA
Organism: Nostoc sp. NMS8; assembly: GCF_017115045.1. GTDB lineage: Bacteria > Cyanobacteriota > Cyanobacteriia > Cyanobacteriales > Nostocaceae > Nostoc. Next base: position 19,381 of record NZ_JABXKK010000118.1, on the reverse strand, counting down.
GAGGAATTAATGAAGAACGAGTCAACGTCAGCCAGAAACGCCGACGTAAATTTCCTTCTCGGTGGGGGTGAAATGGGTGCTAGGATGCGAGAACTGGATTGGTCAAAAACTTCCCTTGGCCCAATACAGCGATGGCCACAGAGTTTGAAGACTGCCGTGCGGATTATGCTAACTTCCCGTCAAGCCATGTTTGTTTGGTGGGGCGAGGAACTGATTAACCTTTACAATGACGCTTACAAGGCTATTATTGGCGGCAAACATCCAGAAGCACTTGGGCAATCGGCTGCCTACGTGTGGCGGGAAATATGGGATCAGGTCGGGCCTAGAGCCGAATCAGCGATGCTGAAGAACGAAGGCACTTACGACGAAGCGCTACTGCTAATTATGGAGCGCAACGGCTACCCAGAAGAAACCTATTATACTTTTTCATATAGCCCGGTTCCTAATGACCAGGGCGACACAGGTGGGATTATCTGCGCCAATACAGACGACACGCAGCGAATTATCGGTGAGCGTCAGTTGGCACTTTTGCGCGAACTAGCGGCGAGAACGGCAGACGCGCGGACATTCGATGAAGCCTGTACGGTGAGTGCGAGTTGTTTGGAAAGCAACCCTTACGATCTCCCTTTTGCAATGATTTATCTGGTCGATCCAGATAAGCAGGAAGTTTTTTTAGCTGGAACGTGTCGCATTGAGCAAAATCATCTAGCAGTTCCAGAAACAGTGGCTCTTGATGCTGATGGGGTTTGGCCTTTTGCAGAAGTGATCGAAACCCATCGAGCAAAACTGATTTCCGATTTGGAAGTGTCTTTTAGTAGTTTACCTTGTAGTGTTTGGCAGCGATCGCCCCATCAAGCGATCGCAGTCCCTATTACTCCATCTGGCCAAACGGGAAAAGCTGGTATATTAATTGCTGGTTTAAATCCCTTCCGGCTATTCGACGATAATTATCAAGGATTCATCGATTTAGTTGCAGCTCAAATTGCAGCCAGCATTGCTAACGCCCAAGCTTACGAAGAAGAACGCAAACGCGCTGAAGCCTTGGCAGAAATTGATCGCGCGAAAACCGTCTTTTTTAGTAACGTCAGCCACGAATTCCGTACCCCACTTACCCTGATGCTGGGGCCATTAGAAGACACCTTAACTAATTGTGCCACTCTGCTTCCAGCTAAAGAACTAGAGCAGTTAGAAATGGTACAACGTAACGGACTCCGGCTGCTGAAACTTGTCAACAGCTTGCTAGACTTCTCGCGCATAGAAGCCGGACGGGTTCAAGCCTCTTATGAACCCACCAACCTTGCCACCTTCACCGCCGAACTAGCTAGTGTATTTCGTTCAGCAGTAGAACGGGCAGAAATGCAGTTATCAGTCAATTGTCCTTCCCTGCCAGCACAAGTATATGTCGATCGAGAGATGTGGGAAAAGATTGTTCTTAACCTGCTCTCGAATGCCTTTAAGTTCACGATGACTGGAGAAATTGCGGTCAGTTTGCAGTGGTCAAATGACCATATTGAGTTTGCAGTCAAAGACACAGGAATCGGCATCCCAGCAGAAGAAATTCCCCACCTTTTTGAGCGATTCCACCGCGTCAAAGGGGCGCAAGGACGAACTTTTGAAGGATCGGGAATTGGATTATCACTAGTGCAAGAATTGGTGCAAATGCATGGTGGAAGAGTTGATGTTACCAGTGTTCTAGGAGTAGGCAGTTGCTTTACTGTGTCAATTCCCACAGGGTATACTCATTTGCCTCCAGACCGAATTAGTGCCCCTAGAACTTTAGCTTCAACCGCATTAGGTGCAACCCCATATTTAGAAGAAGCCATGCGTTGGCTACCAGAAGAAGAGAGCAGGGGGAGAAGAGAAGCAGGGGGAGAAGAAATGGTTCAAGAAGACTACACATCATATATTATAGATTCCTCCCCTGCCTCCCCTGCCTCCCTGCCCCTCCGCTCCTCCCCCCGGATTCTCCTCGCTGATGACAACGCAGACATGCGCGATTATGTCAAACGGCTATTAAGTCAGCAGTATGAGGTGGAATCAGTGCCGGACGGTTTAGCGGCTTTGGATTCTGCTCGTGGGCGTGTCCCAGACTTGATACTGACAGATGTGATGATGCCTGGATTAGATGGCTTTGGACTGCTGCAAGCATTAAGAGCCGATCCGCAGACGCAAAAAGTTCCCATCATCCTGTTGTCGGCACGGGCGGGGGAAGAGGCACGAGTGGAAGGGTTAGAAGCGGGAGCCGATGATTATTTGATTAAACCCTTCTCTGCGCGTGAATTGTTGGCGCGGGTAGAGGCAGCCCTTAAAATGGCTCGTCTCCGCCAGGAAGCAATGGAACGCGAACAAGGCCTCCGAATTGAAGCTGAGGTGGCGAAAGAACACTTAGAGACTGTCTTAGCTGGCATTCAAGACCAGTTTTTTGTATTAGATCGAGAGTGGCGTTATACCTTTGTTAACGATCGGCTAGCAGAAGTTGTTGGTATTCACAAGGAAGAGTTGCTAGGTAAGATCGTTTGGGAAGTGTTTCCAGATATGCTGAAAAGCGAGTTTTATAATCAGATTCAGCGGGCAATGGCAGAACCAACGTCTTCTCTACGAGATGCTACGTCCGTTGTTCAGTTTGAATACTTTTATCCCGCTTGGCAGCGCTGGTTTGAGAATCGCGTCTACCCTTTTGCAGAAGGAGTAAGCATTTTTGTTACAGATATTAGCGATCGCAAACAGGCAGAAAAAGCCCTTCAAGAAAGCGAAGAAAAGTTCCGCAATATGGCGGACAATGCCCCTTTTATGGTTTGGGTGACAGACACCGATAGCTACTGCACCTACCTCAGTCAAAGTTGGTACGATTTTACAGGTCAAAACGAGGAAACAGGTCTGGGATTTGGCTGGTTAAATGTTGTACATCCAGAGGATTACAATGATGTTAGGAATGTTTTTCTGGAAGCTAGTATTAGTTATTCGGCTTTCCGTATAGAGTATCGCTTGCGGCGCAAAGACGGCGAGTATCGCTCTTGCATTGATGCCGCTAACCCGTGGTTTGGGGTGGACGGTGAGTTTAAAGGTTATATTGGCTCAGTAATTGACATTACAGAACGCAAAGTTGCAGAAGCCGAACGCGATCGCCTCTTGGTACTTGAGCAAGCTGCTAGAACTGAAGCTGAAAGAGCCAACCGGATTAAAGATGAGTTTCTGGCGGTGCTTTCTCATGAATTGCGATCGCCTCTGAATCCCATTCTTGGTTGGGCGAGACTTTTGCAGACTCGTGAGTTTGACACCGCAGCCACGAAGAAAGCGATCGCAACCATCGAGCGGAATGCTAAATTACAAGCTCAGTTAATTGAAGATTTGCTTGATGTCTCTCGAATCTTACAAGGTAAACTCAACCTCAAGATGTTTCCTGTCAATCTAGTGCTTGTGATTGAGGGGGGATTGGAAACAGTGTGTTTGGCAGCAGAAGCTAAAAAGATTCAAATTCAGACCATGCTAGATGGTTCATTCGGGCAAGTTTGGGGTGATTCTAGTCGTTTACAACAAGTTATCTGGAATCTTTTATCGAATGCAGTTAAATTCACTCCTGAAGGAGGAAGAATTGATATTCAACTAGAGCGCGTTGATGCTCAAGCTCAGATTACCGTCAGTGACACAGGTAAAGGAATTAGCCCTGACTTTCTCCCTTATGTGTTTGAATATTTTCGTCAGGCTGATGCCACGACAACTCGGAAATTTGGTGGCTTGGGGTTAGGATTAGCAATTGTTCGTCATTTAATAGAATTACATGGTGGCACGATTTCGGCAGAAAGTTTAGGTGAAGGGAAAGGAGCGATTTTCCGAGTCAGGCTACCATTAATTAAGAAAGATTTACCCCCAAAACAAGACATAAATATTGCGGCATTAAATTCTGCTTCTGCGAGTGAAAATCTTGCAGGCATCCAAATCTTAGTTGTGGATGATGACGATGATACCCGTGACTTGCACACATTTGTGCTAGAGCAGGCTGGAGCAAAGGTAATTGCTGTGACATCAGCAAAAGAAGCGTTGCAAGTATTGGCAGATTCAGAACCAGATTTTCTACTCAGTGATATTGGGATGCCAGAGACAGATGGCTATATGCTGATGCAGCAAATTAAAGTATTGCAGGCAAAACAAGCCAAACAGATGCCAGCGATCGCTTTAACTGCTTATGCAGGAGAAATCAACCAGCAACAAGCACTCACATCAGGCTTTCAAAAGCATCTATCCAAACCCGTCGAACCAGATGAGTTAGTCAAGGCAATCGCAAGCCTAATTGGCAGAAGTTGGAATGGCTGAGTGTTCGCCTGTGGTGTATAAACTGCTGAAGAGGGAACAGGGAAATCCCCATAATATAGAAATATCGGCAATTACTTGAGTGTGTCGTATAAATTTTGGTGAGTGTTGGTAAGCTATCTACTCAGCTAAATTATTCAGTTTACTTAACTCATCAAATCTTTATGTATTTGAAGTGTAGTTTATCTTTTACAGTAACAATAATGGGAATAATAAACTAAATTGGATTAAGCAAATTAGTTAGTTATGAGCCAAATATGTGCTATCTCCAAAACCTGCGCTTGTCGCAATGTTGCACGCTGCCGGATTCAGGAGGCAGGTAGGCTCTTTCTCTGGTTCCCTGTTCCACATACCCTGACGAAAGTCACCTCCTACCTAGAGCAGTTTGCCCTTGAGTATGAACTGATGCAAGAGCGACCAGGTTTGAGTTTGAAGTGTAGAACCGGACAGTCTCTAGAAATTGCCCGTAACCTGGCCAAACTACTTGCACCGAGAGAATTAAAAGAAACGCAAGTCCTTTTCATTCGAGGTACTATCCAACCTCAAATTCACGATTTTAGTGACATAGCCTCATTACAACGCTTCATTCAGTTGAACCAATCCGACTGGCTGCTTGAAATGTTAGCAGCAGAACGATTCACTAGTCACTTTCAACCAATTGTCTCAATTAACGATACATCGCAGATTTTTGGATATGAATCACTCTTGCGGGGACTGGATGAACAAGGCAATTTAGTACTACCGACACCAATTATAGAATTAGCAACTGAAGCCGGACTTTTACCACAACTTGACCAAATTGCTCGCCTCAACACAATCAATCAATTCAGCCGCCATCAAGTGAGTGGGCATATCTTCATCAATTTTGCACCAACATCACTTTATGATCCAGTTTTTTGCCTACGTAGTACAGTAGAGGCAATTGATACTGCTGGAATTTCGCACGATCGCGTTGTTTTTGAAGTCGTAGAGTCAGATAGCCCTCAAGATTTAGCCCACCTCAAGGCAGTGCTACAATACTACCGGAATGCTGGGTTTTTGGTCGCTCTTGATGACCTTGGCTCTGGTTATTCTAGCCTAAACTTGCTGCATCAGTTACGTCCAGACTTTATCAAGCTGGATATGGAGTTAATTCGAGATGTACATAAAGACCTTTACAAAGCTTCGATTACTGAGAAGCTTTTAGAGATTACTCAAAAATTAAACATCCAAACCGTTGCTGAAGGAATTGAGTGCATTGAAGAACTGAACTGGCTGCGAGAACGAGGTGCAAATCTTGCTCAAGGCCATTTGATTGCTCAACCCAGTGCAGTGCCTATTACTACAACCCCTTACTTTGATCCGATCGCGTTAACTATAACATCGGCAAATTCTCAGGTAGTTGAGCAGGTTCAACACCAAAGCGAGTCCGAGCGAATTGTGGCAGCTGTGACGCAGCGTATTCGCCAATCGTTGGAGTTAGACGAGATTTTGCAAACCACAGCAGCCGAAGTGCGACAACTGTTTGAAGTAGACCGAGTCCTGATTTACCAGTTTGAGTCAGACTGGAGTGGGTTAGTTGCTGTAGAATCTTTAGCAGAAGGGTGTAGATCCATTTTGGGATTTCACGTTATGGATACGTGCTTTAAATCCACGCGTGCGGCTTACTTCCAAGAAGGTAACACCAGAGCGATCGAAGACATTGAAACTGCGGGACTATCGCCGTGTCATATTCACCTCCTCCGAAGTCTGCAAATCCGGGCAAACCTTGTGGTGCCAATTTTGCAGCAAGAGCGTTTGTGGGGATTATTAATTGCTCACCAATGCCGTAGTAGCAGACAATGGCAGCAATCGGAAATTAACTTATTTAACCAGTTAGCAGGTCAAGCTGCGATCGCTATTCAGCAATCAAAACTTTACCACCAATTACAACAAGCAAACCAAGAATTACAGCGCCTTGCCTGTTCAGATGGTCTAACCCAAGTCGGAAATCGACGTTGCTTTGATGATACGTTCAACGCAGAGTGGCAACGATTGGCACGAGAGCAAGGCTCGCTATCTTTGATTTTGTGTGATGTCGATTACTTTAAGCTCTACAACGATACGCATGGACATCTGGCAGGAGATGATGCACTTAGACAGGTTGCCAAAGCAATCTCTCAGACAGTGAAACACCCCGCAGATTTAGTTGCTCGTTATGGTGGAGAAGAGTTTGCAGTCATTTTGCCGAATACTGATATCGAAAGAGCTATTGCAATTGCAAGAGATATTCAGACCAATATTAGTGCATTACAAATGCCTCATCCTCATTCTGATGTCAGTGAATTTATCACCCTAAGTCTTGGTGTGGCAACCATCACACCTCATAGCCAATTATCTCCTGAAACCTTAATTGCTGCTGCTGACCAAGGACTCTACCAAGCAAAAGCACAAGGAAGAAATTGTGTGGTGCAGATGGATTGTGAGAATGCTGACTGAATAATTACTACCTCTAATATCAACTTCAGCTTTGTCTCGCCTACCAGTTTTCGCCGCAAGGGTCATCATTTTCCCCTGCCGGTGCCAGTTAATCTTTTTCACAGCTACCTGCGGCGTTGGAATGATTTTTCAGGAATCTCAATCGAACAACAACCTTTTCTCGATTGGATAGATGAAGGGGTAATTATCCATCAGCATCGCTTGGAGTCGGTGAAGGTAGCGGCTGGTAAGCGAGGTTCGGTGACTGGGTTCACAGGGGTAATGTCCTGTGGTTTGAGTAAGGCTGCTTTAGCAAACTCTGAGTTTACCCAATTATTTTATGCTTTGGCCCGCCTTTCTCCTTACTGCGGTACGGGACACAAAACTACTTTTGGACTGGGACAAACTCGTTTAGATTGGGTGAAACCAGAGATAAATTTACCTACTCAGGTGCTAACAAATCTGCTGGGAGAACGCATTGATGAATTGACAACACTATTCACCGCACAACGAAAACGCACAGGAGGCGATCGCACTGATAAAATTGCTTCTACTTGGGCAACTATCCTAGCACGCCGAGAGATGGGAGAATCATTGCAGGTGATATCCCAAGATTTAGAAATGCCCTACGCTACTGTGAAAACTTACGTAAAGTTAGCTCGGCGGGCACTCAAGGATAATGTCAATCAATGAAGGGGATTGAGGACTGGGGAAAAGAGTTTTCCCCTTGATTGAGCGTATTTCATCATAATTTTGGCTGACACTAGGAATTGGCATAGCTCAGAGCATTGGCACTTTTATTTTAGTGGCGATCGCACTGAAATTCCTGAAATATTGGCTGAAGGTAGCGAGTACTCGTGCCAAGAACTTCTCTCTCCACTCCCGCGCATTCATGAGCCAGCACTGGAGACGGGTTTCCCGTCGCTCTCGTTTAGCGTCCCCACATTTTTAAAAGTGAGTGTGGGGCTTCTGCTGTTTTAGCTAAATTTCAAATTTGTAAAGTAACTTATTAGCAATACTTGAAGTGGACACCAATGAATTATACCCTCATCGCCCAAGCGGCAAAATCTGCATCAAAAGCTTCCGTAGTCTCACCACCTCTGACTTTACCAACGGGCGCACAAATTAGTGCTTTTTTCTATATATTCGGTGCATCCATAGTTATTGCCTTTGTACTCTACATATTATTATTCCATATATTGCGATCATTTTTTCGTCGCGCCGAAAAAGATACAGCCCTGTTTATTTTGGGGATCTTACAAATCCCTGCGATCGCTATTTTTATCATTGCCAGTCTAAAACTCTCACTTAGTCAACTAGGATCGGGCAAAATTATTAATTGGATCGATCGAGGACTCACAGCTTTTCTAATTGCTGCTTTTACTTATGGTATAACTTTATTGTTTACAGAAGCAGGAGTCTACTACTTAAAAGACTATGCCCGGAAAACTGAGGCTGTTTGGGATGATGTATTAATTCCACTACTACAAAATTTTATCCCAGTCATCACTTACCTAATTGGAATATCTCTATTTTTCAGCACCATTGGGGTTGATTTAACAGGAATTGGGTTAGCGATAGGGAGTATTACTGTAGTCTTAGGTTTGGCAGTAAAAGATATTTTAAGCGATTTTTTTAGTGGGTTAGTTTTGTTAGTTGATACACCTTTTAGATTTGGAGATGTCATATCCATGCCAGATGGTTCAATTGCAATTATTAAACACATTGGCATCCGGGTGACAAAACTATATCTGATTAACGAGCATTGTGAAGTATATACACCAAACACAACTTTAGGAGGTCAAAATATAGTCAATCTTAGTCGTCCTACAACTCATTACGCTTATACAATTCAAGTTTCAGTTAGAGTTGATGCTGATGCAGTGGTAGCAACAAAAATTCTGCAACAAATTATTCTCGGTCATCCAGACACATTGGGTAATCTTGATGAAAAACTTGAACATTTAGATAGTTTTGCGGCATTGAGAGAAGCAGAGGGCGATCATCTGTCAAAAAAAGAGGCTGGACGGCTGCGTTTATTAGTTGAAAAAGATGTGAATAGCCAACTGCAAAAAGTTGAACAAGCATTTGAAGATTTAGTTAGAGAAATTAAGAAACTAGAAAAAGGTGGATTGAATTCAGAAGAACTGAAAATTCTCCAGAAAAACTATCTAGAAATATTGAACACTATCGGGCTAGTAGTCATCACAGAACATAAAGGAAAACGTCTGCGATCACATCTAGAAGAACAAGAACAGACTGAGAAAAAAACTTTAATTGGCTTGATTCGCCAATGGTATCAAGCTTGGTTAAAAGATCCTGATTTAGTAATTGAAGATCAACATCTTTTGCCAGACGAATGGGAACAAAAAATTGAACTTCTGAAAATTAAACTAAATAAATTATTTCAGAAACTCTCAAATCCTGGAGTAGACGAAACCAGATTAGACGATTACTCTTTAAAATTGGTCGAATGGCTACATGATAGTTTTAAAGAGTCTAATACTGCTTGGAAAGAACCACAAGTTCAGTTAACTGATATCCAAGGCGCTGCTATGCAATTTTCTGTGCGGTTCTATGTTGATAATATTCAGTTAGAACACTGGCGGCGTGGAAACCGCGTTCAAAATGAGGTGCGTCGAGAGATGGTACGGCGATTAAGACTAGCTTATATCTATACACTAGGATAGAGGTCGGATTCCTGGCGATTTTCTTTGAAAGCAAAAATTGTGTCCATTCATACAACAAAACAGTAACGATTGTTATAGGCTTAAAAAGCCCTTTACTTTTATACTTTTGGCGAAACTTCACCGCCAAAAAAACACCAGAGCGATAGGAAATTACTTATGACCAAATGCGATTGATAATTATCAAACGCCAACTTGGTTAAGTTGAACATATTCCTGTCAGCAGCATAAGTGACTTCTTACGCCCTGGTTATCTCTTTTAATTATTTTAGGTCAACAGCTTCAAGCGATCGCACAAATAATCAGTCTAACCAATTAATTTCTGCCAACTAGCAGGCCCAATAATGCCATCGGCATCTAAACCATTTTGCCTTTGAAAGTTCTTCACTATAACCTCTGTTTGTGGGCCATAGACACCATCATTATCAACACCTAAACGATATTGCAAGTATCTGACAACTGCACCACCAGCATGGTTTGGTCTGATAATTCGTTTTGCCAAAATTATATTTATGGCATTCCATGTAGTTGTGTCAGCAATTCCAGTCGGCTGAACTGCGATAATAGTCTGAAATTTTTCTACAGCAGATTTGGTGTTAGCCCCGGTGAAGCCATCCTCTACTAACGCCTTACCATTCTTATCAGTTATTTTGAGTTGATTTAAGGCTTTTTGCAATTTGAGGATAGTCTCATCTGGATCATCTTCTTGATCTTGTACGGGCCTAACAGGAACGCTTGACACTTTCCCAGTTAAGCCTTTGACGATTGCATTAGCCAGTGCTTCAGGATCAAAAAGATTCATATCTTTTTGCGAATCGATGAAGCAACCTTCTACCAGAATTGCAGGCATATCTGTATTTTTCAGGACATACAAGTGGGAACCACTCTTAATCCCACGATTAAAAAATCCTAATTTGACGATTTCATCTAATACAGGTTTAGCAATTTTGTTACCTGCATCACTAGTTGCAAATATTTCTGTACCGTTAGCTTGCCCGTTAAAGCAGTTAAAATGAATCGAGACGTAAATATCTACTCTACTCGAATTAGCTGTAGAACATCTTTTTGAGAGCGATTCTGTTACTGTACGAGCGCTACTTGGTCTACATACTACGACTTCGTTACCCAAAGCTCTTAACTTGGCTATAACTCTATTACCTACATCTAGAGTTAAATTATCCTCAAATTTAATCCCTCTGGCTCCTGTATCTGGTGGACAATTGTGCCCGCTATCAATTCCAAATTTCATGATTCTATCCTTAACTTACTTATTTTTACACTAGTCCAAAACTCTTCTAATTATAGAGACAAAGTTTTGTTAATAAATCTGTTGAAGTACTTGTTAGCAATGACTGGATAATTTTAAGCATTACTACGCTGGTAAACAAAATATGTCAACTTACAGCTATTTTCAGGTAAATAGACCATGTGGTAGGGGCACAACATTGCTCATTAGTGTCAACTTAACGTGAAAGCAAGTCTATAACTAGCTTTTAGATTGCCTCGTTCCCAGTCGGAGACTGGGAATGCTTGTCTTTCAGGCTCCGCCTCCCTTACTGGCGGCTCTACCGCCAGGAGCAGCATTTTTAGCCTCCGGCTGGAAAGGAGGTTTTATCTGATCTTTAAATTTTGTGAAGCTACTAAAGAATTCCATGAATGAACCCTGTATAAGGGTGCGCTTATGCTGCAATAAATCAAGAACGTAAACGCAAAGCGGCTTACCGCAGGCTACCGCCAAGTACGCCTTCTCTACGAGAGGCTTGTCTTTGAGACGCTCCGCGAACGCCAACGCGAAGCGTCTCAAAGACAAGAAATAAGAAATTAAGAGATTTGGCGCAGTTTCATAAAGAAACGGTATAAGTGCCTCGACATCAAAATCTGAGATTCTTCAAGAAAAGCTTGACTTGCCTTATCTAGCCTTGTAGGATATTTCCTATCATCTCATTAACTCCCGTAAACCGATAGTCTTACAGTATTTTGTAACCTATCTTAGCTTTGGGAGTTTCTTCAATGGCTGTTTAATCAACGAAAATAGTATGTAACTAAAGCATACTTTTATGTTTTTGAACAGAATAAAGACCTATTTAATTATAGGGTTTTGTATTCTCTTGAGAGTCTTTGCACTTAGTCTCAAGCAGCGATCGCGGATATTTTGAATAACTATTTTGTAACCTTTATATTTTTGAAACTGAATCAATTATTTGTCGCTTTCAATTTAAAGATTTTATCAATGCTAGCTGCAAGATTAGCCTCGCGCTTGCGTTTTGGTATCGATTTTCAACGCCACATATTTCAGAGAGAAAAACAATGATCAAGATTGAAGAAAAAGTTCTAGACTCCACATTTCAGTTCTCGGCTCCTGTCACCGCGAACTCTCCAGAACTCCAAACCCTTTTCGATTTTATTGCTTTGGGAGCAAGTGAGCGTGATCGCGATCGCATCCTTCCTTATGATGTAGTCGAACTGATCCGGCGTTCGGGATTGGGTGCATTGCGAATCCCTGTTGCTGAGGGTGGGGGCGGTAGCAGCGCGCGCGAACTGTTTGAGGTCGTCATTCGATTGGGCGATGCTGACCCAAACGTTGCTCACATTGTACGAAATCATTTCTCTGTGACAGAGCGGATTTTGCGCTCAGAACGCACTCCCCGAAATCGTCGATGGCTGAAAGCTGTTGTCGATGGTGCAATCATCGGCCTCGCTTCCACTGAACTAGAGGTTAAGCGAGCTGGTGGCGGCCAAGTTGCGAATACAAAATTAACACCTGACGACGGTGGTTATCGTCTGAACGGGACGAAGTATTACAGCACTGGTAGCCTTTATGCAGACTTGATTTTTGTGCGTCTATTAACACCCAATGACACCGTAGCGATAGCGCTTTTGCCAACCAAACGTGAGGGAATTGACCTTGTGGACGATTGGGATGGCTTTGGGCAAAGGCTGACTGGTACAGGAACGACTACATTCACCAATGTCCGTGTAGAGGCAGATGAAGTTCTTCTTGATACAGATACAGACAAGGACAACTTGCCATACAATATCGTTCCCCAATTATTTCTGACTGCAATTAATGCTGGCATTATTCGCAGCGTTCTCCGCGATGCGACGGCACTGATTCACAAACGACCCAGAACTTTTTACCATGCTACAACCGAGCAAGCCGCAGATGACCCAATTTTGCAGCAAACCGTTGGTCTGATTGCCAGTAACGCTTTTGCCGCCGAAGCGATTGTTCTAGCAGCCGCCGAGGTTCTCGATCGCCTTCCTGCTGCTCAAGCCCAGGGTGAAGAGTCTGAGACAGCTGTGGCGCTGGCAGCTTCTTTGAGTGCAGCTAAGGCAAAATTAATTGTTGATGAATTAGCGCTAAAATCAGCCACTTTGTTATTCGAGGTTGGTGGGGCTTCTACAACCAAGAAAAGCTCCAATTTTGATCGTCATTGGCGCAATGCACGCACCCTAGCATCTCATAATCCAGGTCACTTCAAAGCTCGTGCGATCGGGGATTACGAGATCAACGGTACACCACTGCCAACGCGAGGATTTTTCTAAAGCTAAGTTTTTAATGCAATACGATTCGCTTAAGGCAAGAGACGGCGATAAATCGCCGTCTCTACAATAGACATCTCCGAAAAAGGGGTACTGGGCAAGAAAATCTTACTCATATTTTCTGAACCCCCAGTCCCCAATCCCCAGTTCAATTACTTTGCTGATTCAACGGAATTACAATTACAAATTCCGTCCCTTGACCAGGAGCAGAAATACATTGTAATTTTCCCTGATGTTTTTGGGTGATAATTTGGTAACTAATAGATAAACCTAACCCGGTACCTTTACCAATTGGTTTAGTAGTAAAAAATGGTTCAAATAAGTGTTTTTGTACCTTTTCTGGAATGCCTGTACCATTATCAGCAATGCAAATAACTACCTGATTTTCGCCAGTGAGTTTAGTCTGAATGCGTATCTGGAGAGTCGGGAGCGCTTTTTCTCCTACTCCCCACTCAATATTCTCTACCGACTCTTGCAAAGCATCGATCGCATTTGCGAAAAGATTCATAAATACTTGATTCAGTTGTCCAGCATAACATTCTACTAATGGCAGGTCGCCATACTCTTTAATCACCTCAATGGTTAGATGGTTAAATTTAGATTTGAGGCGATGTTCCAGAATCATCAAGGTATTGTCTATACCTTCATGGATATTCACTGCTTTCATCTCTGCTTCGTCTAAGCGGGAAAAATTTCGCAGAGATAAGACAATTTCGGTGATTCGTTCGGCCCCAACGGTCATGGAAGTTAGCAAGTTGGGCAAGTCTGCAATCAAGAAATTTAAATCAATGGCTTCTGTTTCTTTTTGAATTTCTGTGACTGGATGAGGATAGTTTTGCTGATATAGTTGCAGCAGTCTTAATAAATCTTGGATATATTGATTTGCATAGCCGATATTGCCAGAGATAAAATTGACTGGGTTGTTGATTTCGTGCGCTACACCTGCGACTAACTGCCCTAAACTGGACATTTTTTCACTATGCACCAGTTGAGATGCTAACTGCTTGGCCTCTTGGCGCAATTGCGCTTCTGAGTATTGCAATATCTGCTCTGCTTGTTTGCGCTGGGTAATGTCGTGAAGAATAACAACGTATTCCTGAAAATCCTGATGAGGTCGGTCTGAGATGGAAACTTCCAAAGTTCTGTTTTTCCCATGACCGAGTAGGGATTGTTCGCTACGCTTTGTCCACTGCTCTGGATAGTAGACTAATGCGGGTAGCCATTTGTTGAGGTGATTTCCCCGTAACTCAGATGGGTTGACACCAAAGAATGATTTGGTGGCTGGGTTAGCTTGCCGGATAATGCCTCGATCGTCTACGACTAAAATACCATCTTGGGCAACAATAAACAGGTGTTCGGCAGATTCTCGAGCTTCTGCGATCGCTACCACTTGCGGTATAGTTGTCCAACAAGCGATCGCTACACCCACAAATGCCACGCTCATCAGCAACACCACAAATATATTCTCACCCCCCGCAGTTGCCACGTTATTAAGTTTGACGCCAAATAACCAGCCAACTGCCACTGCGCTACACAGTAAAAAAATCAGGATGCTCACCTGAAGAATTACTGAATCTTTAATGATTACCACAGAACGCGTGCGATATCGCTGCATCCACCAACTGGTATGGAAGGGAGCAAAATTCACACGGCGAATTAATGCATCAATTCCTAAGACACCAATGGGAAACAATAACCCAATCAGGAAGTTAAACCAACCCCAGGCAAATCCACCCACCAACAGCACTACAACTTCTAATAGAAAAATGCCTAGAGATATGCGAGGGAACAAAACTTCTGGGCGATCGCGCCCAAGCCAAAGCCCTAAATGCAGTAACATAAAAGAGACAAACCAACCGACGTTACCAACAGCGACGATTTGCGCCACATCTCCCCAAATCAAATAGATTAAGCACAATAGCAGTGTCAATGTCAAAGCTGGGACAAACACACCCCGACGTGAGACAACGGAAAATACTGGTGAGAGATGGTTATCTAAAGACAATTGATACAGAATTCGCGGGCAATTAGAAACCACCGTTGCCGAACCTAAAAGACTTGCAGCTACTAACAAAAAAGAAACATTTAAACCAGCAAATCTTCCCCAAAAAGGCTGGGAAGCCGCTACAAGATTCAGAAAAGCATTATCTTTCAGGTTGGGATTTGTTGCTAACCGCATGACTACCCAAGACCCACCCAAAAAGATGGGTGGCATCATCCAAGCGGCAACGTCTAGAAAGCGTAGCGTCTGAGTGGGTTGGCGGCTATCAGCGACAAAAGAAGAAGCCGTTTCACAACTGTAGGTTGCATAAGTGACAAAAAAGAACCACTTTGCCCAATCTACAAAGCTTAAAGATGACCAATTATTAGGAAAAAACCCAGGACTAACAGGAGAAAACGCTAACCAAGCCAGACCTTGCACACAGAAAGTTATTAGCAATCCAAAGGCTGGAATTACAAAAAACAAATGTAAAATACTCAGGGCACGAGTCCCACTAAACGCCACGATAAAAGGCAACAGTGTAAAACTCAAATCCAAAAATATATCTGGACAGGTAATACCCAGCGCCTCCAAATTCACCTTAATTAAATCTCTAAGTACGATTGTATTAACTGATAAGTAAGAAACCCAGTTGAGAAGGTATCCAATTGCTGCATAACGAGCTAGTCCAGAGTAGCGTTGCAGTAGCTTGGTAGTGTAGTTAGGTGTTCCTCCAGCCACATTAATAAAATGTATACCCAAGCTTTTGACTTGATAGTTGAGTAGCATTCCAAAAATTACCGCAGGTATCCAAACAAAAATAGCTTGGAAACCTAGAGCAGCATGAATTGCTGGAACCAATGCTGTCCAAGAAATATGAGCCGTCAAACCAAAACCCCAACTTTCAACAGCACTTAAGCTTCTAGTTAAGCGAGGGTAAGAAGATTGGCCCAAAGTGGAATGAGCAAAATGGGACATAATTGGTCGTTTTGGGGGGATATTGTATGTAATTAAGCTTATTAGCTAGAGTTCCCATCTGCTAAGTATTCTGAACAGAAATTTTCTGTATGGAGCGTGTTTTAAAATACTTTGAATCTCTCAGCGTTGCGCGATAGGGGCACAGCATTGCTTATTGGTGTCAACTCAATACGGTTCGGTTAAGATCCCCCCGCCTACGGCGACCCCCTTAAGAAGGGGGTAAAAGAGGCTTGGAAGCCCCCCTTTTTAAGGGGGGTTGGAGGGATCTTCAAAATATGAATAAAAGAGGCTTGGAAGCCCCCCTTTTTAAGGGGGGTTGGGGGGATCTTCAAAATATGAAAACGTTAACTGAACCGTATTGGGTGTCAACTTAAGCTGAAACTCGTTTAACAATCTCGTTTCCAGCCTCCGGCTGGAAATGCTGCTCTTGGTGGCTCTGCCGCCAGTAAAGAGAGGCGGAGCCTCAAAGACAAGCATTCTCAGTCGGAGACTGGGAACGAGACAATCTAAAAGCTAGTTCTAGACTTGTTTTCACGTTAAGTTGACTTTTGTTCTTTTATCAGAAATGCTATATTGGCACTTGACCCGACCGAGTATAAACCATGCATAAGCCCACAGGACAGCAAACTCGAAGTGTTGTACTCAGTACTACAAGACAGAAAGAGGGAGCAAGGGGAGTGGGCAAATGACCAAAAATACTGTTTTTTCCCTATTTAAAGGTGTACCTCTAAGCTTCATTCTGGTAGCATTGTTTCTGCTGCAAATCTTGCTAGCTGTGGGATTGACTGCGTATTTATCAATCCTTAATGGGCAAAAAGCAGTCAATGAGGTGGCTAGTGAATTGCGTCATGAAGTTGTCAATCGAGTTGAGCAGAATTTACAAACCTATTTGTCAACTCCGCGTCAGGTACTACGCGGTAATCAAAATCTGATTAATATCGGGTTGCTAAAAATAGAAAATCTTCCAACCTGGGAGTCATACTTAGTAGAGCAGTTAAAGACTTTTCCCGATGCTTTGGCTTTAACGGTAAGCAATGAACAGCAAGAACACCTAACAGTAGAAAAGCTCAACGATCGCGAATTCTTACTTAAAAAAGCCGGAAAGTCAACTGAGTACGACCTTTACACATACAAGATTGACTCTCAAGGTCAACGTACTCAGCTACCAGAGGTGATTAAAAACTATGATGCGCGATCGCGTCCTGATTATCAAACAGCTGTTACTGCCAAAAAATTCAGCTTTAGTCAGATTTTTATACCCCCGACTGAACCAAGACTCTTCATTAGTGCATCTCAACCCATCTATAATTCCCAAGGTCAGTTATTCGGAGTCAACAGCACTCTGATTCGTTTATCAGAAATTGGAGATTTGCTGCAAAATATCAAAGTTGGCAAGTCTGGGCAAATTTTTATTATCGAGCGTTCAGGGCTATTAGTCGCAAGTTCCATAGCCGAAGAACCGTTCCGCTTACAAAATGGTAAACCTATTCGGTTGGCAGCTTCTCAGAGTGTAAATTCTTCGACTCAAGCAGCCGCTAAATATTTAACAACTAAATTTAGTAACTTTGACCAAATTCAAAATTTACAGCAACTAGATTTTTCTTTTGAAGGCAAACAACAATTTTTAGAAGTTAAACCGTTACAAGGCGAATCAAATCTCAACTGGTTGATTGTGGTAAATGTCCCAGAGGCAGAGTTTATAGGACAAATTAATCGCAATACTCAAACTACAATTTTTCTCTGTTTAGGAGCATTAGGATTAGCTACGATACTAGGGATTGTTACCGCCCGTTGGATAACTCAGCCAATTTTAGATTTCAGCACGGCGACAAAAGATTTAACCGATTTTACCAATGACAAAGACTCAGTGGTAATAGTATATGGCATTAAAGAAGTAAAAATGCTGGGTGAATTTTTTAATGAAATGGCGCAACAGTTACGCAAAAAATTTACTACACTGACTATAAAAAATGCAGAGTTAGAACTGCAAGTTAAACAGCAAACTCAAGACTTACAGCAAGAGATTCAAGAACGTATTAATAGTGAACAAAAACTGCGCCAACATCATCGTGTACTAGCAGAACTGACAAATCACAAAGCGCTTTTTGAAGGAAATCTAGAAACAGCATTCAAAGTCATTACCGAAAAAGCAGCCAATGCCTTAGAAGTAGAGCGAGTAAGTGTATGGTTATTCAATGATGAGCGTACCAAACTACAATGTATAAATCTCTATGAACGTAGCAATCAAAAACATTTGGCAGGTTTAGAACGCAACCTTGCAGATTATTTAATTTACTATAAAGCCGTGGTGGCTTTGAGTACCATTGCCATTACCGACACTCGCACTGATTTACGAGTACAGGAATTATGGGATAAATTACTAAAACCAAATAATATTGTATCCCTAATTGATACCTCTATTTGGGTTGGGGGTAAAATAGTAGGAACAGTATTGTATGAGCAGATTGACACTCCCCGGACATGGGAAATAAGCGAGCAAAATTTTGTTAGCTCAATTGCAGAATTTGTTGCCCTAACTTTAGAAGTATGCGATCGCAAACAGGCAGAATCCGCTCTACGTGAAGCTCAAGAAGGTGCGGAAATGGCAAATCGTGCTAAAAGCACCTTTTTAGGAAACATCAGTCACGATTTGAGAAATCCCTTAAACTCTATTTTGGAAATCACAGAAGCCCTCAAAGATGGAGTGTACGGCCCTGTGAGCGAAGAACAGCAGCAGTCTTTAACTATACTCGAATCTAGCGGTAAGAATTTACTAGAATTAATTAGCCAAATTCTTGACTTTACCGACACCGAATCCAGCAAAATAGAACTGCAATTAGCTGCTACTTCAATTCAGGAATTATGTGATTACAGCTTAGGTTTTGTCAAACATCTCGCATTCCAGAAAAACATTCAATTGAGGGCACAAGTACCTAAAGAACTCGAACCTATCCAAGTTGATGAACGTCGTATTTGCCAAGTATTTATCAACTTGTTGACTAACGCCATTAAGTTTACTAAAGAAGGAGGCGAAGTTTGGATAGAAGTCCAACCAACTGCTAACAATGAATATATCTTTTTCAGCGTAGTAGATACGGGTATTGGAATGCTTTCTGATGACCTTTTTAAATTATTTCAACCTTTTATGCAGGTTGAAAATGCCTCTACTAGTCGTTCTACGGGTACTGGTTTAGGTTTAGTGATGGTGCAAAAAATTGTCGAGTTGCACGGTGGAACTGTTCATGCCGAAAGTCAGTTAGGCAAAGGCAGCCGATTTACAGTGAAGCTTCCGTGGAAAAAGGCGGAAAAATGGGAAGTTTAAAAGGATGTTTGAAAAGTATTTGACTGTTGATTTTAGGCACTTGTTGATCCCCCCTAACCCCCCTTCTAAAGGCAGGGCTGTTTCATTCCACAAGGTGAAGGAGTTTGTCAATATCATGAGATATAA
>NZ_JABXKK010000079.1 GCF_017115045.1 Nostoc sp. NMS8 | reverse complement strand
TAGAAAAAACTACAGCTAACTCAATTGATGAGTTTATTCAAAACGAATTGAAATTGGACGGAGTTCCAGCAGATTTAATCCGTTTAGGAATCGAAAGATTGCTTCAGGATTCTCCAATTAAGTACAAATTCGACGGCGGGAATAGCAACCAGAACTAAAATTCTCAGGAGGAAATATGCAGTTAGTTCTTAAATTTTCGTTATCACTACAGCATACCTTTATTGTCGGTACATCCTGTTCTGACAAAGACTTTTTAGCAAGTTATGCTATTGACTAGCATCCAGTCTGGGTACAAAAAGGTGGACTCAACAACCACCAGTAATTATCCTTTGCTGCTATGGCTGTCTTTGGGGTGCAGTTATCGGAATTGCAACGTTGTTTATCAAACCCAGTGTGACTGTGGCGGCGATTGGGTTGGGTTTTACGGCTGGAGTGTCTGGGAATTTGTTGGTTCAAAAAGGGGAATAAGTCGAAGTAGTTGAAGATTGGTTTTAATTGTTTAGCTGAACTCTTGGATTCATTGGAGTAAATATGTCTTGGTCGAAATCTATTTCTCTTGATGTTGCTAACAAGCTTTTTGACGTAATTGGAGTTTCTTTTGAGCAGCATGAATTAGAGGGCGGTTACATCGCTAAACATGAAAGTAAGACCTTGAGAAGCCCAACGTTAACCGCTTGCTGTATAGCTGTTTTAACCGACTGGGTAACAATTAAGGAAAGTTGAATTTATGTTAGACTTATCAGTTTTCGTGTTTGAGTCTCAGCAAGTCCGATTCATCGGCACACCAGAAAAACTTGAGTGGGTAGCTGCTGATATTATCGCTATTTTGTACCCCCAAGCAGACTCGCTTCCATAACTCCAACTATCTGGGTAAAGTTCCTGCTGCATGGAAGGATCATAAACCAATTATGACCCTTGGCGGAAAGCAGAAAATGGCAACGCTTTATGAACCGGGGCTACAGCGAATGGATACAGATGGTAAGCTAGAAAATACATAACAGTTAAATCGATGATGTCCCATGAACGTTGTCACACCAAAACGATTTACTATTGACGAATATCATCGGCTGATTGAACTAGAATTTCTACATGAGAGCGATCGCATCGAGTTGATTCGCGGAGAACTAATTCAGATGGTAGCCAAGGGTACACCTCATACAGTCTGCGGTTCTATCTTATGCCGCCAATTGGATCGATTATTGGGCGATCGCGCCGTCATTCGTGGACAAGATCCGATTACTTTGCCAAATCAAAGCGAACCTGAACCAGATGTGGCGATGGCACGTGGCAAAGATGAAGATTATCTCGCCCATCATCCCTATCCCGAAGATATTTTTTTAGTGATTGAGATTTCGGACTCAACCCTAGATTACGACCAAACAACAAAGTTAAAAATCTACGCAGAAGCCGCAATTTCTGATTATTGGATTGTCAACTTAAATCTTCGCCAACTTGAGCGTTACAGCCAACCCTATCAAAATGCTCAAGGTGAATTCAATTATCTCAGCAAGCAGATATCTTTACCACATCAGTCAGTAACGATTCCTGGATTTGAAGATGTTTTATTAGACTTGAATCGGATTTTTCCCAGGGTTGTAAACGCCTAGAAATACGCAATTTCCCATTTCGCACTCAACAGTAGAAACGTTACAATGCAGCGTCTCTTCAGATCAAGCACAGAAGACCAACGAGAATCAGAATTGCTTTCATACAACGAGTTAATTGTTGCATTGTTGTATTAAGAATCAAGTTTACTCTTGCTGTCTCCATACAAGGTTGTACTCCCTTTCAACAGCCGCCAGTAGTTTCGATTGCTCCCGTGAAACATACAGTTTGGCAAAATCCCCAACCCCTGCAACAGCCAATCCACAGCCTCACCACGGCTGTCCAATTGATGCAACTGCCGTAACCTCACACATATATTACTGCTTCATTCACTTTCGTGCGATGGCGTAACCGCTTTTTCCGTTGGCGTTCGTCGAACGCAAGTGCGTCTCGTAGAGAAGACGTGCCGAACGCAGGAAAGGCATTGCCTCTCGTTCACGAAGTGTCTCCGATAGGAGAAGAGAAGGTATCGCTCTTAACATTTACGCAAAAAATCATCCGCCTATACCTTTGCCACTTTTGTAGTTCATCGCTCTGGGTTTCCTCTTGCCTATCGGAACTACTTTCGATTGCTTGGGTGCTTGTGGCGGACGGCATTTCTCACAATAGAGCGGTCGCACACCAAAAGTTTCTCTCTGGGTGGGTTGTTCGCACTGCTTACATACGAAGTTGAAAACGCGAGTGTGAATTTCCCGTTTGTGCGCTCTGACGGTGTACTCTTTGACATCAATAATTTTGCTGGGCATCGGCTCTTTCTTCGGTG
The DNA here is from genome assembly GCF_017115045.1 of Nostoc sp. NMS8. Classification (GTDB taxonomy): domain Bacteria; phylum Cyanobacteriota; class Cyanobacteriia; order Cyanobacteriales; family Nostocaceae; genus Nostoc. The sequence goes on along the minus strand of NZ_JABXKK010000079.1, from coordinate 21,612 downwards.
TTCTATTTATAAGGATAGTTTTTAGATAGCAATATATTCACGCATCATTTTATTGAAACAGTAACAATCTGATGGTTTTTCACCAGGGACTAAGCAGAGGTAATCGCCACCGGAAAGTGCGGGTACGCGATCGCACCGCATTCCTGACAGCCGCAATTGGAGGCATCTTTAACAGCAGTGGCGACTTGTTTGCAGTCTTTGGAGTAGCGGATTTTGCTCATATAAATGAAACACTTAATTAAGAAGATAGTCTTTAATCTTGTTTTGATGAGAGCGTAAAATTTTCAGAGCAAGATGTTCAGTTTTACGAATTGTTTCTCGACTAAGGTTTAGGCGTTTTGCAACTTGACTCAAGGTTAGCTGCTGATTATCTTCTAATCCAAAGCGTAAAGTCAATACTTCTCGCTGCCTTGGCTTAAGCAATGCCAGCAACTCGGCCAAGTCGTGGTGTAGAAGGTCTTGACTGAGTTGCTCATCCAGCGAAAGGCCATCCATAGGTAAAATATCGGCTAGTTCAGTTTCACCCTCATCTCCCACTCGCATTTCTAATGAGACTGGAGATTTAGAAATCTGAAGGTAATCTCTTATTTGATTAGGCAACAGATTTAAGGATTCGGCAATTTCTGCTACAACCGGAGGACGACCCAAAGACTGAGACAACTGCTGCTGTATTCTTCTGATTTTGTTTAACTTTTCGTTGATATGGATTGGTAGACGGATAGTGCGAGACTTATCTGCTACAGCCCGTGTTATTGATTGGGTAATCCACCAGTAAGCGTAGGTTGATAATTTGTAGCCTTTATTAGGATCAAACTTTTCAATCCCTCGTTGCAGTCCTAGTGCCCCTTCTTGAAGCAAGTCGAGAAAATCTAAATTATGGTTTTGGTACTTTTTGGCAACAGAAACCACCAACCGTAGGTTAGCTGTCACCATTTTCTGTTTAGCCTTTTGTCCTTGTTGAACGATTGACTGTAGTTCAGCTACGTTTTGCCCAAGCGAGGTAGCTAATTCCAAATCACTTGGTTGTCGGTTAAGTTGAAGGGCAAGAGCTTGCCGTTGCTGCTCAACCGCCATCATCTGCTGCACTAGTCTAGCCAATGTAATTTCTTGGTCAGGGGACAGCAGAGGATAGCGACCGATTTCTTTTAGGTAAGAGCGAACTGAGTCGGTAGTTGGACTGGTCATTATGGATTAGTAAATGATGAATAAAGGTACTAATATAAGTGGCAAGATATCAACGGAAGCCTTGTTACAGTTAATTAATGAAGAATAAGCTGTCCCGCTTAGATAATTTTAGATTTTCTGATTGCACAAGTTCAAGACCAACTCAACTCTAATCAACTATGCCCAAGACTTGGAACTTAAAGATAGATAGCTCTTTTCAAGCCGCACCCAATTGCATCATCGCCACCGCCCATGTAGACACATTCCCTACAGACCTACCGCTAGAACCAAATATCAGGGAACCAAACCGCAAAAGTGCGACATACCGACAAATTTTTGACTCTGTGACGACTCAACCTGAGAAATTCTTCTCACGTCATAGTGGAATAACCTTGTGTGTAAATAAAGTTAAACCCAACAAAAACAAAACCGAACTTGAACTAGAAGTCTTAGAAGCTAGTGAAGGTGGAAGTGATGGGATTATCAATGGCGGTCATACAGTTTTAGCATTTGAGCAAGCGAAAACTTATAAATATGACCTAACCCAAGCTAGAGTCAAAGTCACCATCCACATTGGATTGCTGGAAGATGAAGCAAAAGATATCGCTTTAGCATCAAATACGACAACGCCAGTAGATTCTCGCTCTAAGGTCAATGCCAGAGGTGATTACAAATTCATCAAGCAGTACTTAGCTTCCTTAGAACAGAAAGAAGATAGAAAATTCCGCATTGCCTATTACCAAAACCAAAGCGGCGCTCCCAGAAATGCCCAGTGCAATGTAACCCATTTACTCAAACTCCTTTACTGCCTCGACAGAAATAAATACAATCCCGACAGCAATAAACGAACCAAGCACCCAGCAGGTATGAGTATCCCCTCTCATATCACAGACACTGAGAGGGAAAGATTAATCGCTCTACTGCCTCTACTCTCTCAAGCCTTGTGGATAGAGCAAAGACTCTACGAATTAATCCAAGATCATATCAGTAACCCTAGAAGAAAGGGTGTAAACGACCTGGCATCAATAGATACACGTAAAAATACATTATTACCTGATAGCAAGTACTCATTTGGTTTCGGTGCGCCAACAGATTTGGCACTACCGATAATTGCATCCTATCGGGTGTTTTTAGATCAAGATTATAAATGGATTCTGCCATTTAACGAATTTGCTGAAGACTTTTTGCAACACGTGTGGACAAACTATTTTCGCAAATATTTAATATCGGAAAAGACAGCAGGGAATACAGTAGGTACGAAAATCAGCCGTAACCAAGAAATTTGGGAAAGCTTGTACATTTCGGCGCAAAGCTATTTGAATCAGCACTTGGTAAAAATGGTTAGCTCCAGTAAAAAGCGGGAAAATTTGACGCTGACTTCAGGTTAAAAGTAAAAGGGAGGAAGCTTGCGAAAATAACAAAGTCTGGAGAACCCTCTATTTGAGATAAATCCACATACTGTAAAGAATCAATGAGATGCACAACTTGTTTTGAGGCAGGTAGAAGAGTTCAGTTGCTGCCTCCTGATTCCGATTTCAGTAGCAAGCTAGGGTGTTGACTACGGGTTTTGTCGCAGCCCTAACAGGTTTCCGTCAATATCCTTGAAGATGGATAGTTGCACTCCGTGACCAACATCTGTAATTGGCTCAACTTCTACTCCTTTTTCAATCAAGCTTTGACGAGCAGAAACTATATCGTTTACAACAAAGGTACTAACGGTATTACCTATTTCAACTGAGTTACTTAAGTTCAATCCAATTGCAAAGCCTGGAATATCAGGGAAACTAAACTGTCTCCAGTTAGGCGTGTCATATTTTGATTGGGGAACCAAACCAAGTTTGTCTTTGTACCACTCAACACTAGCTTCTAGATTAGTAACGTCTACTTTAATAACAAAACTATATTCACCAAAAGTGTTTTTCAATGTCATAATCTACCACGCTACTCACAAATTTTTGCAATATGGATATTATCAACCTTTTTGGCAATCAAACAACTATTTGGTGATTGATTTACAGTAGTTTAATTTTCTACTTAGATTTCAGTTGCGATCAAAATTCATCCCAACTCTTGTGCCTCTGCCCTAGTGTCACCAAACGTCCCAGAAAACTAAAATACTATTGGGGGAATAATATGACGGAAGAAGGAAGCATTTATAATCATAATGGAAAAGCATCAACAGCCAGCACTGAATCACACCAATAAGCTGAAAAGTTCGCCACTGCGATTGGTGAATTCAACTCTCAAGTTGATTAGTTCAAATTTTGTCAGCTTTTAGAGTTGGAGCCAGGTGAGTATGCAGACGAGCAATACCGATATTTTCAGCAGTTAGCAGAATCGCTCACCAGATTCAACGCTGAATCGTTAGCGAAAATGATTGATGCAGGAGAGGAATTGTAAAGACATAGCGATCGCTCTGATGGTTCAGAGCTACAACAAAACCATCTACATAAGGCATTGAATTTAATCTCCCAGGTTTGGTTTAAATAAGTTGTCATGCTGCACGAAAATTGACTCTTTAGAATCGGCAACTTCCAACCACGCTCAATATTTTGGGAGAGCGAGTTGTAATTAATCGTCTGGTTCCAAAAGCTTGCCGAGAGCTTCAACCGACTGCCGCCATCCGCTTTCCATGCCGCTGGCAACCATGCCGTCACGGTCTTCCTGGCTCATTGCTGTGCTATGCGTGCGAATTTCTGTTGTATGTTCGTCAATTGCTACAAACTCAGCTTTTTCCAGCATGACATGGCCACGTTCCGGCATCCCCAAGAATTCAAATGTTTGCACGATCCGTTCATGTGGAGCGACTTCATGAAAACAGCCCCTAAACTCATACTCGTTACCATCTTCTGATTGTTCAGCAATGTGCCAACTGCCGCCGTCTTGACAATCGAAGTGATACACTTTCATTGAATTACCGCGACACCACCAACTCGCAAACAGTTCTTCTTTGGTATATGCTTCAAATACCTTTTCTAAAGGAGCGTTAATTGTGACAGTACCCAGGATATTTTGTGAATTTTCTGGAACTGTTACTGTAAGATGTGCCATACTTCCCTCCTCCTACTTTGTTATTTATCTTCTAGTAGCTTTTCCAAAGTATCGAAGCGGGCGTTCCAGATTTTTTCATACTCGCCCAGATATGCTGCGGCTACTTTGATATTTTTCGGCTGAATCTGGATAACTTTCTCCTTCCCACTTCGACGCTTGGTAATGAGTCCGGCTTTCTCCAACACACTGACGTGCTTGGCGATCGCTGCCAAGGAGATCGCATAAAATTGTGCTAATTCGCTGATAGTATGTTCCTCTGTTAATATTCGTTCAAGAATGTCTCGACGCGTCACATCAGCAAGCGCACCAAAAATTTTATCAAGAGCTAAATTTGATTCAACCATTTGGTTGAATGATAGATGAAGATACAATTCATGTCAAGTGTCCTAAGCGTCTGAGGGATGATATTACTAAAACTCATGTGGGTAATACACGACGCTGATCAACGTTTTGCACTTGAGGGAGCGTATGCCGTAAGTCTCACGGCTGAGTTTATTGCTCTTATCTTACTACCAAGTCCACTTCTATTTTCAATTTTTGACAATCACTTCAAGCTGACTAAGCAGATTCTCTAGCTGTTGAGTTTTTTTCGGATCACTCCAAAGCATCTTGTTTTTCTTTGCCACCTCAATCGTGTTAGTTAAGCGTTGTTTCAGGCTTACAGTTTCGGACTCGGACAGTGCTTTTTTACTACCATTGAATGCTTTAACTCGTTGCTTGATTTCAGAAAGGCTAAGGGAATTATTGATAGCTTCTTCTAAAACTTTTTGCCTGCTATCTTTGTCTTTGACACTAGCAATCAAAATTCCTTTAGTGTAATGAATTTTGCCTTGACGAATAGCATTCAATATCTCTACTGGTTTTTTAAATAAGGGAAGTCGAGTTGCAACGAATGATTGCCAAGTAATTCGCCCGAATGAATTAAATACCTGTTGAACAAGTTCAGCTTCTTGACTAACCAAAACATTTTGGTTAACAGTATTTTTTGTGGCGTTGTTCATTCTGTAAAGAAAACTAACAACTTGCTCAGTTTCGTAGCCCAGTTGAATTTCAAGCACTCGCAAAGTGTTGTCTAATTCCTCTAAAGCACTGAAGTCACGGCGATTTGTATTTTCTGATATCGCAGCATAAAAAGCGGTTTGATCGTCCCAATCAAAAACCTTGACTGGTATGTCTTTCAAATTTAGTATCTCTGCTGCTTTTAATCGCCGAAGTCCTGCAACCAACTCATATTTTTCAGATTGAGTCGGATGGGGACGTACCCACAGAGGAGAACGAATTCCATTGGGTTGAATATCATTCAGCGCCCATTGTTGTAGCTCTTCTAAATCATAGTAATGCCGAACTGGTCTGCCATCTGGAATAAATGTGAATGTACAAACAATTGCGTTGTACGGAATGATTTGTTCTTGAGCTACTGACGCTATTTGTACAATTTCCTGAGTAGTGGCTTGTCCAAAGACAAAGTTCAGTTCTTCATTGTTAGCAATATTATCCTTAAGTTTCCGTCGAGTCATGATTCTGATTCAAATAACTTCAAAGCTTCTGTTAGGATTTTGACGTAAGCACTTGCCGCCGCTTTAGGAGCTTCTCCCTTCATACGAAATACTGTACTACCTTGTCCAGGTGCATCCTTGATACATTGACGGTCAGGAAGGGTAGTATTAAGCAAAGGTATAATACCGCTTTGCAAAGCTTCTCTAGCTTCTCGTAATAAAATAGTGTTATCTTTTACTGCATTTAGATAAAGCGCTGCTATCGGCAGCCCTCCTCGAATTTCCTTTGCTTGACGCACAAATTGTACAATTTTACCTGTACTTGCTAAATCGATCATGGAGTCCCTGCAAGGAATAAGTACTAAATTAGAACGGATCAAAATTGCTTTTGTCACCTCACTTGCATTTCCTGGCCCATCAACAATTACAACATCATAAGACTCTGCTAACTTGGGAAGTTCGTCAAATAAAACCTCTGGATCACCCATGATCTTACAAGGCAAGTTCAGATCCTTCAACCAACTTGATGAGCTTTCCTGCCCATCTGCATCAACTAAGATAGTGGAATATCCCATCTGGGTAAACCAATCAACAGCATGAACTGCTCCTGTTGATTTCCCTGCTCCACCTTTCTGGTTAGCAAATGCCAAAATTTTAGGAAGCTTTTCAGATTTGGTCGTAGTCTTCATAGGCTTGGATTTTACCATAGGAGCAATTCTCACTTTGCAACGATTGTATTAGTCTTCATAGAATTATCATTTCTAAGATAGTTTTCAAGTATTCTTTTAGAAAAGATTCAGCAGAGTATCTATTATCAAATAAGTCAATTAACCCAAATATATGGCTTGATGTTATCACTGATTCAGAATAAAGAATAAAAATAGAGTTAACCAAAACGTTTTGGTTAAATAAAACGAATATAAGTAACCCCCTGACAAAAATACTAATGAAATCTACTGAGCCTCCCTCTAAAACTCCCAAGAAAGAAGAGCCAAAGTCCAACAACCAAATTTCCAAAATTGACCCTACCCCGGCTGATGACAAGTTGCCGAAAGAACTCACAACTGGCCAACAGCCTGACCATGCCCCTGTCGAGGAAAAACCCATGAAGCCGCCAAAAATTCAGCCGCAGGTGACTGGCAAGCCCAACAAGAAAAAAATAGATTCACCACCAGCAACCAAACCTCATATACCCTTTCAAGACCCCCCCGAAGAACCAGAATTACCGCCAGAACCCTGTCAGCACATGCAATTTCTGGATTGCAACTCGGAAATAGGACGTGTGATATTCGAGTGCTACCACTGCAATTCGGGGATAATCAGCGAGTACACGGGAGATCCTGTGATGGGCGAGTACAAAGGACGACCTTCAGTAATTTTCACAAAGGTAAAATGCCCCAACTGTGAGCAAACAGCGATTAGGCTGCAAGCAAGGCAAGTGCTTTCGATTACGGCGATACCTTCACCTTGGCAGTGATGATGGCACATAACCTTTTAAAGAGTGATTGGTAAGAGATATTTACAACTGATAATGCAAATGAGATTTTTACCCTCAATAATAACTGCACTAACGGCACTGACACTAACTAGTTGCAGCACTACTACTGCTGAACAGTATGAAGCTACAGCACTCACCAGTTACTCCTGGCAAGTCAAGTATGCGAATAACCTAACAAGTCAACCGCAGCCACGCATTGAAACCTTTGCTAATACTTCAATGTTGAATCGGAATGGATTGAAACCGACAGGAGCAGTTGTTGGCCCAGATGACAGAGAGCTATGGTGGCCTACTTTACCGCCACGACCAAGTGTTGATGAAGTTGAACAACCATCTAAATTAATTTCTACTGCATTAATAAAAAAGATTTCAAAAATTGTTTATGGGGGCTGTATAGGGGCTATATATACCCCAAATATACTTCAGTACTTTAGAGAGAAAATAACCCCTATATAGGGTATAGATAGGGGTTATATGGGGCATATTTGACTAATTCATATTTGTACCCCACTTAGCCCCCAAGGGGTTATGATAAACTCTTGAGTCTGGAAAGAAAGGGGTGGTTATTTTATTCATCTCTTCTCTGCTCCCCACTTCACCTGAACAGATAACTTTAACAAATCAAAGCGTATTGACTCGTCCCCTATGTCTAACATTCACACCTTACAAAAAATTTTTCCTGCGGGTTTCGATAACGGTTACGGAAGTCTCAAACTTTTAGTCGATGGCTTTGAAGTAGTTCGTGTCCCTAGCTATATAACCAATGCCGAGATGGAAGATGTGCCAGGGCGTGTAGTTTTTAACGGTAGTGCTTACACAGTCGGAGAATCAGCTTACCGTACAGGAAATTATTTTGACCGCAACACAGACAACAATGAAAATAAAGTCAACAACGCATTATTGACTTTATTGGGTGCATTGGCACATCTCCCACACCGTAAGGCTTGGCACTTAAAATTAGTTGTCAGCTTACATGATGTTGGTCTGGCTGAAGAACTACAAAAAGTACTCAATGGAGAATATCAACCAATACTTGCTGGCAAACAATCAGAAGTAAAAGTAGAAGTCATTAAAGTTGTACTAGAGGGGATGGGTGCATTATTTGGGCATCCATTACCAAAAAAATTAACCATTTTAGACTTTGGCAATGGTACAACCCTGTATTCTCGTTACAACCGGGGTCAACGAGAAGTTCACACTGCTTACCCCATTGGTGTAGAAGTTCTCATCGATGATATTTCCCAAAAAATGAAACATTTAAATGGCGGAAAAATCGGGGATGCATCCAAAATCCGATTTTGTCTGGAAATGGGGCATACTCGGTACAGCCGTGACATCGATATCAAAGACATATACAGTGCGTGTTTGAAAGACTGGTATGAAAAATACTTGAAGAAAGTGGTGAATCTAACACTTGATGCTAAGCACCAGGGGGATGAAATCTGGGCGATTGGTGGGGGTTGCCTGTTACCAGGATTCAAGAAGCTGTTGGAGAAAAACGGCTTCAAAATCCTGGACAATCCGGTGGAAGCTAATGTTTTTAGGCTTTTAGAGATGGCAAAAACCATTAGCAGCAAGAACCCAACTACTACATCTCTTAAGTGAATATAACTATGGCAGATAAAAAAGACTTAACACCGGAAAAAGTTCGCCTCAAAGATAATTACCGAGAGCGCATATTTGCAGAATCACAAAAATTAGATAAAAGTTACTTAGACACCCTTTACTTTATCGTTGATTGCTATTTTGTTTTCATTAAGGCTGGATTACCTGCACAACCTGTAGCAAATACACTGATTAATACTGAGTCAAATCAACTACCCTCAAAGACTTCAATCCCAATTACAGAGGAAGAAGAAGAGGATTCTTCAGGCGAAACATTCAGCCTTGATTTTGATTTGTAGCTGTCAAATAATTCCGTGTTGACTGATTTTGTGAGATTTACCCAAGCAAAAACATGCCAGTTAATTTAATAATTTTAGTTGCGGCGGTGATTGTCGCTTTGATAATTTTCAGAGCATTACTGGATTTATTGAAGACATTCCTCAGTACAGCAATCGCAATTGTTATCATCGTGATTATCTTGAAGGTTTTAGGATTTAGCCCACAAGACCTGATGCACGAAATTGTTAACCTACCTCAAATTATCAACCATTTGCTCGGCGGGAACAAGTAATAATTGCACGGGAGCAATGCTCCAAAGTGAGGTGCTTAAAATTCGGGTACTAAATCGAATGGCACTAATAAAAGCTGAAATACTTGCCTGGCAAGGGGTTTAGAAAACTAATAGTTTTAAGGGCAGGAATCAGAATAATCTGCAACTCTCAGTTTGCGATCGCTGCTTCATTAGCCTACGTTTTTCCAAAGTGATGAAACCCTTGTAAATAATACATTTACGCTTTTCTTAGTGCCATTCACATCTGAATGGACGAAAAATACCTATCCGTTCTAAGAATCCTCGTGAAGTAGTCCAAGAAATTTATGGGTGGTTATTAGGACATTATTGCCTACGGTATTTAATGTTTCAAAGTGCCACTTTGAAAAATATTTCTCCATTAAAGTTAAGTTTTATTGGGAGTTTACGAGTTATTCGGCGTGCAATTCCTGAGTTTCAACGTCAGATAAATAATCAACTGGATATCAATACATATTATAGTTGGTTAATTGCCGAAATCTCCGATTTAGAAATCCCTTTACGACAACATAGAAGTAATCCAAGAGTAGTCAAGAAAGCTCGCTCTAAGTTTAAGAGTAAAAAACGAAGTCATCGAAATAATGGTTCTCCCCGACAAAAACTATCTTTTCAAATTTTTAGACAGGCCAGTTGAATATATCCATTTTGAACTTCTAAGTTTTTCATCCTCAATTTATAGCTCCACGGTTTAAAGATATTCTCATCAATTAACAATTAAGTTTTTTGAGCGTACCAACAGTAAGGTATAAGCAACTTTTTTCGTTTTTTGTTCGCGTAATGTATACGAGAACAAAATATCTTTGACTTCACCTCCTATCTCCCCTTAACCGAACAGTATTGGAACCACTAGTGGTACTGTGGAAGGAATTAATAATAAACTAAAGTTAATTAAAAGGCTTGTATACGGCTTTCGGAACTTTAGTAATTTTAGATTACGAAGTTTATTAAACTGGCACTTTAGTATTAATTCTCCATAAAAGTAACCAAAGAGCCAGAAAAAGGAACTATCAAAGACAAAGAAAAACAGCGCACTGATTTAATCCATGTACTAGCAGCGATTTGGTTTTTTATTTCGCCTGGAAAGCGTAGCCGAAAGTTTGGATGCAGCATTAAGATCCCTGCTTACCTACTTACGTCTCATTACTTATTAGGTTAATACAAAAAGTAAGAATCTTCCAAGGAAAAACGTTAAATTTATTTTCCTTAAATAACTCTTTTGAAGAATGTGTGATTTGCTCCAATGTATTGACAGAGTGCGACACTGCTAATCCCAAGTCGCTTTGCAGTGATAGCTCAGACTGCTGTCCGTAGCATTCATAACAGCGTAAGATCCATTGTTGAGGGTTGTCTTCGGACTGCTTGAAAGCCATTAAAACTAAGTTTTCAGCGGATAAATCTAATAAACGACCAACTGCTGCTAGAGGTTTTATTTTAGTAGTCTCTGTAGTAGGATAAATGATGACTTGCAGTGGTAGATTTAATTCATAACCACGTCGGACGGTGTGGGCTGATTGCCAGTTACCTGCATGAGGATAGAGAGCGTAGGTAAACTTATGCTCACCTCGGTCTGCTTCTGGATCAGGCCATTTTGGACTGCGTAGTAAAGTGAGACGCAATTGACTCGATTGACTATCGTAACCATACTTGCAATCGTTGAGTAAACTCACACCGTAGCTAACCTCCTCAAATTCTTCCTTCGACGCAGGTAAATCCGATGCTTGTCCTTGTTTTTCTTTTAGAAGAGAAGTACTTAAATCTGCCCAGCGTAAGGCTGGAACTTCCCATTTTGCTTTTTCTCTAGGTTCTTGAGGCTGAGTAGGGCGCTCAATAGCACCACAGGGAATTTCAAAAGTAGCGTACTCTGCTTGTATATTTAGCGGAAAAGCTGCTTTGACTAAAACTTGTCTCTCCTGCCAATTTACAGTAGTAACAATTTTAAGAATTGGCGACCCAACTGAGAGTATGTAATCTTGGGAAAACTCAGATTCTCCGATTTGTCGTACCACCCGCAAACGCTGTTGTATAATCCCTTGCTCTACCCAATCGATAGATTTTAAATCTGTTGGAGGCAAAGGATGTTCAGCATAGTTAGGGTCAATATTCCAAGCATCCCAATACTGACCACTATCTTGGAATGCTTGGAGTTGATTACATTGTTGATTCACAATTTCTCTTTGATGAATTTTGTCGAAAATACTACAAAATTCACCACTTTTATCATCAACAATTACTCGTAAAAATTCATTTTCGAGAATCAAATATTTTGTATTTATCTTCGCTTCAGGCTTTACAGCTTGTTGAGGACATAGCCAGAAGACACAATAACCGACTGATGGAATATCATTTGCTAAAAAGAGGAGTAATGAACGCTCAGACATCTGAGATGGTAAGAGGTTTCTTTCTAAATCATAAATTTCCCAATACTTAAAAGAGGAAGTTGGTAAAGGGACAGCAACTACTTCCGAGCGCTGCCAATTCAAAGGGTTAAAGACGATAATTGGTAAAGCCTCTGGCTGTGGCGGTAAAGGAAAGTCAATTTGGGATGCGATCGCTTTAAGGGAAGATTCCAATATTTCTGAACCAACTCTGTCTACTTCCTGCCAAGCTTGGTTTGCGTCTACATAAACTGGGGGAATTGACGCTCCTGGTAAAATATCGTGGAATTGGTTAAATAATACTTTTTTCCAAGCGTTTTCTAATTCAGCCTTGGGATAAGCTACCCCAGCACTCAGAGTTGCCAAAGAAGCAAACAGTTCTGCTTGGTATAATAACCCTTCACAGTGGCGATTCCAACGTTTTTGATGGGCATGAGTAGTATAGCAACCGCGATGAAATTCAAAATACAGTTCATCATTCCAGACAGGTAGGGGGTTAGGCTTTTCTTCTTCAGCCTGTGATGAAACAGCAGAGATAAACTGCTGAGTGCTAGTTGTGGACTCCGATCTACTAATTCGCTCTAAATAAGCCTCACTTGTAGTAAACTCTATACTTGGCAAAAAAGAAGATTTTTGCCAACGGCTTGCTACATTCAACATATCTTGGGTAGGGCCGCCACCGTGATCGCCACAGCCAAAAAGCCACAAAGCATCTTTTAAACCAGTCTGCTTTTCCCAATCAATGGCATAGTTAGCCATTTTTATCGGGTTGATATCTTCACCAATCGAGTTAGACATCAAACTAAGTATTTCAGTGCCATCGGGCGATCGCCACCAAAAAACTCCGAAAGGAAACACTGTGGTATCATTCCAACTCAGTTTTTGGGTAACAAAGTATTTAATCCCGCCTTGTTGCAGAAATTGGGGTAAAGTTGCACAGAAGCCAAAACTATCTGGCAACCAAATCACTTGATTTAACACACCAAACTTTTCCTGCACATAACGCTGACCATAAAGGATCTGCCGGACAATTGATTCGCCATTAATCAGGTTGAGATCCGGTTCAACCCACGTTCCGGCTGCTATTTCCCATCGTCCAAGTGCAACCTGTTGTTGAATAGCAGCAAACAAGTCCGGGCGATGTTGTTCAATCCAAGCGTACAAAGCTGGACTAGAATGGCAGTAAATTAAGCTAGGAAACTCTTGCTGTAGTTTCAAAACTGATTCAAAAGTGCGCTGGGCAACTTCCCAAGTTTCACTTATTGGCCACAACCAAGCTAAATCAAGGTGAGAATGACCAAGCAAAAAAATGCGGCGTTCTTGTAGCAGTGGTAATTCATCAATTGCTAGTGCTAGGTTTTGGTGTAAGGTAGTAAGCGATCGCTCAAAGAATTGACCATCTGGCAAAGCTGCCCAATTAATTAAAGCAACAGCCACTATCATGGCATCCAACTTTTCTGGTGCGTGAGTTTCTAAATAGCGCCGTAATATAATTAACTCATCAGCGACAAAACCAGGGTCAAGCCGATCGTCATTGGTAGACTCATACACCAGGTGCGATCGCATCAATGCCCCTGTATCATTATCTGGACTTACCAAGCGTAATGCAACAATAAGCTCCTCTCCTGTTTTCACAGATGGAATCAGCAATACCCTGGTTGAGGCATCAAACAAATCTCCTTCCTGTACTAGAGAGCCATTCACAAAAATTTTGACATCTTTTGCCCACCAAGTTAGAGCCAGCCGTAATGCTAAATCTGTTAAAGGATAGCCATGCAAATCTTGAGGAATCACAAATTGTTGAGCAAGCCATAACACCTGACCACCAGCAGGTATGGTAATGTGTCCTTTGACATTGAGTTGAGCGATCGGCCAGTGCAGAACGTCTGTAGAGAGGCTGATACTAGCATCGGTAGTATCTGAAGAGTAATATCGCCAACTAATTTGAACATTGAGCCGAGCCATTTGGTTCAATCTTTCAATGGCTTGAGTAATCAGGCTACTATCCATTTTGGAAAATAAATAATTTTTATCGAGCAATGAGTTCTTTTAAAGCTAACTTTATACCTTTTTGAAAGGCTAGATGCAAGCGACGTGTTCTTGAGTCCATTTGCCAACTTTGGTAGTACTGCAACAACTTTTCTGGCCAAGACTGTTTATCAGGAAGTTTACCCTGTTGAAAAAAATTTAGGATTGTGTGAGAGTAACCCATTCCTTGGGCTAACCTTAATAAATGATTTTCTTGAAGACGATAAGCCGAAATTAAGTGAGTCAATTTCAAAGATGTAAACAGACCTGTACCCAAACCAATGTCACAGGAAGTCAGCGCTAAGTCATTATCTTCACAGGAGAGTAACTGGTTGCCCTTGCGACCTAGAGTAGCTCGTTCGGGTTGGTTATAAACTAACTCAGCATATTTTTGAGCAACAACTTTACGGACACATAGACCAGCCCCCCAAGGGGTAGTTTTGGTTGAGAATCGTAAGTTTGACCACTGATTTTGCTCAAATTCTCGGATAGCTAACATTGCCCAGTAAGGTTTTGTCCAATCTGGAGGTTGCTCTTCAAAATCAGGTCTGATTTGCCCACTCCAAGCTCCAAGAATTGGCCAGTTTTTGCTAATTTTTAATGTTACTTCTAGATAATCTTTATCTAGAACATTATCATCATCAACAAAGACTAAAATCTTGGCTACGGCTTCTTTAATTCCTCGTAATCTAGCTGAAGTTAAACCTAATTGTTCTTCTCGAATGCAACGATTTCGAGGATGCCAACTTAAGTCAATTTCTTCAGACAGTACTTGCTCACTTGCATTGTCAATTAGCAAAAGTTCCCAGAATTCTTGTGGCAAAATCTGTTCATTGAGCGCTTGTAACACTCTTTCCAGATAATCACGCCGAGGATTGTGGGTGCAGATAATAACACTTATAACGGGTTGCATTTCTATGAGGATTTTGATTATGCGATCTGCAAATTATCTTTCAAAGCGTTAACATACCGATTCTGTATGATAGCTTTTTCTAAAGCTGTAACCCATGAGTCAGAGATGGAGTTTGCCTTGGCAGCCCCTAAGATGGAGAGGTACTTGTTGCCACATATTCTCCCATTGTTGGCAGAAGTCATCTACATTGCAAAAAATCTGTGTCATATCCAACCAAGATCCTATATTATCCATCGCTGAAAAATTACGCGTATTGTTATCTAAATACAGAGGAGAGCCTTATCTTGTAACTTTTTTAAGTCGTCGAACTCACGTTGAATTAGCAAGAGAATTCATTCTAGTACACCTTAAACAGTCGTATGCATGAGATGCACATAATGGATTTTCTTTTGTGACTGCATTAGTATTCACAAACTCTTCTAAAACTGTTACCCATGAGTCAGAGATGGAACGGTCTTTAGCAATTGCCAGGATGGGAGCATATTCAATCAAAAGATATTTTTTCAAAACCCTGGCGATTTCCTGGTTAGTAACATCATTCTCAAAACATGGGGGCAAACCAAGTTCCAATACTCGAAAAGTTAGAATAGCTTGAACGCATTTTTCGCAATATCCACAGTTACGATCTTTTCGTTTCCCTTCCCAACAGACTCTGAGATTTTGTAAGGCTTCTGGCCACTCGACAATCCGCATGAGTTTTGCCGGACGGGAAAAGGCTCCACCATCATGAATAATTGGAAAAGTGCTGCTGGACAGTAGGGGATCTGTTAAGGGATTGGAACCCCATCCCCAGGATAGATCGACTGCATGGTAAGGGTCAGAGCTAGGTATTAGACCTATTGAATAACCACCTTGCAATAGCATCAGGCAGGAAGCTACAGCTATTCCATGCGTATCCTCCCAATTTTGCTTGAAATCGCGGAAGTTAGTTGCCATAGGAATAAGTTCTAAACCCAGACTAGCAAGAGTCAACTTGGATTTCTGCACCGCTCTGTCAAAGGATTCTTGCTCAATGAGGGGAATGTCAAACCCATGAACCATTAACCCTGCTTGTAGAGGACGCTGACTTCTACGACACTTTCCTCGGCTGTGACGAAACGCAGTAAAACAGCTATCCAACCCACCTGAAAAAGCAGAAATTGCTCGTTCCGGCCTATTGACTACGGAGTGTTCTCGCTCAATATCTACAGTGATTTCAACTTGCTGGTAATGGTTTGGCCTCCAGCATGACCACACTGCCTGAAACTCTTCCAGATTTTGTAGCAAAGAGGGAGAAACCTCACCATGAACAAATACATCAGTACCTTGGCTCATAGCCATAAAAATGATACCAACAACAAATGAGTCGCAACTTTGGGTTAGCAAAGAGCTATGCTCTGCTTGTACCCGGTACCACAGGCTATTTCGCTCTTGGTTGAGAGTTTCAATTGTTGCGCTAACGGTGATTGAGTCATTTATTTTGACTGTTTGTTCTTGCCAAATATGAATCTGAGGCATCACTAAACTTTCTCTTGTCAAATGTGGGATAGAAGAGGCATTGAGAAGATATTTCTCAATCAAGATGAAATCAGTATATTAGAGAGCTTCATCCAAAAACTCTCTAACATTAGCCTCAAGTTGCGAAGCATCTTTAACAAATCGGCAAAACGGAATTTGTGAAGTCCATGTTTCATAAAACATTTCATTTTTATGGTAAGAATTAGGTAAAAATACATGAGAAATTCCTAAAAGAGTACAAAGAATATGACCGTGCAATCGGTTTGTAACAACTAGATGATACTGCTGGAATTGCTGAATTGCACAGTGCATAAAAGCCCATGCTTTTTGATGTACAGAGGGATTATATAGTTGATTGAATTTAGCTGCATAAGGATGCTCATAGTACCATTTCTGCCAGGATACCGACTCTTGAATAGTTTCTGATTTTTTTTGCCAGACTTCTTGAGAAAGTTGTCGAAGTTCAACAGCAACAGGCAAATCATCAAATTTTTCTAAAAACTTGAATGACAGCCAGTCTTCTACTACTAAATTAGGAAGATTAATAGAAGCAGACACAAAACTCGACTCCAATTCTTTGTCTTGTCTACAGTGATACAATATGGGTAATTTTGAGTTTGATTGAAACGATAAACCAGGCATTCCAGCCATCTGAAAAACTATATCTGGTGATAGAATTACATGGCAGTTATAAAAATGTTTAAGTGCTATTTCATAGCTATATTTATCGCGAGCAAACAAAGTCAAATTTGGGTGATAGTTGAAAATTAGTGCGGCTCTGGCTAAATTAGATGGATTAGCAAAATAAATACTTTGTGGCAGAATAATAATTGGACGATCTCGATATTTAGAAATAATATGCTCACGAAATACTTGACATTCCGGCCAAATATCGCCTAAATTTCCTCCACCATTTAGAAATATAGGAGCTTTGCCAATTTGTTTCTCCATTGCTGAACCAGAAAAATTTTTAATGGCAGCAGTGTAGTTAATTTTTGTTTTTGCAATATCAGATAAGTAAAACACAGAACCCAGCCAGATAAGATGATCACCAACATTACGATGTTCAGGATAATCCAGTAGCGCACACTCTTCAAAGGTTCCTGCTTGTTCTAAGGCTCTATGCAAAATTTTTTTAATTTTTTCTGGGTTACAAATGGTCATGATTCAGATTTTATATCCTAACTCGTGTAGCATACTACCAGCAATTGCTTCAAATTTGGCTCTATCGCTTATGCTCATTTCACGTTGCCAGTTATTTATGCGAGTGCGATCGGGTAGGAACTGTGTAAGTAGGTTTTCACTGTAAAGTAAATCGATAAATTGGCATATTTTCATCAAGACGCTTTTAGTGTCAGTAATCAGGTCTTCATAATGAATCTCTAGATAATGGGGGCAGAATTGTGCCTGTTGACGTGCTTCTCGAATCTGCCACACCCAATTACTAGCCTGAGCTTCAATATCGTTCCCTGGTTCAACTCCGAGTCCTCTTTTAGACAAAGCAACATCTCTTCCATCTCTAATAATATGGATAAAATGTGCCTCTGGCAGGGCAGCTTGAATAGAAGACATCTGTGTCAGATATTGTGGAGTTTTATCTCCATACCGGGGCTTTTTAAACTGCTGCACATATATTTTATAAAAGCATCTTAAACCATCTGAAAGATTAAATGGATTGATTGCCCCCAGTTTATTATAAAAGTCTTCTTTTGATAAATGGAAGCCACCCCAACTTGGAGAATTAACAACTAAATTATATAGTTCATGACGAAGAACATCACCCTCACTTTTAAGTTGAAGTACTGATAACATGAAATGAGTTTCAGCCAGAATAGATAACTCTGGATGAGCATCAAGCATTAGGCGTAGCAAAGTTGCACCTGAATTACCAACACTGACAATGATGGGCATTGGAGGGCAGCTAGTTTCCTTGAGTAGTTCCTGCTTCGAGTTTTCCTCTTGGTTCGGCTTTTCACACGCAGTTATTTGGTTGGTCAAAAATGGTCTATTCCCCTTAAATTCTTGATATAACCAAGGTTCTGATTTATCCCAGCTATTGTCAGCACTGACAAGCTTGAGTCGCTCTCGACTGGGAAAGTTTAAATGCTCTGATGTAAATGAAGAGCTTACTCTGTGCCAACCACGTTCAATAGTTTCCTTCATGGAATGTACGCGTCCAAGGTATTTCTGCAAAGCATGAGTTCGGCTCAGAACTACATAATGCCGTAAAATAAACGATACAGGAAAAATCCTCTGTCCTTCAAATGCTACCCGATGTCCACCTGCATTAGTGAGATTAATCGGAATATTCAGATTTTTCCATGCATTTAATCGATATAATTTATCTGGTTCATAGAAGTAATAATAATGCATTTCTTCAACATAGTTTTTGCCCTCAAATGATTCATCATCACTAGTTGGCATAAATACAAATTCGTCAAAATTTATGGCGTTATAACCTTGACGATCTGCATCTTCGATTCCTTCAATTAAGGTACGATAAGGCTTTGGTGCTTGGCGTATTTCATCAGCATCGTGATGTATAAACCAGTCAGTATCTATTTCTTTTGCTAGTTTTTCTTCATTTGATATAATTGTTGATAATTCAAAATATCCTGGATAAGGTAAGTGTTCAATTTTAAACACACCTTTATTTAAAAACGTTCTAGCAATTTCTAAAGTTTTGTCATAAGAACCATTATCAATTAAACAAGTTTCAATTCCTTGAGAATAAAGATGTTCTAAACATCTGGGTAAAAAACGCTCCTCATTTCTGACTGTTAATAATGCAACTACCCTCATTTATCTACCCTTTAAGTAACAGATATAGAATATGGATTCTGAAAATTTCAAACGTTACTGATACCAGCCAGCAACAGAAATTCTTTCAGTGGATGCTGCGTGACTAACCTCAGAAACAAAATGTGGCTTTCCCTGATTGTTATTTAAATTAAATATTGTCATCAGGTTATACTTAGGCACTATTACCCGCTCAACCAAAGTCCAATCTTTCTCATTGAGAAAATGAAGATTTCCTCCCCACTCTGTTTTCCATCCTTTTGTTAAGCTATATACAAAGCCAAATCCGCCCTTATTTGCATCTTTGTGAGGAGCAAGAAAAGCGCCTTGTGTGTATCTAGTTACCATTATTTCCGAGGGTTGGATGACTTTTTCTCCTATGGTTTCGTAGAAAAATTCAAGGACTTCATCTGAAGCTAAATATTGCCGAAGCTGGCATTCAACACAATTACATATGTTTTGATGATTTTCTAGCGTTACGTCAAATATATAAGCAAATAAATTTGACTTAAATGTATCTCTAGCCGTTTTCTTGCCCTGCTGAATATTGTCTTGTAAAGTGGGTAAGTACCTATTTTTATAAACATTGTAAATATTCTTTTCTTTATTTGGGTTTGGATTGGGGTATGTGACACTACACCACATATCACTGAAGATTTGTTTATAAAAAAAGTCATACAGAAGTTCTGCATAGATATTTGAAAAAAAATTCTCTATCTGTATAATTGAGTGTTTCTCATATTTTTTCCGAATTACTTCTTTATCTAAATGAGGATTTATCAAATTTACTTTTGGCATTATCTGTGGCATTATCAGTTATTATTGAGGAACTAGTTGGTGAACAAACTTATGCTCTTAACGTTAGTATTTGTAATATTTTGAAAATGCGTTTTTGAATTAATATAGTATGCTTCATTTTAAATGTGTGAGTTCAGCTTTGATTAACTTAGGTAGTACCTGCGATCGCATGATTGAGAAATGATTACTGGCAATATTGTGCATATCTATACCTCCCGCCGCTAATTGTCTCCAGCCGTGGGTAGGATCTTGGGTTTCTGCATTAAGGGTATCACTGGCACAGAATAAGGTAATCCGACCAGAATAAGGCTGGGGAATATAAGAATGCAGGCTTAGGCGGTTGGCTTTGAACACCTGAAATAGCAAACTGGCTTGCTTTTGTTCTATTTCTTTTGGTAAAAGTCCGTCTTTTTTGGCTTGCTCTAGAATGTAGTTAAATTGTTCGTGTGGTTCTAGAAGGCGTAATTCTTCAACTGATACTGACACAGCTAGGTTAGATTCACTCAGGTTTTTCAGCCAATCAGCTAATAGTATCGCCTCATCTATCTCTAGAGAACCTTTAAACTTAGGGTTAGGTGCATAGCTATCAATTAAAGCTAGCAGAGAAACCTTATGCCCAGAAGCAACTAATTGAACAGCCATTTCAAAAGCGATCGCACCACCCATAGACCAACCAGCGAGTTGGTAGGAACCTTGAGGCTGGATTGTTTGCAAAGCTTTGATATAAGTAGCAGCCATATCCTCAATTTGGGTTAGGGGTTCGCACTCGCCATCTATTCCTAGCGATCGCAAAGCCCAAAACGGTTGAGTATCGCCGAGATGATGGGCTAAATCAGCATAGCAGAGAACATCACCACCGACGGGATGGACGCAGAACAAAGGTGTCTTGTTTCCTTTTGGCTGAATCGCGACTAAATTTGCAGAGCTTGGGGCATTTTTGCTAATTGTGAGATGATTCGCCAAATCTTTAATAGTGGGAAACTGAAAAAGTGTAGCGATCGGCAAAGTTTTCCCAAATTCCTGTTCAATTTTGACCATCAAACGAACCGCGACAAGAGAATGACCCCCCAAATTGAAGAAGTTATCTTTGATTCCGACTGGCTGCACATTCAGAATATCTGACCAAATTTGTGCCAGTTGGCGTTCTAACTCATTGCGGGGGGCAACAAAGCTTGCTTGTGGTTGTGCATTGTCTAATGCTGGAAGTGCATGGCGGTTGATTTTACCGTTTTGTGTTAGAGGTAAGCTTTCTAACAACACAAAAGTCAGTGGAATCATGTAATCGGCCAGCTTTTCGGTAAGAAAGCAACGCAATTCACTAACTGTAGGTGCAGACTCTTGCGGGACAATGTATGCCACCAAACGTTTGTCGCCCTTAACGTCTTCACGTGCTATGACCGCAGCTTGTCGTACATCTGGGTGTTGGCTTAATACAGCTTCTATCTCTCCTAACTCGATGCGGAAACCGCGTATTTTGACTTGATTATCGATGCGCCCTAAATATTCTATATTGCCATCAGGTAGATAGCGAGCTAAGTCCCCTGTCTTGTACAGACGTGCCAGAGGCACATCACTAAAGGGATTTGAGATAAATCTTTCTGCTGTCAGTGCTGTTCGGTTGAGGTATCCTCTAGCTAAACTATCACCACCAATGTAGATTTCGCCTTGTACACCCAAAGGCGTTGGTTGTCCGTAGCGATCGAGTAAGTAAATTTGGCAATTAGGTAGCGGTCGCCTCCGGCGGGGATACCGTTGGCGAATTCCCTAAACAGCTAAACTGAACCGATTAGTTCAGCGAT
>NZ_JABXKK010000115.1 GCF_017115045.1 Nostoc sp. NMS8 | reverse complement strand
GAAACTGGTTTGCAAACTGCTGCTACTGTACCTCATAAACCTGCAATCTGCTGTAATTATTCTCCTCTGCTCACCAATACCGCAGCTGGATTAGGAGGCCAACATAGATGACAACTATATTTTTTGTGGAAGACTCTGCTGAAGACAGAGTTGTATATCGACGCTTCCTGGAGCGGGATGAGTAGTACAGCTACGATATTTACGAATTTGAGTCTGGCGAGAAGGCACTACAAGGCTGTCAAGAGAAAATACCGGATGTAATTCTATTAGACTACCGATTGCCAGATATAGATGGGTTGGAATTTCTCAATCAGCTACAACGGCAAACCCAAGGTAGCCAGACATCTGTGATCATGTTAACTGGGCAGGGAGACGAAACGATCGCAGTCCAAGCGATCAAAAATGGGGCGCAAGATTATCTAGTCAAGGGAAAATTGACCCCTGATAATTTACGTCGAGCGGTTCATGGGGCGATCGAGCAGATGCAGCTAATGCGGCAGCTAAAACAACAACAGGAACAACAAAAGTTAGTAGGAACGATCGCTCTTGATATTCGCCAATCCTTAAATCTTCAAGATATCCTCGCCACGAGTGTTCAAAAAGTCCGCCAGTTACTAAGTGCTGATCGGGTACTGATATATCAATTTACGCCTCAGATGCAGGGTAGCGTCGTTGCGGAGTCAGTATTACCCCAATGGACACCAATTTTAGGGCTTGAGATTGAAGATACCTGTTTTCAGGAAAATCAGGGAGGAGAATATTGCCGGGGAAAAATTTGGGCAGCGACGAACGTCTACGAAGCGGGTTTAAGTGATTGCCATATTAATCTTTTGGAACGGTTTCAGGTGAAGGCGAATTTAGTTGCCCCCATTTTGTTAGAGAACAAGGAAAGTCCAGCAATTGAACTTTGGGGTCTATTTATCGTGCATCAATGTTCTGCACCGCGACAATGGCAGACATTTGAGGTGGAACTGCTCAACCAATTGACAGTGCAACTAGCGATCGCCATTCAACAAGCCGAACTTTACCACAACCTCCAAACCCTCAATACTGAGTTAGAAGCCAAAGTACAGGAACGCACTGCTAAATTGCACCAAAGTGAAGAAAAACTCCGACAAAGTGAAGCACTGCTAGCCACTACTCAACAAATCGCCCATGTAGGCACAGAGGATGTTGAGCAAATTGAACAGGCTGTATTAAATGCACTGGCACAACAGACTAATTTTCAAGGTGAATATCGAGTGATTTATCCTAATGGCAGTGTTCACTGGCTCACAGGGAAAGGGCATGGTGTTTACTGGGTGATGGAGTAATTGTAGTCGATACTGAATTAGATGTTAAGTACATTAATCCTATAGCTGAAGCCCTGACAGGGTGGCGATGGAATGAAGCTAAGGACAAAATGTTAACTGAAGTTATCCAACTCATTGACGAAAAAACCCAGCTTTCGGTAGAAAGTCCAATTCTTGCAGCCCTCGAACAAGAAACTATTATCCATCTAGCTAGTACCGTGCGGCGTAAATACACGTACCATTTTTAAGCTTAGGTGCAGTCAAATTTTCGTGGCTTTTAATGGTTTGCTTATTTCCGCCAAGCTGTACTAGTGGCGTTTTACTCGTTGCCAAAGACGGAACAGTTACACCTGTAACTGACAGCGCTACTCCGCTGAAAAATAACAGTAGTGTAATTACAGGAGCCGTATTGGTTTTTCGGAATGATACGCAACGACGACTAACCGAAGAGCGCAATCTTGCTGCTGAACGTGCTAGACAACTAGAAATTCAAGTGGCAGAACTTCAACGGCTGAACCAGTTGAAAGAAGATTTTTTGGCAACTACCTTTCATGAAATGCGAACACCCTTGTCAAACATCAAAATGACAATCTCCGTGCTAGAAAATATTCTGGAAGGGCTGGGTGTTTTACATTTAAAAGCACTTTCTCCATCTGAATCTGTAGCCCGCTACTTAGCTATCCTGCGCGATCAGTGCGAACGAGAGCTAGATTTGGTAGACAATTTATTGCACATGCGAATGATTCATGTAAATGTCTATCCATTAGAATTAACTTCAATTCAACTCCAAAACTGGCTGCCTCACGTTGCCGAATATTTTCAAGAACGTGCCCAAGCTAGGCAACAGTCTTTTCAAGTAAATGTTTCCCCAAATTTACCACCTTTAGTTTCAGACTTGGCTAGCCTGACCGAAATTGTCTCAGAGTTACTCAACAATGCTTGTAAATACACTCCGTCTGATGGACAGATTACGGTAGATGTTCAGGTAATTGACACCGCAAAAAGTCTCATCAATGAGGATACTGAATCTGGTATATTAGACGATCTTCAAGTTCCTTACTTTCAAATTACAATTAGCAATTCTGGGGCGATCATCCCCAAACAAGAACAATCTCGGATCTTTGAGGCGTTTTACCGGATTCCTCAAAGCGATCGCTGGCAACAAAGCGGCACAGGATTAGGTTTAGCATTAGTGAAGAAGTTAGTTGAATATCTCCAAGGTACGATTAAAGTTACCAGTTCTCAGGGCTGAACAAGGTTTACAGTTCAACTGCCATTAAGTTTGTAATTGCATTAGTCATTTGTCATTGGTTATTTCCCCTCTGTCCCTACTCCCTAAAAGAATGCAAACTAAGTCAAAATCTAAATAAACGCGATCGCATCTTACCGACAATGCAGATTAACCAAAGTCTCCATACAGCAATTCTTGTGACTGACTTAGAACGCTCCGAGCAATTTTATGGCAAAGTATTGGGATTATCTAAAATAGATCGTTCCCTAAACTACCCTGGTGCATGGTATCAAGTCGGCGACTACCAAATTCACCTGATAGTTGCAACTGTTGTCCCCACAGAAAATCCAAACGAAAAATGGGGGCGCAATCCCCACATTGCTTTCTCCGTTGCTGATTTAAACACCGCCAAACAGGAATTACTCAATCATAATTATCCCATTCAAGCCAGCGCCTCCGGTCGCCCTGCCCTGTTCACTCAAGATCCCGACGGGAATATTATCGAGTTGAGTCAGCAGTGAGGGGGACTAGGGAGATCAAGAGAATAACCTATCCAATGCCCAATGAGTAATGAGTAATGAGTAATGAGTAATGAGTAATGAGTAATAACCAATGCCCCATAAATAATGAAAATCATTGCCTACTCTTACACCGATCCGCTATTAGAATCTTCTCCTGATCAAGGCGATTGGGGATGGGAGATCGATCGGGTTTATGAAGATTTGGGCAAGCCAGACTCTTCTGAGCGATCGCAATTACAACAATTATTCACCGATTGCGAAACTGAACCAGGAGATTATCTCCTGATCCGTCGGTTGGAAGAATTGGGGGATACTGTAGAAGAAATTAGCGATCGCTTAAATCAACTCGAAGTTATGGGAATAGCTGTAATCGCCACCGAACAGCCCTACACTTCCGAAAATTACCCTCTGGGCGCTGATTTGCTGAATCTGCTACACGCAATCCAACGTCAGCAACGTAGCCGTCGCATCCGCCAAGGACACGCTCGTAATCGTCTTGAGGTTGCACCACCACCCGGCAAAGTTCCCTACGGCTATCGCAGAGGTAAGGGAAAATACACCATTGACCGCAGCACTTCACCAGTAGTTAAAGATTTTTTTGAACACTTTTTACTCTATGGTTCTCTGCGGGGTTCAGTTCGTTATCTGGCGAAAAAATACGGCAAGAAAATCTCTGTCACCACCGGAAGACGCTGGCTAACTAATCCAGTCTATCGCGGCAATACAGCTTACCAAAATGGTGAAATTATCTCCAATACCCATATTGCGATCGTTTCTAAAGAAGAAGCTGCCCAAGTTGATCGACTTTTACGCCGTAACAGCCGTTTACCATCTCGAACTGCTAGTGCGCCTCGTTCTTTAGCTGGGTTGGTTGTCTGTGGTGAATGTCAGTCACATCTGACAATTACCCGTGTCACCCAACGCAACCAAGATAAAGAGTATCTTTATTTACGTTCTACTAGCTGCCCTCTAACCCCTAAGTGTAAGGCTATTCCTTACCAAGAGGTGTTGGAACATACAATTGAAACAGTTTGCCGTGATTTACCTCTAGCAGTAGCAGGGATGAATTTTCCTCAATTGGATGCAGTCAAGAATAGTTTAGGACAAGCGATCGCTCGTCAACAAGAAATACTCGCTCAGTTACCCGCTTTAATTGAAACTGGAATTTTAGATGCCGAAACAGCAAAGTTAAGGGCTTACAAACTCCGCACAGAAATATCTGCACTCGAAGCAAAGTTGGCGACTCTCCCCCCGGTTAACTTGCGTTCTGTTGCTCAAGCTGTTTCAATACCACAATTTTGGTTAGATTTGTCGGAAACAGAGCGACGATTTTACTTTCGAGAATTCATCAGGCAAATTGAGATTATTTTTCAAAATAAAGAATTAAAACTCCAAGTTATTTTTATTTTTTAAGCTAAGACCTGGCGAATTATATATTGCCTTGCAATACGGTTCGGTTAGTATATTTGGCTCTCGGAGATCCCCCCAACCCCCCTTTTTTAAGGGGGGCTTTTCCTCCTATTTACCCCCTTTTTAAGGGGGTCGCCGTAGGCGGGGGGATCTTAACCAAACCGTATTGTATTGCCTTGGCTATAAGTTGACACACTGTAATAAAACACTATTTCTGAGACGGTTGATCCTTCGTATAAGCAGTAGGTTTAGGCCCTGCATTGCGCACATTAATAACTTTATTAAGGATATCAAACCAAAAAGGCGCACCCATTGCAATAGCTAAACCACTGATTATCCAACCGCAAATTAATCTAAAAACTTGCCAACTTCTGATTAATAAAACGTTTCCACTCTTCTGCTCAAACTGTTGATTTATATTTTGCCATCCAATGGGTATAGAAGCATTCCTTAATAAGATTTCAATTTCCTTCCTACCCTCTAAATCTTTAATATAATCGATTCGTTCACTTGCACTTTGAACAATTGTAGAACGGATAACCGAATCCTGCGACAGCCTACTAACGAGGTGAAATGTATCAGTATTAGTTAATACAGCAATTGATATTCCAATTAAAATAGCAACTCCTTTGGCATTGCGCTTATAAACACCACTGGCTCGATCCATAGAGCGATCAAACCATGTTTCAACTTCATTTTTAAACTGATTCATTTCTTCTGCCAGATCGTCAATTTTTATTCTGCTGCGTTGAGTGATCGCAGCAAGACTCTTGATTAAATTATCAGGTACATCATCAGATAAGTCTTCATTAACAAAATTTTTAAAATCTTCGTCAATATCTCCATAAACTTTTTTAATTATTTTGTAACTTTCACTTTCTGGATTGTTAATACCCTGTTTAAGTTGTTTGTAAGATGCTAATACAATATGCAAATTATTTTTAGATTCTTCATTATGATTTTTCGCATAATTAATTAACTGGGGAATTTTTAAGGTATCTAGTAAAGTAATTGTAAATATTTCAGAAGGAAGATAGGAAGGGCCACTTTGTTTTTCTTTTAGTGCTTTTTTGTCAATATTTTTAGCATTTCCCCGCAACTGTTCTACTTTTCTCTTAGCCTGTTGATTCAAGGTATTAATCAAAGGATCGTTATAAAGAATCTCTACTAAATTTCTTGCCTTAGTAAAATCTGATTCTTCAGTTTCGCTACCACCTGCTAAAAGTAATTCAATTGAATTTTTTAAATGTTTAGCTCTCCATTGTAAAAATGTGGCAATCAATTCCTGTATTTCAGAAGCTAGTAAGCTTAAAATCAAGTAAATAAAAACTAAACCTAGAGTAATGTCAATAACTACAGGCAAGTTCATGGATAGGCTCCCATAATTTTCTAGATGCTTGTTTTTGTAATTTAAGTACTTTCAGCGAATTGTATAACATAGATGTTAAAATTAAATATTCGCTTAATTAAATTTAAAATACTAAAATATTTGCTTATGCTTAATCTGATAGGCATACTCGAATTTTTGAATATTCATAAATCTGTGTTTTAGTAATTATATAAATTTTAAATTAGTCACGACCAAAAACTCGTGCATCTGAGCCTCTCAATGTTCAGATATCAAATAAGATTGGGATTAATGCTTATATCTTATTCTGAACATTATTATCCCATCAGGGCGTTATTGAAGCTTGTAACAATTATTTCTTGTTTCACAATTTAACCAAATTATAACTAAGTAGACAAAAATTAAATTCAGGGTAAAATTAAAAATAGAATACAAGTTTATTTACTGACTACTAAACAGGTTACAAATAATTTGTTGCCTGTATTATTTTTATCATTTATCCGCAGAATGTTATTTAAATAACTAAGATAAATTTTTCAAAAAATAGGGCTATTTATAAAAATTTGAGTTAATCTTGGAAACTAGCAATTGTTAAGAACATACGTTGTTACTGGGTACAACATTGGAGATTCGCTAGATGTCTCTATGTAATCAAACCAGCAAGTAAAATGATTACCAGAGAATATGCAAGAAGGAAGCTTTATTTGGAGTCATCTGGAAAAACAGCATCGCACGGTTGGCAAATGGATTGATTGGGTATGGCTAATAGTGTTGCTGTTGGCAGCAGTATTACTGTTTAGCATCAATCTAGGAGGATTGCCGTTGCGAGATTGGGATGAAGGTACTGTGGCTCAGGTTGCTCGTGAAATTTGGCACGCACCAGCAGGTTCAATGCGTTGGCTTTATCCAACGCTAGGAGGCGAACCATATCATAACAAGCCGCCTTTGATGCACTTGTTAATTGCTTGGGCTTATTCTATAGGAGGTGAAAATGAGTGGACAACGCGTCTACCTGGAGCAATTTTAACAGCGACATCTGTACCTTTACTGTATTGCATTGCTCGAGAAATATTTCGTCAGCGTTGGGCAGCGATTTATAGCGCTTTGATATACCTAACAATGCTACCCGTGGTGCGTCATGGGCGGTTAGCAATGTTAGATGGAGCAATGGTAAGTTTTTTGATGGTGATGATGTTGTGCGTGTTGCGATCGCGCCGGGATTTACGTTATTGTCTTGGTGTTGGTGTTAGTTTCGGGTTGATTTGCCTGACTCAAGGATTACTAGGCGTATTGTTAGGTGCGATCGCACTTGTATTTCTGTTTTGGGATACGCCACGACTGCTTACCTGTTACTATCTTTGGATCGCAATCTTAATTGGCATTTTACCTGTAGCTGGTTGGTATAGTGCCCAACTAATTCATTATGGTTACACTTTCGCCCAAGTTGGCCTTGCAAACCCATCACTAGGCCGAGTTGGCTCATTTGTCGAAGCAAATCCAGAACCACCTTGGTACTATGTGATTGAGCTTCTTAAGTATACATGGCCGTGGTTATTATTCTTACCACAAACTATCCGCTTAACCTGGGAAAATCGCAACCTGAGTTGGGCAAAACTAGTAATGGCGTGGAGTGGTGTTTATCTGTTGGTAATTTCTTTCATGATTACCAAAGTTCCCTGGTATCTATTCCCCATTTACCCTAGTTTAGCCTTAGCTTTTGGTATCCAGTTATCAGATACAGAAAACTCGCCTTTACTCTCATCTTATCCCCGTGCTTGGGTTGCTGGTTTGGCAATACTTGCTGTAGTCGCTTCTGCTGGTAGCATTTATTTTAGTTCGGGTACAACACCCACAACAGACTTACAACTGATTTTTGCCGCAGTAGCCGTGACTATGACTTTAGCAGCTATTTTGGCAGAACGAGGCGACGGGCAATTTCTGAAAATTTTGTTCTGGGGAAGTTATGTTTCACTACTACTGTTAATGAAATCTAACTATTGGGTTTGGGAATTATCTGAAGCCTATCCAGTGAAACCAGTCGCCGCGATGATTGTGCGAGCAAATCCAGCTACGAAGAAAATTTACACATCTTTTGCTTACCATCGTCCCTCGTTGGATTACTATAGCGATCGCACTATCATTCCCGCTTCTGTTGGTGAACTGGAATATTATTGGCACTATAACGGACAACCCTACTTTCTACTTCATACATCTGCTTTCAATAATCTTGACCTAGAGTCGATGAAACTAATTGACCAAGCTGAAGGTTGGAAGTTAGTTACAAAAGATACTGATAGGTTGTAGATGTCGTGCATTGGGCGAGATGCAGGGGGCAGAGTGGAAAGAGTTAGGACTTACGCATTGACAGAAAAGCGAAAATAACAGGTATACTTTTCAACGCTTCTGGCTAGGTTTTTCAATCATATTTTGGCGATCGCCAGCAATCAAAAGCGCCCTTCAAAAGCCTAAAACGACCTATTTACGTTAATACACAAGATGCTTTTTTTACAGTGCGTAAGTCCTAAGAGTTTTCCTCTGCTCCCTTATCTCTCTCATCTCCTTCATCTAGCCAGGATACGGATACCATCGGCTGAACCATCAGTTGAGCGGATCGAAACGCTGCAAGATGAGAGCTATGAACACTACTGGCAAACCTACACCCATACAAATGACAGCTTGGATAAATGTTAAAGGTGTAGTGTCAAACACTTGATTCATCATGCTCCACTGACTGAACACACATTGTAAAATCACCACAACCACAATTCCGATCGCAGGTGCATAGGCTACGGGTGTGCGTTTACCTTGGATTCTCACGACTAGAGATGGTAAAAACTGGCTAATGCTTAACAGGTAAAAGACTTCTGCCGCCACCAGCCCATTAATTGCCATCGTGCGCGCCAATGGTTCATTGCCTGTAGTTTGAAGTATCCATTGAAACATCCCAAAAATTACCAGCCAATTGAAGACGGAAATCGCGATGATGCGCTGGAGTAATCCACCCGATAAAAGTCTTTCTCTGGGGTTGCGCGGTGGTTGTTGCATCACCTGTCCAGATTTTGGCTCAAAGGCAAGGGGAGCAATCAACGCTATTGAACTCACCATGTTTAACCAAAGAATTTGGATTGGTAAGATGGGAAGCACGGTGGCCAGGAGAATGGCAATCAAAATCGTCATGGATTCGCCAACGTTAATCGGCAGCAAGAAGGCGATCGCTTTTCGTAAGTTGCGATAAACCCCGCGTCCTTCCTCCACAGCAGCTTCTATTGAAGCGAAGTTATCGTCAGTTAGCAGCATATCCGCCGATTCTTTGGCAACTTCTGCCCCAGCTATGCCCATCGCTACACCAATATCTGCTTGTTTGAGAGCCGGAGCATCGTTGACACCATCTCCAGTCATGGCAACAATTTCACCCTGAGACTGCAACGCTTTCACCAGATGCAATTTTTGTTCTGGGGCAACTCGCGCAAATACCATACCTTGTTCAGCTGCTTGAGCAAATTCTTTTTCATCCATCTCAACTAATTGCCGTCCGGTGAAAACTTGTGCTTTAGTCGAGCAAATTCCCATTTGACGGGCGATCGCAGCTGCTGTTAGTGCGTGGTCGCCTGTAATCATTTTTACCTGAATTCCGGCAAATTGACAGGCTTTTACTGCGGCGATCGCTTCCTCACGAGGCGGATCGATTATGCCTTGAAGTCCCAGGAACACCAGTCCTCGATCGATATCATTGCGATCGAAGGATCGCTTAGTGGCAACTTCTTTGCTGGCAAAAGCTAGCACTCGTAACCCTTGGTTTGCCATATTAGCAACTTCCTGTTCCACTGCGGCAGGATTGAGCGCAACCTGTTGTCCTTGAGCATCGAGCAGGCGATCGCATCGTTGGAGAATTGCCTCTACAGAACCTTTGAGATAAATCACATTCAGCGATCGCTTTACATTCAATTCATGCAAAGTCGCCATGTATTGGAATTGAGACTCAAAGGGAATGGTGTCTATTCTAGGTAATTCTTGCTCTAGATTCGCTTGCGTCAATCCCACTTTATTGGCAGCCGTAATCAATGCTCCCTCAGTTGGGGTTCCTACTAAGTCCCACTGTCCATCTCCCCATTCGATATGAGAATCATTGCAGAGCAATCCTGCTTCCAGGGATTCCCAAAGGGCAATATGTCCATCTGCATTGAAATCAACAGGCTGTCCATTCATCAGGATTTCACCATCTGGGGCATAACCAATACCGCTAACGGTGTAATGTTGTCCACCTGCATAAATCTTTTGAACCGTCATCTGATTCTCAGTTAAAGTCCCAGTTTTGTCAGAGCAGATAATGGTGGTACTTCCCAAGGTTTCCACAGCAGGTAGCTTGCGAATAATCGCCTTGCGTCGTGCCATCCGGGAAACTCCGATCGCTAAAGTGACGGTAACAATTGCAGGTAATCCTTCGGGAATCGCGCTGACTATCAGAGCCACACTCGCTTTGAAAACATCAATCCAAGATTCGCCTTGTCCTAATCCGACTGCAAATGTCAGAGCAGCCAAAGCTAAAATGACATACAACAAGCTTTTGCTAAACTTGTCAATATTTCGTGTTAGCGGTGTTTTCAGATTTGTGCTGCTTTCAATTAACTGGGAGATGCGACCGGTTTCAGTGGCATTTGCGATCGCTACTACAATCCCTTCTGCCTGTCCAAAACTAACGAAACTTCCGGCATACACCATATTGCTGCGTTCCGCTAACGGTGTTTCGACAGCCAGCGATGCTGTTGCTTTCTCCACCGGAACGGATTCGCCTGTTAAGGCAGACTCATCAACTTGCAACCCACGCACACTTAATAACCGCAGATCGGCAGGTACTTTATCCCCAGATGCCAGCAATACCAAATCACCCAGAACAAGTTCAGTCGAAGCCAGACGGGTTTTTTGACCATTGCGAATCAAAGTGGCTTCGGTAGTGATGGCTTTGGATAAAGCAGCGATCGCACCTTCTGCTTTCGCTTCTTGAATGTAGCCAATGATGACGTTAATTAGGGTGACACCAAAAATTACTCCCGCATCTAGCCAATCTCGCAGCAGCAGCGTCACCACTCCCGCCGTCAGCAAAATATATAGTAGTGGTTGATTAAATTGCTCTAAAAATCGTAGCCAAGAACTTTTTCCACTTTTACCAGTCAGTTGATTTGCACCCATCTGCTGGTGTCGTTTGGTAGCTTCTTTATGGCTCAAACCTGCTTCAGGATGGCTGGCTAAGGTTTGCACAACCTTTTGTTCGCCCAGAGTATGCCATTCATAGTTGAGTAAATCTTCTGTTGTTTCAGAAAAAATATTTGTAGCGATCGTATTTGCTGTCATTTCCGTCTCCAAAAAATAATTAGTAATTAACAGATTTAATCTGGATTTATCTGTTTGAATCTGTACCTTTCTTTTTTCAAATTGGTGTTATTACGAGAAGTTTTTGCTAAGTTCATAAATATGCCATTCCCGCACACCCCAATAATTGAGAATCGATTCCGCTTGCCAGATTTCATCTGCTGTTCCCTCTACCGTCACCAAAAATTTTTCTTGGCAGGTGGTTGGCTCACAGAGTCTAGCTTGCCTTTCGGGAGCAAACCAACCTTGAAATGCACCATAAACACTGCCAAAAATAGCACTCGCTCCACCCGCCAACAGTGTACTCACCACAGATTCAACCGCTAATACCGGGCCAAAACCGGGGATAATTAATACGCCAAGTCCAGCTGTTAGTGCCAGGAAGCCCCCGGTTGTTCCTCCTGTGATTGCGCCTGCTTTAGCACCTTCGATAGGAGTTATGGGATGTTTACCCGCATTAATATCCTCATGCAAATTTTCGTCTCCAGAGTCTAAAGAGAACACAGAAATTTTCTGCATGGGAAAGTCAATTGCTCTGAGTTCATCAAGCACCTGTGTTGCAGCCTGACGGGTAGAAATGATGCCGATTGCATTTTTAACTGGACTGAAATTCATCACAACATCTCCTATAAAAATTAGTAAGTTTAAAACGAAGCTTTATTAATCTCCAAATAGTAAAAAACTATAGTTTTCTAGTGTGAGCATGAACCGTATTAGGTAGCGGATTCGTTTTAAACCTCAGTTGGGTTAGTTTCGTTTCTCTGCTTCTTTTCCAGGATTACTGATGAATGTGAACGAAAAGTGAATAAACCTTTTATCTTACTTAATTTCACTTTTAAATCACATTTATCCCTTAAGCTAAAAGACAACAAATGTGAATGAAGTAATTGATTATTGGAGCTAGATATGAGCTTTAAGAAGATTTTGGTGGCAGTCGATGATTCACCTGCTACTGCAACAGTGTTTGTAAAAGCGCTGGAGTTAGCCCAAAGAGATGCTGCTCAGTTAATGATTGGTCACAGCATTGAGCTAGCAACTTCTAGTCAACTCACTGTGAACTTAGCAGATCTGGAAATAGAAACACAACAGGCACAAAGTTTACTCCAGTTGTACTATCAGAAAGCGAAAATACTAGGCATTATGGCAGAATCCAGTTATCAAACAGGAGATCCTGGGACTAACATCTGTGATTTAGCCCAGAGTTGGGGAGCAGATTTGATTGTGCTTGGTCGTAGAGGACTTAAAGGATTTGCCGAACTTTTAGCAGGAAGTGTGAGCAATCACGTAGTTCATCACGCTCCATGTTCCGTCCTGGTTGTTCAAGGTCAGTAGTTCCTACATAACTGTCTACCAACCGCCAGAATATTGCTGTTCAAACGTGAGTTTTCTACGAATAGTATTCATTATGTTTTACAAAAAACAATCTAGTTTCCTCGTAGTCCACCAAAGAAACTTTGCATGGTTTATTTTATGGTAGGAAAATCAAGTTATTTTCTCCCCCTGCTCCCCCTGCTTTATCTGCCTACCTTCACTCGTAATTTTTGGGGGACTCGATTACTAGGACTAGAATACATCGGGTTATTTTTAGCAGGAACAACCGTTTTAATTATGGTTTTTCTATCAACTCATATCCATGAAAATCTACACTGAAATTGAAATTCAGGCATCCGATGAGCAAGTCTGGAACCTACTCACTGATTTTGCCAGTTTTCCACATTGGAATCTGTTTATTCGTCAAATTAATGGCTCGCTGAGTGAAGGGGCACAGCTAACCGTTCACTTTCAGCCTCCGGGTAGAGATATTATGATCTTTCGACCGACTGTGATTACGGTAGAACCTAATCGCAAACTGCGCTGGTTAGGGCATTTTTTGATACCAGGATTATTTGACGGTGAACACAGCTTTATCATTGAACCGTTAGCAAGCAATGTCTACGACGGGCTATGCCAACGCGTCCGCTTCATTCAGCAAGAATCTTTCCAGGGCTTACTAGTACCTTTGCTGGCGGCTCGTCGATTAAATATCGACGTTCGTCAAGGCTTTGAAGCCATGAACCAAACATTGAAAACTAAGGCAGAACGCATTAATCAAACTACGACTAATCAATTTTCAAAGTAATTTTATTGTTATTTTTAGTATTTGTGCTAAATTTAACAAGGTTGGATATTCGCAAAAACTATTGATTTCCGCTGTTGATCCTGCGGCGGCATATTCTTAAAGGCCAACGTATGTGCCTTGAATTACCTTCCTTATGTTGC
Source organism: Nostoc sp. NMS8 (assembly GCF_017115045.1). Lineage (GTDB taxonomy): Bacteria > Cyanobacteriota > Cyanobacteriia > Cyanobacteriales > Nostocaceae > Nostoc. Next base: position 10,851 of record NZ_JABXKK010000115.1, on the reverse strand, counting down.
TTCCAGCCTAGCGCTTGAGCAGTAAGTTGGAATATATTGCGACTATCCAACCTTCCTATGTAACTTTGATGAGCATGGGTACTATTAATTTAAGTCTAACAGAAGAAGAATTAAAAGAAGGCTTTTCTCAACTAAAAACACGTAAAAACATCGCTAGTTTGTTGGAAATTAGTGATTATCAGTTGAGATATCATTTATACATTTATCCTCGTGACAAGGCGTACACAACATTTCAAATACCGAAGAAAACGGGGGAATACAGAACTATTTCTGTTCCGCATACATGCTTAAAAATTATTCAGCGAAAGCTAAATCAAGTTTTTAAGTGTGTATATCAACCTAAACCTTCAACTCAGGGTTTTGTTACTGGTAAGAGTATCGTGACAAATGCTAAACAACATCTTCGACAGCGTTATGTTCTAAATATAGATATTAAAGATTTTTTCTCTTCAATCAATTTTGGTAGAGTTCGCGGTCTTTTGATGGCATCTCCATATAATTGCACAGAGGAAATTGCGACAGTATTAGCTCAAATATGTTGTCATGAAAATAAGCTACCGCAGGGTGCTCCGACATCGCCAATTGTCTCAAATATGATTTCAGCTAGGTTGGATTCCCAGCTACAACGTCTTGCAAAAAAGTATCACTGTATTTATACAAGGTATGCTGATGACATCACATTTTCAACTTCTAGACCAAAATTTCCTGGACATTTAGCTTGGTTTTCAGAAGAAGCAGAAAAGTTAATTATAAGTGATGACCTCAAAAAAACAATTGAGGATAATGGTTTTATTGTTAATGAATCTAAATCGAGATTATACAGTAAATATAGACATCAAGAAGTTACTGGCATAACAGTTAATAAAAAACTTAATGTAAAACGCAAATACATTCGTCAAATTCGTGCAATGCTTCATGCTTGGGAAAAATATGGGCTTGATAATGCTCAAGCTGAATTTTGGAAGCAATTGGATAATAAATCTTCATATCAAAAAAAACAAAAATCATTTCAATATATTATTAAAAGTAAGATTGAGTTTGTTGGCACAGTTAGAGGTAAAGACGACCAAATATACTTAAATTTTTTAAGATGGTTGAAACGACTTGCCCCTGAATTAGTGAGTGATGAAAAACTGAATGTTTATAATTTATTGGAAAATAAAAATAAATCTTCTATCAAAGCTACTATATGGACTGAAGGTAAAACTGATATCAAACATCTCAATTCTGCTCTAAAATGGTTAGAAGATAAAGGTAAAAAATTTGACTTTGAAATTGATTTTAAAGACGATTTAGATCCACAAAAACAAGGTAGCAGCCAACTGCTGGAAATGTGCAAACAATTATGTAAGACAAAACACCAGCAACCTATGATTGCAATTTTTGATAGGGACGAACCTAATATAACCAAACAGGTAGATGATGATACTTTAGGATTTAAGGATTGGACAAATAGAATGTACTCGTTTGCATTACCAATTCCTCAACATCGTCGTGATAATAAAGAAATATGTATTGAACACTACTATCAAGATAATGAAATCCAGAGACAAGATATTAATGGACGAAGATTGTTTCTAAGCAACGAATTTCATGGCGAAAGTGGTAGACATCTTAATGATGATTTTACCTGTATAGATAGAAATAAATTTAAATCTAAGGAATTAAAAATTATAGATCAAGATGTGTTTGATAAAAACAATGAAAAAGTAGCACTAAGTAAAAACGACTTTGCTGATAATATATTCAAGAAAAAAGAAAAATTTGATGATTTTGATTTTGGGGCTTTTGAAGAAGTATTTCTAATTATAGAAAAGATTGTTAAATCTTATGCAGAAGAATTACAAGAATAAAATTAGAAGCAGGATTAGTTACAGAAAGCCTGTTTGTTGGGAGTTTTACGGTTGTTGACATACGGGCTTTGTTACTTTTTTATTTCCTAGCCTCAAATACCGTCAATGTTATTCCACAACCTCATAGCGCACTAACTTCCTAACATCCTCACGAGGTAGACCTAGTTCTTGGGCAATTGTCGCTTCTATTTGGCTGAATTCTATTGTTGGAAGTTCTAATTCCAGTCGCTTCAAGATGGGGTCTGCTGTTTCCACTTCTACCTGGGTAATTCTTTTAGTTCGGTTGACGGCGGCGTTAATGAGCAACACATTGACTGATACCCGTGCTTCAAGTTGAGTATCTGACTGAAGTTTTTTTTCGGTGGAGTAGGGTCGCTTTAACTCTTGAGCAGCTAGGAAATTACAGCCAAGCCAAAACACAACCGCTACCAGTGGTAGAGGCAACCAAAACTCTAATCCTAGCCCTTGCAGCCAACGTTTACTAATACGCCACACACTACACCTGCTTCTAATTTTGCTAGATCACAGTTCATGTATATCCTAATGGGGTAGACAATCCTCTGAAATCTGACTGATGAAAGACGTTGAGATTGCTTCAATGGATTATTCTAAACAAGCACAAGTGTATAAAAGCGATGAAAATCTTACTGGTAGAGGATGATCCAAAGCAATTAATGCCGCTGCAAATGGTTCTCTCTCAGGCGGGACACAGCGTCGATGGTGTCAAGGATGGTGAAACCGCTCAATGGCTTTTGGCTGAAAAAGAATATGACCTACTGATTTTGGATTGGATGTTACCTCGGATTAGTGGAGTGAGTTTGTGTCAACAGTATCGGGCGGCGGGAAAAACATCTCCCGTATTAATGATTACGGCAAAAGATACCACACCCGATAAAGTCATAGGATTAGATGCCGGAGCTGATGATTACCTGGTCAAACCAATTGATATTATAGAGTTCATGGCACGGGTGCGGGCATTGAGGAGGCGATCGCCCCTCTGGCAAGGAGACACCCTCTGCTTGGCAGACCTGCAACTTCATCTCGATAGACTAATTTTGGAGCGACAAGGAGCGATCGTATCCCTTTCCAGCCAAGAATTTCAGTTGCTAGAGTACTTCATGCGTCATCCTAAGCAAGTCCTGACTCGCAACCAGATTGAGCAAGCTGTATGGGAGTGGGGTAGTGAGCCAGAAAGCAATGCAATCACCGTTCTAGTTCGTAAACTTCGCCAACGTTTGCAAACATTAGCAGCAGCCGATTGGATTGAAACTGTCTACGGCATGGGCTATCGCCTCAACCCTCCAGAACCATCGTAAAAGGGACTGGGGACTGGGGGATGAGGGGGACAAGGAAGATAATGCTCCCTCCCTCATCTCCCCCTGCTCCCTGCCCCCTGCCCCTGTTCCCTGCCATAGCATAAGTTGTGTTTAACCGCAGTCGTCGTAACTTAGCTCGTTGGTTTACCCTTTCAATGGGGTGCATTCTGATTCTCTTTGCTGGAGTCATTTATAATCTTGAAGTAAAAGACAAGCTCAAAGCATTAGATCAACTGCTTTATAAAAGAGCAGAGCTAATGGCAGCCAGTTCGCAGTATCGGCTAGATCAAGGGCAAAAACAAGTCGATCTGAGCAATATACCGCTATTGGGTAGTGGTTCTCACCCTGCTGATATTGAACTGGTCTATGTTCGCTGGTATGACCCCAATGGCAAAATCAATCGTTTTTTTGGTACTCCACCTCCAGAAGAGTTAGGAATAGCATCTGAGTTTCTCACGATTAAGTTCGTTGACCAGTTTACAGGTGAGACGCTTTGGCTTCGTCAAGTCACGCTACCTGTTCAAGGAGGAAATTCGGTCATCGGTTATCTGCAAGTTGCTATCCCACTGACAGAAACTCAAAACGAACTCAGAGAATTTCAGTTAATGTTGACGCTGGCTGTGCCTGTAGCACTGGGGTTAATTGGACTTACAGGTTGGGTACTCAGTGGCATAGCCATGCAGCCTGTTCAGCTAGCCTATAATCAACTGCAACGCTTTACAGCAGATGCTTCTCATGAGTTGCGATCGCCCCTTTCTGCAATTTTGACCAATGCCCAAGTTGGGTTACTAATGGCAGCAGACCATCCCCAAATCCATCCCTCTGTGCAGAACATCATCGATAGCGCTAAGTCGATGAGTACCTTGGTCAATAACCTACTGCTGTTGGCTCGGCATCAGGGAAAATTAACTCCCGAATCTCTCAAAAAGGTTAATCTCAATAGCTTGCTAGAGAATTTAGTTATTTATTACAATACTGTTGCTGCAAAAGCGTCGATCGAATTGGTCAGCCATTTACCAGAACAACCTATTAAGTTGTGGGCTGACCCCGATTTGTTGCGCCTAGCTGTGGAAAACTTGCTCAACAACGCCTGGAATTACACTCCGTCTGGTGGAACTGTCTGGTTACGTTTAGAATCTCACCCAGATCGGGCAGTAATTCAGGTTATTGATACGGGAATTGGAATTCCAGAGACAGATTTACCTTACATTTTCGATCGCTTTTACCGAGTTGATACAGAACGTGCCAGAGAAAGCGGCGGATTTGGGTTGGGATTAGCGATCGCTCAACAAATTGTCCAGGCTCATGGTGGTCATATTCATGTGATGAGCAATGAGGGTAAAGGCTCGACGTTCCAGATAAAATTACCGCTCATGAGCCATTCCTAAATCACCTTTAAAAGATGATTCATAATGAAAATCTCAAGCAAACGACCCGCTAACAGAGAAAACACGAGCTTCTCTTTCTTTTTCAGCAACCCCTAAGTAGACATAATATAAAACCGTGTCTTATTTGGGGCGAACAAGACACGGTTTTATCGGAGTATTTAGTTATAATATTACAAAAATCAAAGTAGAATTTGATTTATACCAAATTAATCCATTTACTGAGATTTGTTTCCTGGTTCATTAACTTTCTCTGTTGTGGGAAGTATTTGGCGATCGTAACTTGTCCTTTCTTGGGTGAGAGCGATCGCACCAAAGAAAATCGCACTTCCTACAGCTAGTGCCACCATCGGGCGTTTAAGCAGGACAAAATCTCTGATAATCCTCGCTAAAGGTCGGCTTTGCCGACGTAGCGCCGAAGAAATCATCATTTGTCTCCAAGTAAACGGATCGCGGACATAATGACCACTTTGGCAAACTACTAATCGTTCTTGGCAATAGGGGCAGCAAAACAAGCCCATGCGGGTTTTAATTGGTTTGGGCGTAGCATTTCTTTGGCAAATTGGGCAAGTAACATAATGATTATCAAAAGTGTGTATATTCATTTACCTCGTCCGCCTAGTCCATTTACTCGCTCTATAACAATAGCTATACTGACTTGGGATCAATATATGGTCTGAAATCAGGCATAAACCATACATATATTCTATTACTACCAACGATGGCTCAATGGTCGCAACACGAGTATAGCTAGATTTAGGCAAGTATGACTCCTAGTTTATGACTCCTAGTTAATGTTTACAGGTGAGTCCACCCAACCGACACTATTCTTTCTTGTCTCTAGAAAGAATAGTGTTGGCGTTGCCCAAACTGAGCATCGCTGACCCTCAAATAATAATTGTCTCCCATTTAACCATTCTCATCACAAAAATTTTGCACAATGACATTTTTAGCTAAAGCTTTGTAAATCAAGCAAATCAAGCCTACTTGTCCGGTTGCTAAATAATGGCTCACAATGAGAAGTAACAGATAAAAATTTAAATTTTTTCTTACATTTACCCCGCCTCTCAATGACTCTCTTGCCTGCCACTCAACTGAGGAAGGTAACGGAACAACCTGCCTTTCCTACACCTTCCACTCCTTTAGCTCACCTAATTAATCGTTTTCAACCATCTCCAGAAACCGTTGTGCTATTTTTAGCCGTGCTGATTGGCGGTGGTACTGGTATGGGTGTAGTTACCTTTCACTATTTAATTCAGCTGATTCACCAGCTGATGCTAGAAAATTTAATGGGTCAAATTGGCGTCTGGGGTTCTTGGACTCTAGCCTGCGTTCCCACCCTTGGCGGATTAATTGTTGGCTTGATGCGTTGGCGCACTCAAGACTTTGGCCCTGGACTTTCATCTCTAATTGCCGCCTCTCAAGGAACGGAGATTAGGCGACCACTACGACCAGTTACAAAAATGCTGGCTGCATCTGTTTCTTTGGGGAGTGGCGCTTCTTTGGGGCCAGAGGGGCCAAGTGTAGAAATTGGGGCCAATTTTGGGATGTTGTTCTCTGTGATTCTCAAAGTATCTGAAGAACGACAGCGTTTGCTATTAGGTGCTGGTGCGGCGGCTGGACTTGCAGCAGGATTTAATGCTCCCATCGCCGGAGTATTTTTTGCCTTAGAGGTGGTGATGGGAGCTACTTCTTTTGCTACTTCTGCTGTCAGTGTGGTGCTACTAGCGGCGGTGGTAGCAGCATTGATTGCCCAAATCGGTTTGGGGACACAACCTGCTTTTGATTTACCTGTTTATCAAGTTCGCAGCCCCTTAGAATTACCCCTTTACCTTGGCTTGGGTTTAGGGGCTAGCCTAGTTTCTCTGGCTTATACTCAATCAATTCGGGGAGCAAAAGCCTGCTTTGCTGGGAAGGTTCCAGGTTTTGCTTTTTTGGGACGAATTCCTGAGCCGATTCATCCAATTATTGGCGGTGTAATCATTGGCGTAGTTGCTTTGAAATTCCCGCAAATTCTGGGTGTCGGTTATGAAACTGTAGAAGCAATGCTTCAAGATGTAGAGTTTCCACTCTATCTGTTGGTAGTGCTGTTGGTGGTGAAGCTACTGATGACTGCAATTAGTACAGGTAGTGGTTTCATCGGCGGTTTGTTTGCACCAGCAATGTTTTTAGGTGCTTCTTTTGGATCGGCTTACGCCAATATTTTGGCTGTGGCATTCCCGGCAATTTGCGATCAAATGGCGGCTCCCCCAGCTTACGCAATGGTGGGAATGGCAGCAGTGTTAGCCGCTAGTGTGAGAGCGCCGTTAACGGCTATTTTAATGCTATTTGAATTAACCCGTGACTATCGCATCGTTTTACCATTGATGGCAGCTGTGGGCTTGAGTGTTTGGCTAGTGGAAAGGATGAAACCAACTTTTAACTCTAACTCTAACTTACAGCAAATTGGTCTTTCGGAATTGAAAGATGAACAAGCAGAAATTGTGCAGCAAATTTTGGTAGAAGATGCCATGTACCCCTGTCCAAAAAAGTTATCTGCAACTCTTGGGGTGTTAGATGCAGCTGTGGAAATGACACGCGATCGCGTCCGCAGTGCTTTAGTAATTGATGAAGCAGAGCAATTAGTTGGTATACTCTCTCTAGAAGATATTAACCGTGCCCTCGATCTTTGGCAAACATACCCAAATTCGCTAACTGAAATTCCAGATAATTTATCCAGCCAAACCCTCATAGACATTTGTACTACTGAAATTCTCTATGCTTGGCAAGATGAATTATTATCTGAAGCTTTAGACCGAATGAGTCTTCGAGGTTTGCATCAATTACCAGTGATAGCACGAGACAAACCCGATCTCATTTTGGGTTTACTAGAAAAAGAGCAAATTGCATTAACCTGCAATTTAGCAGTAACGCGCAAGGCACTTCGCCACTATTTACCAGTCTTACCTACCACAGATATAGTTATTAGTCATTAGTTATTAGTCATTAGTCATTAGTCATTAGTCATTGGTCATTGGTCATTATTTTTCACAAAGGACAAGTGGCCTTGACTAATGACTGTTTATAGTCATTGTTTTTCACAAATGACAAATGACAACGGAGTATTGACTAATGACCGTTTATTAAGCCGTGGCTTCTATGGCTTCATCATTTTCCCGATCTTCTGGATCTACCTGTCTTAGGCGAATGTGCTTTTTGCCTAAAGTGATCAGAAATTCATCTCCTGGTTTAAGATTCATCTGTTTTGTATAAGCTGAACCTATAAGTAAGTTACCATTCGATTGCACACTAATTCTATAGCTAGCACTACGTCCACCACGCCCATTAGCGCTGGGTGTACTGTCTAACTGAATGCCTTCAGCATCAATTAGGGCATTTAAGAACTTCATCATATTGACGCGCTCTATACCGTTTTTGGTAACGGTATAGTAGCCGCACTTCTTCGCTTTATCTTCCTTGCTCTCGTTTTCTAGCTCTTTGACTTTTTTGAGCAGTTCTTCACCGAGTAGGGGTTCAATTTTTTTCAGTTTAGGCATCAACTTAGGTCGAAAATGAATGTTTGAAGTGTTTGAATCGATTTTATTTTAGCTGAGGTTGAGCTAATAGGAACATAATCCTTTAGTTTTTTATCTCAACCTAGCCAAGTATATTACACTCAGATGCACAATTGTTATGCTATTACCAAATATTGCCAAGACAATCTATTTTAGAGAATGCTGCCAATAGTGATAACTATATATATAGTTTGAGTTTGTGAATTCCTGCTAGACTATATAAGTTTTAAGTTTTTTAAACTAACGCTCAAAAGGTTGTCTAGTTGCTGAGGATGATAACTGAGTCATAGAATGATAAGCAAAACTGATCCTTAGTCATTAATCATTGGTCATTCGTAACTTTTACTGAGCGTTGCCGTTGATGTAGCTTCTCATAGAGAAGTATTAGTCATTGCTCAATGATTATTGATTATTTACAAAGGATAAACAACAAAGCTTACCAAAATGAAACTAACTACCAGAGGACACTATAGTGTGAAGGCGTTGCTAGATTTAAGTTTACAGCCAAGATATGGCCCTGCATCTGTCAGAGCGATCGCCAAACGCCAAGATATCCCAGCTCCTTATCTTGAAAAACTACTAATAGAAATGCGTCGTGCATCTTTAGTCAAATCAATTCGTGGTAGCATTGGCGGATACCAATTGGCAAGAGAGCCTGCACAAATATCTATAGGACAAATTTTAGAAGCAGTTGGTGAGACTAGCCATTTACCCCATCACACCCCAGCACCTACACAAGCTGAAGATTGGGTAACATTTAGCCTTTGGCAGAGACTCAACCAAAAGCTCAAAGAAGCTTTGTACAGTATTACTCTGGCAGACCTTTATTACGATGCTCGTAGTTGGCAAGCTTCCCTTGGAGAAGAGGCTAGTTTTGTGGTTTAGTCAAGAGTCAGTAGCCAAATATTGACCCTTGACTTTTAACCCAAGACTTGTAACTTATGACTAATAATATCTATATCTTAATAATTGCTGCATTTTTAGATTACTTAATTGGCGATCCTTGGGATTGGCCTCATCCAGTGCAAGTTATGGGGTGGGTAATTTCTCGCCTGAGCAAATTTTCTCTCCAATTGTGTCAAAATTCTCTAACACAACGTCTAGCTGGAATTGTACTAGGTATTATCTTGATAATTGGTAGCGGGCTTGTTGGCTTTTTGATAATTAAAATTGCCCGATTGGTTCATCCACTGCTGGGAATTGCAGTAAATAGCATTCTTTTGGCTAGTTGTTTTGCTGGCAAAAGTTTACAAGCAGCAGCGGAGGCTGTTTTACAACCTTTAACAACAGGAGATTTGGAGAAGGCTCGGAAGATTTTAAGTAATTATGTTGGTCGAGATACACAAAACCTTTCACAAGCAGAAATTTCGCGAGCCGTTTTAGAAACGGTTGCAGAAAATGCCACTGATGGGGTCATGGCTCCGCTTTTTTATGCAATTGTTGGTGTCTTTATACCAGTTGTCGGGCCAACTCCCTTGGCTTTGGCATACAAAGCTAGCAGTACCCTTGATTCAATGGTAGGCTACCGAGAAGCACCCTATACTTATTTGGGATGGTTCTGTGCGCGGTTTGAAGATTGTTTAACTTGGCTACCTTGTCGGTTAACAGTTGTAACTCTGGCACTGTTATCGGGTAAACCGATGTACCTTTGGCGAATTTGTCGTCGGGATGCAGTTAACGATCCTAGTCCCAATTCTGGCTGGAGTGAATGCGCCTATGCTGCTTTTTTGGGTGTGCAGATGGGGGGTACAAATTGGTATCGTGGGGTAGCTAAGTACAAACCACTGCTAGGAGATGCTATTTATCCCATTACTACAACTTCTATTCAGAATGCTTTACAGCTAACTCGATATTGTTTTTTGCTATGGTTGGGGATAGCGATCGCTATATTTTTAATGCTCCCAAATCGGTAATGATAAATATAGGGAATAGGGTATTAAGCAATTATATTGAGCCTTGCTGTTACCGCAGCCTCTCATAGAGAAGTATTAGTTATTCCTCAATCCCCAGTCCCCAGTCCCCAATCCCCATATCTTCAGTCTGTAGCTATGTCTGCCAAAGTAGTTGAAATTCTCTCATCTGAAGAAATCCGTCGTACTTTAACTCGACTGGCCTCTCAAATTATCGAAAGGACGCGTGATTTGTCTCAACTGGTGCTTATTGGTATTTATACCAGAGGTGTGTTATTAGCTGAATTGCTGGCGCGTCAAATTGAGACACTGGAAGGTGTAGCCGTGTCAGTTGGCGCTTTGGATATTACATTTTATCGAGATGATCTCGACAAAATTGGATTGCGGACTCCAACGAAAAGCGAAATTCCCTTTGACCTTACAGGCAAAACAGTTGTACTCGTAGATGATGTGATTTTCAAAGGACGGACAATTCGTGCTGCTTTGAACGCAGTTAACGATTACGGTAGACCAGAGGTGATTCGTTTAGCTGTATTAGTAGATAGGGGTCATCGAGAATTACCAATTCATCCAGATTTTATTGGCAAGAAGTTGCCTACTGCTAAAGAAGAAATTGTCAAAGTTTACTTACAAAATTTCGATGGACGAGATGCAGTCGAGTTGATTAGTCATTAGGCATTAGGGGTTGGGAGGCGAAACTATAGCGCTTATGGTTTGGGTTTCGAGTTTTCTGCTCAAAAACTTAGCTGCGATCGCTACACTCATACTAGGGCGTGTAATCAATTAGGTAAAGTGGAATAAGAACAGGTGAAGAAAGATAAATAACAGGAAAA
>NZ_JABXKK010000050.1 GCF_017115045.1 Nostoc sp. NMS8 | reverse complement strand
TTTACCCCTTCATACACTACTAAGACTGTACCTCATTTACCTGCAATCTGCTGTAATACTAGAATATACAAATAAGTTCAGCCTCAAGTGAGTAAAACTATGCTAGAACTCTTAAATATAAAACACGAAGTAGAAAGATTGTCTAATATCTTGACCAAGGCTGAAGGCTGTCTTTGACCTTTCAGAACTGAGTGCAAAAATTCAACAGTTGAATCAATTAATTTCTCAACCTACTTTCTGGCATAATTCTGTCACTTACTATCAGAAACTTCAAGAAATTGAATTCCTCAACGCTAAGAAGAAACAATATCAGCGATCGCACCTCATTCTAGAAGATATCAAAGCTGCACTAGAACTACTAGAATTATCTCCTGATGAGGAATTGCTGCAAGAGGCACAAACCAACCTTACCCAACTCCAGCAAGAACTCGAAATAGTAGAAATACAACAATTACTGTCCGACCCCTGCGACGAAAAGGGGGCATTCTTGGCAATTACGGCTGAGGTTGGAAGTATAGATGCCCAGGACTGGGCAGCTATGTTATTGCAGCTATACCATCGTTGGGCAGTAAATCATAATCATAAAGTATATATCTAGTGGAAGAGTCAGCAGGTGATTTAGGAGGGTTCAAACATGTCACCCTAGAAATTATAGGGCGTTATGCTTATGGCTGACTGAAATCGGAACAAGGAACTCATGCAAGAATAGAGCGAATTTCTCCTATTCATGGCAATGGAAAACGGCATACTTGCCTAGCCAGCGTAGAAGTCAGCCCGATTTTAGATGAGTCTATTGATTTTGAGATTCCAGAGAAGGATTTGGAAATTACTTTTTATCGCCATCGGGGGAATGTCAACCGGACAGAAACATGGGTAAAGATGGTTCATATTCCGACTGGGATTAGTGTATCTTGTAACCAAGAGCGTAGCCAGATGCAAAACAAAGAGAAAGCCTTAGCTATTCTCAAGAGTAAACTGTTTGCGATGCCTACGGCTGGCTACGCCTACGCACAAGCCCAAGGTGTCCAGCTTGACAAAATTCAACCCCGACAGATAAAATCTTTATCCAACAAGCTTATCCGTGAATATATCTTACATCCTTACACCAAGGTGAAAGATTTACGCACTAATGTCGAAACACATGCTGCGACAGAGGTATTAGATGGTAACAATTGGTTTTTTGATCAAAGCCTATCTGCAACAGCTAAATCACACTACTTCAATGAGTAAAGAAGCGCTTGATAATTTCAAGTAACTTTTGCAACTAGTGCAGAAAAAATTTGCCCAACTACAGCTAAAATCAAGAAACATCAGTAGAATAAAGAGCAATTTTTTAATCCAAAGCGCTCTATCTATCATTCAGCAAGCATTATGGATGTCCTAGAACTCAAACGCGAAATCGAAACGTTGTCTGGCCGCCTGGGTAAAACCCAGGACTATCTTTGACGTACCTGCACTGACAGCCAAAATTCAAGACCTCGAAAAAATATCATCACAGCCAGAATTCTGGAATGACCAAACCGAGGCCCAACAAACCCTGCAAGAACTCAATGACCTGAAAGCCCACCTCCAGCAATATGATCGCTGGCACGCCAATCTAGAAGATACTAAGGCAGTTGTTGAGTTGTTGGAGTTAGAAACCGATGAAGCGCTACTCCAAGAAGCCGAATCTACCATCACCAAACTGAATCGCGATCTCGATCAGTGGGAGTTACAACAGTTACTTTCTGGCCCCTATGATGCAGAAGGTGCTGTACTGACGATTAGTGCTGGTGCTGGTGGTACAGATGCTCAAGACTGGGCATTTATGCTGATGCGGATGTACACCCGTTGGGGCGAAGCTCACGGCTATAAGGTAACTTTAGCGGAAGAGTCGGAAGGTGATGAAGCCGGAATTAAATCGGCAACCCTAGAGATTACTGGTCGCTATGCTTATGGTTATTTGCGTTCAGAAATGGGTACACATCGCTTAGTGCGGATTTCACCTTTTAATGCTAACGGCAAGCGCCAAACTAGTTTTGCAGGGGTGGAAGTAATGCCACAGATTGATAACTCTGTGCAATTGGATATTCCAGATAAAGATTTGGAAATCACCACAACTCGCTCTGGCGGTAAAGGTGGGCAAAACGTCAACAAAGTAGAAACTGCGGTGCGGATTGTTCACCTTCCCACCGGTCTTGCCGTGCGCTGTACAGAAGAGCGATCGCAGCTGCAAAATAAAGAAAAAGCCCTAAATCGTCTCAAAGCAAAGCTGTTGGTCATAGCTAAAGAGCAACGCGCCCAAGAAATTGCCGAAATTCGCGGCGATATGGTAGAGGCCTCTTGGGGAAACCAAATCCGTAACTATGTATTTCATCCTTACCAAATGGTGAAAGATTTACGTACAACTACGGAAACAACAGCGATTAGTGATGTGATGAATGGTGAACTTGATACATTCATCCAAGCTTATCTGCGCCAAGAAAATAAGCTGGTAGAAAACACTCCGGCGTAGAGACAATCATTACATAACACCCCGATTGCTAAGGCGTTTCACTGAGAAGCGCCTTAGCAATATATAGCAATACAGTTCAGATAAGCTTCTTTCTCCCCCCTGCCTGCCTCAACGGATAAATTTCTTAACCCAAGAAGCGTATTGCAATATATGGGCGATCGCAATTCTATGTCCAGACCAACTGTTACAGTTATAAAAGAGTCTGTAGACAAATAACTATGAGCAACTCACCTTCAACAGAACCCCAACCTAGCTACGTAAAACTCGCCATGCGAAACATGGTGCGGAAGGGTGGAACTTCCCTAAAGCATTTTGGATTGACTGCTGTAGGGCTTTTAGCTCTGCTTGTTGGTCTTGCTTACCTCACTCACTAACAACAAATCGTAAATCTCAGACAAGGAGACTGTGTGCCCCTGAGAGTTGAACTATATGTGGAGGAGTATTTTTATGAGTTGTCCCCGACAACATCTGTAAAGATTGACGAGACTGATGCCCGAATTACTCCTGAAACTTGGGAAAACTGGTTTAATCACTGGTTGGAAATACTTCAGCCTCAGGTTCCGCCAGCGCCAAGTTATGAAATCGGGTTGCGTTTGACAGATGACTCGCAAATTCAAGAACTAAATGCCCAGTATCGTCAGCAAAATAAACCGACAGATGTTTTAGCATTTGCTGCTTTGGAGGTGGATTTTCCTCAAAGCAAAGAAATGCTTGCTTCTGTACCATTATATTTAGGTGATATTATTGTATCTGTAGATACAGCACAACGACAAGCTCAACAACAAGAACATAGCTTAACAACCGAGCTAGCCTGGTTAGCTGCTCACGGTTTATTACACTTATTAGGCTGGGATCATCCTGATGAAGAAAGTTTGGAGCGAATGTTAGAACAGCAAGTAAAATTGCTGAAGGGAATAGGTATTGCTATTGACATAGAATAGCAGTAATTATGTATCCCTTAATGTTAATTTGGGGTAATACTTTTATAATACTTTTGTGCAAAATTGCTTAAAGATTGCCTCAAAGTTAATTTCGCCATTAAGATCGGCGAATATTCCCACTGTAGCAACTCTGTTCTTGTGTTTTTAAGTCTATGTCGCAAAAAATTTCTTCATCACCAACGCCCACCTCGTTACAAACACTGGTGTCTAACGAACGGGAATTTTCCTGGAAAGTAGCCTCTAATTTATTTGTTAGTTTTAAATATGCCTGGGCTGGAATCAGCTATAGTTTTCAGACTCAACGTAATTTTCGCATCCACATCAGCGTTTGTGCTTTAGCGATCGCGTTAAGCGTATTTTTGCATCTGCAAGCGGTAGAAATAGCGGTAATTGGGATAACTAGTGGTTTAGTTTTGGCATTAGAGTTACTAAATACAGCGATCGAGTCCGTTGTGGACTTAACCGTTAAGCAGACATACCATGATTTGGCAAAAATTGCTAAAGATTGTGCGGCTGGTGCAGTGCTTGTTTCTGCTTTGGTAGCGATGCTAGTAGCTAGCATCCTATTACTCCCTCCTCTCGTAAAGTTAATTATATCGGCTTTGTAGACGTGATTTGTGTAGGTGTTGCCCAATCCAGGCATCGCCAAATTACTCAGCCAGAGGATCGCACTCTGTCTGCTCTCCTTTGGAGAAATATATTGAAAATTTAAGTGTTGCGATGTCTACGACGGGCTACGCCAACGCGCCAAGCATCCTGACTAAAGGTTTACTTGGTAATATCTTTATAAAGTGGCCGTATAGTAGCTGCTTAATGCCTACGCGTCCACATCAGCGTTATTTTTATACTTAACCAACAAATAGTATGAGATACTTATCTATGCTTTTTGCAACTGATAAGTGGTAAAAACCAGGAGTGATGAGCTTTGATTATAGTTATCGACAATTACGACAGTTTTACATATAACTTAGTGCAGTACTTGGGAGAATTGGCAGCAGAATTCCCAGTGGCAGATGATATTAAAGTTTTTCGTAACGACAAAATATCCATAGATGAGATTCGGGCATTAAAACCGCAAGCCGTAGTTATTTCTCCTGGGCCTGGTCGCCCGGAAGATGCTGGCATTTCTTTAGAATTGATTGAACAGCTAGGACAAGACTTACCTATTTTGGGTGTCTGTTTGGGACATCAAAGTATTGGTCAAGTGTTCGGTGGTAAAATAATTCCGGCTCCAGAGTTGATGCATGGCAAAACCTCTCAGGTTTCTCACACTGGGGTGGGGGTTTTCCGGGGATTAGAAAATCCTCTAACTGCCACCAGGTATCATAGTTTGGTAATCGAACGTGAGACTTGCCCAGATGTGTTAGAAATCACCGCTTGGGTTGAAGATAACACCATTATGGGAGTGCGACACCGGAACTATCCTCACATTCAGGGTGTCCAGTTTCACCCAGAGAGTGTCCTGACATCTTCAGGAAAACAGTTATTGCGAAATTTTCTGGAACAGTTATAGTCAAGAGCATAATTAATGAAACGACGACAGTTGATGGGCTATGCTGGGGCGGGGTTGGTAACAGCTTTGCTTACTACCTTGGGTTCTGAATCTCAAGCTGACGCACAATCTAGCGGTTTATCAGTTCAGTGGTTGGGTCATACTTGTTTTCTTTTTACTGGTGGCGGTGCGAAAATTCTCGTCAATCCATTTCGGACAGTCGGCTGTACTGCTAAGTATCGTCCACCAAAAGTTGCAGCCGATTTGGTACTGATTAGCAGTCAACTGCTGGATGAAGGGGCTGTGGACATACTACCGGGAAACGCAAAACTCATCTACGAACCAGGAGTTTACGAGTTCAAAGGTATTAAGTTTCAAGGAATTGCTATAGACCACGATCGCAAAGGTGGTAAGCAGTTTGGCTTAAATACCGCTTGGAGTTGGAAGCAAGGCGGAATTAATATCGTACATTTAGGCGGAGCCGCTGCACCCATTTCCATTGAGCAAAAAATACTCATGGGGCGTCCCGATGTAGCATTTATTCCAGTGGGAGGTAGCGCAAAAGCCTACAATGCTGAAGAAGCAAAGCAGGCTGTGCAAGTGTTAAATCCCAAGTTGGTGATTCCGACTCATTACCGAACACAAGCTGCTGATGCTGCTAAGTGCGATATTTCGCCACTGGATAATTTTCTCACCTTGATGCAAGGTACGCCAGTGCGGCGTAGCAATGGAGATAGTATTTCCATTAGCCCTAGTAAATTGCCGGAAAAGGAAGAAATTCAGGTTTTGAGTTACAAATTTTGAATCAAGGGGATTGGGGATTGGGGACTGGGGACTGGGAAAAAAGCAGGGGAAGCAGGGGAAGCAGGGGGAGAATAATGACCATTGGTGTCAACTTAACGCGAAACCGCTTGTCCGCCGGGAATTGAAATTCCCGTCTCATAGCTAAAGTCATCTGAAGATGACTAAATATCGCCATATTGCCAAAAATCTCCAGTCTACTTCAGTAGACTTTAGCCTATTAGCCCGGAAATTTATTTCTGGGCGGGCATGGAAGCCAACAGTTAAGCTATTTCCTAGCTTAAGTTGACACCAATGAATAATGATTCCTGCCTCCACTTTCAAAATTCAGAATTCAGATTTTAGAACGTATACCACTGTGGGCCAAGCTTATCTGCGTCGCTGATAGGAGTCTCAACTGCTGTTGTCTCATTTATAGTCCAAATGTTGTCTGTACCTGCTGTCTGATCGCGCCAGTAAATATCGGTCTTACCATCGCCGTTGAAGTCACCAAGAGATGGGGTCAAGGCTGCGTTATTAGCAGGTAGGAAAGCTTGAGTTGAAACTGTTGTGCCATCCATCAACCAAGCGGTGTTCTCACCAGTGGTTCCATTGTGCCAGAAGATATCGGTCTTACCGTCACCATTGAAATCACCAATTTTGGAAGTCCAAGATGAGTCAAGTGTTTCTAAAGCACCTTCTGTGACTAAGATGCCTCTCATTGTCCAAACCTTGTTCTCACCTGTTTGAGTGTTTCTCCACAGCAGGTCAGTGCTTAAATCGCCGTTGAAATCGCCAACGCTAAAATTCCAGGCTGCATCTTGAGATTGCAGCGCAAATTCAGTTTTTTGTGTACCATCCATAAACCAAGCGCTGTTATCGCCGGTTGTCGGATTGCGCCAGAAGATATCACTCTTACCATTGCCATCGAAATCAACAATGGTAGGAGTTAGTGCTGGGTCTGTTTTATCTAAAACAGTTGCATTCAGAACAGTGGTGCCATCCATCTCCCAAATGGCGTTCTCACCAGTTGTAGCATTATGCCAGAAGATATCGGTTTTGCGATCGCCATTGAAATCCCCAATCTGAGGAGTCCAGGCTGGGTCAACGGCAGTTAGAGAAGCTGCATTCGCAACTTTGGTTCCATCCATCAACACAATACTATTCTCACCGGTTGTCTTATTACGTAATAAGAAATCGGTTTTACCATCATTGTTGAAATCGGCAATTTTGTAATCATAGGCCGATAAGTCAAATGTACCTAAAGAACCCTGTTCAACAACTTTTGTCCCATCCATCAACCGAATAATAATCTCACCGGTTGTAGAATCAACCCAAACTTTATCTGTTTTGCCATCAGCATTAAAGTCAGGAGTAATCGCTGCACTGGTTAGGTAAGGATTAGGATTAGGATTTGCTGAGTTTGTGACAGACTGATTCACTGCTCCAGTTTGTAGTTCTGGTGAGGAACTCTTACTCCAAGTTCCCAAAGTAGAAAGTGAATCATCAAGAGAAGTCGTCAAAGTATTTGATTTTTGAAAAGAGGCTAATCCTAATGCAGATGTATTCAAAGATGAGGGTGAGTAATTTTGATTCTCAGGCATGGTTTATTTTTATCGTTGGTTGTCATATTTTTGTAACTTTTTTTGGCAATCTCTTTCTGTAATGAAATAACATTTACCGGGGCTTCAAGATTTCTTTATAACTATTTTTTATTTATTAATGTCATTCTTTGAAGATAAATATCTGGTTTTTTTAAATGATTACTAGGAAAATTTCAAGTTCTATATAAGCAATCACAAAATATTTTTTTGTATTTTATATATATGATAATTTGTAGATAAAGTTTGTTTGTTTAATCTATTTTCTTTGACATTTAAATATTGCATCATAAATCAATACAGTTCAGAATGAGCAACAAAACACTTGTAGAGACGGCGATTCATCGCGTTTAGAAAACCCAAAATTGTTGCCAGTAGCCCTTAACACAACCGTATTGCATCATAAATCTGTATCTTTAGAAGATGTTTTAAAAGTATTGGGCGAATAGAATTCGCTACTACACAAACATAGACGCTTTGCAGCTTCCCGCAGGGTAATACGAATTAATCTACGGAGGTGGGTAAAGTCTCGTTTAGCTAAGACTTCTAGTTGCCTAATGAATAATAGGCGGAGCATCTTCGGCTTTGCTCCTAAATTCTGAATTATTCTTCAATTTATTGGCACTTTCTCAAGTATTGGCTGGACTTTTAGTATTTCTTATCTTGTGAGCAAGTTTAGATAAAAAATAACCTTGTCCACCAGCTAGACCTAAATCTGAGCCATCCAGTTTAACCCAATAAAAATTAAAAGCTATAGAGTTTTTACTAGTACTTGAGTGTATTTCCCAATGCTGCCAAGTAGATGGTATAGACTGAGTTAATTCGAGGTGGTAAACATAACGTTCTTGAATCTCATCACGATCGGGAACCATGTTGTATTGATAAATACCCAATAACTCAATAATACGAACTCCCTTAACACCAGATTCTTCATAAATTTCTCGCAGCATAGCTTCAGATGGCTCTTCATTTTCTTCAACTGTACCAGCAGGTACTTGCACGCCAGCTTCAGGAAAATCAGTATGTGTAAACACCATTAATTCATCGTTTTTGGTAATATAAGCAAGCGCTTTTTTTATTATGGGTTGAGTAGACATATTTTTACGGTATTTTATCAGATTGATGAAATACCATATTTATATAAAATAAACTTTTATAAATATTCTAAATTATGCAATCACAACAAGAGTTGGGTTTGATAATTTTGAATTTTGAATTTTAAATTTTTAATTCCCGTTCGCGTAGCGTCTCGCAGAGAAGGGGTTGGGGTTGGCTTGAGTAGAAACAAATATTGGTTAGAATAACTTAGATTAGCAACTATTAAGAGGCATTAACTGTGCATCTGCTAGTTGTTAAAAGTGTAAAATAATACAATATTTTCATAAAAACATCAGCTATGCAAGCAGAATATCGGCAGCGTCGCGAGCAGTTAATGGCAAAAATTGGTGATGGTACAGCCATTTTTCGCAGTGCGCCTATGGCAGTAATGCACAACGATGTAGAGTATGTTTATCGTCAAGACAGTGATTTTTTCTACCTGACAGGTTTTAATGAACCACAAGCAGTAGCAGTTTTAGCGCCGCATCATTCAGAACATCGGTTTGTGCTGTTTGTCCAACCAAAGGATCGCGAAAAGGAAGTATGGACTGGCTATCTTTGCGGGGTGGATGCAGCGAAGGAAATTTATGGTGCTGATGAAGCATACCCAATTAGCGAGTTAGGTGAAAAGTTACCGCAGTATTTAGAAAAAGCTAGCCGGATTTATTATCACTTAGGACGCGATCGCAATTTTAACGATCAAATCATCAGACATTACCAAAGTTTATTGCGGACTTATCCGAAGCGCGGTACTGGGCCGATCGCTATTGAAGATACTGGCCCTGTCCTCAACAGCATGAGATTGATCAAAAGCGAAGCTGAGGTAGAATTAATGCGTCAAGCAGCTGTGATCGCTACAGAAGCACACAATTACGCCCAAGAAATCGCCGCACCTGGACGTTATGAATATGAAATACAGGCGGAGATGGAACGCATCTTTCGAGTACGGGGTGGCTTAGGGCCGGCTTATCCTTCAATTGTGGCTTCTGGTGTGAATGCTTGCGTACTGCACTATATTGAAAATAATCGTCAAATGCAGGATGGAGAATTACTGCTAATTGATGCCGGTTGTGCTTATGGTTATTACAACTCTGACATTACCCGAACATTTCCTGTGGGTGGTAAATTTACGCCAGAACAAAAGACGCTGTATGAGATTGTTTTGGAGGCACAAAAACAAGCGATCGCTCAAATTAAACCAGGTAATCCCTTCAAATTAGTTCACGATACAGCAGTTCGCGTCCTCACGGAAGGTTTAGTTGAACTTGGTATTCTCAAAGGCGAAATTGATAAGTTAATTGAAGAAGAGAAATATAAGCCATATTATATGCACCGTACCAGTCATTGGTTAGGTTTGGATGTCCATGATGTGGGAGTTTATCAGCATGGTGAAGACAAACCGCAGATTTTGCAACCAGGTCAAATTTTGACGGTAGAACCGGGAATTTATATTGTGCCAGATACCAAATTAGCAGAAGACCAACCAATGACCGATCCTCGATGGGTTGGCATTGGCATTCGGATTGAGGATGATGTGTTAGTTACATCTAATGGGTATGAGGTGTTAACTGCGGGGGTTCCTAAAGCAGTAGATGAAATAGAAAGATAAAACATAGGGATGGTGTGTACCATCCCTAAGAAAACCCCAGCGATTGGAAATCGCGGCTACACAGACAAAACTTGCCTCCGCAGGTTGGCAAACCCGTGATTTTCTCTTATTCTTAGTCCACGGAGGTGGACTACACTGCGGGAAGCCGCAAAGCGTCTATGATTGTGTAGCCGCGATTTTGAATCGCCTAATACTTTTAAAATTCTACTTCTAGGGGAAAATCGCGGTGAAAGTAGAACCAACATCTACCTGTGACACTAAGTTAATTTCACCCCGCAGTAGTTTCACCAACCGCGAGACGATCGCTAATCCCAATCCTGTACTATCAGGAAGATGGGGGCGATCGCTAGAACTCACGCGAAAATAGGGTTCAAATATTTGGGCTTGGTTTTCGGGAGCAATGCCAACTCCAGTGTCAGAAACAGCGATCGCCCATCTCTGATTCTCTAACAACTGACACATTATAATAATAGTCCCCGACTCTGTATAACGAATCGCATTACTAATAAGATTTGTCACAATTTGTTGTAACTGAAAAGAATCTGTTAATGGTTTTTCGGGAGCGCGATCGCAATCTACCACGATTTGTAAATTTTTTCCCGCAGCCAAAGGTTCCAACATTTCACACACATTATCAATTAATTCACGCACATCAGTAGGCGCTAATTGAATTTTTATCTGCCCTGCTTCATAGCGCGAAAGTTCTAATACATCATTGATTAGATGGAGTAATTGTCTACCATTGCGTAATACCCGCTCAATATGTTCTAAATTGGTATAGTTGTCTTTTATTTCAGTCTTGCGTCGTTGTTGGCGTAAAAACAGATCCGAATAACCAATAATGGAAGTTAAAGGATGTTTCAATTCGTGGGCTAGTTGCGAAAGATACTCTTGATTAGCGCTAATTAACCGCGTCAGTTCCTCATTATGAAGCGTTAGTGATAACTGCAACTGTTTTAATTCTCGCAAGCGTTCCTCAACATAACTTTTAAAACACCGAGCCATCGCTTCATCTACAATTGCGTCAATCAAACGCATGGAACGAATTATCTCTACAGGTGTTCCCTCTAATAAATCTGCTTGTAGAGCATCAAATATTACTGTCCGCAGCAGATGATATTCTCTGGCAATTTCTGCTGGATCAAAGCCTTGTTCGGCTCGAATAGCTCCATGCTGAAAACTCGCAATAACTATTGACTGAATATCATTATCCTGAGATTTTGAAAGCACTGTCACCATCGCTTTCAAAACATCAGGAATGTGATCCTTTACTGATGTATAAGATAAGTCATCAGCACTTTCAATCCGTCTATCCTTGCGAACAGCTAAAATCCATTTATCAAGGATGATGTCAGTTTTTTCAGCCAGTAGTTGACTAAAATCCATTATGTTAAATTCAGCTAGGAGATAGATGAGCAAACTTCCACATGCAAATAGTTTAGCGAGTGGAGTGAGCTTTTACCACAATTAGTAACATGTTCCACCTACCAAAAGAAATAGATTTGACATATTCTTTCATTAGTGAAATTAACCTTCCGTAGACACAAGTCATTCAGTCTAATATGTATCCTCAGCCTGGTAAACATTAGTCTAGCAGGTAACAGCATTGATGCTTGATTTAATTAAAGCGTTTAGCTGTCTGTGCAAGGTTTTCACTGACTACACAACCAAAATGATAAATTTTATTGATTACCGAAAAGTTAATTAGGGAATTTAGGGAAGTAATAAAACAAACAATAATTATCCTGATATAGATACCTTTACTGAAGCAGTATGTTATGTTGTGTATATCAATGTTATAATTTGCATAATTTAGTATCTATATTAGAGTAAGTCAGCCTAATCCAACGCATCACAGTGCGTGAAGTTGGAGCGGAGGAACCAAATTGTGGGGCGTATCTCAAAGAAAGTGAGAAGTTAGAAGTTACTTTATTAAATATTTAACTCATAACTCCCAACTTTCTTCAGAAGGGCATCTCTCAGCCCTAGCCCGTCAGCTAACTTCGTAGGCATTGAGAGGAGACTGAAGAGACGGCATTTTTATAATGTTCCGATCTTATCAGTGTCCAAGGCTGGTACTGCTCAAATTTTTTGTACCTGCACTTAAATCTGTTGGGGTCGTAGATGATATTTCAACTAAATTTAGCAGCGATCGCAGCGATCGCGGCGCAAGCGACTTGGAAAAAGACAAAACCTGTCATCCTTAGAGATGTCTTCATTTTACCTGTATTGGGCTTCTTGGGAATAATTGTGTTGTGGTGGATTGTTGCACTTGCCAACCATGAATTAATGCCCACTCCAGCAGAAGCGCTAATTGCGAATCTAGACTACATCTTAAATCCCTTCTATCAAAGAGGCCCAGGTAACTTAGGAATTGGTTGGCTGTTGATAGCAAGTCTGCGCCGGGTATTACTAGGCTTTTTGTTAGGTGCGGTAGTAGCGATTCCTCTGGGGTTTCTAATTGGGATGTCCAGACCGGCAATGCTAGCACTCAATCCCATCATTCAAATTTTTAAACCTGTATCACCTTTAGCTTGGCTACCCATTGCCTTAGCAATTTTTAATTTAGCAGAACCTTCCGCCATTTTTGTCATCTTTATTACCTCCTTGTGGCCGACAATTATTAATACCGCCTTAGGAGTTTCTAGCGTTCCCCAAGATTATTTAGATGTGGCGCGAGTGTTAGAAATGCCACGTTGGCGACGGATTACAAAAATCATTTGGCCTGCAAGTTTGCCATATATTTTTACAGGTTTGCGAATTAGTTTAGGCATAGCTTGGCTAGTAATCGTTGCCGTAGAAATGCTGACAGGTGGTATTGGTATCGGCTTTTTCGTTTGGGATGAGTGGAGTCGTTTAAACCTGAGTTCAGTGTTTTTAGCTGTATTTGTAATTGGCTTAACTGGGTTAATTTTAGATTACGCAGTGGGCAAAATTCAAGAATTAGTCACCCATCGTCCTACAACTTCTAACTAATTAAACGGAATTTTAGATTTTAGATTTTGGATTTTCAATTCTTCAATCCAAAATTTAATAATATCTGTTCGCGCAGCGTCTAAGAGGATGTTTGAAAAGTCCTCTTATCAGTATCAAAAATTTTAGATCCCCCTAAATCCCCCTTTTTAAGGGGGACTTTGATTCCGGTTCCCCCCTTTTTAAGGGGAGCCAGCGCGGTCTTCTCTGCGAGACGCTGCGCGATGGGGTCTCTCCAAGTGGAGCGACTGGCGTGGGTTAGGGGGGATCTAAAGTGCCTAAAGTCACAGCGAAACACTTTTCAAACAACCTCTAATGCAACTCCAAGAAATAAATTGTCCAATATTGTGGGGTGGGCAACATGAGCGCCCAGTCTGTATGGCTCTCGTGTCGCCCACCCCACAAGAGTTAATTGAATATTTTTTTATTTGTCAGTTCCTAATCGAACAAATCTAAAATCCAAAATCCAAAATCCAAAATTGATCCACCAATGGAGCTACAAAAATGGGTGATAATAATTGGACTCGACGAGACTTTATTAAAGGAATCGGAGCAACCACAACGGGAATAGCGTTATCTTCCTGTGCGATTTCAGGAGATAGATCCGCCAAAGGACTAACAGAAGAAGCCTTAGCTGTACAACCAGTAGTTAGATCCCAAGACTTAGAAAAAGCTGATATTACCGTTGGTTACGTTCCCGTTAATGATTGTGCGCCATTTGCGATCGCCTGGAAAAAAGGTTTCTTCCGCAAATATGGTTTGAATGTCACACTCAACCGCGAGGCCAGTTGGGCTACTTCCCGCGACGGTTTAATATTTGGTCGTCTGGATGCTTCGCCCGTCGTATCTGGTGCCGTTACTAACGCCAGAATTGGTGCCGAAGGCGCACGCCACGCCCCCTTGTGTGCAGCCATGACCATCCATCGCCACGGTAACGCCATGACGATGAATAAAGCCATGTGGGATTTTGGGCTGCGTCCGTGGTACGAGTATCAACAACAATATGGTGATGGCGCGCTAGAAGCCTTTGGGCGAGATTTTCGAGGCTACTTTGACAAGCAGCCACCAGAAGGCAAAGTTTGGGCGGTAGTATTAAGTTCCGCCATTTACGAATACTTTGTCCGCTACATATCCGCCGCCGCAGGTGTCGATCCACTCAAGGAATTTCGGATCATCATCGTTCCGCCTCCCCAAATGGTGACAAACGTGCGGATTGGTGCGATGCAAGCTTACATGGTTGCAGAACCTTGGAATACAAGAGCAATAACAGGTAACGAAAACATCGGTTTTACCTTCGCCCAAGGTAAAGAAGTCTGGTTAGGACACCCAGATCGTTTGTTAGGGGTGATGGAATCTTTCATTGACAAATATCCTAAAACTTATCGTTCCCTCGTCAAGGCGATGATTGAAGCTTGTCAATATTGCAGCAAAGTAGAAAACCGCCAAGAAGTAGCCGAACTACTTACAGAACGCTCCTTTACAGGCGCTAGACCAAAAAAGAAAGATGCCCCAATCGCGAAATTTACAAGTCCCGGAATTCTCGGTAACTATAACTATGGTGGCTTTGATGGCAAAGATCGCACCATCCAAGCCGCGGACACCACGATTTTCTTCGATATTCCTGACAACATTCCCCAACAGCCAGGAGAACACTCAACATTTTTATGGAGATCCAGAAGTATGTGGTTGATGACACAAGCAGCGCGGTGGGGACAAATTCAGAAATTCCCCAAAAATGCTGAGAAACTAGCAGAACTTGGCTGGAGAACAGATTTATATCGGCAGATAGCATCGGAAATGGGCATCAAATGTCCCAAAGATGATTACAAGGTTGAACCACCAGAAGTATTTATAGATAAGAAAGGCTTCGATCCTAGCGATCCGGTCGGCTATCTAAATAGTTTTGCCATCAGGGCTAACGCTCCCTCTCGTTTTTTCATGTCTTAAAATACCAAGTTTAAATTTTGATTGATTGAGTAAATTATTTGCGGAGCATTGGATGATGGAATATACCTCATTACCTATTAATACTCAGAACCAAGTTCTGCCCCGCCCTGGATTTTTAGAAATTGAAAATTTAGTCAAGTCTTATCCGACACCTGATAAAGATAACTTTGTCGTTTTAGATGGAGTTAATCTGACGATTGGTGAAGATGAATATATTTCTGTAATTGGTCACTCAGGTTGTGGGAAATCAACTCTATTAAAGATAGTAGCTGGTTTAGAAAAAGCGACTTCCGGCTCAGTCAGGCTAGATGGGAAAGAAATTCGTCAGCCGGGAGCCGAAAGGATGATGGTATTTCAGAACTATTCACTGTTACCTTGGTTAACAGTGAGAGAAAATATCCGTTTAGCCGTGGATGAAGTGTTAAAAAATGCTAATCGGGCTGAAAAAATTAGCATTGTAAATCAACACTTGGCAATGGTAAACTTGACGGCGGCGGCTGACAAATATCCCGATGAAATTTCTGGAGGTATGAAACAACGAGTAGGTATTGCCAGAGCCTTAGCAATTCGTCCCAAAATGCTGCTGATGGATGAACCTTTTGGGGCATTAGATGCACTAACTCGTGGCAAACTAGAGCATCAGGTATTGGATATTTGGGAAAACAATCGTCAAGCAGTGATGATGATTACCCACGATGTAGACGAAGCAATTTATATGTCCGATCGCATCGTCTTGATGACCAATGGCCCGGCTGCTAGTATAGGAGAGATTTTAGAAGTTCCTTTTGAGCGTCCACGCGATCGCGCCGCCATGCGAAACTCAAAAGAGTATTTTGAACTTCGCAACCACGCCCTAAATTTTCTCGATCGATATTTTGCCCAAGACGAGTAGAATTAGATTATCATTTTTTTTAGTGGGTAGCCTAATTCAAATTCATGAAAGCTGGATTTGGAGCGGAGGAACCATATTGTGGGGCGTATCTCATAGAACATGAGGAGTTAAGAGCCAGAAGTTAAGAATTATTAATATTAACTCAGCACTCACCACTCAGCACTCCTAAGAGAGAGACACCTTCCAGTCTTAGCCCGTCAGCTAACTCCGTAGGCAATGGAAGGAACCTCCAAGATTTTGGCTGTAATACAGTTATTATTGGGGTTTCCTTGACTGATTTCAGATTTGAGATTTTGGCTATCGTCACTCAATCTAAAATCCAAAATCTCAAATCTAAAATTTGTCCCCCTGCTTCTCATTGCTAATTCATTTCATTAGGAGAAGTAAAGCTGTGCAAATCAAACCAATGTTAGCACGTCTGCAAAGTGCCACAGGTCGAGATGACTTAATCGAACAAATGGTACTCGTGCCAGAACCAAAAAAACCTTTTTCTGAAAAACCCCAAAGCTCAAAAGCAATTAACTTAATTGTTGCTTATGACGCATCTCCCAACAGTCATACAGCACTAGATATTGCTTTTTGGATTGCCCATCAAACGCGTTTAGCCACTAATGCAGAAGTTACAGTTCAAGCGGTTTATGTGGTAGAAGATAATCAAAGTAATCAGTATTCAAATATCTTGAGTTTTCCAACACAAGAGTTTCCGTTGGCATGTCAAGTTAGTGAAGTATCAAAATCTGTTACCCAGGTATTAACTCAACCCAAATTGCAGACTGTGGTAACTCCTCTGCAACAAGCAGATATAATTCTCTGGCAAGCGCGAAGTTTAGCTGAAGAATGGCATGGTTCCTTTAAATCTCATTTACGGTTTGGCTGCATTTCTACAGAACTTAGCAAAGTTGTTGAATCAGAAACGGCTGATATTCTGTTTCTAGGCTGCAACTCTGTCAATCATCCGATGATTGAAGCACTAGGTTCTAATTTCCCCTGTGCCGTTTTGGGTATTCCCAATAGTATTGATGAATAATCGCTCTTTAAAATTTCAGTAATTTTTGTCAAATTTTGCTCTGAGAAAAGTCACTTAAAACTTTGTCATTGCGAGCGAAACGCAGTGAAGTAAAGCAATCGCAAACTACAGATGTTGCGATTGCTTTATTCCGCTTTGCTCCATACCCTTCGGGTTCTCCAAAGGAGTACGCAATAACAAGTAACGATTTTGGTAAATTTACAAAATTGGGATGTTCCCTTATTCATATTCAATATTTTTGTTGAATGAGCAAAAAATAGAAACTATAATTGGTTCATTTACAATAAATCCACCCACTTAGCTAGGTTTATATCCAAGTGGGTGGATTTTTATGACTGATGATGATGTGTATCAATCAGCAAATGCGATCGCTGCTCTTTCTAAGTATTTTATAGAAGCCTTTACGGAGTGGAATTGCATTGTAAATAAGAGCATTCCAAATGTGTAAAAACATAATTTGTCATTGCGAGTGTAACGCGGTGAAGCAAAGCAATCGCAATATCTGTACTTTGCGATTGCTACCCTATAGGTTCTCCAAAAGAGTACATTCCACAACTCTTAGAGACGCTACCATGCTTGTGGCAGGAGACTAGTAGCCAATCAGATGTAAAACGTCACGCAAGACGCTATAACCAGCTAAATCCCAAAGCAAATAGGCAAGAAAGCCAATTGCTGCCAAGCGACCATTCCAAATTTCCGCTTGAGGAGTCCAGCCAAACAAAAATGCATTGCGATCTATGCCGTTGTATTCTGCTGCAACAGGTGGTAAACCAGTAGAAGGGCGAGTTTCTTGAGTTGCCATTTTTTTCTCCAAAATCTAATAGGTTTTTAGGTGTTTAGTTTCTAGTAGCCAATCAGGTGTAAAACGTCGCGCAAGACGCTATAACCAGCTAAATCCCAAAGCAAATAGGCAAGGAAACCAATCGCTGCCAAGCGACCATTCCAAATTTCCGCTTGAGGAGTCCAGCCAAACAAAAATGCATTGCGATCTATGCCGTTGTATTCTGCTGCAACAGGTGGTAAACCAGTAGAAGGGCGAGTTTCTTGAGTTGCCATTTTTTTCTCCAAAATTTAATAGCTTTTTAGGTGTTGAATTTCTAGTAGCCAATGCAATGTAAAGTGTTATGCAGAAGACTAGAACTTGCTACGTACCAAAGTAAATAGGCAAGAAAGCCAATTATTTCAAAACGACCGTTCCAAATTTAGGCTTAAGAATTCCAACTAAACAGAAATTAATTGCGATCGCAACTATTGTCTTCTGTTGAAATTATTGGCAAATCTCTGGAAAAGCGAATTGCCATTTTTTCCTTAACGATTCGTTTGTTAACTTTAATGTACCTATTAATAACTGGAAATTGTTATGCCTATAGGCAGAAACCACAAGCACTTCTTATGGACGATTACAAAAGGTATTTTTATAAACAAATCCACCTGGAGAGGGTGATAAATAATAGATATATAAATAAATTTAAACTACTTGGCAGCAAACTAGTATTTAAATAGAATCACTCGCCATAAGGTAAACAATTAAAATTCAAAAAGAGCGGTACATAATTAATAGTGGTTGCCAATTTTATTAATATTTTTACCGAAAGAAGCTAAAAGTTATATCTTACGCTGTATGATGATTTCAGCCTTTGGAGAGATGCTTTAAATAGCTAAATTCTACGATTCTGATCTAACAGAGTTAGGTAATGCCATAGGTGAAAACAATAAATACTAAGAGTTGCTTCTCAAGAAATTCTTAATTACCCAATTTTAAACTTAGAAAAAGGAAATCCAATGCTCCAAAGTACGGAAATTATGGTGGGACTCTACAAACCACTACTATGGGTGGCACAGACTCAGGTAGATGCCTCAAATATCACGCCAGCACAGGCATCGGTTCTTACTTCCGGGCCGCGCTTTTTTGTAGCTTTAATCTCCGGCGTAATTCTAGCCTTTGCTTTCCAATTAGTTCTCACTAATCTCTCCCTTGCAGCCGGTATTTCCTACCTGGGGCACTCATCTGACTCGGATTCAGATAATGGGGAAGTCGGAAGTTTGGGCGGCAGTATTCGCAAAATCGGCACAGCAGTGGGGATTTGGACATTAGTCACTGTAACGATCGCCTTATTAATTGCTTCTTTCCTCGCGGTAAAATTGAGCCTGGTAATCTTAGATCCAACCTTGGGAGCGATTCTCGGTTTGGTGATTTGGGGTGCTTACTTTCTGATCCTCGTTTGGGTCAGTTCCACCACCGTAGGCTCTTTAATCGGCTCAGTTGTCAATACGGCAACAGCCGGTTTTCAGACGATTATGGGGACTGCTACCGCCGCCTTGGGTGCTAAAGCTGTAAATAACCAAGTGGTAGCCACAGCAGAAGCCGCCGCCGCCGCTATCCGTCGAGAACTCGGAAGCGCCATCGACCCCGCGAGTATTCGGGAAAACATTGAAGATTATTTAGACAAGCTGCGTCCTCCAGAACTCGATGTATCGAAGATTCGGAGTGATTTTGAAAATTTACTCAACGATCCGCAATTAAAAGCGATCGCGGGGACTCCAGATATCCGCAACATCGACCGCCAAAAGTTTATCGAGTTAGTCAGCAGTCGCACCGACCTTTCCAAAAAAGATGTTAGCCGCATTGCTGATACGTTGTTTAAAGTTTGGCAGCAAGTGGTAAGTCAGCAACCACCCACCGAAGATCGGCTGGGTGAGTTAATGGATTATTTGAAATCACTCCCACCAGGACAAACCAAAACAGATGAACTCAACGCCAAACTGGATCGGTTATTAGCAGAAAAGGGTGATTCCAAAGAATCTGACCAAAAGCCAGCCTCCGGGCCAATTCAAAGTACAATCCAGCAAGGACTATCCGCCTTAACCGCCACTGTGTTGGGACGGGCAGATTTGCCTGATTTGGATGTGGAAAAAATCTTGGGTAGTCTCACCACCGCCAAAGATAAAGTCACCCAACAAGCAGATAAACTAGGGTTGCCAACACTATCCCAACCCTATAGCCCAATTCGGGCTGATGTCGAAAACTACCTGTACAATACTTATGCTTGGCAATTGAGTTCAGAAAAAATTGCCCAGGAATTTCATGATGTCATCTACGATCCAGCAGCCGACCCTGGAATCGTCCGCAGGGAACTAGAACGACTATCCCGCAATGATTTCGCCAAAATTTTGCAGCAACGGGGATTGCTTACCCAAGGTCAAATTCAGCGCATTGCAAATCAGCTAGAAACTGTCCGCCAACAAGTGCTAGTGACAGTTAGAGCTAGTGAAGAAAGAGATATAGTCCAAGACTTGCAACGTGCAGTAGAAAGTTATTTGCTGGTTACTCCGAAAGCAGATTTGACTCCCGAAGGCATTGAGCAGAATTTTAAACCACTGTTGGCAGACTCAGAGGCAGATTATGAAACCCTGACATTGCGACTGGCTCACATTGAACGCCAAGAAATTCGGGAGATATTGCTGGAACGTAATGATATCCAGCTATATGAAGTAGACACCATTCTTGATGAGTTGGAAAAACAACGCGATCGCGTCTTGGTAGAATCCAAAGGACTAGCAGAACAGGCGCAATATCAGGCAGAAACCCTGTGGCTGAATGTAGAATCATATCTGCGTAACACCGGCAAATCAGAACTGAATCCTGATGCTATCCGCGCCGACTTCAAAAAGCTACTGGAAGATCCCCAAGCTGGAATTAGCTCAATTCGGGCGCGCTTGTCTCGCTTTGACCGCGACACCTTAGTGCAATTGTTGAGTCAGCGAGAAGATTTGAGTGAAGATCAAGTTAATCAAATCATCAATACTACTGAAGAGTCATGGCATAGTATTCGCCACACACCCCAAGCTGTAGTCGAAAAAGCAAAAGAGCAATACGACTCTGTGACGACAACGATCGCAGATTACTTACGGAATACTGGTAAACAAGAACTGAATCCTGAAGGAATTGGGCGAGACTTGACCAAATTGTTTGAAAATCCCAAAGAGGGAGCCGTTGCACTGCGCCGTCGGTTGTCCCAGGTAGACCGGGATACACTGGTGAAATTGCTTAGTCAACGCCAAGACTTGAGTGAACAACAAGTCAATGAAATCATTGATTCTACCCAAAATTCGATTCGTAACTTTGTGCGTGCGCCTCGTCGCCTAGCTAGCCGCACACAGCAAAGAGTAGAATCATTCAAAGGTTATCTGGAAGAATATCTGCGCCAAACTGGCAAAGAAGAACTCAATCCTGAAGGTATCAAACGCGACTTGCAATTATTGTTGCACGATCCGCGAGTCGGCGTAGAAAGTTTTGGCGATCGCCTTTCCCAATTTGACCGTGATACCATCATTGCTCTGCTGAAAATTCGGGAAGATATTTCTGATGAAGAAGCAGCACGGATTGCCGATAGCATCGTATCCGTAAGGGATCAATTTGTCGAACAAGTGCGGAGCATCCAACGAGGCATTCAAGATGCAGTTGACGGGGTTTTTGCTCGTATCCGTAACTATCTCAACTCCTTGGATCGCCCAGAACTTAACTATGATAGTATTAAGCGCGATGTTCGGACATTTTTTGACGATCCTCAAGCAGGATTTGATGCTCTGCGCGATCGCCTCTCCTCTTTCGACCGTGATACCCTAGTGGCAATTATGAGTTCTCGTGAGGACATCTCCGAGGAAGATGCCAATCGGATTATCGATCAAATTGAACGGGCACGCAACACAGTATTGCAACGTGCAGAACGCATACAGCAGGAAGCCCAACGCCGCCTAGAACAGGTGAAACATCAAGCACAGCGGCAAGCAGAAGAAACCCGCAAAGCCGCAGCGACAGCCGCTTGGTGGTTATTTGCCACAGCATCCGTTTCCGCCATTTTCTCTGCATTAGGAGGAGCGATCGCTGTAGTCAGGCTGTAGTTAAACAAGTTGTCTCCGCTAATTTTTAAGCCTCCTAGTGTAGGAGGCTTTTCTATGTTTGGATGTCATTTATCCCGAAATATATTGGCGAATTTCATCTGAGTATGCCTTTCAATATAATCATATATGAATATGCTTGACCGCTCTAATCTCAGCCATTAGATAATTGAAAAGATATTTATCTGAATGTTTTAATATTCTTAGATTATTTGCAATAAATCCTCAGCCTATTCTCTATAGAACGCCCCGATTTTTTTGCAAGTTAAGAATTTTTACCTAAGTAGCAAGCAATTTCAAAGAATGCAAAATACATTAGTTGATAAAACCTTCCGTGATAGCAATGGCAAAATTGTTTTGGCTGAAATGCCAAATCCACCACTTATTCTTTGGATAGTAGCTAGTTTACTAACTCTAGTTTTTACAACTGGTAAAATCAATACAGTGTTAGACGTTCTGGCAAATGGCTCGTTGTTTACTTGGGCGTGGCTGGAACTATTTCAAGGCATTAACTATTTTCGTAGAGCGCTAGGTCTTGCTGTATTAATTGGTATTATCGTCTTAAAAATTCAGTAATTGCAAGCTCATAGATAATAATTAGTACCAGCTATGAGAGGTTTTACGGAACTCCTCTTTTTTATCCAAAGTTCAAAATGTGAATAAAGTCATACTTCAATTGTGACTTTATTACACTGTATCTTCTTAATCAGTATTTTAAACTGAGAGTAATACAGCAAATCAATGAAGCTGTGCAGCGAACAAAACATCTGTTCATAAATTATTGATAAGTGCTGTAAAAAACTCAAGTTAAATAATTGATGGAGATTTGAACATGAAACGTATTTTATTAGGTACATTGCTTGCTCTACCATTTGCAATTTCCTCATTACCCTCACAAGCATCAGCAGCAGAAATAATTGTTAGACCCAATGTTCATAGAGTTGCTGTTGTGCGTAAACCTGTTGTTGCTCGATATCAACGAAAGTTAATTCCTGCACATTGGGAAACAGTACGACGTGGTAACAGATGGGTTAAGGTTCGAGTTCCTGCTCGATATGTAAATGTAAGAGTTTAGTATCTGAATAGAGGCTAACAACCCAAGTAGGATTGTTAGCCTGTATTAGATAAAAACTTGTTGCTAAATCAATACGGTTCGGTTAAGGTTTTTTGATAAAAATTAATGCTTTTCAAACATCCTCTAAGAGGATGTTTGAAAAGTTTTTTTGTATACATCTAACCCTTGGAGATGCCCCTAAATCCCCCTTAAAAAGGGGGACTTTAAGACTCTTATTCCCCCCTTTTTTAAGGGGAGTTAGGGGGGATCAAGAAATATTTGATACTTCTTAGACATCCTCTAAGGAGAAAGCCTGTTTTCCTTTTGAATTCATTTGTAATTTCTCAATCAATGGTCATCAGGTCATACTGAACCTGTGAAGGCAGCTCTCTTCAATCCAAAGGGGTACGATCGCACGATTAAGCTGTGGGATGTGGCAACAGGACGCTGCACCAAAACGTTGATGGTCGATCTATGAAGGCATGAATATCAAAAGAGCAACGGGATTGACTGAAGCTCAAAAAGTTACCCTGAAAGCGTTAGGGGCAATTGAGCATTAAGGCAAAAGGGAACAATGCGATTTTGTTAAGTCATTTCCCCTTTTCCCGTTTTCGGGTTATGGTTGGCTTAGTTATGTACTAATACAGTTCAGAATGAGTAACAAAACCCTTATGTAGAGACGCGATTTATCGCGTCTTCAATAGATCAATTATTTACACAAATAACCTTAACCCAAGCGTATTGAGTTATCTACGGGCTGAGTACCGTGATTCAATAAGCAACGAATCGCACAAAACCACTTTCCTGAAAAGAAGTGTGTGGACATATCACAATGACTATATTTTAATTAGATGAAAAGAATAGAAGTTGAGCAAAGAACTATTTTAATTGGCTTGGCTGGTAGCCACGGTTATGGTTTAAATCGTCCTGATTCCGACTTTGATTATCGGGGAGTATTTATTGCACCCAAAAGATATTACTTGGGATTTGACCATATAGAACAAAAAGATACTGGTTGGGATGAACCAGGAATATTTCCATTCGTTGATGGTAACAAAGACACAGTTATATATGAATTAAGAAAAATTCTCCAGTTATTAGCTGGCGCGAACCCCAATGTTTTAGAATTACTCTGGTTGAATAACTATCCTTTTTTAAGCGCAGTCGGGCAGCATTTAATTGATCATAAACAGTTATTTTTAAGCAAGAAGGTAAAACATACTTACACTGGTTATGCATTTGCCCAAATCAAAAAGATGGAAACTCATCGTAAGTGGTTGTTAAAGCCACCGCAAAAAAAGCCAATACCATCTGACTTCGCCATAGAAGACGAAGCACCCCTCAGTAAAGATGAGTTAAATGCTTTTCTGGAGTATCTTTATAACTTAATCAGAGGACGGATTGAGTTTTTGGAAGAAGCGGAACAATTATATCAATTGTTGACAGCAGATATTGATTTTAAGGGAGTGTTAAAACAATATACTTTAGCCGATGAAACTTTGGAATATACCCAAAAGTTAACCAATAGCCGTAAAGATTTTATCCGTCTGCTTCAGAAAAGCCAAAGCTATCAAATAGCTTTAAGAGAATGGAAGGCTTACTTATCTTGGCAAGAGAATAGAAATCTGGCTAGGGCAGAAATGGAAAGAAAGTCGGGTTTTGACCTCAAACATGGGATGCACTGCATTAGATTGTTACGCAGTGGAGTAGAAATATTACGCCGAGGTGAAGTGATTGTAGATAGAAGAATAGCTGGTGATTTTGAGGATTTAAAAGCTATTTTAAAAGGTGAGTACTCTTATGAGCAGGTGATGAAAAGGGCAGAAGATTTGGTTGTAGAAATGGAAGTTGTTTACGAACAATCTACCCTACCTCATAAACCTGATTTGGAGCAAATTAATGAGTTGTGTATGGAATTGGTGGAAATGCAGGATTGGTAAATGCAAAAGTTAGGAGTTAGGAGTTATTAATTAATTAATAACTCCTAACTCCTAACTGATTAATTAAATTTTAAAGAGTATACATTAAATCAGCAAAGCCATAGAGGCTGATGATGAGTAGTAGGGATGCTGTTAGTTGGGTAATTCGCGTCTGTGGTGAAGGGGCGATCGCTTCCCGCACTAAGATAGAAACAGATGCCCCAACTACTAAGCTCAAGCCTAAGATTAAATAGGGCATATCAGGTAAAATACTGGCTATTGCCAGCATGGCGATCGCTAATAAAAGCATCAATAATTCTACAAACCTGGGCGGGTTGTATTGGCTAGATAAAACAAAGCTGTTGAACCAAAAAGACCAAAATCTCATATTTTAGTGCTGAGTGCTGAGTGCTAAGTTAGGAGTTATGTACCTAGTTCTGAGTGCTGAGTTAGAAGTTATAAGTTGTGCATTATATACTCAGTGCTGAGTGAGGAATTAAAGTTGCGAGTTATGAAGCAGCTTTCCATTCAAAACTTTTAACTCCTAACTCCTCTCTCCTAACTTTTAACCCCTAGCCCCTAATTTTTGACCTGTGCCGTTCTTTTGTGCAGTATCACTTTCTGGTAGTTCGACACCAAAGACGCGGCTAAAAACTTTGGCGACTTTGTAGCCAGAATCAATCGATTCTAAAGGGTCTTTCCGCAGTCTGTGACGCAAACATAGGGTAATTACGCGATGGATATCATCAACTGTAACTTCAGTGCGTCCTTCATAAGCTGTTAAAGCTTTGGCGGCGCGGTTACTAACAATGTCACCCCGCAAACCATCTACATCCAGTTCTGAACAGACTTCAGAAATTTTCACCCGCAGATCGTAGTCAATTTTCACTTCTGGCAAAAGCTGTTGAGCATTGACAATTTGCTCTTGTAATGCTTCTTGCTGGGGTTTGTAGTTTTCGAGAAATACTGGAGGATTTTGGTCAAAATCTGCCCGTTGTTCTACGATTTGCACCCGCAAGGCTGGTTCTTTGACTGTGTGAATTTCTGCGTGCATCCCAAAGCGATCGAGTAATTGGGGGCGTAGTTCGCCTTCTTCGGGGTTTCCAGAACCCACAAGCACGAAACGGGCCGGGTGACGGATAGAAATGCCTTCGCGTTCTACAGTGTTCCATCCACTGGCAGCGGAGTCGAGTAACACGTCTACAAGGTGGTCGTCTAGTAAGTTGACTTCATCCACGTAGAGAATGCCTCGGTTAGCCTTTGCCAGCAGTCCCGGTTCAAAGGCTTTGACACCTTCAGATAAAGCTTTCTCAATGTCGATTGTGCCACAAACTCGGTCTTCTGTAGCTCCTAGCGGCAGGTCTACCATTTGGACTTTTTTGTGAGCTACGGGAATTTCAGCCCCTTGTTCTAACAGTTGGCGGACTTCATCGCTCATCAAATCGGGGTCGCTAGGATCGCTACTAAAGGGGTCATTGGCAACCACAGAAATTTCTGGCAGCAGATCCGCCAGCGCCCGGATAGTTGTGGATTTTCCGGTGCCGCGATCGCCCATAATCATTACACCCCCAATTTTGGGGTCAATCACGTTCAATAGCAGCGCCAGTTTCATTTCTTCCTGGCCCACTATTGCCGTAAAAGGAAATACTACGCGACGCGCACTTGCCGTGGATTGAGCAGTTGGACTCACTAAATTACCTTAACAATATTTTATCTTATTACAATTCTTTATTGTGACACAGGTAGGGCGTGGGGGAATGTGAAGATCGGAAAGATGAAAAAGATGAGGGGGAGAATAAAATTACCTCTTTCCCCTCTGCACCCTGCTCCCTGCCCCTCTGCCTCTTTTCATTTACTGGGCACTAATGATTACTAAATACGTCAAGCACCTTATCGGTCTGCTTTGGTTATTCTGGTGCAAAAGTTCCATAAGCAGGGAACAAAAAACTACCAACTTATCAATCCTGTAGTAAGCATAAATACTGTATAAACTATATATGCTTAGTAGATTCATTTATAAAAACGAGCAATGGCGTGTGTGGGTAGTTAATGCATCATTCAAATCTATGAAATCATCTTTTAGTATTCAAAATTGGCGGCGTAGATGGCTAGCAGCTTGTCGTCAGACATCGCTCAAGTATCTTTTTCCCTTTCTCATTTTAATATCCTTTGTTACGGTATTGTTGGTAGACAGTTTCACCCCTGCGATCGTTGAAGGTGGGCGCTTTAGCGCCATTGCACAGATACCCCGTCAGGAAATTCGCGGGGTTTGGATGACCAACAATGATTTTGACACCCTCAAAAATCGCGCTAAAGTGCAGGATGCAGTAAGTCAACTGCGGCGGCTAAATTTCAATACAATCTATCCTGTGGTATGGAACTCTGGTTATGTAATGTATCCCAGTGCCCTAGCCCAACGTGCAGGGATTCAACCTTTTGTCTACAGAGGTTCAGATGGACATGATATTCTTGCAGACCTCATTACTCAAGCCCATCGCCAAGGATTGCTAGTAATTCCCTGGTTTGAATTTGGTTTCATGGCTCCCCCAACCTCAGAACTAGCATTAAATTATCCCGATTGGTTCACACAAAAGCGGGATGGTAGCCAAACTTCAATCAGTGCGGCAGGTGAGGTAATGTGGCTGAATCCGTTTCATCCACAAGTGCAACAGTTCATTACCAATCTCGTGCTAGAAACTATCACCCAATATGATGCCGATGGCATTCAGTTTGACGATCATACAAGTTTGCCTTACGAATTTGGCTACGATAAATATACAGTTGACTTGTACACTCAAGAAACTAATAATGCTCCCCCAAGTAATCCTCAAGATGCAGACTGGGTAAAATGGCGGGCAGATAAAATTACGGCGTTCATGGTACAACTTAACCAAGCTGTAAAGCAGAGAAAACCGCAAGCAATTTTCTCAATTTCTCCCAATTACTATGATTTTGCTTACAAGTTTCAACTGCAAGACTGGCTGACTTGGATGCGGCAAAATATTGTAGACGAATTAATTGTGCAAGTTTATCGTCCGAATCTGCAAAGTTTTATAGCCAATATTTCCCGCCCAGAAATTCAAGAAGCGCAACAAATAATTCCAACTGGAATTGGCATTATGACAGGGTTAAGAAATAATCCAGTTCCCATGCAGCAAATTAAGTCTCAGGTGCGGGCTGTCCAAGAACGCGGTTTAGGCGTAACCTTCTTTTATTATGAAAGTCTTTGGAACGATGCCCAAGAATCTTTAGAAGAGCGACAAGCTGGATTTCAAAATCTTTTTCCATCTCCCGCACTCCGCGCCAGAGTTGAATAACTTTTCTGTTGAACTCACGTTCAACAGATGGTAATAACTCCCCAATACGGTTCGGTTAAGGTTTTTTGATGAAAATTATAGATCACAAATACGGGATAATTAGTGAATGTACAAGTGGTCTATTTACGTGAAAATAGCGATCGCAAATATCAAATTCCATGACTTTTACCAATTACCCAATTACGTCGGAAAAACCGGGCTAAAGCTGATTCTTCTAAAGATAGATAAATGGGGCGGCCGTGGGGACATGTGCGGGGATTGCGTGTGCGTTGCCAATTATCTAAAAGTGTCTGCATTTCTTGCTGGTTCATGGGTGTACCGTTACGAATAGCACTGCGACAGGCGACAGCTACTTGGGCTGTTTGTAAGTCGCCTCCCCAACTAAGTTCTAAAATTGCTTCTGCACAGTCGTCTCGCTGCTGCAAAGGTGCGGGGATATTACGGACTGCCCAAAGTTGTTCGCCGAAGGGTTCTATTTCTAAACCAATGCGTTGAAGTTGCGATACTTGTGCTGGTGACAATTGATAAAGAATAATTGCCGGTTCAATAGGGACAAGTTGCCAATCATCACATAATTGCTCATATAAAACTCGTTCATGGGCAATGTGCTGTTCTACTAACCACATTCCACCTGAATGTTCCACCACAATGTAGGTGTTGCTAACTTGAGCGATAGCTTTTAAGGAGTTAGGAGTTGGGAGTGAGGAATTAGGAGTTTTTTGATTTTCGTTGGGATTTTGAGGATTGAAATTGTAGCCGCCTTTAGCTTCTGCGGCTTTAAGTAATTTACTAACTCGTGTTGTGTGAACAGCTTCTTTTAGATTGGTAGAAGAAATGCTGAGTGCTTGGTTAATTGCTTGGGTAATTTGCTCTTGCCAATAAATGATTTCGTTGAGGTAAATTTCTGTTTTTGCGGGATTGCGATTCCAGTTAATTTGATCAGGGGAAATGGCAAGATGTAGGAAACAAATTGGATAGCGATCGCGCGGTAATGTTCTGTGAAATGCTGATAATATGGTTTGCTCTAGTTCCGGTGTCTTAACCATTCTGCCGTTAATGGCTACACGTACCCAATCTGGACGATGACGATGACAGCGATCGGGTAATCCTACCACTAAAGTAAGTGCTGAGTGCTGAGTGCTGAGTGGGGAGTGGGGAGTGAGGAGTGCTGAGTGGGGAGTGGGGAGTGATGAGTTAGAAGTGCTGAATTCTGAATTCTGTGTTCTGTGTTCTGAGTTTAGTGGGTTGGGTATTTCGAGTTTTACTTCTTGCAAGTCACCTTGTCGCACTTGGGGTAAAATCTGTGGTAAAAGTTGCCTTGTTGTGGCAGCAGGACAGATGGTAAACCATTGACGATCGTTTTGCCAAATCTGCCAGGTGATGTGGGGATGACAGAGGGCGATTTGTTGAATTGCGGCTTGCACAGCTTTCATTTGCTGTGCTGTTGTGGGTAATCCCTGACGACGAGATGAGCAATTACCGAAAAGATGAGAAACTGTCACCACTGTACCAGGTGCGATCGCAGTTGCTTCAACTTGCACAACTTTCCCACCATCGCCATAAATCATCCGCCATCCCAATTTTCCGCCTACAGGACGACTCAAAATTTCCAAATCTGCCAGAGTAGTTAAACTGTGCAACGCCTCACCACGAAACCCCAAACTGTGAATTTTCCATAAATCGGCACTAGAGCGAATTTTACTTGTGCTGTGGGCTGTGGCTGCTTGTTGTAAATCATCTAGATTCATTCCACAACCATTATCTGCCACACGAATTCGCCATTGCTGCGGCCATAGAGAAACCACAATTCGCGTTGCACCTGCGTCTAGGGAATTTTCTACCAATTCCCGCACCACAGAAGCTAAAGAGTCGATTACCTCTCCAGCTGTAATGAGATATACGACTTCTATTGGTAGAGCTTGAATAGTAGATGCCATAAATTATAGTTTATAGCTTCTGGGGGCAAGGGAGATAGAGAGGTGAATTACAACATAAATATCTCTAGATGGTCATTAATTACTTTCCCTGATTGCCAAAACTTTAGGTGGTTCGGGTTTGAGTAAACCGTTCAATAGGGATGCAGGAGGTTGACTATAAGGCCAAGCAAAAGCATGACGGAAAGCTGCATCTTGACAAGCGTGTAGTTGTTCAAAACTAATAATGTTGTAAGTCAAGAGATTTTCATACTCAAATGGTAGACGTACATTGTGCAATCCAGCATTATCAGTACAGATAGCGATATCAACCCCAGCATCAAAACAACGGTCGAAGACTAATTTGAGTTGACGTATATCCTGCAAAGTACCAGTTTTCAGGTAAGTTGTGGGGCAAACCTCTAAACACTGTCCGCGTTTAGCCACATCATTAAGTAACTCTGGATATAGCAAGGGAATTTGGATGCCGTGACCAATTCGCATTAGATAGGGTAACAGTTCTGGGTAACAACCTGCGGTGGTTTCATATAGATGTCCCGTGGTGTTAACGCCTAGCGATCGCGCATAATCATATAGACTAATCCATTCTTCTAAGCGATCGGCGTAATAGCTATCACCTCCCGCTACATCAACTGCACAGACATACTGTTGATTTTGCGCCGCCAAATCAACAATCGCCTTGTTCACCTCATAAGGTAGGCGTGTGTGCATACAGAGAATTTGGCTAGTAACAATCGGATATTCTGGCTGGTGGCTGGCAAGTCCCACTACTTGCACAATTTCTGCCATCTTGTCAATTCTTTCGGATTGACTCAAATGCTCAGGTGTCCGCAAATAAGGAGTATAGCGCAGTTCCAGATAAGCCAAATTCTCAAATATGTAAGCACCGCGCACCAAACGATAGATAAAGTAAGGCAAAGTCTCCACAGTTTGCACACTTTCTACCAGGGTGTGTAATTCTAGATACTCATCTAGGGTGTCACGTGGGCGGGTATAAAAATCTTCAAATTCTGAATAGTCAGCAAAGCGGGAAATCAACTCCGAAGCATGTCGCTCGAAATATTGCCATAAAACTCGTGGTACAACCGAGCCGCCTAGATGTCTATGTAATTCAGCATATAAAGCCATAGTGGTATTTTTATCTAAAAATTTCAATAATTGTAACAAAAACATAGACAGAAAAAATCTGTCCTCGTAAAAATTTAGCTCCCAAGAATCCCCAGACATGACTCAGTCAAGTATTTCCCTTTGCTGCGGACGGCGGATTAATAAATTCCCAATAGAAGGATGATCGTGTTGCATCAATTTGGTAGAGTATCAGAGAACACAAATACTTAGACTTGTGGTTACAGACTTTAAATTTCAGTTAGGCTGAATGAAAATACTGTAGCAATCCGATTTGATTTTTGAACTTATTTGCGTAGGCAGGGAGTAGGAAGTAGGGAATCAGCCCTTTCGAGTTGTGCAGAGTTTTTTCAAGAATCAAAAAATCAAATAGGAGTCCTAGTAAATGAATAGCAAAGAACTAGCGCAATACATCGAAGCAACCAATAGCATTACTAAACCTTGGCTTTTAGTACAACTGCGCCTTAAGAAATTACAAGAGCGTCGAGCTATGCTTGCAGACGATGTTTATACCAAAGAATTAGAAGATATTCACCTAGACTTGATGAAATTGGGTGAATGGTGGCGCGGTATTGAAGATGAGGTATTTTAAAGTGAGGAGTTAAAAAACTCTTGAAGAAGAATTCAGAATTCTGAATAAAGATGCTCTCTAAGAGACGCTTTGCGAACGCTATCAGCAGGAATTTTAAACCAGTCTATTCAGACGCGCTACGCCGCGCTATCTGCTAGTCGTACTCAATTCTGACTCCTGACTCCTGAATTCTGTTTAGATAACTCCTCACTTTTCACTTACAACGCAACCTGATGGCTCAAGCTCTCGATCAAGTCGATTACGATACTCTCGATGCTGCAAAACGACGCTTCATCGATGCTGCAAAACGCACACTGGGCTTTGCAAGCAGCTATGGCATAGTGCCCGCATCGGGTTTAGGAGCAAGCGCCAACGCTTTCAGCTTCAACCTGGCTCCATTTCTAGAGGCGGGGGCTAGAGAACTTTCGATGACACTTGTACCCGAAGGACTGGGCACCGCAGACGATACCCGCCCTGACGACCTCAGTGAAGAAGAACTGCGACGATTCTGGTGGAATATTGGTATCAAGATTATTTCGTGTCTGACGAATGATGCTGCAACTTCCGGTATGCAGACTATACTTCTCGGTCTTTATTTGCCGTCGAGTACTCCTGAAACAATCTTTACCCCCGCCTTTCTTGATGG
Organism: Nostoc sp. NMS8; assembly: GCF_017115045.1. GTDB lineage: Bacteria > Cyanobacteriota > Cyanobacteriia > Cyanobacteriales > Nostocaceae > Nostoc. The sequence goes on along the minus strand of NZ_JABXKK010000050.1, from coordinate 234,880 downwards.
GTTTCTGGATGGAGTGGTTGAAGCGTGCAAACAAGTGGGTTGTGTCTATCTTTCAGGGGAAACTCCTCAACTAAAAACGAAGATGATTCCAGGGCGACTCGACATTGCCGGCTCGGTTTTTGGGGTTATGCCGGCTGGTGTTGCTCCGATTGATAGCTCGCGTCTGGATGCCGGAAATACCATTGTTCTCGTCGAGAGTTCGGGCCCCCATGAGAACGGCTTTACCCCATTGCGAAAGCTGGCTGAGTCGCTCCCTGATGGCTATAGAACTAAACTCCCAAGTGGGCAGGAGTTCTGGGAAGCGATGAATGCTGCATCATGTCTCTATACGCCGCTTGTACAGGCGGTGCTTGGAGAGGGGATTCGTCCCACAGCGATGGAGAATATTACTGGTCATGGCTGGCAAAAACTTATGCGTTCGGTGAAACCGCTCCGGTATGTTATCGAAACGATGCTCCCAGTGCCAGAGATATTTACCTTTGTTGAGGGTCATCTTGAGGGCGGGGCTGAGACGATGCTTTCGGTATTTAATTACGGTGCAGGATTCGCATTCTATACAGAGTCGGAGCAGGATGCAGAGAAAATTGTTTTACTTGCAAGGGAACATCAACTCTCTGCTGTGATTGCCGGAAGGGTTGAAACTTCCCTTAGTCGTGAGGTAGTAATAGAACCCTTGGGAATCACCTTGAAGGGAGATTCTTTTGGGATTGCGCGAGGGGTATAATAAGCTGCTAGCGTAGGCATAGCCCGTCGTAGACATCGCTAATTTTCTAAGAGCTATTCTAAACTCATAGGATCTTCTTATTTATGCGATGGCTAAAGTTGTTATTAGTTAAATCAAGGCGATAATTACTGAGGTAAATAACGATTTTTACACACAAATTCTAATTGCATTTTCGGCTAATTATAGCTAACTACTCTAAAAAGTCTTTAATATCCAAGTCATTTAGCACAGATGCTATAGGCATATTTATTAAGTCTTAGATGCAATATTTATTACTACTTAATTACAAAGTAGTCCAAATTACGCATGACTACTGAGATTAAGATTTGCTAACCTAGTCTTAACATATTGAAAAATTTGCTGAGAAAGCTGAGAAAGTAGCAACCAACACTAATTTTTTAGTGGTGGATCTTTCTTATCTGTAGATGTAGCGTTTTAGTGTGTTAAGAATATATATTTTTGTTCAGAGGGAGTTATGGCTGTAAATTTGGCCCGGACTACTGCTTCGGCAGAACTTTTGAAGCAAGTATTCCATAACATTGATGCACATAGTTGTCCAAAGTTATTCAACTTTCACATGCACACTGTCTACTCGGATGGCAGATTGCAGCCGAGTGCATTGATGGAGCAGGCAATCGCGATTGGGCTGAAAGGGTTAGCTATTACTGATCATCATGGTATTATCGGCTATCAAGCATCACTTGCTTGGTTAGAAGATTGGAAGTGGAATAATGGTGGTGCTAGCACTCCTTATTTATGGAGTGGTGTGGAAATCAATGCCAATCTTTTGGATACAGAAGTTCACATTTTGGCTTACGCTTTTGGAACAGAACACCCTAGTATGAAACCCTATTTACAAAGAAGGCCGACTACAGGGCAAGAATATCAGGCAAGTAACGTAATTGCCGCGATTCACGAAGCTGGGGGATTGGCAGTTTTGGCTCATCCAGCTCGTTACAAGCGATCGCATTTTGACTTAATTCCTGCTGCTGCCCAAAAGGGTATCGATGGCGTGGAAACTTTCTACGCCTACAACAACCCTAACCCTTGGAAAGCCAGCATCGTGGAATCAGAACAAGTGCAAAAGTTGGCTGATGAATACTTTCTTTTCAATACCTGTGGTACTGATACCCACGGTTTGAGCCTGTTACAACGCTTGTAAAGATGAATCAATTTGTTATACCCCTGGTTCAAGCAGCCAGGAGGTTATCTTTTTTTGGATGTTCAATAGTCGAGCCTGATATTAACCCACATTTGGCACAGCTATAATCTATTCTTAGTGGGGATTACAATCATTGAGAAATACGGTACTTGGGCTGGATCAACTTCATCCAGGGGGATGATGCGTTGCTGTGATGTTGATGCCCGCTCAATATATCTCGCCCGTGATGCTAGCCCTAATTTATGCAGGATATCTCGTACTTTGGTAAAGTGACGACCTAGTTTCATAATCGCGGCAGCATCAGTCATTAGTAGATGTGTAGTTAGTTCTTCTGCTGGCAATGGGGCGGGTAGAACTGTGAGGATATCAGTGTAATAGGTGAAAGGTACACCCAAAGCTACCGGACAAGCCATCAGTGAGGAAACTCCGGGGACAACTTCTGTTTCGTATTGGTCACATAACCGCGTGAACAGGTACATGAAGGAACCATAGAAAAATGGATCGCCCTCGCACAGTACTACGACATCTCGACCGGCTGCTAAATGGTCGGCGATTGGTTGAATTTCTTGGTCATAAATAGATTTTGCCTTTTCTGGTTCCAAAGCGCGGGGGAGGTGAAATAGCACCTCGATTTGATTGCCAGCAAGATATTGCGCTACGATCGCTCTAGCGATACTTTGTTTATCTGTGGCTGATTGATAAGCTACCACGGGAGCCGCACGTAATAGCCGCAGCGCTTTCAGAGTCAATAGTTCTGGATCGCCTGGGCCGACACCAATTCCATAAAGACGACCTTTGGGTTGCATATTCATTCTTCCTCCGTTGCCAGGGCGTTTACTGCTGCTGCCGCGATCGCACTTCCACCGCGCCGACCGTGTAAGGTTAAAAATGGTACATTCTTGCTGTCTGCTGCCAATGCTGCTTTCGATTCGGCCGCACCGACAAACCCCACTGGAAAGCCCAAGATAATCGCAGGTTTGGGTATTCCTGCATCGAGCATTTCTAACAGCCGGAATAAGGCTGTGGGGGCATTGCCAATTGCGATTACCGATCCTTCGATGTGCGATCGCCATAATTCTAAAGCTGCCGCCGACCTTGTAGTACCCATACTCTGGGCAAGTTCTGGCACTTCTGGCTCATTGAGGGTACAGATAACTTGATTGTTTGCAGACAACCGCCGTCTGGTAACGCCATCGGCAACCATCCGGCAATCGCAGAGAATTGGCGCTCCATTTGCCAGGGCTGCCCTTGCGGATTGTACAGCTGTTGGTGAATATCCAAAGTCTGTGACAATATCCGTCATTCCACAGGCGTGAATTAGACGCACAGCAACTTTTGCTACATCTGGCGGTAGCACATCTAGATTCGCTTCTGACCGGATGATTGCAAAAGAATGACGGTAAATTTCGTTGGCATCTCGGATGTAATCAGGCATTCAATTTTGGATTTTAAATTTTGGATTGATTTGTTGGTTATTAATATAGATACTTCCTTTTCACTAGAAGAATATCTAATTTAATTAACCGCAGAGGCGCAGAGAACACAGAGTAATTAATCATCTGTATTTATCTGTGCTTCCATCTTCTAAGAGGATGTTTTAAAAGTCCTCTGCTCGGTAGCAAAACGTTTTAGATCCCCCTAAATCCTCCTTTTTAAGGGGGACTTTTAGAGACTTTGCCCCCCTTAAAAAGGGGGGTTGGGGGGATCAACAAGTGCCTAAAATTACAGCCACCCACTTTTAAAAAATCCTCTAAGTATTTATTAAATAACTGTTGTAATTGGGTTAGTGGATATCGATTAGCAAATTCCCCAAAGGACTCATCCGAATTTAAGCGTTGAATTTTATGTACACATAGCATCCGCTCTATTAATGCAGGTAGTTCGGCAAAAGTTACATATTGATATAGTTCACGTCCGAATTTATGCTTGTTGTCACCAACATAAACGTGATAGCCCTCAACAGTTTCATTATCAGCCTCAATGCTGACACCCAGGAGAGTAATATCACTTTTGCCATGCTGGGCACAAGACTTTTCACAGCCGCTAAAGTGAATATTAACTGGGGAATCGAGAGTAACGCGAGTTTCCAGATACTCTGCTAATGCTAAGGCATGACTTTTAGTGTCTGTGGCAGAAGCGGCGCAACCCTTTTTTCCAGAACAAGCAATTAATGAACTCTTGATATTGGTTGCAGAGAAATCTAATCCTAAGAAAGCAATTTCACTTTGGATATCAGTAACCCATTGCTGAGGAATATCTGTAAGGAGCAAATTTTGCCAAGGGGTTAGCCTGAGAGTTCCACTGCCGTATTTTGCTGCTAAATCTGCTAAACCCCGCATCTGTCTACTCTCCAATCGCCCAAGGGGCAAGACGACACCAAGGTAAAATAAGCCTGGCTGACGTTGGGGATGGATGCCAATATGCTGATAATTCCCCTCTCTTTGCAAAAGAGTAGAGAATTTCTCCTCCTTCCCTGGCAGGGGTTGGGGGGTTAGGTCTTTTCTTTTTTCACTGTATAAAAGCAGGAAAGGTAAAAGCTGTTGAACTTCTTGGAGATAATTTTCACAACCTAAGGTGTTCAATAACTCTAAGAGACGTAGCCGCCGCTTACTCGTAGTATGACTATGAGCTAGATAGACTTCCGTTAAAGCTGCCAAGACGGGCAAACATTGCTCTGGTGATAAGAAAATTCCCGTATTGCTGGGCGGTTGACCCTTCTCGCCAACACTGAGATAGAGGCGAAAATAAACGTTACCATCAACTAAGACAGCTGCAAAGGTGATATCATTCAAGCGATCGCACACCCGAATTATCCCACCACCATCAAAGCAAACGCTAAATTTTGCCGACAGTCTCGAAAGCGCCGGATGTGCTGCAATATAATCATCCCAACCTTGGACAAAAGGGCGAGTGTCGATTAATTCTTGGGGATCGATACCAGCAGTTGGACTGGTCATAATGTTGCGGATGTGGTCTACAAGAGTATTGCTAGAACCCAATCCCATCAGCTGTAGGTACTTTAGAACCTCAGCATTTATCCCCGTGCGGATTTCACGAATTTGCAGGTTAGCTCGATTGGTTATGTCTATATAGCCGCCACCATGCCGATCTGCTATATCTGCGATCGCACGGCACTGCTGACTACTAATAATTCCACCTGGTATTCTAACGCGAGATAATATACCATCTGCGGCGGGTGTACCATAAAACAAGCCAGGACAAGTGGCAAATCCAGAAAGCAAACTTAGAACTCCTTCCCCGTGCAACGCAGGGAGTAGACGGTGAGTGTGTCTTGAGGACATCCTGAGAGTTGGCATTCTGACTTGGGCGATCCCATCACAGCTGCGGCACAGTCCCGGAATTTCACCGGAGTTTCCCAATTCTCAGCTTTGGTAATTTAGATTTTGTTTAGGTTATAGATATCAACCACACATCATCCAGATAATCATATTACATTACTATAGCCACATAATTTTACCTGAGCTTATCTACTGCTGTGTTAAGGCTAGTGCGATCGTGCGGATTTAGAGTTTCCATCCCCGTGAGGGGTAAAAAATTTAAAACAATTTATAATCCTCCTTCAACTCGTTCCCAGTCGAAGACTGGGAATGCTCGTCGTTGAGGCTCCGCCTCGCTTGCTGGCGGCAGAGCCACCAAGAGCAGCATTTCCAGCCGGAGGCTGGAAACGAGGTTTTAAAAAGTACTTTCCCACGAGTTCATCTAAAAGGCAAGGATCATTTCAGGCGATGCCTACAGCAAACCCTTTGGCTATGTAGGACGTAGAAAAAGTCCCCAGCTTTAGGTTGCTAGAGACTAACTACTTTCGGCTCGTAAATTGATTTACTGATTTAGCAGTCCGATAGCCATCTCAAGGTGCATTTTAGCTTTGTGCAAGTTCAATAAACTCTCTTGGTCGTATCGGTCAGGATAGCTCATAGCCTTGCCTTCTAAAGTTATCCGAATTAGTGCCGCTTGTTCATCAGTGGGGGAGTTCATCTCATCTACGACTCCTTCAAGGAATTGAATAACACTAAAACCTGGTGACTTCAACCCTCTACCCTGTCTTAATTGAGAGAGTGCTATCTGTGGGAATGCCATCAAGGTGACAATCCAACTAGTCTTGTACCCTCCATTCCCGGTAGGCTTTAATCCGTAACGCCTACACAAGTCTCTCAACTCAGCAGTGGTTTTGATTTCGAGTTCTGACCTTGTGAACATAAAATAGAATTACCCATTTGTAAAAGTGGTATCGGTGGTGAACTGTTTTGACAGACGTGAACACCACCGATTAGAACTTTATCTATATGTTCACGTATCGTTCAAGCTATATTTACATCTCTCAACAATGCCTAACCCTAAAGGTAATCCAGAAAATTTAAAACCACTTAAGTCTGATAGAGAAGAACCGCTAACACAAAATCTTAATTTTCGTGTCACCGAAAAAATGAAGGAAGAGGTAAAAGCACAAGACGACCCTCCTGAGTTTTGCAGAGAAGCTATTCAGAAAGCACTGGATGAGAAAAAAGGGAAGTAGTGCCGCGTTATTGGACTTTAGTGCAACACAAATTCAATTCTTTTTTTAAGTGCTTTCTTAATTCATGGACATCATTCCAGTGAGCTTTCAGTGTTTTACTTTCCAACGATATAGCATAAGTGTTACGACGACTCCACTTGACTTTAATTACATCTAACTCAACAGGTATACTCCGGCAATTACTGAAGTCAGCAATCCAATGAACCTTAACCCATCGAAAAATCCCCCACACTTCTTCTCCCCATTGAGGTTCATCCTCACTTGCCTCATTAACCAGTTCAACTACGTGCGTCAGGTATCTCTTTTTGCACCCATCTGGTATTTTTTTCTGCTCTCCTGTGGTGTTGTCTTTGCACTCATGCGGTACTTGAGAAAGGATGATAAGAGATCCTTTTTTTGTAGTTCACGCGCGTGAGATTCTACTACTGTTGTACTTTCACGTCTTTTAAAGTTCAACCGAAAGTAAGCTCCAATAGGATATTCAGGATACGCCCACTGTGTGTCATCACCTTTGTCAGTAACACTTTTGATATAATCCAGACGACTACAATCCATCATTTCTTACTACTGCTTTGTATTAACTAAACCTTTTTCCATATCTAGTTTGCCCAAACTCTCATTAAAAACTTTTAGGTTTATTTTTGCCCTACTTTGCCAAGTGCAGATGTACGCGCAAAATTCCTTGAATTACTTTTTGTACAGCTTCTTTACTGAAGCTACCGTCTACCCGAACAATTCGTGAGGGATGGGATGCTGCTAAATGTGCGTATCCTTGCTGAACGCGGCGATGAAAAGCGATTGTCTCTTGTTCAATGCGGTCTAATCCTACTCCATCTCCCCGTTTGCGGGAAAGTCCGACTTCGACATCGACATCTAGCCAAATAGTTAGATCGCTTTCTAAACCACCAGTAGCAATATTGTTCAGCTGATTGATTAAACTGATGTTCAGACCGCGACCATATCCTTGGTAGGCAATGGTAGAGTCAGTGTAGCGATCGCATAAAATATATTTCCCAGCTGCGAGATTTGGTTTGAGTTCTTGTTCAACGTGTTGCGATCGGTCAGCAGCATACAATAAGAGTTCTGTCACTTCTGCTACTGGTTTATCTTCTGACTTTTCTAGTAGCAAGCGGCGAAGATGTAAACCTAACTCTGTTCCCCCTGGTTCACGAGTTACCACTACAGAAACACCGAGACTTTCCAACCACTTAGAACAAAGCTGCATTTGGCTGGTTTTGCCACAGCCTTCCACCCCTTCAAATACAATTAATTTCCCACCCATGCTTTTTTGTTCGCTGCAATAAACTGATTCCCTGACGTTTGATCAAGAATAGCGCGAAGTGTAAAATATTAAACTGCGATCGCAGTCTACGATTTAGTTTCCTGAAAATTACTGTCATTTAGACGGTATAATATCTCGCCAGCCTTCGGCACAAGCAATATGCCTTCATCCTCTCGATTCGCCCATTCTGTGGGTTGAATAGTAGCCGGATCGCGATAGTTTAAGTTATGAGCAGCACAACGTTCAGCAGAAATGCCAGTTGCTAAAGTAACACGAATCCGCGCTTCTTCTCCTTTTATCGGATCAAAAGTACCCATCCCTTTTAAGTGAGTACTATGGGCCAGCACTCCAGCAGGATATTCTTGAAATTTATGCCACTGTTTGAGAAAGTAATCACGGACATGATAGCCAACTTCGGATAAAACTTCGCCGTGTGTATAGCTAAACTCGGTAATGTGAGGCGCATATATAATTACTTCGCCTCCGTCAGCTACTACTGGCTCTAACTTGTACATTCCTTTAGCTGCTGTCCAAATGTCATCATACATTTGGGGCATGACTGAAAGCACTTGTTTAAAAGGCCGATCTACATATTTAATATGCAGTTTAGCTGATAATTTTGCAGCATCTTCCCAGGCTGACTCTGGTCGATCTATATAAAGTCCAGCTAGCTGATTTGTTTTGGGTGCGACTACCATCGCCAAACAAAGTTTTGGGGTAAAAATCAGGTTAGCGGCTCGGTTAATCAAACGCCGGACTGGTGTGATTCCTAGCGTACCAATAATTTCGTAACAAGTAATTAAAGCACCTAACCAGTGCGAGAGATTAATTACTTCTTGACCACCAATACCAGGGAAAAAATATTTATTTCCACCAGAAAAACCGACAACTTCGTGGGGAAAAACTGGGCCGCAAATCACGATTAAATCGTATTCTGTTACCAGCTTATTAATCTGCACATCAACTGACTGATGCAGCATTCCACTACTAATTTCTGCTATCTCGTCTGCCGAAATTACTCCACAAGAAATAAAAGTATCCGGCTCATTCCAAAGGTGGTTAAATATGCGAACTTTTTTAAAAGTGGTTTCTCGCTCCTCTGATGTCACTCCTACCAAGTGATTGATTTGTTCTTCACTCATAGGATTATGTGTACCCAGAGCAATTAAAAAATCCAAAGCCGCTACTCTTTGACTCAACTCCTGATGAAGCAATCGAAACATTTGAGGGATGGGAGCAGTGCGGGTACTATCTGGAATTAACACCAAGATGCGCTGTCCATCTAACTTCTGGTCTGCGAAAGCTTGATGAACTAGCCCAGAAACTTGCTCATCTGAAAGCGTCCCGTTATTTACGGCTAGTGAATACATGATTAGACTCCACTGTAGATACTAAATCCACCATCTACCGGGACAACTACCCCGTTAACAAAACTAGAACCAGAACTACACAACCAAATCAAGGTGCTGAGTAATTCATCTGGTTTTCCGAAACGTCCGGCGGGAGTATGGTCAATAATTTTTTGCCCACGTTCGGTCAAACTGCCATCTGCATTTAGGAGTAAATCTCGATTTTGTTCGCCAATAAAAAACCCTGGTGCGATCGCATTTACTCGCATTCCATCACCATATTTTTGGGCGAGTTCTACAGCTAACCAGCGAGTAAAGTTATCTATCCCCGCTTTCGCCGCGGAGTAGCCGACCACCCGGCTAATCACCCGAATAGCAGACATAGAAGAAATATTGACAATGCAACCGTGGGGTTGACTTCTTTCTACCATTGCTTGACCAAAAACCTGACAAGGCAGTAAAGTGCCAACTAAATTGAGGCTAACTACTTCCTCAAAGGCTGTATGTGGCATATCAAAAATAGTCGCATCAGCAGTAATTGTGGCAGCCGGAATATTACCGCCAGCCATATTTACCAAGATATCTATTTCACCCCAATGCTGTATAATAACATCTCTAGCGATTTCTAATTGGGAGCGATCGCTAACATCTGCAACCACAGCCATACTTTCTCCACCGTTAGCAGTAATCTCGGCCACCACCGCCCCCGCCCTGACTTCATTACGACCCAAAACGACCACTCGCGCTCCAGCCAGAGCCAAACCCTTTGCCATAGCCCCACCAAGCACACCAGAACCACCAGTAACTACAGCTAACCGCCCCGTCAAGCTAAAAAGTTTACTCAAAATCAAAATGATTCCCCCACTTAGTAAAATTCTCTGCGTACCTCTGCGCTTCCCTCCGCGCCCCTTTGCGTTTAAATTCCCCTCTCAAACTTATAAGCAACCTTAGCGAGGTCATAAGCCAAAGCACGAGCCATACCATACCCTTCCTCCTCCTCAACCAACCCCCGCGCAACCAATCCAGCCAACCAATTACAAGCTACCCGCCTCCAGACATTATGACGAGCCGGAATCGAAATAAAAGCCCGTGTATCATCATTAAATCCAGCAGTATTATAAATTCCCGCAGTTTCCATTACCTGATTGAAATAACGCTCCATACCATTTACGCTGTCATGAAACCACCAAGGCGGGCCGAGCAATACACTGGGATAATGACCAGCTAACGGAGCCATCTCGCGGCTATAAGTGCTTTCATCCATACCAAAAATGATTAGATGGAAGCGTGGATCGTTGCCATAAGCTGACAACAACGGACGCAGATTTTGAGTCCACTCTATTTTTATGGGAATATCAGCACCTTTATCAGCTCCAAATCTCTCAAATATAGCCGGATTATGGTTACGCATCACACCACAATGCATTTGCATCACCAACCCATCTTCCACACTCATCCGCGCCATTTCCATGAAGATATGACCGGTAAAGTTTTCTACATCACCTGGATTCAGCTTGCCGATTAATGCTCTCGCAAAGATAGCTTCAGCTTCTTGCTCAGAAAGGCGTGTGGTATAAGGTGTAGCTGCACCTTGATCGGTAGCTGTCGCGCCCATTTTTTTAAAGAAAGCTCGACGTTCTTCGAGAGCTTGCACAAAATTGGCGTAAGTGTTAATTTCTCTACCAATAGTGCTTTCCAACTTGGTAAGATTTTCCCGCCAACCAGGAGCATCCAGATTAACCACTGCATCTGGGCGAAAAGTTGGTCTAATTTGAGTAAAACCTTCTTCATGGAGCGATCGCTGATTCTCTAGGTTATCACTGGCGGCATCGGTAGTACAAAGCACTTCGATATTAAAGCGTTTGAATAAAGCACGAGGGGAAAACTCAGGTAAGGCTAACAACCCTTCTAGACAATCATAGATATATCTTGCGTTACGAGAATTTAAAGGTTCATCCACCCCAAAGACGTTAGTTAGTTCCTCTTTCAGCCACAACCCGGATGGAGTACCCTGGAATAGATAAAAATTGTCGGCGAACAATTGCCAAATTTTGCGGTGGTCGGTTTCTACAGGAGAACCATCATTAGTAGGTATGCCCAAAGCTTGCAGAGATACACCCTGACTGTATAGCATCCGTAAAAGGTAGTGGTCAGGAATAATTAGTAATTCCGTCGGCGAACCAAAACGGGCTGCGGGATTAGCTAACAAAGCTGGATCTACGTGTCCGTGTGGGCAAACTAGAGGTAACGCAGATATGCTATCAAAAAATTGATGTGCCAGTCGTCTTTGAACTGGTTCTGGAGAAAAACAGCGATCGGGAGATAAACTCGGTCTTTTAGTTAACATAATTTTTGTATAAATTGTTTTGAGTTTTAAATTGTTAATAATGCTGCACTACTACCACGCTTTAATAGAAAAGGAGATAAAACGCGGTTTTCCACTGTTTTTTCTTCTATTAAATCGAGTAACATTTGCATAGCATAGCCACCAATTTCTAACATTGGCTGACTAACTGTAGTCAGCGCTGGCGTAACGTAATTGCCCAAAGCAATACCATCAAATCCGACCAGACTTAAATTTCGCGGTACTAAAATACCTAATTCTTGGCAAGCTAACAGAGCGCCAACTGCTACCATATCGTTGTAACAAAAGATGCCTGTAACTTCCGCCGCCAATAGTTTAGCAAGCATATTTTGCCCAGTGGCAACATCGCTTCTTCTGATATCATATTCATCACTAATTGAAACCCAATCAGTATTTTGTGGGATACCAGCTTCAGCAAGGGCTATTTGATATCCTTCTAGGCGTTGCTGGTTCGATCTGCTGCGATCGCCTACACCCAGATAACCAATGGCAGTATGTCCTAAACTGATTAAATGCTCTGTGGCTAATTTAGCACCTAAGCGATCGTCTATTTCTACTGAGTGAAATATTTCCGATTGATCTTCCGTCTGGCTATTAATCAGAACCGTTGGCACAGCAATTTGTGTGAGTTGCTTGATATGCTGCTTACTAATTCGTGAGTCGGCTACTAAGATCCCATCCACCCTACGGCGATGAAAAGTATCAATAGCTGCCATTTCCTGATCAAAATCTCGGTGTGAAGCACTCAATAAAACACTCAAACCCGCTGGTCTAGCTATCTTCTCGATTCCCTCTACTACCTCTGCAAAAAAGGGATCTGAAATTGAAGTTACTACTACACCAATCGTATTAGTACGTTTATTTTGCAAGCTTTGAGCAATAGCATTCGGCACATAGCTCATCTCCTCTGCCAGTCGCTTAATTTCTTCTCGCACTTTCGGACTAATGAGAGCGTTATCTCGCAAAGCGCGTGAAACTGTAGAATGAGAAACGCCTGCTCTGCGGGCAATATCTTCAATTGAAATTCTTCGTTTATTCATTATTTTATCTTAGCTTTTAAATATTGCACACGTGTGCAATTGTATGTATTATAGAAAATAATCGTGATTTGTCAAGAGATTTTAATACAACTCACATTTTGTATAGCAAGGAGTTAAAAGTCCTCACTTTTACCTCCGTCAATGATTGCAAGTTACAAATTACCAATTCCGAATTAGTTTAACTTTTATTAAGAAAAAAATGATTATTTTCGTAATGGGTGTGTCTGGTTCTGGAAAAACCACTATCGGAAAACTACTAGCAGACTCCTTAGAATGGGAATTTAGCGACGCTGATGCTTTCCACTCGCCAGAGAATGTTGAGAAAATGCGGCGCGGTATCCCTCTGAGTGAAGATGACAGAATGCCTTGGTTACAAGATTTGCAAACCGCCATAAAACATTGGCTGCAAGATCATAAAAATGTGGTGCTGGCGTGTTCGGCTTTAAAAGATAGCTATCGGAAATTTTTGGTATTGGATAGCGATCGCATCGCCAATGCCAAGGGCGATCGCATCAAGCTAGTTTACCTCAAAGGGTCTTATGAGTTGATTCAAATGCGGTTACAAGAGCGTAGCAACCATTACATGAGTGAAAAACTGCTCGATAGCCAGTTTTATACTCTTGAAGAACCATTAGACGCTCTATGTATTGATGTTGAACAGCCACCCCAGATAATTGTCGAAAATATTAGAACGACTTTGAAAATTTAGCTTATTAGTGACAACCGTAATATTAAGATTAATCACGTATATACGAAAACATGAACTTTTGGCAACTAAATCACATCAGATGTAAGTCTAAAGAGATATCAAATTAACCACAGAGCTTAAAGTGGTAGGAGAAAACTAGTGTTTTTAAGATTAGCACAACAACATCGAGAATTTGTTCAAGACTTGGTAATGAGCCTGCAAGCCTTGACAATTATACTTGAGCGGCGTGGTTACACTGCGTCATGTTATACATGCGGCGACCAAATGAAGAGTGCTTCATTTATGGTTAGCCTCAGAGAAAAGCACCTGATTCGATTTTTAGTCTCTGATTACGGGATTACTTGGATGGAATTGTGGGACGATCGCGAATTAATGAAGTTGGAAGGTGCAGAAGCGATAAGCCAACTGCAAGAGTTAGCTAATATTGTCAAGTATTCCACTGCCATGCAACTAATAAAATAATTAACGATTCCCTTGGCTGAATTTGATAAAAAAATTAACATAGTTTATGCACACGTGTTTAAAACAAAAGATAAACTAATATCTAACACAGTCTTATGCACACGTGTGTATAAACTGATAATCATACCATTTTCAAAAATCTAACATAGAGGAGACGTATAATTGTACGCCTCTACCCAGTGTTGCTGAATCGAGGTATAGAATTTGGATGTAGAGACGTTGCATTGCAACGTCTCTACAAGGATTTTGAAATAATGCAAAATTATTTTTCATGCCGCAATCAGCGATGCCCCTCTACCCATGTATTTGTAGATGAAGGGGTGACAGACAACTCTCACCAGTCAATCATACACAGGTATCCAAAGACGAAAAGAAACTTAACATACATTTTTGCACACGTGTGCAAAAATTAAAAAATAAGTCTAATGAATCTTTTGCACAGGTGTGCATAAAAAGGAATGTAAAAGTATTATTTAACAAATCAACAAGTAGGAAAATATGTCGCAAACTCTAAATCATGTATTTACTCAAGCTCAAAACAATCCCTTATATTCTTTAGAAGAATGGGAAGAAGACTTACTAAATCGCTATCCCGATCCAGAAAACATAGTTAAAGAAGGTAAAAGCACTGAAGAGTACAGAAATTACGAAACGACTATTAGAGATACAGTAAAAGAGTTTTATCGGTTAAATCATATTAATCAAACTTATGATTTTGTACTTCACAAAGAAAAAGAATTTTTGAAGTTTGATAAAAAAGAAATGTCTGTTTGGAATGCGGTCGAATTTTTGAATCAATTGGTTGATGATTCCGATCCTGATACAGACATGGATCAATTACAGCATCTATTGCAAACATCAGAAGCCATTCGCACTGATGGTCATCCTGACTGGATGGTACTTACTGGCTTTTTTCACGATATGGGGAAAGTGCTTTGTCTGTTTGGTGAACCTCAATGGGCTACCGTAGGCGATACTTATCCTGTAGGTTGTGAATTTTCTGATAAGATTGTTTTCTCAGAATTCTTTAAGGAAAATCCTGATTATAATAACCCCGACTACAACACTAAATATGGCATTTATGAGCCTAACTGTGGATTGAGTAATGTACATATATCATGGGGGCATGATGAGTATTTTTATCAAATGATGAAAAACTATTTGCCCGAACCTGCATTGTATATGCTTCGCTATCACTCATTTTATCCTCAACATCGTGAAAATGCTTATGAGCATTTGATGGATAAACATGATAAAGAAATGTTTAAATGGGTGAATTTATTCAATCCCTACGATTTGTATTCAAAAAACCCTATTCTTCCTGATTGGCAAAAATTAAAACCATACTATGAAGATTTGGTGGCTAAATATTTACCTGCAACATTAAAGTTTTAAACTGCTTGAACAATAATTCCGAATTCCGAATTTAGGAGTCACAATTCAGAATCCTCTATCTATGAAGGGATAGAGTAAGAAGCAATACACTTTGCTTAACCCAACACATCTGTAACAAAATAAAACAGATATGCAGATATTCTTTATCCCTAATCAGGTTTAAAAAGCATCTTGTTTACCGAAGAAAGGCAGAGGGCAGTTTTGCCAAGCAGATTTGAGTTAAGTAAAAAAATATAACTAAAGGATGTTTACATTTATCAAAATCTGGCATTCATAATCAAAGTTTTCCCTGCTATAACAGTATCTTTTCTGAAGGAGATTGATTGAGAAATGTTAAAAACTTTAACATTGAAAAAAATGTTAAATAGGCGAATTTATGCAGATGCTTTGCAATGAATAATTGAGGTTATATAAAGAGATTTCAACTCTTTTTTGTTTGTAAAGTTCAATAAACAAAATTAATTTTTTCACTGTAGCGATATAAAATGAAACAAGTCAAAACAAATAAAGATTTACAAGTTTAATAAAACTAATTTTTGGAAGTTTCATGTAAAAGCTGTTTTTAGACTACGCACTATTGAATTATTTTCACCAGAAAATAATGTGATTATTTGAAGTAGTGTAATATTCACAGCTTTGCTTTAAAAACAAAACATCTAGTTTCGTGAAACTAACAGTAATAACTCCAATTGGGTCAGATTAAAAGCAATACAGTTCAGAATGAGCAACAAAATACTTGTAGAGACGGGGATTTATCGCGTCTCGAAAAGCAAAAATTGTTGCCAGTAGCCCTTAACGAACCGTATCGAAATTAGAACACCTTTGGAGTTGAAATTCCAAAAGCTAGTAACATCACTAACCAGGTCTAAAGTTTTCAGACCTATATATTGTGATCACTCTACAGATTTATATTCTGCTAACCTTTCTCAAATTTAAATCCGTTGTTAGAAATAGATATATATGAAGAGAATTACGCTGATAGTTGGCATATTAGGTTTCGCGGTTGTTGGTTGCACAAATGGCGCTCAAAATAGCGACACTGCTATTAGTAATACTAACAAGGCTACTAATATAAGTGTAGAGAGTCTTAGTACTCCAAATAAAAAATTGCAAACAATCGGCGTAGCTTTAGGTGATTTAGGCAATCCATTCTATAATGCAGTGCAGAAGGGGGCTGAGACAGAAGCTCAGAAAATCGGAGGTAATATCAGAGTTAATGCGGTTTCTAGTGCCTTTGATCTAAACCAACAAACCAACCAAATCGAAAATTTTACGGCTGCGAATACTGACCTTATTATCCTCAGCGCTGTTGATAAAAAAGGAGTTAAACCAGTTATTGACCAAGCAAGGCTTGCAGGTAGGGTTGTGATTGCAGTAGATTCAGCCGTTGATGCAGATGTAGATGCAATGATTAGTTCCAACAATACCCAAGCTGGTGAGGTTGCTTGTCAATATATTGCCGATCGCCTCAAAGGTCAAGGTAATGTAGTCATCCTCAATGGTACTCCGATGGACTCAATCAATCAGCGAGTGAGTGGCTGTGAGAAATCATTGTCTAAATATCCGAATATTAAACTC
Organism: Nostoc sp. NMS8; assembly: GCF_017115045.1. Classification (GTDB taxonomy): domain Bacteria; phylum Cyanobacteriota; class Cyanobacteriia; order Cyanobacteriales; family Nostocaceae; genus Nostoc. The sequence goes on along the minus strand of NZ_JABXKK010000050.1, from coordinate 218,280 downwards.
ATCTCTAAAGAGCAAAACGCTGAAGGGACAAGGGATGGAGGACTGAGAGTTATGAGCGATTTGCTGACAACCTTTCCCAAAATTGATGCTGTTTTTGCCACTAACGACCAAAGCGGTGTCGGCGCAGATTTAGCAGCTAAACAAGCAAGACGCAAAGAATTTTTTATTGTTGGGGTTGACGGATCGCCAGATGCAACCAAAGCAATGGAAGATAAGGATGGTGTATTTGCTGCAACTGCTGCTCAAAATCCCGCAGGGATGGCTCAAAAAGCGGTTCAGATTGGCAACGATATCATCGAGGGTAAAAAACCTGAGTCATCAAATATTCTGATTCCAGTCAAGTTGGTTACTAGAGAGAATCTTAGCAGCTATCAAGGCTGGTAATTTGTAATTCCCCGTTTTTTTAAATACATCGATTCCAAATTTTGTGTAAGTCAGAATGACTTGTAGGAGATATATGAATGTGAAAAAGATTGCGATCGCAGCTAGCTTACTAGGTATCATCAGTGGTAGTCTTGTCGGCTGTACAAATGGTTCTCCCGATGGCAACACAGCTACTAACACTGATACTAAACCTGCTACCAATACCAGTGCAGAGACTCAAACTGCCACTGGCAATGGAAAATTAAAATCAGTTGCCTTTACCGTTGGTGATTTAAGTAATCCCTTCTTCGTCCTCATGGGACAAGCAACTGAGGCAGAAGCAAAGAAAATCGGCGGTAAGGATGTCAATGTTACCGTAGTTTCCAGTGCCTATGACCTCAACCAACAAAGCAATCAAATTGAAAATTTCACGGCTTCCAATACTGACATCATTATCGTCAATGCTGCTGATAAAAGTGGTATTAAACCAGCAATTGAAAAAGCTAAACAAGCAGGTAGAATTGTCATTGCGGTAGATACAGGTGCGGAAGGAGGTGTAGATGCCACCATTACGACTAATAATGTCCAAGCTGGAGAAGTTAGTTGCAAGTATATTGCTGACCGCCTCAAAGGTAAAGGCAATGTTGTCATAGTTAACGGGCCGCCTGTGGACTCGGTGATTCAGCGAGTTACTGGCTGCGAGAATGTATTGTCTAAATATCCTGATATCAAAATCCTCTCCAAAAACCAAAATGCAGAGGGTAGTCGGGATGGAGGACTCAGAGTTATGACTGATTTGCTGACAACCTTTCCCAAGATTGATGCGGTTTTTGCTATTAACGATCCGAGTGGAGTCGGCGCAGAACTAGCAGCGAACCAAGCACAACGTAAAGATTTCTTTATTGTTGGGGTTGATGGTGCGCCAGAAGCAATAACTGCGATCGCAGCGAAAGATGGTATATATGCAGCAACTGCTACTCAAAATCCGCGAGGGATGGCTGAAAAAGCAGTTCAAGTTGGCAACGACATCTTAAATGGGAAAAAACCTAGCAGTTCCACCATTTTGATTCCAGTTAAGTTGATCACAAAAGATAACGTCAGCACAGAAAAAGGCTGGAAGTAATAGAAATTGTGAATTTGCAATTGAAAAATATGCCTTTTGATATCAATCCTTTGGCGTATTTGTAAAGTTTTTGCACATACCTAAAATGTCTGGCGGTTTTCACTTAAATTAATACCAAACCTCATCTTTTTTCCTGTATTTTCTTTAATAAAAAGATGGGTTTAGAAAGAGGTTAAAACTCTGCTGCACCCAATTGAGAACCGCTATGTATGTGCATCAGGGGGAAATCTGAGTGTCTATTTATTTATAGCACTCAAATTTTCTCAACAATTTCTATTAAGTAACGTTAACAACCAAGTATGAAAATATCTCTTCCCAATTCCCTATTTTCAAACTAGTAGTCAGCTTTTAAAATATGATTTTGCGATCAATTAAATATGAGTTTATTAGTTTCTAATTCACAATCGCTAATTTTAATTAGTTTTTACAGGTTTTGCTCATGACAACAAATATTGAAACCTCACTTTCTGATACACCAACTAGCACCCCAGTGTTAGAAATGCAAGGAATTACAAAACGATTTCATGGTGTATCTGCGCTTCAAAATGTTAATCTCACGATTTACCCAGGAGAAGTTCACGCCCTCATGGGTGAAAACGGAGCGGGCAAAAGCACATTGATGAAAATCCTGGCAGGGGCTTACATTGCCGACGAAGGAGAAATTCGCATCAATGGTCAACCCTTGAAAATTACCGATCCGGCGACGGCACGCAAATCGGGTATTAATCTGATTTATCAAGAACTGAATGTTGCACCGAATTTAACCGTTACCGAAAATATGTTCATGGGTAGCGAGTTGCGGCGAGGTCAGCTTTTAGACCGCAAAGCGATGCAACTGGAAGCAGAAGAAGTACTGGAGAGCCTGGGAGCTAATTTTACCTCCCAGACTATAGTTGGTACTTTGTCCATCGCCGAACAGCAACAAGTGGAAATTGCCAGAGCGCTGAAAGATAAAAGCCGCGTTTTGGTGATGGATGAACCAACAGCAGCATTGTCTGACCGCGAGAGCGACCATTTATTTGAGGTCATTCGCAAACTGCGGCGTGATGGCATTGCTATTATTTACATCAGCCATCGGATGGAAGAAATATATGCCCTAGCTGACCGGATTAGCGTGTTGCGTGATGGTCAATATATTGGCAGTCTGACACGCAGTGAAATTTCTCCCCAGCGATTGGTGCAGATGATGGTCGGTCGCTCCATGCAAGACTTTTACGAACATCAACGGCAAATGAATCCTGGCCCAGTGGTGCTGTCAGTCAGAAATATGAGCGACGCCCGCAAGAAGATTGAGCCGGCTAGTTTTGAACTTCATGCTGGAGAAATTCTGGGTTTAGCTGGGCTGGTTGGTGCCGGACGCACAGAACTATCCCGGCTGATTTTTGGTGCAGACCGTAAAGCTAGTGGTGAAGTATTCTTGAATGGCAAAAAACTGGACATTAATACGCCCAGTGATGCGATCGCTGTGGGAATTGGCTACGTCCCCGAAGACCGCAAAGACCAAGGTTTATTTCTGGAGATGAGCGCCCGCAAGAATATTGCTATCAACACACTCAAACAAGATGCAAGGGCTGGGATTGTTAACTGGCCTTCAGTGAATCGGCTATCAACAGACGCGGTGGAAAATTTTAATATCCGTCTAGCCAATTTGGAAATTAGAGCATTGGATCTTTCTGGTGGTAATCAACAGAAGCTACTGCTAGCGCGTTGGTTAGCCATTAAACCGAGAGTGTTGATGTTAGATGAACCGACACGCGGCGTAGATATCGGTGCTAAAAGTGAAATTTACCGAATAATGAGCGAATTAGCAGCGCAAGGTGTTGCTATTTTAATGGTTTCCAGCGAACTATCAGAGATTGTTGGTATGAGCGATCGCGTCTTGGTGATGCGAGAAGGACAGCTGGTAGGCGAACTGGATGGCAGTCTTGGCAAAGAAATCACCCAAGAAAAGATTATGCACTACGCAACTGGAGCATCGGAGGTATCAGCATTATGAGTCAGACAGTCAGACCGCCTATCAATAAATCAGCCAACAATCCCGCAGATCGCAACCGGAAATCAATCAGCACTCTGTTGGAAGTTGCGGGTATTTTGCCAATTCTAGTAATTATCTGCATCTTATTTGCATTCCTTTCTCCCAACTTCCTCACCGGCGGTAACATCGTCAATATCTTGCGTCAGGCATCAATCAATATTGTGCTGGCGACAGGAATGACCTTTGTAATTCTTACCGGCGGTATTGACCTTTCAGTTGGGTCAATATTGGCTGTTTCTGCTGTAGTTGCATTGCTGGTATCGCTACTACCGGCTTTAAGTTGGGCGGCTGTACCTGCTGCCTTGCTGGCAGGATTGCTCTTAGGTTTACTTAACGGTGCGCTCATTACCTTCTTGGATGTACCACCTTTTATTGTCACCTTGGGTTCACTTACCGCCTTACGGGGTGTGGGCTTCTTGATTGCCAAGGGGACAACCCTGATTAACCGGGACATCAATTTTGCTTGGGTGGGTAATACATACGTCGGCCCCATTCCTTGGCTAGTGATAATTGCGCTACTGACTGTGATAGCTAGCTGGTTTGTGCTGCGGCAGACTGTCTTAGGAGTGCAGATATATGCCGTTGGTGGTAACGAGCGGGCAGCTAGATTAACAGGGATTAAAGTTAATCGGGTGTTGCTATTCGTCTATGGTATTAGCGGATTGCTGGCAGGCTTAGGAGGAATCATGAGCGCCAGCCGTCTTTATAGTGCCAGTGGCGTATTAGGTCAGGGTTATGAATTAGATGCGATCGCAGCTGTTATTTTAGGTGGAACCAGCTTTACGGGTGGTATTGGTACCATTGGCGGTACACTTATAGGTGCATTGATTATTGCGATTCTCAACAACGGTTTAACCTTGTTGAACCTCTCTTACTTCTGGCAACTAGTTGTCAAAGGACTAGTAATTATTTTGGCAGTAATGATCGATCGGTTACGCAGACGTTCTAGACGGTAAAAAAGAGGCAGGGGAGCAGGGGAGCAGAGGAGCAGAGGAGAAGTTGCAGTAAGTCTTTCCCCTCTGCCCCTCTGCCCCTCTGCCTCCTATACCCAATTCCCAATAATATATAAACTATGTCTTCTACTACTATTCGTCGTAAAGCCAACACGTTTTATGTCATTTTGATAGCTGGTGCCGCTGCCCTCGGCGGGTTTTTATTCGGTTTTGACACTGCTGTAATCAATGGCGCGGTTTTATCTTTAGCAAGAGCTTTTAACACCAGTAGTTGGGTGACAGGGCTGGCTGTGTCCCTAGCCTTACTGGGATCTGCGCTAGGAGCCTTCTTTGCTGGACAAATTGCAGACCGTTATGGTCGAGTCAACGCAATGGTCGTCGCTTCGGTGTTGTTTACTATCAGTGCCATTGGCTCTGGACTTGCCTTTACTATCTGGGATTTTATCTTTTGGCGAGTATTGGGTGGGATTGGCATCGGTGTTGCTAGCGTCATCGCCCCAGCTTACATTGCCGAATGTTCTCCCACCCATTTGCGAGGAAGATTAGGATCTCTGCAACAATTAGCGATCGTAGTGGGAATTTTCGTTGCCTTATTGAGCGACTACTTTATCGCTACATCAGCAGGTTCAGCAGACTCGCCATTTTTGTTTGGGGTTGCAGCTTGGCGCTGGATGTTTTGGACAGCAGTCCCACCAGCAGTATTCTACGGGATGGTAGCTTTAACAATTCCTGAATCTCCCCGTTATTTGGTTGCCAAAGGACGAGAATCAGAAGCCGCTAACGTTCTGACCAAGATTTTAGGGGGCGACGTACTGCCAAAAATCGAAGAAATTCGGCAGACAGTGCTTCGTGAACGCCAACCCAGATTTTCTGACCTCTTAAGCAGAAGTGGCGGACTCCTCCCCATTGTTTGGGTAGGAATAGGCTTATCTGTATTACAGCAATTTGTTGGGATTAATGTAATCTTCTACTACAGCAGCGTTTTGTGGCGGGCTGTCGGCTTTTCCGAAAAAGATTCCCTATCAATCACGGTGATTACAGGAGCCGTCAACATTATTACAACACTAATTGCGATCGCCTTCGTAGATAAATTTGGTCGCAAGCCCTTACTTATAGTAGGGTCGATTGGCATGACCTTCACCTTGGGGACGATGGCTTATCTTTTTGGCCATGCTCCCCTCGATGCTACTGGAAACCCCAATCTTACCGGCAGCGCTGGGACTATGGCTCTCATTGCAGCCAACCTCTATGTATTTTGCTTCGGTTTCTCTTGGGGGCCAGTGGTTTGGGTGCTGTTGGGAGAAATGTTTAATAACAAAATTCGAGCCGCCGCACTTTCGATTGCAGCTGCCATACAATGGGTTGCGAATTTCGTGATTTCCACAACATTTCCTCCCATACTGCAATATTTCGGTCTAGGTTCTGCCTATGGACTCTATACAATTGCAGCAGCTACCTCATTCTTTTTCATTCTCTTCTTTATTAAAGAAACCAAAGGAATTGAGTTAGAAGATATGTAATTCGTAATTCGTAATTCGTAAATTGTAGAGGAGGAGAGGTATTTTCTCTCCCCTTGCTCTCTCCTGCGATCATATATCCAGGAAACAAATATTAGACAACAACTAAATAAAAACTCTCGCTTCAGTCAATCACGAAAAAGATGGAAACTATCAATACGGCTCTTTGTTCTTCTGGTTTATCCGGCATGGTATTTCATGCGCCGTTTATTGATTTGCATCCAGGATTTAAATTAGCAGGTTCTTGGGAAAGAAGCAAAAAGCTGATAAAAGAACATTATCCCGATGTCAAAAGCTATCCTTCTTTAGAAGCGTTGCTAGCAGACAAAGAAGTAATGTTGGTGGTCGTAAATACACCCACTTATACCCATTACGATTATGCTAAACAGGCATTGCTTGCAGATAAACATGTAGTGGTAGAAAAAGCATTTACTACAACAGTAGCAGAAGCACAAAACCTGAAAGAATTGGCACAAAAACAGGGAAAGAAATTATCTGTATATCAAAACCGGAGGTGGGATAGTGATTTTAAAACAGTCAAAAAAATTGTTCAAGAAGGCTTATTAGGTGATATTATTGAAGCAGAATTTCAGTTTCAAAGATATAAACCAACCCTCAGCCATAAACAACACGTAGAAGCTCCAAGTCCGGGGGCAGGAACATTAAATAATTTAGGGCCGCACTTAATAGACCAAGCTTTGCATCTATTTGGAATGCCTAATGCTATTTTTGCAGACATCCGCATAACTAGGATGCGATCGCAGGTAGATGATTATTTTGAGTTGATACTATACTACGACAAACTGCGCGTCAAATTAAAAGCAAGCTTCCTTGTGCGTGAACCTGCGCCAGCCTATATCATACATGGCACGAAGGGTTCTTTTCTTAAAAGCAGAGCCGATAAGCAAGAAGAGTATTTAGTGGCGGGTATGAAGCCCAACACACTTGATTGGTATACAGAGCCGGAAAGTGAATATGGCTTGCTGCATACAGAAAAAGACCCAAAAGTAATTCGAGAAAAAGTCAAAAGTTCACAGGGTAGCTATTTAGGCTATTACGATGCTGTGTATAAATCTATTGTTAATAATCAGCCAATTGCTGTTACCGCCGAAGACGGAATTAATGTAATGCGAATTATAGAAGCGGCTATCAAAAGCAGCAATGAGCAAAAACTCATAGCGTTGCTTTAAGTGACCTAAAACCCCAAATCAAAATATGTAGATTAGCTCATATAGCGTTTCCTAATCATACAAGGTACATCTTAGCCCCTTCCTCGCTTGCGGGGAGGGGGTTGGGGGTGGGGTTCTTGTACTCTTTCGTTACAAAGTCAGATTTAAACCATTTTCAACTAATAAACCAATGATCAAAACTCTTTTTTATAGCTTTTCTCTTCTATTTTTGGCAATTCCAGCAGTTTGGGCAGCACCTCCAGAAGACGATCCGAATGCAGCAGATGCTAATAGGAGTTTGCAGGGACAAGTCACTTCTGTTTCTCAGTTTTCTGATGTACAACCAACCGATTGGGCATTTGGTGCATTGCAATCGCTGGTGGAACGCTACGGCTGTATTGCAGGTTATCCCAATTCTACCTATCGCGGGAACCGTGCTTTAAGCCGTTATGAGTTTGCCGCAGGTTTAAATGCTTGTTTGGATCGGATTAATGAGTTAATTGCCACAGCTACTAGCGATTTAGTTAATAAGCAAGATTTGGCAGTGCTGCAAAAGTTGCAGCAAGACTTTGCCACAGAACTAACAACTCTGCGTGGACGAGTAGATACCGTAGAGGCGCATACAGCAACATTGGAGGCGCAGCAGTTTTCCACTACTACTAGGTTGAATGCTCAAATTATTACCGCCATTAGTGATAGCTTTGGTAATAGAGTAGGTGGCGAAGATGATGAATCCCGCATCTACTTTGCAAATCGGGGTCGTCTCAACTTTGAGAGCAGTTTCACTGGCAAAGATTTATTGCGAGTCCGGCTAGAGTTTGGCAACTTTGCGAATTCCAATGGTGCAAGCCAAATTGCCGCAGCCACAGGCACAGGGATGACACGCCTGAACTTCGATTATGACAGCAACGAGACACTTATTGTCCCCCACATCCGTTATTACTTCCCAGTCAGTGAATCCCTTAACTTCGTTGTTGGGCCTACAGGCATTGGTTACACCGACATTTCAACCACCGTCACTCCCCCCACAATTGCTGACGACGGCAATGGGGTTCCCTCACTTTTTGGATCATACAGTCCCTTATTCCGGCGAGGTGGTGGTGGTGCAGCCGCTAACTGGAACATCACCAAAGACTTGGTTCTCACCTTAGGCTATTTAGCAAACAATCCCAATGTGCCATCGGGGAGCAACGGCTTGTTTGATGGTGGCTACAATGCCCTAGCGCATTTAGCCTATTACGGTAAGCAAGGAGCGATAGGTGTTGCCTATTCTCATGGCTATACCCCTGCTGGAGTAATCGATCTCTCCGCTGGGACAGGTAGCGTCTTGTCAAACGCTCCCTTTGGCAACAACATTGCTACTTCCAACGATATTGTCGGCACACAGGGATACTATCGCTTCTCCCCAAATTTCCAAGTCCACGCTTGGGGTGGATATATTTGGGCAAATGCCAAGAGTTCTGGTGTGAGTGATATTTCTAATGGTAGGGGTGGAACAGATTCTCTATTTGTGAACAATGGTGACAATGCCAATGTCTGGTTTGGGGCGATTGGTGTGTCGTTTCCCGATGTGGGTGGTAGAGGCAATCTGCCAGGAATTCTCTTTGGTATACCACCGCATGTCTCTAACAGTGATGTCCGTCAAGAACGAAACAACGCTTATCATATCGAAGCATTTTATCGTTACCGTCTGAACGACAATATTTCAGTTACTCCTGGCTTTTGGGTGATTCTCAACCCAGAAAATGACAGCAGAAATGATACGCAGTATGTGGGTGTACTTCGTACAACCTTCGATTTTTAACTCTAATAGCAGAAGTCCCACGCCTCACTAGACGGAGCGTGGGATGAATGTGCGTGAGTACATTCGTAAGGGCACGGCAATGCCGTGCCCTTACACATCGCGATATGCACATCTGAATGGAACTGCTATAACTAACTAGTCAAAACCTTAATTGATAATTGATAACTTTTATCTTCTTGTAATAATAGTTTTCCATCTTTAGTTAGCTTTAGGTGCTGCCCACGCCACTCTATAGTGTTGCCAATAAAGCCAAAACACCAAATAACAAAGCTTAACAAGTCGCACCCAGGAACGAGCCACAGAAATTTTTTGACTATTGGATCTTTCAAACTAATAGTACCAACGATCCAAGCCATCAGTAATCTTGTTGCCCAACAGATACATAGTCCTAACCATCCTACTATTGAAGCATCAGTAGTAATCAGTAGCAGCAAGCTGGTAACGACACCATAGGTAAAAATGAGTCCTAAATAACCCCAAGGACGAGAAACTCGTTTACCACGCGCCCAACGAATCTGTCGCCTGAGAGCATCAACTAAATTGTTGCTTATCTGTACATGTTCAACTATGTAGTCGGAAAGCACAACTTTGTAACCTGCTTGTACAGGTAGATAGCCGAGTTGGAAATCATCTGCCAGATAATCAGCGATCGCTTCAAATCCACCGATGGCTTCTAGTACTTTTTTAGGGATGACAATGGTGGAACCAAAAGCATATTTTACACCATTTTCCTTAAGATTACTGACAAAAACTCCAGCATGAAACTCAGTCGTAGTAATAATAGCCTCTAATGTCGATATCCATCCTTTAGCTGAGGAGCGATACATACAAGTGACTACACCCACGCTTTCGTCTTGCAACGGTTGGACAACTCTTTGCAAATAGTCTCTTCCAACTCTGATGTCGCTATCAGCAAGGACTAGAATTTCGTATTTAGCTTTGTCTGCGGCATTGGCCAAGTTGCTAACTTTGAGGTTTGTACCAATGACGCGATCGCTTACAATCAGCAAAATATCCAAATCTGAAAAATTGTGGATGATTTTCTCTACAACCTCTATGCAAGGATCTTGAGAGTTTTGTACTGCAAAGATAATTTGATATTCTGGATAGTCCTGCTGACAAAATGAGGCTAGGTTTTTATAAGTATCACTATCAAGTCCACAAATGGGTTTGAGGATACTAACAGGTGGGTGGAAATCTAGATCAATTGGCTGGGGAGCAGCAAAAAAAGTGATTGCTGCATAAATTGCATAGCAATAAAACCAGACCGATGAAACGCATAAAACTAGTAATAAATCAATGAAAACCAGGTGAATATTTGTTACGAAGGTAGATACAAACATAAACATTGATTAGCAGGCGGGTAACATTAGCATTTTCCAGATTCCTTGCCGATAAGTTTAAGATTTTTTTATGTAGGTTAAATGAAATTGGGATGACAAAGTGATTACTTTAGAGAAATTTTACTTTTAAATTTTCACGAAATATTTTTAGCTGGCTTAATTATTTCCGAAACTATCTGAATGAAGCACAGACAGTTTTAGGATTAATTATCATTAATTAAAGATTTTGGAAAATCAAATTTAGATGGTGCGTTCGGATAGAAAATGGTGGTTGGTAATTTCAAAGCCATTATTCAGCAGCGCTTCGCGTACCTTACTACTTAACAAGGCAGCAAGTTCTGCTTCACCCGTCCCTAGTTCTTCATTTAAAGAATCGCCGTTAATTGCGTTGGCGTTGCCTCTCCAAGAGTTGCTCGCCGTAGGCATCGCTGGATGAGAGTAAATCTCTACCAAATTTGCCTGAATTTGGGGTATCAACCCAAGTAAATATTCCTCTGTAATGCCACCAGTTTGCAATAAGCCATAAACTCTTTGAGTAAAACTAATACCTTGAGACTCAAGCAGCTTCTCACCATAGCGGCGTAGTCTGCCAAATACTCCTGACCAAACTAGCTTTGTCAATAGATGACTGCGATTAACTCTCAAGGTCATCCCCAATTCCTCACTGGGAAGACGAATAACTTTAATATCAAATTCTGGTGCCAAGTCAACTAAAATACGCAAGACAACCGGATGGACATGTAAATGCAAATGTCCATCCACATGAGAAAGAGGCAAACCAGTAGAACGGTATTTTTGTAACTGAGCGCGAATTTCTTGTCGCAGTTCTTGACGGGCTTCCTTAACAAATTGATAGCGCAACCCGGCGAAAAATGGACTATTGGAAAAGTTACCTTGTTTGTCAACTAAATGGGGAATTTGCTCTGGCGGTAAAACAGAACGTCCACATATCAACACAAGATGTAGTCCAACAGCCAAATTTGGATTGGACTTTGCCAAGTTGATAGCCTCTTTTGCAGCATCAGCGCTCACCATCAGGCTGGTACTAGTTAGCACTCCTTCTTTGTGTGCTTTGATAATTGCTTGATTAACTCCTTCAGAAAAACCAAAGTCATCACCATTGATGATGGCGAAACGTTGTGCTGGCATATATTCTATATTTTTTCTGATAATTGAGGTATTGAGTTAGACTGACGCTGATCCAATCCAAAATTCAAAATGAACAACTAACCAACAACTACTGATTCTGCTTTCGCTGTTGCTTGAGTGCGACGGTCTTTCAAGTATGAGAAAAATTCCCGCCCTTCACGCAAGCGGCGTACTAACATTTGAGGATCGATGAGCATTTCACCAACAATTGGGATAATCGCTCTGGGACGGAAGTAAAACTTACGATACATCTTCTCAACTGCATCTTCAATCTCAGCACTGGAGAGATTTGGATATTGCAGCGTAGACATTTGAATTCCTGAACTAGCAACTAAGGAACTGTTGCTAAACCAATTATTTTCTTGTGCTTGACGATAAAGTTCTGTTCCAGGATAGGGAGCGGCAATCGAAACCTGAATTGTATGAGGACTAATCTCGCAAGCAAACCGGACTGTTTCTTCAATTGTTTGTGGCGTTTCGTCGGGTAAACCAATGATAAATGTGCCATGTACGGTAATGCCAAGTTTATGACAATTTTCCATAAACTTGCGCGCTACTTCCAGCTTGATTCCTTTCTTAATGCCATCTAAAATTTGCTGATTGCCAGATTCAAATCCTACCAAAAGTAGGCGTAAGCCGTTATCGCGTAGTTTTTTGAGGGTGTCATAATCCAGATTTGCACGGGCGTTACAACTCCAAGTCAGTTTGAGTCGCCGCAGATGTTCGCTAATTGCGATCGCACGCTGTTTGTCTATAGTAAAAGTATCGTCATCAAACATGTATTCTCGCACCTTGTCGCCGAAGATGGCTTTGGCTTCTTCCATCTCGCGCCCAACTGCTTCGGGGCTTTTAGTACGGTATAAATGTCCACCAATTGTTTGCGGCCAAAGGCAGAAGGTACATTTTGCTGGACAACCCCGCCCAGTGTAAAAGGAAATGTATGGATGCAGCAAGTAGCCAATAAAGTATTTAGTAATATCTAAATTACGGTGATAAATCGGCAAGACACTAGGCATCGAATCCCAATCGTGAATCAAGGGGCGGTCTTCATTATGACGTATATTACCCTGGCGATCGCGGTAGCTTAAACCTGTGATTTCTTCCCAAGATTTACCCTCTGCGATTTCTTTGCAGGTATAGTCAAATTCGTGACGACACACAAAGTCAATGATTGGGTTTTCCAGCAACGTCTGTTCTGGTAAGACTGCTACGTGCGCTCCAATCAAGCCAATCTTAACATCAGGGTTTTGAGCTTTAATTGTCTCGGCACACTTTACATCATTAAGCAGTGAAGGCGTACTGGTGTGCATGATAATTAGCTCGTAATCTTGAGCAATTTCGATGACATCTTCAACTGTTTGCTCGTGTGGGGGTGCATCAATCAGCTTGCTACCAGGTACAAGGGCTGCGGGTTGTGCCAGCCATGTCGGATACCAGAAAGAGGTAATTTCACGCTTGGCTTGGTATCGAGAACCTGCGCCACCATCAAATCCATCAAAGGAAGGAGGACTGAGAAACAAAGTTTTCTTCACAGGTAGATTTCCTTTTGCAGGTTTTAGCTAACACTTTTTTAGGATAAAACCTAAAGGGCAGCAGATGCGATCCCAGTCCTAAATTTTTTTGCTAATCCCTAATTGGCTTGTCTAGGGAATTCTTTCTGAGTGCGACCGTCCAGTTAGTCACACTTTTGACATGAGATTGCAATACCCTTGTCATTTAGATAGGTTTTACTAAACCTTACGTCTATGTCAATATAAGTAATTTTCATGAGTGAAAACGAAATAGCTGGCTCAGTATGCTAAGACGGCTCATACAGAGTCTTATTCATCTGTTTTCAGTCATTTACCGTTCACTGCTGAGTGTAAAAGTCAGAATGCTTGCCGAATCAACCATTAATGCGAGGTACAAAATGACAGTTCAATCTTCTAGTTCGATCCAGCAAAAAGTCACCAGTCAAGTGCTATCAGTGCCTGTACAATCTGCGCTCTATATTGCACTGTGTTCTTTGACTCTGTGGACAATTTATTTCACTACATACCCCGCTATCCATGACACAACTCATACTCTGCGTCACCACACATTGATGGTGAGTTGCCATTAGTTGATTGAGTCAATGATTAGCAGGAGTGAAGAAATCAAATGACCTTATTTAAGTGGTCTAAGCCGATCGGTGCGATTTGCGCGATCGGAATTATCCTGTATGGTTGGATCGGACTTGCCCAATCCCCTCAACCATCGGTGCGGCTAACAACTAATCCACCGATTAATCAGGTTCGACCTCTTGAGGCTGAAGCCACTACAGTGTTGGGATCGGGGCATTACAATCCGCCAGTGCAGCTGATGCTCCAAGCCTTCGATGCTCAAGGGCAATCTTTAAAGGATGCCAAAATCCACTTGCAATTGTTCACCCCTGGTAAAAACCCCTGGTTCACAACAGATTTTCCGATCGTCGAAGGGACAAAGTTGCTGGACATTGAGGGCAATGCCCCAACAGGGCAGTTGCAGGTTCAACAAACCCTGCCGATCCGGGGAACGTATCAACTCCAGCTAGCAGTTACTCCGCTTGTTGCCAATGCGTTTGAGCCGATTCAGCAAACTCTGACGCTGACACTGCCGGAAAATCCCTTAAAGTTTCGCTACTTTGGGATACTGGTTGTAATTTTGCTGGCAGTTGGACTACTAGGAGGTTGGGTAATTGGGGGCAAACAAGCGATTCAACCGGGAGAAATTGCCCCGCAACGGGTGCGATTATTGTTGAGTGGATTAATTGTAGTAGCGATCGCTGCACTCCTATTCGTCAATATCAGCGCTGAACTTGCCGAATCGCACATGTCGATGCCAGGTATGGGAGAAGAAATTCCGTCCTCTGGTAAACCCGCTAAATTGCAGTCTCAAGGACTTTATATGCAATTATCGGGTGACAAAAGTGCAACGGTGGGTCAACCTGCCAAATTGCAGGTTAGCGTCAGCGATCCTAAAACCAGCCAACCTGTAACAGATGTAGTGTTGAAGGTAACAACCACCCAACTCGAAAATAATTGGGTGGCATTTGCTTATCAGGGGACTCCAGACAGCAACGGAAAATTAGCGTGGGAGCAGGAATTTTTTGACGGTGCCCCCCATAGCGTTGTTGTCGAGGTCGCGCCGCAAGCAAACGCAAAAGAGCAATTTCAGCCATTCCAAGTAGCAGAGAATATTCCAGTTGAAGGTGTCGCTCCGCCGATGGCTGTTCGGTTGATTTCGCTGACTTATTTCACCGGAATTGTGGTAATTGGTTTGTTGCTAGGACTGTGGCTGCGACACAGGCAGACTCCGCGCACCGGGTTGACTTGGAAGCGTAGTGTTTCGTAAGTCAGTATCGACCTCGGTTGTAAATACATTTGCCCTGAGTTTCTTCACCAATGACCAAACAGGCTGATTGCCTAAAATTCATGTCGGATACATTGAGTGTTCGACATGAATTTTTATAGACACAGGATGAGAAATTGAACCCTGCAATTTATCTATGAATCAACAACACATTATATTTGTCTGCACAATCTGTGGAAGTAGTCATCAGACAAAACAGGATGTTGCGAAAAGCGACGGTGAACGGCTGCTAGAGAAATTACAAACCCTATATCATGACTGGGCGTTACAAAATGAGTTCTCGATTCAACCTGTTGAATGTATGGGTGTTTGCGAGCAGGTTTGTGCAATTGCTTTCGTCTCTCCTAACAAACACACCTACTTATTCGGCGATCTATCTGCTGATGCTGAACGTGTAGAGCAGACAGCAACTGCCATACTTGACTGTGCTACTCAGTATCACGCCAAGCCGGATGGCTTGCTCGCCTACGCCAAGCGCCCGGAACTACTCAAAGCCGGAGCGATCGCCCGGATTCCACCTCTGCCGCCGTGTCATTAGCTACGGACTTTGGTGAGGATTTTTTGGGAATAAAACGAAGCTGATTCTTCGTTTTTGGCGCAATCTTGGGCAAACTTAATCAAATGATGTCCGACAAGTCCAACGTGAATCAAGTTTTCAATATTACCTGCTTTTAGTGCTGGCTTGGCCATTTTCCAGAAAGTCTGACGATAGTTACTAAATAAGCCTACCCGCAGCAAAATATTGCTTAAATAAGTTAAACCTTTGCGAATATTAGCCGCAGAAGCGCGAGATGGGCTGTTAGGAATTTCGATGCGATTTGGATAGGTGTGTTCCATATTGTAGGCGAACCGCTCATATAGAAATTCTGGCTCATAAGCAGTTGTGATGCAACGTCGCCACATCTCAATAACTTGCTCGTAGGGCATCAAAAATTCAACATTTGATTCGCGGCTTTCATCAAAGAGAAGTCGTCCTTCTGCTTCTAATCTCCGCCATAATGGAGTTCTAGGTAATGCATGAAGTAGGTTAATTGTCAACATGGGAATTTGCGATGCCCGAATAAATTCGATAATTCGGTCTGCTGTTTCTGGTGTATCTGTATCTAACCCAATGATGATTCCTGAAACTACTTCCATCCCATAGCTATTTAAAACCTGAATTGCTTTTAAAATCGGCATACTCAGATTTTGGTCTTTGGAAATCGCATGGAGGGCATTTGGTTCTGGTGTTTCGATGCCGCAAAAGATTGTGCAAAAATAAGCTTCGCGCATCATTTCTAGCAATTTTGGACTTTGAGCTAAATTCAGCGTTGCTTCACAGGCAAACTGGATAGGGTAGCCATTGCGTTTTTGCCACTCAATTAGATGAGGAAGTAACTTCATAGCGGCGCGGCGATCGCCAACAAAGTTATCATCAACAAAATACACTGCCCCCAAATTGCCAGATTGTCGCATTGCGTCTAACTCCGCGACTACTTGCTCTGGTGTTTTCATCCGGGGACTGTTGCCATAGAGTTCGGGAATATCACAAAACTCGCAGTGATAAGGGCAACCACTAGAAAACTGGACATTTGCCAGGAAATAATCATTGATATTCAGCAAATGATAAGCTGGAGTTGGGAACTCTGTTAAGGGTAAACGTTCCTTGCTTTCAAAGCGAATTTGCTGTTGGGGACGTTCCAGATTTTGGTCTAGATATTCGATCATGCGATCGCTTCCATCTCCCAATTCACCCAAATTTAAAATATCAAATTCAGGATAATATTCTGGACACCCAGATACCGAAGGCCCACCCACAACGGTGATTTTCCCCGCTCGATGGGCAAGTTCGTTAATTTGATTAATCTGTGGTTTCTGGATGTGCATTCCACTCACAATCACCACATCAGCCCATTGGTAATCGCCCCTCGTTGCTGATTTGACGTTCTCATCAATAAAGCGCACTTCCCATTGTTTCGGTAAGTAGGCAGCCACAATTAAAATACCTTGGGGTGGCATAAAAGCCCGAACTTTACCCATAAGTGGGTAAGCGTGATGAAAAGTACCAAAGGAGCGGCTGTATTTGGGAAAGATACACAGAATGCGTCGATGGTGCAAAGGAACGTAGCGGCTTCCTTGAGTGACAGGAGCGGTTTTGGAATCGACCGCGACATTAATTTGTTTCTCTGAAGACTTTAGATTTACAGTCATTGCAAATTTCACCCTGGAAAACTGAGCAGGTAATTTGACAGTTTATTGACATAATTAGCTGTAATTCCAACTAGCTTACCAAAGAAAGGTAGAAGGCAGAAGGGATTAGAAATGTATTTTTGCTCAAATAAAAGTTCTAGCGATTCTAAATCGCCCAATCTTGCCTTCTGCCTGCTTTATCATGATATTTGAAGGGGTGTTTAACTGGTAAAATATAAAATCTCGCCTAGCAATGCAAATTTAATTGGTTGGCAAACAACAATTATGGAAATCGCGCATGGGATATAAAAAGAGAGATTTTCATTTTTTGTTGTATCCAACTGGGTATAGGCCTCTGTCATGAATTTGATTTACTTTCTTTTGCGTTCTTCGTGGGGGATGGTGGCGATCGCGATCGCTACCGGATTTTTGAGTGGCGGTAGTAGTGCTGGCTTGATTGCCTTAATTAGCCATACTGCTAGTACTGGTAGTGCTTCCCGGCTCACATCGATAATTTGGGGGTTTGCGGGGCTGGCAATAGTTGCACTAATTACCAGTATCATTTCTCAAGTGATGCTAGTTCGTCTTTCTCAAAATGCAGTCTTGCAATTGCGGATGCGTTTAAGTCGCCAGATTCTCGCTTCCGAGTTGAGTCATCTGGAACGCTTAGGGAATCCTCGATTATTGGCAACTCTCACAGAAGATATTCAGGCGGTTGCTGATGCTGTTTATCAGATGCCTTTCATTTTTATTAATTTAGCGATCGTCCTGGGTTGTATAACATATATAACCTGGCTCTCTTGGTTAGTATTGCTGATGGTTTGTGGAATTTCAGTAGTTGCGATCGCGAGTTGTCAGTGGCTACTCAACCGAGGCGGGCAATTGCTGACCCTAGCTCGTGAAGATGAAGATCATCTGTTTAAACATTTTCGCACCATTACCGAAGGAGTCAAGGAACTCAAACTAAACTATCGGCGGCGTGAAGACTTTTTAGCAGAAAAACTGCAATCGACTGCTAACGAGTTCCGTCATCACAACGTTCATGGTCTAACCCTTTTTGCCATAACTTCAAGTTGGGGTCAACTCATATTCTTTTTTGCCCTCGGTTTTGTACTGTTTGTGCTACCTAATCTGCTTACCATCAATCCCGAAACTCTCTCTGGTTACATTTTGACCTTCACTTACTTGGTGTTACCAATGGATAACATCATCAGCAAACTTCCTCTATTAAGCAAAGCCAGTATTGCTTTACAGAAAATCGAATCCCTCGGTTTATCTCTAGCAAGTCGAACGGAAATATCCACTGTTCCGCCTGCCCTAAAATCTGACTGGCACAGGTTAAAATTTAAAAGTGTTACCCACACTTACTATACAGACAAAGAAGACAATAGCTTTATTTTTGGCCCCATAGACTTGACACTCTATCCTCAAGAATTAGTCTTCATTGTCGGCGGTAATGGTAGCGGAAAATCTACATTAGCTAAACTAATTACCGGACTTTACATCCCAGAAAACGGCGAAATTTTGTTTGATGACGATCTAATTAGCGAACAGAATCGAGAATGGTATCGCCAGCATTTTTCCGTGGTATTTTCCGACTTTTATTTATTTGAAGAACTTTTAGGATTAAAAAATTCTGACTTGGACGAGCAAGCTAAAAAATATTTAAAACAACTGCAACTAGACCATAAAGTGAAAGTTGAAAACGGCCAACTTTCTACCACTGCTCTTTCTCAAGGACAACGTAAACGATTAGCTTTGCTCACAGCCTACTTGGAAGATCGACCAATTTATCTATTTGATGAGTGGGCAGCCGATCAAGATCCGGTATTCAAGGAAATATTCTACACTCAACTTCTACCAGAACTGCGATCGCGGGGTAAAACAGTGCTGGTGATTAGCCATGACGATCGCTATTTTCATTTAGCAGACCGAATTATCAAACTTTACTATGGAAAAATCGAGTATGACAAAACTTAAATTGTCAAAACAATTCATAATTGTTAATGAAGGAATATTTGGAGTTTTACTAAATAAAACCAATGTCTGAACAAAAGCCCATAAGTCCCTGGAACTACAAACCTTGGTGGTGTCAGCCTTGGTCTATAGTTCTCACAGGTGTAACACTGATTGGTGGTAGCTGGTTACTATTTAAAACTATCTGGCTAACAATTCTCGTTTCCATCCCTGTAGTAATATGGATGGGATTTTTTGTGTTGTATTGGCCTCAACTAATGATTCGCAGTGGTATTTTGGAGTCCTATAAAGAGTAATTCGAGCTTACTTCAGGTTAGACTCAATCCAAAATTCAGAATTTGGTTGTCTTTATACGTTAAAAACCCTAGCTTTTTGGCAAAAACTTTTTCCATTGATTCTCGATAAACTTGAAAAGGTAAAATGACAGTCTCATAAAGGTTTCAGCCTGAGCGATCACGCAACGACTCCACAGGAGTATCGCGTTCATAGAAAATGGATAAAGTCAAGCGAAGTAAAAACTGTTTGTCAGTGAGGATACAAAAACTCTATGCTGCCAGTCATCTATTCTGACGAATTTTTAGATCACAAGACTGGAAAATACCATCCTGAAAAACCAGAACGCTTGATAGCGATCGCAAATGCCCTCAAAGAAGCTACATTTGCAGATCAAATTACCTGGCGATCGCCTACACCAGCATCCGAACAGCCTTCACTAATGTCTTCTTTGGTTCAAGCGCATAGCCCAGCCTACATCAAAAAACTTTGGCAAATCGCCTCTAGTGGCGGCGGCCCTTTGGATGGAGATACGCCAGTTTCCGCGCGCAGTTATGATGTGGCATTGTTGGCAGTCAGTGCATGGTTGGATGGAGTTGAGCTTGTGTTAAAGTCGGCTAATCCAGCTTTTGTACTAGCGCGTCCCCCAGGACATCACGCAGAAAGTGATGCGGGGATGGGCTTTTGTCTATTTTCTAATGCTGCGATCGCCGCTTTATTTGCCCTCGAACAACCCGGTGTTAACCGCGTCGCCATCCTCGATTGGGATGTACATCACGGTAATGGTACTCAGTCTATTGTAGAAATTTATCCCCAAATTGCTTATTGTTCGTTACATCAGTACCCTTGTTATCCCGGTACTGGGAGAGCTACAGAACGGGGCTTTCACAATAATGTCATCAACTTGCCTATACCTCCAGGTAGCGATATTACAGCATATCAGCCACTATTTGAAAATAAGGTAGTACCGTTTTTAGCCAACTTTCAGCCAGATTTACTAATTGTCAGTGCTGGTTACGATGCTAATGCAGAAGATCCTTTGGCAAGTATAAATTTGCAGCCAGAAAACTACGCTTTATTTACTGATTATTGTCTAGGTGTAACTCGTAAAATTCTGTTTGGCTTAGAAGGTGGCTACGACTTTGATACTCTTTCTCAATCAGTTGTAGCAACGATTGAACGTTGTTTGGTCTAGGCTTTCTCGTCTCCGTGCTGAATTTCGAGCCTGCGATCGCTCTTGGCCTCTCCCATTGGGAGAAGTTTTGATGATTGTGGCAAGCCTTCTAGTACGCGATTCCTAATTTCTCGCTGAGTGGGGATTCTCAGTTATTCCTCGGCAATGCTTCGGTCAGAAAAAGTTCTTGACTTATCTTTTGATAAGATGTAATTTATCAATATTAAGACATAACTACGGTAAATCAATAAATTCACAGTAGTTTTAATAAAAACAAGATTTTTTATATATCAATGTAAGCAAATTTTCAATTGAAAAACTGAATAATCTCTTTTCAATTTCATGTCAATAAATATAAGTTTTTAATCGGTAGAGTAATTATTGCAAACTCCAGATAATAAAGCCTTATTCAGAATAAATATGAGGTTTAGAGTTGTTGTTGAAGTCAGCATCAGCTTTTTTCAGATTTATCAAGGCTGGAGAAAATTTTACTATTTTGTTTATGAACTGCAACCGCCCAATCTAGTAAAAAACGGCGGAAATAAACCACTCATGCCCAATCAATGAAACGTTTACGCTGTATTGATTTTTAATTTTTAATTTTTAATTCCGCCCTGCGGTAGGGGGTTAATTTCTACAATGTCAAAGCCAGGGAAAAATTGTTGTTTTCTCACTTTTTTAACGTTACTGTTTATTCTCTTGATGAACTCAACTGCATTTGCAGCCACGATTGACACCACACAAAGCAACTGTCCTCAAGAGATGGCGCTAATTCCCGAAGGTAGTTTCAAAATAGGGTCAGATAATTCTAGTTTTGTCGAAGAGCAATCGGCAGAGAATGTAACAGTCACTTCCTTCTGCATTGACAAATACGAAGTCACAAACGCTCAATTTACTCAGTTTGTCCAAGCAACTGGATATGTGACAGTTGCAGAACGCCCTTTATCTAAAGAAGAGTTTCCCGATCTACCTGATGAGCAGCGATCGCCAGGTTCCCTCGTGTTCCAGATCGCAAAGCCAGGTGAGAGCTTTTTGAGTTGGTGGCATTGGACAACTGGAGCCAATTGGCAACATCCCTTTGGCCCCGACAGTGCAATCGCTGCAAAAGAAAATCATCCAGTCGTTCATATCGCCTACGAAGATGCCGCAGCCTACGCCAAATGGGCAGGAAAATCATTACCCACAGAAGCTCAGTGGGAATATGCCGCCCGTGGTGGATTAGACAACACAACCTACATTTGGGGCAATCAGTATTCTGAGAAAAAAGCTAACACCTGGCAAGGAATATTCCCTTTTTTCAACATTACAAGTGATGGTTATCTGGGCACAGCTCCAGTCGGCTCCTTTGAACCCAATGGTTATGGTCTTTATGACATGGCTGGTAACGTTTGGGAATTGACCATTGACTGGTTTGCTTTAGGACATAACAGCAAAACTCATAGTATGAACCCCACAGGCCCAAAGCAGAGTTTTGACCCCAACAAACCCACAGAGATTGCCCTACACGTAATTAAAGGAGGCTCTTATTTGTGTGCGCCCAACTATTGCAGCCGCTACCGCCCAGCAGCACGCGAGTCTCAAGCCCCCGACACCGGAACAACGCATATCGGCTTTCGCTTGGTGAAGAACTTGAAGTAAGTCGAGGGATTGGGTATTGGGTATTGGGCACAAAAGCCATAAGGGCGAAGGGTAAAGACTTACTCCAACTTCCCATCTATTCCCCAGTCCCCAATCCCTATTCCCCATGCCTAATGATTCAAAGGATTAAATACATGTCACGTTTACTTTGGCGATCGCTCGCCCTCTCTTTCCTCATCGTCTTGTTCACATTCACTGGCCCTGCCCTAGCAGCGACATCAAAGGTTCTGCCGATTCCTGAAGAGTCGTTCAAAGGCAAAATCGGCATTACCTACAAAGATTCAAAACCGGATTTTCCGTCATCAATCACTGCTCCGGCACAAGCTCCCAATGTGCTGCTAATACTGCTAGATGATGTGGGCTTTGGACAAGCAAGCACCTTTGGCGGCCCAGTCGAAACTCCTAATTTGACTCGCTTGGCCGAAAGAGGATTACGCTATAACCAATTCCACACTACAGCCCTCTGTTCACCGACACGGGCAGCATTGTTAACTGGGCGGAACCATCACTCAGTAAGTACAGGTGTAGTCACAGAGTTAGCTACAGGTTATCCAGGTTACACGGCGATTTTGCCTCAGAGTGCTGCCACTGTGGCAGAAGTACTGCGTCAAAATGGCTATAACACGGCTGCTTTCGGTAAGTGGCATAACACGCCCGACTATGAAACCAGTGCTGCCGGCCCTTTTGACCGCTGGCCGACAGGGTTAGGATTTGAGTATTTTTACGGTTTCTTGGGTGGTGATACTAACCAGTGGTCTCCGGCTTTGGTAGAAAATACCAAGCGGGTGGACAAACCTAGCGATAACCCAGATTATCACTTGACCCCAGATTTAGTAGATCATGCGATCGCCTGGATTCGCTCTCAACAATCTATTGCCCCTGACAAACCTTTCTTTACTTATCTTGCTACTGGTGCTACCCACGCACCCCACCACGCGCCCAAAGCCTGGATTGATAAATATCAAGGCAAGTTTAACCAAGGGTGGGATAAATTGCGGGAAGAAACCTTTGCTCGTCAAAAACAACTGGGTGTGATTCCAGAAAATGCCCAGCTAACTCCCCGTCCGAAAGAACTACCTGCTTGGGATTCCCTATCAGCAGAACAGCAGAAACTTTATAGCCACATGGTAGAAGTGTTTGCCGGATTTTTGGCACATACAGACTATGAAGTGGGACGGTTGATTGATGGCATAGATCAACTTGGCGAACTAGATAACACCTTAGTAATTTACATAGTCGGGGACAACGGTGCTAGTGCCGAAGGTGGTTTAACAGGTAGTGTCAATGAGTTAAAAGTCTTCAATGGCGTACCCGAAAACCCAGAACAACTACTAGCCTCAATTGATGAATTGGGTAGTCCTAAGACATTCAACCATTTTCCTGCGGGTTGGGCATGGGCGGTGAATACTCCCTTTCAATGGACAAAACAAATCGCCTCTCACTTTGGTGGGACTCGGAATCCCTTGGTCATTTCTTGGGGCGATCGCATCAAAAATCCAGGAGGACTCCGCAGCCAATTCCATCATGTAATTGATATTGCGCCCACCATTTTAGAAGCTACAGGAATTACTGCCCCAACTAAAGTTAATGGAGTCAAACAACAACCGATTGAAGGTACTAGCCTTGCCTATACCTTTGATGATGCCGATGCTCCTTCCCATCGTAAAACTCAGTATTTCGAGATGCTTGGTAATCGAGCCATTTACGATCAAGGCTGGATTGCGGCGGCTCGTCATCCTCGTTTGCCTTGGCAAGCTACTATCAAAGCTGACTTTGATCGAGATCCGTGGGAACTATACAATATTGAGAAAGATTTTAGTGAAGCGAACAACTTAGCCGATCAAAATCCCGAAAAGCTGCAAAAACTCCAGAAGTTGTTTTTGTCTGAAGCCAAGAAATACCAAGTATTACCATTAGACGATCGCGCTTTTGAACGGTTTGATATCCAACTCCGCCCCAGCTTACTCACAGGACGCACCAGCTTTACTTACTATCCGGGCACATTCGGAATTCCAGAAGGTAGTGCCCCCAACATCAAAAATCGCTCCTTCAGCATCACTGCAAATGTGGATATTCCCGAAAGCGGTGCAGAAGGCATTCTATTGACACAAGGCGGACGCTTTTCTGGTTGGAGTTTCTTCCTTGAGGATGGCAAACCGACTTATGCCTACAATTTCGTCAATGCTGAACGCTACATTATTCAATCTACAGAAACAGTACCCACAGGTAAATCTACACTGCGATTCAATTTTGACTACGACGGTGGCGCTCTTGGGACTGGTGGAACTGGCAAACTATTCATCAACGATAAACAGGT
Organism: Nostoc sp. NMS8; assembly: GCF_017115045.1. Taxonomy (GTDB): domain Bacteria; phylum Cyanobacteriota; class Cyanobacteriia; order Cyanobacteriales; family Nostocaceae; genus Nostoc. The sequence continues at coordinate 193,907 of NZ_JABXKK010000050.1, read as the reverse complement.
AGCCGAGGGTCGAATTGCCAAAACTATCGCTTTTCGTTGGGCCCTTGACGAAACCTTTGATGTCGGTCGCGATACAGGTACACCTGTAGTTGAAACCTACAAAGTCCCCTTTGCATTCACAGGCAACTTACAGCAAGTCACTCTTGATATCAAGTCAGCACAACCTCAAATAGAACAAGGCTTACGCAAACAATAGCCGAAACCCTTATTTTCAGGTAGGGACAATTCTTCAATTGCCCCTATAACTTTTCTTTGGGTGAAATCAAAAATTATGAGCGATATCTTTTCACTAATTGACATCTTTCCACTAATCGACAAGCTCGCATTTCTCACATTTATTGTTGCCACTATGCTGAGTACTGGTTTACGTCTAACCGTACAGCAGATTTGGGAACCACTCCGCAATATTCGTTTAATCGTTTTATCTTTGGTAGCAAATTTTATTTTGGTACCTCTTTTTGTGTATTTGCTGTTGCAAATAGTGCCTCTGAGTGAACCAATCAAAGATGGTTTTATCATCATGGCAATAGCAGCAGGCCCTCCAGCTTTACCCAAACTTGCTCAAATAGTCAAAGGTAATGTGGCTTTCTCTACAGGACTGATGATGTTGCTGATGTTCGGCACAATTATATACATGCCCATCGTACTGCCCTTAGTTTTGCAAGGAGTACAAGTTAACTCTTGGGACATTGCCAAACCCTTGCTGTTTTTGATGTTAAGCCCATTAGCCATAGGGTTATTTATCAAAGCCAAGTTTGCTGCGATCGCCTCTAGTTTCCAGCCGATTGTCTCGAAAATATCTAGTGCTGGATTATTTTTAGGTCTAGCAGTGAGGCTGGCTGTACATTTCTACGAAATTATCACTTTATTGCAAACAGGTGCAATCCTAGTTTGTGCGGTTTTCATTGTATTTTCCTTTTCCGTAGGTTATCTTTTGGGCGGCCCTGGTATCGATACCCAACGAGTACTAGGAGTAGGAACCGCTCAACGCAATTTTGCCGCAGCATTATTAGTGGGTACAAGCAATTTCGACGATCCCAACGTCGTGAGCATCATTATGGTGACGAGTTTACTCATGTTGGTCATAGTTCTTATCGCCGGACAAAAGTTTACAGAAATTCAAGAAGAAAAAATTTTAGAAATAGACCAGGTAAAGGTTTTGTAATGGCGACTGGGGACTGGGAATTGAGGACTGGGGATTGGGGACTAGGGACTAGGGAAAGCATGGGGGCTAGAGGGGAAGTTGGAGTAAGTCTTTCCGCCGCACTCCTCCGGCTCTTGTGCCCAGTCCACAATTCCCAATACTTCGACTCACTTTCCTACGGGACGCTACGCGTAGCTTCCCCGGAGGAGTACGACTGCGCTTATGGTAAGTCCCCAATCCCCTACTTCATCAAATCTTCAGAAAGAAAAATTTTAAGCAGTGTTCTGAAAGAGCTAAAGTTTTGTTAAGATGCAATTGCTAGCAGTTTCTCAGCGAAATACACCTATCAGGGTGTGGAGAAATAAAAAGTACTAGCAGCACAAAGTTCAAAAGGTGAAGCAATGACCACCTATATTTTTTTCGATGAAGCCCTGAGGATACTGACAAATGCCTATTTGATATCAATAGTGCTGTTAATAGCAGCTTCTAGTATAGGTTTGGCGGTAATCGAGACAATAGAAAAGGCAGGAGAACGCTAAAGTTTACAAATGGCAATGTAGTTCCTGCCAAAAAACCATTGGGTGCAAGTGTTCGCCTTGAATGAATCCTGGGAACACTAAGATATGAAAGTCTTATAGCGTTACAGTCTTGCCTGTAAATCTACCAAACACACAGGTAGCTATAGCGCTATTGGGACTCTAACCAAGGAGCTACTACAATGGGTCTATTCGACGCTGTGTTGGGCACAGAAAGCCAAACCCAAGCAGCACTCAATCCAGCCGAGGCTTTTGCAGTCATTATATTGACGGCAACCGCTTCGGACGGTTATCTTTCTGTTGAGCAAGCAAATTCTATCATTTCTGTGTTGTCTCGGATGAAACTTTTTAAAAGTTATCCCCACGAAATGATGGACAGATTGTTTGACAAAATCTTGGGCATTCTCCAGGGTGATGGCTTTAATGCTTTGTTTAATGCAGCAAAAGATTCTTTATCTCAAGACTTGCGAGAAGCAGCCTTTGCAGTAGCGAGCGATTTAGTCCTAGCTGAAGGTATTGTACTTGAAGAAGAAAAAAACTTTTTAAATGATCTATATCAAGCTTTAGGGGTTTCTAGTGAGATAGCAATACAAATTGTGCAAGTAATCTTGATTAAAAATCGCGCATAGGATGTGGAACGTAACTTGTTATGCCTATTGTACCTACCTGATTAAACTGTATGAGTAGCTTATAACCAAAGTGTGGCAAAGAAGCTAAACTTCCTTGCCACTATTTTTTGCTGTTCAAAATTATTTATTGAAAGCGACGGGAAACTCCATCCCGCAAGTGGCGTGGAGTTTTTTATCAAGAAGAACTCAGAAGTCAAATCGCTTCTCTGGGGAACATCCCAATTTTGTAAATTTACCAAAACCGTTACTTGTCATTGCGAATGAAGCGTACCCCTACGGGGATATTGCTACGCGGTAGGTCTCCAAGAGTTGCAAAATAAAGCAATCGCAAACTACAGATGTTGCGATTGCTTTGCTTCACTGCGTTCCGTACCCTACGGGTTCTCTGAAGGAGTACGCAATGACAAATTATGTTTTACTACATTTGGGATGCTCCCGCTTCTCTGTAAGGGCACATGGATAAAGTATTTTGAATTCTGACTCCTGAACTACGAGCTTATTTTTTCTCAATATACCTCTGCCACATTTGCTGATAAGCCTTCTCCATCTCACGAGTAAACTGCTTACCATTCCAAAGGGGTGCTGTTTGTCGAGATGCTTTCAGTTTCAAAGTAACCTGCTGGCGTAAAGCTTCATCTTTACCCAAGCGCACACCCCATTCTATATATTCTTCATCTGTCCAAGCGATACCTTCTGTCACACCTACATTCATCATCATGGTGTAGCTATTACGAGCCGCAAATTGTTCACCGACTCTTGTCACTAAAGGGATACCCATCCAGAGGGTTTCTAGGGTTGTTGTTGCTCCGTTGTAGGGAAATGTATCTAATACAATATCAGCAATGGCTAAATTAGCACGATGAACTGACTCTAAATAAACTTGTGGTAAAAATCGTAACCGAGAACAATCTACACCCTCTTCTTCGGCAATTTGGTAAAAGAAGCGTTTAATTGTTTCCTCCTCAGCCGGCCCTTTAATCAAAAAATAGCTGTTAGGTACTTGTTTGATAATTTGCATTTGCCATTTTGTCGTTTCTGGATGGCGTTTATATCCTCTTTGGGCGCTGAGATAGACAACGGCATCCATAGGAATATCCAAGTCATCGCGGCGGAGAGTTGGGACACCAACTTCAAAACCATCTACTGCTATGTAAGTTTGAGGTAATCGCCAAATTTTTTCTGTATAGTAATTTTGGGCATCATTTGGCAACACATAAGGATCTGCAATAAAGTAATCAATTGCAGGTATACCTGATGCATCCCACCCCAGCCAAGTAACTTGAATTGGGGCTGGTTTGAGTGCCATCACTTCACTAGTAATATCTAGAGTGATGCTATCAAGGTCAATCAAAATATCAATTTCATCTTGATATATCTGGTCAGCAATTTCTAGACCATTTATGCCTAATTTATGAGCATTACCTGCATTCTGTACATACCAATCTCGGAGAAAATCATCTACTAATTTATAATTCACAAAATAGGTATGAATATCAAATTTATCTCGGTCATGATGTTCAAATAACCAGCGAGCTAGCCAACCAACAGAGTGATTTCTCAAAGCGTAAGATATATAACCAATTTTTAATTTCTTTGCATGGGGTGTTAAATATCGGTTATTAATAAGTTTATGATGATAGTTTTTTTCTTGTGATTGTGCAAGAGCTTGAATATCATTATTAAAAATTTCAGCTATCTTATTATGAATAACTCGAAATTCAGAAGGAGCATCTTTAATATGAGGTATCGCAAAAGCTGGCGTAAGCAACCGTAATATTCTTCCTTCTTCTAAAAGAATTGGTTGAGCTTCAATAAACTGTTTATATACAGTTTCTAATTCTTGGCAAGTTGTACATATCTCTTGCCAATATCCCCCTGCTGACATTAAACCTCTTAACATCAGATGGAGCGCAAAAATTTTATCAGCTAAACTTTCTGATAGGGAATAACATAACTTAGCTGTCTCTATCCCTTGAGAATAATTACGAGCATCTTGATAAAAAGTCGCTAAGTGCCGCAAAATTTCTACATTATCTGGTTCTAATTGTAAATGCAGTTTTAGCACGGATGCTGCTAGTAAAGGCTGTCGCAAAGTATGACCAAGTTGGATAGCAACAGGAAGCAATATACAAAAGCATTGATGAGCATCAGAGAAATAAGGAAGACTAGCTTCTATTAAATTTAGATTAATTGGATGTAAGGGAACAGCATTTAAAATTTCTTTTAAAAGTTGGATTAATAATTCGGCATCAATTTCTATATTTTCTTTCTCGTTTAAACTTTCAATTAATCCCCACTCATTCAAATCATCAATTTCTTCAACTTTTTCTAATTTGATAGAAAGGAGAAGAATTTGAAGCAAATTATTGATATTAATAGGATTAATTTCTCGTATATGTTGGCGAATTAACCAAGCTACAGAATATTCTGCTAGTGTTTCACGCCTTTCAGCTTCTATTTGTAAAACTTGAAATAATTCATTTGTCCAAATTGCTAACTGTTCCTCATCTGCCTCTGTTATTGGCATCATCCAAGTCATTTGAGCTTCTGCTTCTTGCCCTTGTAATAGCAATATTAACCCTAAATGCCAATAATAAGAAATAGCATTTGGTTCTATTTCTATTGCTTGTTCATATAACTGTGCTGCTTCCGAATATTTTTCTTGAATCAAGTATTGTTCAGCTTGGTTTTGCCAATTATATATATCAGTAATCATTGTAATTCTCTGAGAAAGTTTTATGAGAAATATACTTGTGAACAACTTACATAACAGAAATAAAGTGGATAGAAGCATCTACCCACTTTGGAAAACATTTAGTTGACAGACAATTTATATACCGTTTGTCATTGGTTAGTTACTTAGCTAAAGATACGAAGTCGGTGCCCGCGTTGGGACAAACAGGTGCTCCAGCGGTGTAGGCAATTGTAGCGGTACTTGCATTCACACCACCGTTAACCATAGCATTTTTAGATTCACACAAAACAGCCACGGTAGTAGCTTCACTGGTAGCTTGTTGGGTTGTTACCTCTACAATACCTACATAGCTTTTGAGAGGCGCAGTGGCAAGTATTACTTGTGCTAGGTTGCTTACTACACTACCGCCCGTTAAAATGGCAGCCGAGTATTGGTAATTTACGGTTTGTGTTGCTATACCAAGACCTAAAGCACCAATTGAATTTGTAAATGTAGTATTTTCTAAGTAATAAGCTTGTTGGGCGCGGTTCATGGAACCTACATAAGTTTTAGCTTCAGACTGCTTGGCTTTGTTAGCTTGGTTCAAGAAAGAAGGTAGAGCGATCGCAGACAAAATCCCGATGATGATAATTACTACTAATAATTCAATAAGTGTGAAACCTTCGTTTTCCTTCTTTTTGTTGAGGATGTGTTGGATAAATTTGGCTTTTAGTTCGGTTTTCATAAGTGTTTTCCCTGGTGTAGGAAGTGGTTGCGTGTTCTAGATGTAACTTACCCACTTGCGATCACTTTCCTATCACCTTCAGAAAAAAAGTTTGGCTAAATGTTTCAGGAGTGCTGTTAGTTGAGCCAGTGCAACTATTACTTTTTACTCAGCACTCCTTACTCAGCACTGTTTCGGTGAGCGTGTCCCCATTCCGTATCAGCAATGGAGCTTGGTTTAGTCAACACGTCAGGCGATCGCAGATTTCTTATTTCCAAGTCGTCCTCTTCTATATACGGTAAGAGAAACCCTACGCCAGAAGCAGAGATTTTTTCATTGCACAATCTCTACATTGACAGCTATTTTCAGGTAAATAGACCACGCAGTAGGGGCACATGCTGTGCCCTTACGACAGATGTGGTTTAAATACATGAAAACTGCTGTAATATCTAAAAATTGGCGCTTAAACCCACACGGAAAGTAAATCCAGGGCTATATATGCGATTAACTCGCTCATATTGCTCACCAAGTAGATTTTCTAAGTAAACTGTCAATCCTAAATTGCTAGTTAGAGGTATACGACCGCTCAAATCTAAATTCACGAAAGACGGTGCAAAATCTGTAGGCTTGTCACTGGGGTTAGCGAAGATGGATCTACGAGCGCCACTATTGTAGGTAACATACAAATTAGCCTGCCAACCTGAATTTTGATAACCCACGCCAGTTTGCAATATAGAGTAGGGAATCAAACCTAACTGCAAACCTTCCTCTGTTCCTGTTTTGATTTGAGCATCTGTATAAGTATAGTTGAGGAAAGTTGACCAGCTATTTGCAATTAAAAATTGCAATGCAGCCTCTAAACCATTGGTTTCTACTAGTCCAATGTTTGCCCATTTTCCGGCGATGACTCCCAAGCGATCGCCTATACTACTACCAAAGTAAGTAAACTGTCCAATCAGATTTTGAGAAAAATTAACATCCACTCCCGCAGTCCAAGTAGAACCCGTTTCCGGTCTTAAATCAGGATTGGGTTCCCAACCATGAACTGTATCATAAACATACAACTGATCTAACCCAGGATTGCGTTGTCCTCCTGCCCAACTTCCACGCACTGCTACTATTGGTGTGACGGCATAACGCAACCCAACACTAGGGTTAAGATAATTTCCAAATTGGCTGTCAAAGCTTTGTCTTAAGCCTAAATCTATCAAAAAATTATCGTTAATATTCCAAGTATTCACAGCAAATAAAGCTGTATTGAACAAACTCCGATCTTCAGTTTCATTTTTGGCAATACTACTAGGATTTGTACTCAAAACATCACCGATTAAGTCGGTGTTTTTCAAATCTAATCCCCAACGCAATTTATTATTGGCAGTAATTTTCCATTCATGATCTACCCTAGCTGTGAGTTGTTGTGTATCTAAAGCTCCTGTACGGTAAAATGCTCCTGTAGGGCCATAAGTGCTGAAATAATCTTGGTTATAACCAATTGAAGTTGTCAAATTAGAGCTTTCGCCATTACCTAGTCGAGTTTTCCAAGATAAGCCAAGGTTTAAACCATCGTGGTCTAATCTATCTCTTTGGAGAGGAAAGCCAAAATAAATTAAGCCGCGACGACTACTGAGTTTAGTAACATCTAAATTCAATGAGTTTTTCTGATCTAAATCTAGTCCAATGCTACCAAAATAAGTACTTGTCGCTGTGTCTGCATTTGATAAAAACCCCTGACTATCACGATTAGCTGCACCTACAGGGACGCGGTAACGGTTATCTGTAAAGAATCTTTCAAAGCTAAAGTTGTACTTGACTTTATCAGATGAACCACCATAAGCCACTTGTTGATTATTTAAACTCAATGAGCCAAATTCCGCACTTCCACTCAATTTAGGTTTGCCATAACCTTCTTTGGTGATGATATTCACAACTCCCCCAAAGGCTGAAGAACCAAATAAAGCGGAGGCTGTACCGCTATATAATTCCACTCGTTCAATTGCCTCTACAGGAATACTATTTAAATCAGTACCACCATGATAAGTGTTGACGTTATTGTTAATTGGTTTGCTATTAATCAGAAATACAGACTGATTAATTGAGGCTCCTCGATAGTATGTACCTGTGTGAATATCTGCACCATGACCGACATCATTGATTGCAAAACCAGGCATTCTTTTCAAAATATCGGCTAAACTTGCAGCACCCTGCTTTTTAATTTCTTCTCGATCAATTACGTAAGTTGGAGTAGATTGAGGTAGATTATCTGGTTCTGCGATCGCTTCTATAGAAATGTCTACATCATCACTGGGAGTTGGCTCTGTTTCTGGCTGAGTTTCTTCTGGATTAACTTGAATCGGTACAGATTGTTGAGATAATAATTCGGCATTAGTAGCGGGTAGCTCAATTTCACTCAAACTCGGAATATCTGAAATGATTTCGGTCGATTTATGATTATTTCTCTGCTCAATTTCACTCTCAGCAGCATAACTAGGAAATGCTATCAGTAAACTCGGTAAAGCAACTGTTAGCAACAAAAAATCCTTTTTCACGTTCTCTTTCACACCAAGTAAAAACAGTTACTACGTAGCATTGTGGCTGTAATAGTAAAATCGTGTCAAAAGACACGCTGTCATATTTCTATGGTTCAGATGAAACTGTTATCGTAATTCGTAATTCGTAATTTATAATGCAATACGCTTGGGTTAAGGGCTAATGACAACATTTTTGGGTTTTCGAGTTTTCGAGACGCGATAAATCGCCGTCTCTACAAGTATTTTTTGCTCATTCTGAACTGTATTGATTTATAATGCCGTATTTTTTGATGTAAACGACAAAAAACGATATTGTCAGAAATTGTGGGTTGAAATTTCCCCAATGCCTAATGCCCTATGATTAACTACTTTCGCTCCAATGTTGATGCAATGGCTAGCTACGTTCCCGGTGAGCAGCCTCAACGTGGTACACAGATCATTAAACTTAACAGCAATGAAAACCCCTATCCTCCTTCTCCTGCCGCATTAGCTGTGCTACGGAATATCGATGGTGAGTGGTTACGGCGGTATCCAGAGCCTTTCGGTAGAGAGTTCCGGCAAGCTGCAAGTAAAGTTTTAGAAGTTCCTAGTGATTGGATTATCGTCGGAAATGGTAGTGATGAATTATTGAGCGTAATCATTCGAGCCTGTGTAGAACCTGGGAAGAAGGTTGTTTACCCGATGCCAACTTATGTGCTATATCGCACGTTGGCAGAAATGCAAGCGGCGGAAATTATTGAAATTTCCTACAGCGAGGACTACAGCTTACCTTTAGAAGAACTGGTTGCCGCCAATGGTTCTGTGACATTTATTGCGTCGCCCAATAGTCCATCAGGGCATGTGGTGGCAACAAATGACTTGCGAAAATTAGCCAGCCAGTTATCTGGGGTTTTGGTGATTGATGAAGCTTATGTAGATTTTACCGAAGAGAATGCCTTGGCTTTGGTAAAGGAATACGAAAACGTCATCGTGATTCGGACACTTTCTAAGGGGTACTCATTGGCAGGATTACGCCTGGGTTTTGGGGTGGCGAATCCCCAACTGTTGCAGGGATTGTTTAAGGTGAAAGATAGCTATAACATTGATGCGATCGCTTGTGCAATTGGTACAGCTGCTATTACCGATCAAGCTTATAAAAATGCTTGTGTAGCAAAGATTAAGGCATCACGGACTAAGTTAGCAACAGACTTGAAACAATTGGGTTTTCATATTTGGGATTCCCAAACTAACTTTTTGTTGGCACAGCCAAGAGAAGACAATGCAGAATATCTTTATCAAAAACTGAAGGAAGGAGGAATTTTAATCCGCTACTTTAAGCAACCTGGACTAGATGATAAATTACGTATTACTGTTGGCACTGATGAGCAAAATCAGGCTCTAGTGGAGGCACTAATTGATTTATTAAAGACTGGGGACAAAAAAGATGGGGAAAAGAGAATCTAAAACCTCGGCTACACCTGGAATTTTGACTTCTCTACTTCTGAGAAATTGCTTATTGTAAAAAATTTACTTTGTGAGCGTTGCACAGCATATATATAGTGCGGTATGTCACGCCAGAGTGTTTCCTGAACGACCTTGAGGCCATTCTTCTGGGCTACACGCTGAGAGGAAATGTTCTCTGGGCGAATCAGGGAAATGACGCGATGATCGCAACCCAGGATGTTAAAGGCATAGTCCTGGCAAGCAGATGCAGCTTCAGTTGCGTAACCCTGCATTTGTTGGTCACGGCGGACATGATAACCGATTTCGAGTTCTTGGTGTCCTTCGACTTCTTGCCAAATCAATCCGCAGTCGCCGATTAGCTCACCTGTGGTTTTGAGAACCATCGCCCATAAGCCGAGACCATGCTGCACGTAGCTGCGGCGATGCCGGTCAATCCAATTTCGCACCATCTCGCGGTCAAACGGCTTTGGGTAGTAGCGCATCGATTCTGCATCGCCGAGAACAAGTAGTAGCGCGTCGAGGTCAGAAGGCGTCATTTCCCGCAAGAATAGGCGTTGAGTTTCCAATATCATTAGTGAATCCTCATTTAGCCATTGTCTAGTTTATCTTGATTTTTTCTGTCAAGCGATCGCAACTTGAGACTGAAAGTAAAATATTTTACTTTTGCAGATTCCGCTTCATTTGTTCTAATTCATCCTGAGTTTCCCAGCTACGAAACTTATCTTCTAAGTCATCAAAACTACTAGAATAACTGCTAGTTTGATTCGACCAGCCAACGGTTTCAAAACGCTGCTGGGTTTGCGCTTTAGCACGGGCTGTCTGTGCTTCAGCGGCTTTAGCTTGCACCTCTTGTCGCCGCTGCTGAATTTTTTGCAGTAGTTCCTGAGATTGCTGAATGCGTTCTTTCAGCCCTTGCATCTGTCCCCAACGCTGATTTCCTTCGCGCAACAAGGCTGCTTCTCGCTCACCCGCCGCCGCCGCCAAATCTTCTCTACTAGCGTTTTTAGCTTTTTGAATACGGATATGCCAACGCTGAATTTCTTGAGCGGTGGACAGAATTTCTTCTTGCGATCGCTTCTCTTGTACTTGTAAATCTGCGATCAGCTTTAATGTGTCTTCTTCTTGCTCACGCAGCTGTTCTAGCAGCGCCTCTAGCTCCAAATGTGGATTGCTACGCAAGAATTCTTCTAAACGGTTTTCTAGAAACCGACTCAAATCATCAAATAAGCCCACTGCTAAAACTCCATAAATTGGGTGCGTGACTATTTTATTGTATTGAAACTCGTACATTGTCGAGACAATATGAATTCAGAAGTCAGAATAAATAAGTGGCGGGTCTGAATCCACCACTTATTATTTGCCTTTGGCGTCTCCCAAAAGGAGAAGACCACTAAATCTACGATTTAGTGGGGTAGGCATTGCCCTCCCCACTAAATTGCTAAAATTTCACATCTAAAGTACGCACCAAAAAAGCCCATTTATCTGCGGCTTCTTCGATAATTTTAGCTGTGGGTTTACCCGCACCATGTCCGGCTTTAGTCTCAATTCTAATTAAGGTTGGTGTATTCCCTGTGTGAGCCGCTTGCAAAGCTGCGGCAAATTTGAAACTATGAGCAGGGACAACGCGATCGTCATGATCGGCTGTGGTAATCAAGGTTGCTGGGTAAGCTGTATTTTGTTTGATGTTGTGTAATGGCGAATAAGCATACAGCGCTGGAAACTCTTCTAGGTTATCTGCTGAACCATATTCGGAAGTCCAAGCCCAACCGATGGTAAATTTGTGGAACCGCAACATATCCATGACGCCAACAGCGGGTAAAGCTGCACCAAATAAATCGGGACGTTGGGTTATGCAAGCACCCACTAATAAACCGCCGTTACTACCACCTGCGATCGCTAGCTTCTCTGTCTTAGTATACTTGTTAGCAATCAACCACTCAGCAGCGCCAATAAAGTCATCAAAGACATTCTGCTTTTTATCTTTTATTCCTGCTTGATGCCATTCTTCACCGTATTCTCCACCACCGCGGATATTAGGCATTGCATAGACACCACCCATCTCCATCCACACCAACAGACTCACAGAAAAGCTAGGTGTCATTGAGGCATTAAAACCGCCATAAGCATAGAGATAAGTAGGATTATTTCCATCTAATTTGATACCCTTTTTGTGGGTAATAAACATTGGTACTCTAGTACCATCTTGGCTCTGATAAAAGACTTGTTTTGTCTCGTAATCATCGGGATTAAAATCTACCTGTGGTTGGCGAAAAACCTCGCTTTTTCCTGTCACCAAGTTGTAGCGATAAATAGTGCCTGGGATGGTAAAGCTAGTAAAACTATAAAAAGTTTCAGTATCATAACGCTTACCACCAAAGCCTCCGGCTGAACCTAGTCCCGGTAGTTCTACCTCTCGAATAAACTCACCTTTTAGGTCAAAAATTTTGATTTGGCTGTGAGCATCTTTGAGGTAATCAGCAACAAATTGATTATTAAGTATACCGACACTTTCCAAAGTCTCCGCAGATTGGGGAATGATTTCTCGCCAATTTTCTGATGCAGAGTTTTTCGTATCAATGGCAATCACTTTTCCCCGTGGTGCATTTAAATCTGTGCGGAAATAAAAGACGCTATCATCATTGTCAATAAAGCTGTAATCTGCCTCAAACTGGTTAATTAGTTCTATGACTTCCGCATTAGGGTTAGTCAAATCTTTGGAGAAAACTAAATTTTTGGAGTCAGTACCCAGCGAAATTGAAATTATTAAATAGCGTCCATCTTCAGTAACACCACCACTAAAACCCCATTCCTTTTGGTCAGGGCGATAGTAAATTAAAACATCTTCTGATTGAGGTTTACCTAATTGATGATAGTAGAGCTTTTGATAATAGTTAACATCTTCTAATTGAGTTTTTTCATTTGGCTCATCGTAGCAACTGTAGAAAAAACCTTGATTATCGTGTGTCCAAGATGCACCCGAAAATTTAATCCATTTCAGGTGATCATGGAGGTCTTCACCAGTTTCAACATCGCGTACTTTCCACTCTTGCCAATCAGAACCAGAAGACGATAGACCATAAGCTAAAAGTCTACCATCCTCACTAATAGATAATCCCGAAAGAGCAATAGTGCCATCTCCTGAGAGTTTATTCGAGTCGAGTAAAACTTTGGGTTGATCGTCGAGGGTTTTCAGAGTGTAAAGGACACTTTGATTTTGCAGCCCGTCATTTTTAAAATAAAAGTAGCGTTCGGTGGAACCGTCTCGCAGAGATTCGCCTTCTTTAAAAGGGATACCATATTTTTCGTAATCCCAAAGTTTGGTAAGGCGTTGTTTAATTTTTTCCCTAGCAGGAATTTCACTCAGGTAGCCAAAAGTAACTTGATTTTGTGCCTCAATCCAAGCCTTTGTTTTTTCAGAGTCAGGATCTTCTAACCAACGGTAAGGATCTGCGACTAAAGTACCGTGGTAATCATCGACTTGATTACTCTTGTGGCTGGATGGGTAGGTAAGAGGTTTTTCAGAATCAGGCATAGTCTTAGATCAAAATTGCTTCTTTACATACTACAAAGATAGACCCAAGACGTGGAGTATAGAAACAGAGAGAGGTGTCACCGAAACAGCACTCCTGAACTCGTTCCCAGCCTCCAGGCTGGGAACGTATTCTGAGAGATTCTGACTCTCGTCAAGCCAAACACTTGTAGAGACGGCGATTCATCGCGTCTCGAAAACCCAAAATTGTTGCTAGTAGGCCTTAACTCAATACAGTTCAGCTAAGCTTCTCTTCCTTTGCGGTTCGTTAAAAAAAGGATTTTAGCCTTAACTTAACAGCATAGGACTTACGCATTGACAGAAAAGCCAAAATAAGAGGTATAGTTTTCAAGGCTTCTAGGTAGGTTTTTCAGTCATATTTTGGCGATCGCCAGCAATCAAAAGTGACCGCCAAAAGCCTTAAACAACGTATTTACGTTAATACACAAGATAGTTTTTTTTACAGTGCGTAAGTCCTACAGTATTAGGCCTTAACCCAATACGCTTGGGTTAAGACAAGAGACGCGATGAATCGCCCTCTCTACAATAATCAGTCTTTCGCCTTGACAGCAGCCCTACAAGGTGTTTATCAAAATTGTGAAACTAAGCATTACTTGTAGTGGTAATAAGTTTCTCCCCTTTCAGCATCCGCGCTGCGGCTTCGAGAAGAGCTTCTTCGAGATAAGGCTTGGTAAAGTAGCCACTAGCACCAAGTTGAGACGCAATTTGTCTGTGCTTGTCTGCACCCCGCGAGGTGAGCATGGCGATCGGTAAGTGATTGAGGTTAGAGTCTTTCTGAATGCGAGAGAGTAATTCCAGTCCATCGCAACGGGGCATTTCGATGTCGCAAAATACGATATCGCAAGGTAGACCGGAGCGGAGTTTATCCCAAGCTTCCTGACCGTCACGCGCCTGTTCTACGCGATAACCTGCCTTATTAAAGGTTAAGGACAGCAACTCTCGGACTGTAATCGAGTCATCGACAATTAGCACTGTCGGGTCAATCTTCGCTGGAGAGGTATCTTGAGTAGCTTTTTGTTGCCAAGAATTGCCACCAGTTTGTGTAGAAATCCGTCCCTGGAAAATGTCAATTATTTCCAGCACGTCAGCAATGGGCATAATCCGACCATCACCCAGGACTGTAGCACCAGCGACACCGATGGGTTTGGGCGCTGGCCCTTCAAATTGCTTAATTACAATTTCTTGTTCGCTCAACACCAGGTCAATCTGTAGAGCAATCAGGGTATTTGCCGATCGCACCACAACCACAGAAACCATATCATCATCTCTGGTGCCGCCATAGACATTACCGCGACTGATTTGGCGATTGAAGGTTAAAAGTTCCTTCAAAGGTCGGAATGGCAGCACTGTATCACGCCAGGAAATAAATGATTGCCCATTGGCATCATGTTGAATATTTTTGACTGGTATATCCAGCGTATCTTCTACACCATCCATCGGGAAGGCAATCCTGGAGCGATCGGAGACGCAGCAGAGGGCTTTACAAATACTTAGAGTTAGTGGTAAACGAATGGTGAAGGTGGTTCCCTTGCCAATAGCAGAATCGGTGTTTACTGTTCCCCGAATTTCGCTAATCTCGGAGCGCACTACGTCCATACCCACACCACGACCGGAAATTTCATCGGCTTGGTCTTTAATCGTAAAACCAGACTGGAACAGCAGATCGTAGACTTCCAGGCGAGACATGGCTTTTGCCTGTGCTTCTGTAAGCATACCAATCTTCACCGCCTTAGCCTTAACCTTTGCAGAGTCAATACCTGCGCCATCATCACCTACAGAAATGATCGTTTGATTACCTTGGTGGAAGGCACGGATAGTAATAATTCCCACAGGTGGTTTTCCAACAGCTTGCCTCTCTTCTGGGGTTTCAATACCGTGAGCGATCGCATTATTCAGCATGTGAGTCAGCGGATCGGTCAGATGATCTAAAATCATCTTGTCAATTAACGTCTCACCACCTTCGATCACTAACTCTACTTGTTTGCCACACTTAATAGCGTTGTCACGCACTCCTCGCCGCCAGCGATCGATTGTTTGGGCAAAAGGCACCATTCGCGCTCTAGTTAATCCCTCTTGTAACTGGGTGGTTACTTGGCGGAACTGCCTTGCGACTCGCTCGGTTTCTTCGGTAACAAAATCAATGTCACTAGCCGACTCACGCACTCGCACAATGCGCTCAATCATCTGTTGTGAGAGTGTATGGAAAGGAGTAAAACGATCCATTTCTAACTCGCTAAAACCCCTATCAGCGTTGGAATCTGGCGCTTGAAAGCCTGGGTCTTTCTTTTTGCGTCCAGCTAACAGAGAGGCTTCTAGAAGCGATCGCTCGTACAATTCCTGCATCCTAGCGCCGACATCCGAGAGTTGTTGTACCTGAATCAGCAAGTTATCTAATGACTGCCGCAGCCGTTCATGATCCTGCTCTAAGGTATTGCGATTTACCACCAACTCTCCGACTAAATTACTCATATCGTCCAGTTGTTTCACTGGAACCTTCATCGTTTCTTCAAATCTCGCAGCCCGACGAGTAGAGGGACGGGTAGCTTTGCTGGTGTTATATTTAACTACAGGGGAATGGGATATTGTTTGATCTGCTTCTGCCAGCAACTTCTCCAAATCGCCAAATTCATCTTTGATCGCTGCTAATGGAATGGGATTTTTCGCCAAGACTGGTTGAATGTCTTGGGGCTGGATGCGATCGCTATCTGTACCTAACAATTCTTCCAGGGCAGTAAAATCTACTTCTGGTATCTCCTTAGTTTTGGAGATTGGTTCTAATTCCTCTCCTAGTAATGCTTCCAAGTCTGCAAATTCATCTTCTGAAGCAATCTCTTCAATAGGTTCTGTAGTTGCCAATTCGTCAGTCGGGGCAATGATAGGATTTTCTGCAACTTCAGATATCTCTCCTAAATTCCACAAATCGGTTTCTACATCTTCCTGAATAACCGTTTGTGTGAAATCATTGATAGCTTCTGAGTCAACTTTTGTCGTATTTTCTCCTAATTCTTCCTGATTTACTGCTGCTATCAGAGTCGTTGCTGTCAACAATAAATCATTTTCAAAATCTGTATTCTCTGTGAATTCAAAGGTTGTTTCTAAATTATTATTCTCATCAGTCTCTAAAACTTCTGAGCTTGTCTGCCCTGAATCTGAAGTTTCACCAAAACTAATAGTTTCTGATAGTTCATCCACAGATAATTCTGTGGGTTCCATCTGAATATAAGTAGATGTAACTACATCTTCAAACAGCAGTTGCGGATTTTCATCAAATGGACTGAACAAATCTCCTGGCTGTGCTTCGGCTGATGCTGAATCTGAAGTTTCACCAAACCTAATAGTTTCTGATAGTTCAACCACAGACAATTCTGTGGGTTCAATCTGAATATAGGTGGAGTCTGTGGCGACATCTTCAAACAGTAGTTGCGGATTTTCATCAAATGGACTGAACAAATCTCCTGGCTGTGCTTCGGCTGATGCTGAATCTGAAGTTTCACCAAACCTAATAGTTTCTGATAGTTCAACCACAGACAATTCTGTGGGTTCAATCTGAATATAGGTGGAGTCTGTGGCGACATCTTCAAACAGTAGTTGCGGATTTTCATCAAATGGACTGAACAAATCTCCTGGCTGTGCTTCGGCTGATGCTGAATCTGAAGTTTCGCCAAAACTAATAGTTTCTGATAGTTCATCCACAGACAATTCTGTGGTTTCCATCTGAATATAGGTGGAATCTATAACTACATTTTCAAATAGCAGTTGCGGATTTTCATCAAAGGAGCCGAACAAATCACCTGGCTGTGCTTCGGTTAATTCTGAATCTGAAGTTTCGCCAAAACTAATAGTTTCTGATAGTTCATCCACAGACAATTCTGTGGTTTCCATCTGAATATAGGTGGAATCTATAACTACATTTTCAAATAGCAGTTGCGGATTTTCATCAAAGGAGCCGAACAAATCACCTGGCTGTGCTTCGGTTAATTCTGAATCTGAAGTTTCGCCAAAACTAATAGTTTCTGATAGTTCATCCACAGATAATTCTGTGGTTTCCATCTGAATATAGGTGGAATCTATAACTACATTTTCAAACAGCAGTTGCGGATTTTCATCGAAGGGATCTAATGAATTAGCTTCCAGAGCAACACCATATATCTCTGAGGGCTGATTAGTAAATTCTGGAACAAAATCTAAAGCTTCTGGTTGTTGCGGCCTGATAATTTCTTCCTCTGGATGCTGCGCGAACGACGGTGTTTCAGTCGTAGAGGCCTTTTTGATTATCGGGGAAGCAGTTGAGTCAATTGGTGCTAACTCATCAAATAAATCATCTCCAGAATTTGATGATAATATCAAATCTAGCTGTTCTTGATGCTGGAAATTGATATCAAAATCTTCTTCTAGATCAAAACTGGCTATTGGAGAAGGTATGGATTGCTGACTATCGGCAAAAATATCATCAGCCGCCGCAGTAAACAAACTCTCATCTAACGCCCTTTCCACATTCTGCTCAATTAAGGAATCAAATTCGTCTTTTTCCTCTGTGGTCTCCTGGCTCCAGAAGTTGCTCAGATCGTTTTCTGATTGAGAAAACTCTGGTGCCGTTGTTGGAGATGTATCGAATAAATCACCACTTTCTGATTCACTTGTCGGCAGTAGTGTCTGTTCTTCCGTATCTGCAAATAGGTCGTCCAAAGACAAGCCTGTTTGCTGGGGTAATTCTATATAGTCACTAGGGGTAATTTCTTCTACCCAATTTGCATTTCTAGTTTCTAAGAATAAGTTATCAAAACTGTTTTGTTGGTTGTTAGATAGTTCCACACTGGCGAAGGTCTCAGTTTCGGGTTGAGTCACTTCGCTTGTTAGCAATAGTTCTTCTTCATCTAGTGCCAGTGTGAATAAATCTTCTAGTACACTATTTTGGTCAATATTTTCAGGAGTTTGATTTATATCGCTAGGAATATCAATAAATTCTTGTAAATTTTCGGGAGAAGAAGAGTCTAAATTTATATCAAGTACGTTAATATCACTCAACTCTAGAGTCGTAGCAGCTGTTTGTTGATTTTGCGGTTCGGAATTATCTTTTTCTAGGAAATTGTCGCCAAATAACAGGGATAAATCTTCTGCCGCAGTTGTGGTTGCTGGTTGCTGCGTGCTGCTTGTGTCTTGATCAAAGGAGAGTAAATCGGATAAATCGCCATCAGCAGCGTCAGCGTCAGTGCTGCTGAAATCAATTCCAAAATCATCGGTAGCAACAATATCTAAGGTTTCTTCTTGATGCCAGCTTTCATCTAGTTCGGGAGTTTCACCTTCAAATAAATCGGCAAGGGTATTTAACTCGGCTATTCCTACCTCTGGCCCGTGGGGGTCAATATTGTTACTAATTGGATGTGCTTCGTCATGTGTGGTGAAACTAAGACTGGTATGAGTTGCAGCGTTTAGTGGTGTCCCTTGGAGAATATAGGAGCGATCGTTATTATCCTGTTCTAAATTCAGTTCTTCTATTTTCTGGGTTAACAACTCGGTGTTAGCAGATAGAATTGGCTCTGATTCTGTCAAAGCCGCAGACTCATCATCAAATAAATCAGGCGTAATTTCTAATAACTCAATTTCTGCAAAGCTCAAAAGTGCTTCTAGTTGCTGACTAATTGCAATTTCAGCTTCTCTACCTTGCAGAACTAATTCTTGAGCTTGTTTGATTTCGGTAATGACAATTTTAGCTAAAGTCAAATAAGTATTTTCGGGATTACCGATCGCACTGGCTGCTGCTTGGCACAAACCGCACCACTTAGGCAAATTCCAAGTCTCACCAAGTTTGACTAACTGGTGACAGCATTGCTGGAGGTTTTGCCGAGTTGAAGGGGTTGTGGTTTGCTTAAATAGCTGCAACATTTCCCGCAGTCTTTGCAGCACTTGGGCTTGAAACTCGCCCCAGTTATTTTCTTTAGCTGTGACTGGCGCGAGTCCGTGGGTGTCTCGCACTTCCTGGGCTGTTACCGAGTCTAGAGATTCCTGATGGGCGTCTTCTGCCAAACTGGGAATATCTCGCCGCAGGAAAAGTTCTGTAAGTGTGGAGACATTTTCTAAAGAGGTTGGATGTAGTTCTGTCACATCAGGGCTAGTAACTACTCGATCCTTTGCTTGTTCTACAAGTAGTTCTAGATGCTCATACAGCCATTTAAAAACTGGCTCTGTTTCTGACATCAAAGTATTAGCTGCATCTTCGGAAAGACCATAAGGCCCACTCAAATGCTCTAACAGCGATTTTAACGTATCAGATACACCAAGAAATAAAGACTCTAACTTTTGGTCAATCTGAACCGGATTATCTTTAAGAACTTTAAAACAATCTTCCAGACGGTGGGAGGTATGCTGGATGCTAGTTAATCCAAGCATCGCCGCTCCTCCTTTGATGGAGTGAGCCGCCCGGAAGACTTCACTGATCATTTCCGGGTCGTTCAGAGTACCCTCTAAATTCAGTAAGCCTTGCTCAATGGTATTCAGGTGATCCCTGGCTTCTTCAATAAAGTAACCCAAAATCCGCTGTTGTTGTTCCGGCAGCATAGTTTTTAGTCATTAGTCATTGGTCATCAGTCATTAGTCACTAGTCATTGGTCATTGGTCATTAGCAAATAACAAAGGACAAATGACAATTTATCTGGTTTCCATAGTTTCTACTCGGAAACGTTCAACGGAGGCGATTAAGTCGCGGGATACACCTACTAAGTGTTGTAGGGCACCTGAAACTCGCTGTGCTTCTTGAGAGGTTTCTTGGGCAGTCAGTTCTACTGATTGCATTACATGAGCGACGGCGCGGGAGGTTTCCGTTTGTTCCACAGTATCGCTGGTAATGGAGCGCACAAGAATATCGATGCGATTCGCCACTTGAATAATGTTTTCGAGCGATCGCTTGGCTTCTTCTGCCAATTTTGTCCCTTTAATTACTTGTTGTGTGCCTTCTTCCATCGCGGTCATTACTGAGCCTGTTTCGCTTTGGATTTGCATCACAATCTGTTCAATTTCCTTCAGGGATTTAGCAGATTTATCCGCTAGCTGGCGCACTTCGTCTGCTACGATCGCAAACCCGCGTCCCGCTTCTCCGGCTCTTGCCGCCTCAATACTAGCATTGAGTGCTAGCAAGTTTGTTCTCGAAGCAATTTGGGAAATCAACGCCACAATTTTAGAAATTTCTTGGGAAGATTCCGCCAACCGCTTCACTTTGCGAGTGGTTTCGGCCACAGTTTCCCGAATTTCCAAAATCCCTGCTACGGTATTTTCTACTGCTTCGCCACCTTTGAGAGCGATCGTACTAGCATCACGGGCAACGGTTTCAGCTTCCCGCGCCGCCTCTGCTACCCGCTGAATCGAGTCAGTCATTACCTGTACAGAATTCAACGTCACAGCCAACTCTTCTGCTTGCCGCAAAGCATCACTAGATAAGGCTCTGGCAAAAGTTTCAGAGTTGGTTGCACCTTTTGTTACATCCTTCGCCGCCACTTTTACCTGTTGCACGATATCCCGCAAGTTTTGAATTGTCAGGTTAAAGGCATCAGCGACAGCTCCCAGTACGTCGGCTGTCACTTCCGCTTGGACGGTTAAATCACCTCTAGCAGCTCCTTCCACATCATCCAAGAGGCGAATCACCTGACGTTGCAGGTTTTCTTTAGCTTCCTCTTGTTCATCGGCTTTGCGTTGGGCTTCACCTGTGGTTGTGAAAATTACCCGCGCCATTTCATTAAAGCCAGTAGCTAAATGCCCCAATTCATCTTCAGAAAACACTGTGGCTTGAGCATTCAGATTTCCTTGGCGTACAGCCTCAAACTGATTTTGGAGATCGTCAGTTGTGCGCCGAATTTGTTTCAGTGCCAGATTTCCCATGAAGCCTGCGGTAGCAAAACCTGCAATACCAGCAGCTAATGACATTGCCCAACCGGTGTTTCTGACTGATTCTCGCTGTTGGGCTGGCGAAAATGTGGTAGCGACAAAGCTAACTGTGGCTACAACCAGCGCTGAAACAATGCCCACACTGCCAGCAATTAACCATTGCTTCCGTTCGATGGAAGCATTTTCTAATGGTGCTAACCATCCTTGCTCAATGCTGACATTGGGTTCTAGTTTCGAGACATCTGTTTGGCTAAAGACTGGAACGGCTTCATGAGAACCAGTCATCGAGAAGAGTTCTTCTTCGCGATCGGCTGTAGTACTTGCTGCTACTTGAGAGCGTCCACTGTCACGAGTTTCTGCTGGAGCAGAATGCCTTGCTAGATCGCCGAAGTTAGAATCTCCTTCGATCATGTCAAACCCTGGAATATTGCCTAAATCGTCAAATTCCTCAAAATCATCTAAAAACTCGATATTGCTCTTAGAATTCTCTCCATTCAGTATAGTAGCTGAGTCTTCATAAGAGCTTAAACCATCTGAACCAAAGGCAGATTCAAATGCTTCCATGTCAAAATTTTCATTATCATCAAAGCTATTTTGACTGTTGAATTCATTTGATTTAAACTGCTTTTCTTTCTGAGGTAAGTTACTACCAAAAGATGAAGATTTATTAGATAAATCTGGTTGAAAAGCTGGCTTTGAATCTAAATCTGCTGATTTTAACCAACCCTGTGCTTCTGTTTCCGGCAAATGTTCTTGACTGCCGTATTCCACATTATTTGCTATTGGCGAATCATTTCCCAGCTCTTCTGAGACAATCAGTAAAGTTTCGTCTCGAAAACTAGATTTTTTATATTCTAAATTTCCAATATTCTGTTCTGGAGACTTTGGCTCACTCAACAAATCAGTGAAATTATTCTCGTTATTATCAGTTGGTGGATTAGAAGCTGAAAAGTTATTGTTGTCAATAGTTGAATTTCCATGATGAGAATCTATCTCATTATCTGAAAATTGACTATTTACTAATGATTCTTCCAGAATATCTTCTGATGTATCTTCTTTCCAAAAAGCAGGCAACTCTAATTCTGTGTTTTCCTGCCATTTGTTATTTGACTCTTGTTGCTGTAATTCTTCATCTAAAGCAAAAGGATCATCACCAAAAGGAGTAGAAGAGTTTGATATTTTTACTGTTCCAATACTATCTTCTGTGGGGATGTCAAATGGACTTTTTGAAGATATCTCTTCAACGCCATTCACAGTTTCTTGATGCTCTCCAAAAAAGTTCAAGTCAAGGTTATTGCTGTCAAACTCCTCACTAGCGCCCAAATCTTCTAATTCTGGTTCAATATATGCCAGTGGATCGGATATCTCTGAGGAATTTATTTGCTCTTGACTTTCTGATGTATCAACCTGCCCACCGAATGACTGTAAATATTGATTGATATTCTCAATTCCATTATTGGCAAAACCAATAATTTCTTGATCGTTAGTCAAGCCCAATACCTGTTGATATTCTTCTTTTGCTACATCGTACAGCTGTAAAACATAGTAGATGTGACCCCTTAACAAATGGGAGTTAGGGTCATCTGGTAAATTTTGCACCACTTGGTCAACTAAAGTGGCTGCAACCTCATAATTCCTTTGAACATAGGCGGTCATCGCCTGTTGATATGTTGGCTCGTAATTATCAATACTTGCTGCCATTTCCTCCTCCAATTTCATCCTGCCCACCTAGCACTCCGTACAATTGCCATTTGATCGAGTAGTCGTAGACACTGATTATTTTTAGCACCTAATGACCACTCTCCACGTAAAAAGGGCGCCATAGTATCTGGAACACTAGTTGGTGGCATGAGATTTTGGACATCCAACCAATCCATACCACCGATTTCCTCTACTGCTAAACCCACGATTGTGTCTTGTTCTTCAATGGCAATCACCGAAATTTCAGCTCTATCCGTGTTTAATGCACTTGCTTCTCCCAGAAATTGACCCAAATCGGCCACCCAAATAACTCGACCTCGTAAATTTAGAGTACCCAAAAGTAAAGGAGAAGCATTAGGAATCGGGGTGATTCTATCAGGACTTAGTTCAATTACCTCCCGGATGCCAGTTGCTTGTAGTGCAAACTCCTGATGCGAGGGAATGTAAAACCTCAAATGTAACTCACCTTCAGGACTTTCTACTTGTAATTCTGGTCGGAAGTGGTCTTGACCGCTGCCACTTAAAAAGTCCGGTTTGCTGACCATGTTGTTTTTATCCTTATCCTCGCAGCAGTTGTTTGACTGTTCCTACCAACTCGGTTGGTTGAAACGGTTTGGCTATGTAAGCATCTGCACCCTGCTTCATGCCCCAGTAGCGATCAAATTCTTCACCTTTGGAAGAACACATCACCACTGGAACATTTTGGGTTTTAGGATCGGATTTTAACCGCCGACAAACTTCATAGCCGTTCATCCGGGGCATGACAATATCTAATACCACTAAGTCTGGAGGTGCTATTTGAATTGCCTCTAATGCTTCTAATCCGTCACTGGCGTGGGTAACTGTTAGGCCAGTTGCTTTCAGGAGGTCTGTAATCATCTCCCTTTGTGCGATACTGTCTTCCACAATCAGAACTGTGCTCATAAATGTCATTTACCTCCTGATTTAGACGTTCCTAATTGGAACATTCCCTGATTCCTCCGCAAGTATTAACTGTATAAATTAATTTTATGTCTTCACTATTTTCCCGTAGATTGACGTTTCCCTGAGTTAGCTGACTCTGTGATAACATCTTTTAACTCATCTTTTAGTAGATCAACAAATCTTTGATCTTTTTTGATCTCTTTATACGCTTCACAGATGAGGGAGAAATCAATTCACGTGCGCTAACAAAATTTAAAATTCAAAATTAAAGAACTTGTGCCTCCTGCTTCCTCTTTCCCAATGCCCAATGCCCAATTTTCATTGTTTGTCGATATATTTCTCTACAAGCATGAGTAACTCATTGTCTGTAAACGGTTTTGTTAAATAATCTGTTGCCCCGACCATCCTAGCTTTGACTCGATCGATAAACCCATCTTTACCAGTAAGCATGATAATCGGTGTGAGCCGAAATGCTGTTGAATGTCGCAGCATGGAACAAACCTCGTATCCTTCCAATTCCGACATGGCAATATCGCATAAAATTAAATCTGGTTTGAGTTGAAAAACCAAACTCAGTGCCTCTAAAGGATTAGTGAGAGCGATCGCTTCATAGCCCTGTGGTTGTAAGATGGAATTTATAGTCTCACCGATGGCGATCGCATCGTCAATACATACTACCCGCCCCCTCGGTTTTCCTTTCAATTCTCGGCTATCCGTGTGGGTATCCGGTTTATTTGTTTTTGAATATACTAGTTGTAGCCAACTTTGTTGCACATAAGGATATATTGCCTTAGCGACTGTCAAAATATCTCGATTGAGATGGCGAGCTAGTTGACGCAAGGATGTTTTACCATCAGCCCAATGTTGTAGTTTATTTACAGTTGCTTCTGGTAGGGAAGATTGTAGCTGAACTTTGTCAGATAGCAGTGGTAATTGTTCTGGAGACTGAATGTGTGGATAGAGTTGCTTCCACTCTTGCACCTGCTTCGTAATTTTTGCCACAAATGGAGCAATCTCAAAAGTGTTTAATTGCGGAGCAAGTGCCACACCTTGATGGAAAATGAAGTTACCTTGGCGTAAACTCAGCAAGTCAAAGAGAGTTTCATGCACCAAGCCCTGAATGATACTACCAGCGATCTTTGGGTTGATAATATTCCGCTCCAAGAGTGCCCAAATATAGGCATACTCTGGCGCGTCGGTTGGTGGTAGGGAGGCAATTTGTTTGTGGGTGAGTCGCGTCTCAACTCGGTAATGACGTAAATAATCGCTAATTCTAGATAAACTACTCTCGCCTTCTTGGCAATAGATAATTTGACCATTTAAGAAAAAGACAAACCAAGACTGTTGTTTGGGGCGATGAATGTTTGCTCCCTCTCCACCCAGTTTGTTGTTATGGTGAGAGCTATGAGCTTCAACCCATAATTGACCAGTTCGTTGTCCCAACTCAATCAATTGCAGGATACTGCAAATATCAATTTCATTTAAATTTCCCTGCATTTAGCTAAAAAGTACTCCTTAAGTATTTAAGTATTGCTGAATTCTGACCTCTTCTTTAAGTATTGATTATGGATTATTGGAAAGATTGTTACTCTATTCTTATTGTCATTAGGGAATACATTAAACTATAAACCTTCATCTTTCGTAATACACTTCGACAAAGCTAGTGTTAACACGGAAGTCATCATCACTGTCATCAGTACAAAATATAAAGGCGCGACCAGATCGCTTCTATAAGTATCAAGACGTAATATCTCGCGTCTATAGTTTTGTCTGTCTTGTCCTTCTAAGCATTGGTTTAGTGAGACAAGTTAACAGAATTATTTAAGGTATATCTCAAAACACGAACTTTAAGTGCATCAATAAAGGACTAACGGTGTGCTGTATTTAGCAGAAGTACAAAAACAGAAAGGTGGTTTACTCAGTGGCGGTGCTAAAACCGAACTGAAACTGCTAGCTTGTCAGCGAACTGACCAGAATTGGAGTCCTGTGTCGGAAGAAGTGATTGCTGCTGAGGATGCAAGCAAATTAAATGACGGCGCTTTAGTACTAGCTGAACTGAATCCGAATCGTCAAGTACAACGGATTCAAGAAGCAGGGCGTCCACTCGTCAACATTTTGCAGAATTTTTCCCGCCAGCTGGAGAAATTTAAGCTCAAGGAAGATGAAATCGATCAGTGGAAACAGTCGTTAACGTTTCAGGCGCAAGAGTTGAATCGCCGTGAAATGGATATGGAGGTACGCTCAGAACAGTTGCAACAACTGGAGGAAGAGTTACAACACCTGGAGGAGCAAAAACAGGAAGTTGACACCTCCCGCCAGGAAATTGAACGATTGCAAGGAGAAATAGAGCGCAACCGTCAAGAGTTGGAAGGCGCTTGGGAGCATTTGCGGGGTGAGCAGCGTCGCCTAGAGGAACGTCAAGCGGATTTTAAACAAGGGACGGTTTTGGATGAGGAACAAAGTCGGGTAATGAGTGAGTTACTCGATCGCTTGTCTAGTCGTGTTGCTCCCACAGAAACAGTTAGAGAACATTTACATCTAGCCTTTGAATTGGTCGAAAAGCAGCAAGCGACTCTGACGCCGCACTGGCAAAAACTGGAGGAGCATAAAAGTGCGATCGCACAACAGCAACAAGAAATAGAGGGTTTGTCACAAACTTTTAGCGATCGCCAAAACGCATTACAAGAAGCACAAAATTCTCTAGTTCAGCAAACAGCCCAATTGCAGATCAATACAGCAAACCTGACCAGCAAGCAAGAGTACGCTCAGATTATCAAAGAGCAGTTACGAAATGCCGAAGAGTTATATCAACTGATGCATTCTTTAGCTGCAACATCTGGTGATGTAGTTCTTGGCAAGCAAGCTGATGTGGAGGCTTTGGAGAAAATGCCTTTAGAAGAACTGCAAAAGATCGTACAAGACTTGGAGCATAAGTTAGAAATAGATGCTAGCTTTGTTCACGATCAAGAACAAGAACTGACATATAAACAAGAAGCTATAGAAGAACTCCAAACTAAATTAAATAATGCATCTGACAATGACCATATCAATTTGGAACTGGAACTAACGGATGAAAAAGACCTCTATCAGATGCTAAATTCCAGCTTGGTGGGACAACGCCGCAATATGCTACAGCATCAGAAGTTTCTCAAGCAACACAAAGCTCTAATGCTGCGACGCCAAGGACATGCTGTCACTGATGAAGAAGAAAGTAACAACAAAATTAATTTAGAACCGATTCTGCTACAAATTGAAACCCAGCGACAACAATATTCACAGGAAATCCAAAAGCTGGAACGTGAGATTGAGCAAATTCGTTCTGGTGTTGAGCTAAATCAGGGAATGATTGACAATCAAACTCACGATCTCGATCAAAAGCGCCAAGAACTGAAAGCGCTCGAGGAAAACTTGTTATCTCTAAGAAGAACAACTGCTGAATTCTCTGGTCGAGTGAATCTTTATCAAGAAGCGCTACAACCAATTCAGGATTGTCTAGATGGATTACGGCAAAAACTGCAAGGAATTGGAGAATCTTTGGATCAATTTCAGGAAACTGGTGATTATCAAATCCAAGCGATCGCTCAGTTGCGTCATACTCTCCAAGGTTTAATGCCTCAACCGGAATTACTAGCGTCTTAAAAAGTTCTGGGGCTTTAGCTAGGCTTTAGCCCAAGTACAAACTCTGAGCTTAGTTATTCTATAAATAAACTAGATTCTACATTAAAAAACTCTCCCAGCCTACGCGCTTGTTCTGTATTTATCTTCTCTTGTCCATTTAAAATATTATTAACCGAATCTTCTGTCCCTAAAACTAATACTAAATCATCTTTACTTTTCTCAGATTCTTCTAAAAGAAATAACAACATAGATAGAGGATTATTCTGCTGGATCGGCTGATAATATTCTTGTTCAAACTTTTCAATTAAAGTAATTAATAGCTGATAAAGCTCATCTTCTTCTGGGGTGCGCTCTCGGTGCATTAAATCTTCCACTATACCTAAAGCTTGCTCATTTTCAGCTTCAGTTTTTATCAGCTTGGGAAGATAGGCTGTTAATAAGTCCTTGTATTTATCTGGATTAAAAGTAAGGGTCATCTTTCCTATAAGTCTTAACTCCTAGCTATTTCAAACAGATCCAGTCGCCTTTTTCTTGAGCGCACTTAGAGGATGTTTGAAGAGTTTTCTTCTCGGTAACAAAACGTTCTAGATCCCCCTAAATCCCCCTTAAAAAGGGGGACTTTGATTCCGGTTCCCCCCTTAAAAAGGGGGGCTAGGGGGGATCGGTTAGTGCCTAAAATCACGGCTAACCACTTTTCAAACAACCTCTTAAAGCTTCATACCGCCAATCGCATGCAGCAGCTTCACTATTTACGGATAATATTACAGAATCTTGTATAAATTCGCAGGTAATTTTATGGCAGAAATTCAAGTCGGAATCGAAGGTGAAGGCGCACCAGCAGCCGCCGAGGCTTTGCTAGAAATTCCGGGAATATCGGGAAGCTATGAAGTGCCGACGCAGAGAGAGGGAACTTTGGCGGCTGTTGCTACTATTATTGGCATTGTGGGTGGTGTTGCGGCTTTAGCTGAACAAATTCGCAAATGGTATCAAGAATGGCATAAATCTCATCCTGGGAAGCAATTTGATGTGGTAATTCTTGACCCTGATACTGGAAACAGGATTTTACTCGAAGAAGCTACTATAGAGGAAATCACGGAAATCCTCAAATCTATCAGCAAATAAGTGCAAACTATCCGCATTCAACTTCGGGAAAGTACGCAGGAAACAGTTGAACTCAGGTATTGGCTACCTAAAATAAAGCACTATGAATCACGTCGCCTGAAATTAGCAGAAATCGCTGATTTCCTGAAGCAAGGCGAACGAAATTACTATAGACTGCTGCCCAATTTACCAGGAATCGGGAAGCAGTTATTTTTTTGGTTGGATGGGGATGGACGGTGGTTGAGTCGGGGAATTGCTAACTGTCGCGGTGAGGGGTTGGTAATTGCCATTGATACCGATCAAAAATTGGCACATCTACCTTGGGAAGTGCTGCATGATGGTGAGGATTTTTTGGTCAAGCGGGTTAATCCAGTGGTGTTACCTCTGCGCTGGATTGAGAAAGAAACGGAAGCGTTTTCTGTGGAACCACGACAATTGCGAGTATTGTTTATGGCAACCGACCCGGAAGATGTAGAACCAAAGTTAGAGTTTGAACAGGAAGAGGCGAGAATTCTGGGTGATACGCAAGATTTTGCTGTCGATTTGCGGGTGGAAGAAAGCGGTTGCGTTAGCGAGTTGGGTAAGGTTTGGAGTCGCTATCTTAATGACTTTGATGTGTTTCACCTGACAGGACACGCTTCTATTAAAGATGAAGCACCTTACACGCCTTACTTTATCACTGAGACGGAAATTGGCGATCGCCACGAAACCACAGCCGCAGAACTGGCGGAAGTCTTCCGGTTTCGCTTTCCCAAGTTGGTGTTTTTGTCTGGGTGTCGGACTGGACAAGCACCAGATAAAGGCGCTGTCCCTTCAATGGCTGAGGCACTAATTGCACAAGGGGCGATCGCAGTTTTAAGTTGGGGACGGCCTGTGGAAGATCGGACAGCCACAGCCGCCGCCGCGCACCTCTACGGCAAATTGGCAGCCGGATATCAATTAGCTGAAGCACTCGCTAGCACTTACCAGCAGTTGTTTAAACAGAATGTGCGTGACTGGCATTTGTTGCGGTTATATGTCCAGGGAGAATGTCCGGGTGCGTTGGTGGAAGTGTTGGGAGATGTGCCACCCTCTGCGCCGGAACCTGCATACCAACAGTTTTTAGATCCCGATACCCAACTGGTGCGGGTGGCGAAACCCTCTGAGTTTGTTGGGAGACGGCGGACTTTGCAACGTTGTCTCAAAGCAATTCGCACTTCATTAGGGGTACTAATTCACGGACTGGGGGGTGTGGGTAAGAGTACTGTGACGGCGCGACTTCTGGAAAGGATGGTTGGCTATGACAGGCTGGTGAACTTTCGGCAACTGGATGAGGACAAACTGCTCAAAACCCTTGCTGAACAATGTACCTCGGAACGGGGGCATGAAATTCTCAATGGCAAGTTACCCTTGATGCAGCGCCTCACCAAGTTTTTTACAGAAGGACTGAATACCAAAGAACAGCGCTTTGCCTTTGTGCTGGATGACTTTGAGGCTAATTTGGATTTACGAAATGGGGTTTATGTCTTGCAACCACAAGTTGTAGATGTACTGCTGGCGTTGCTGAAGGCGATGCAAAATTCCCAACTTCCCCACAAGGTAATTATTACCTGTCGCTACAATTTCACTTTGTCGGAACTGAATCATCGTCTGTACCGCGAACCTCTGGGGGCTTTGGGTGGGGCAGATTTAATTAAAAAGTATAATCGTCTGGATTCGTTTAATGGCAGTTGGCAATTTCAGCCAGATTTGCCCGAACGTGCCAAGCAAGCAGCTGATGGAAATCCTCGGCTGTTGGAATGGTTAGATAAGATTTTGCAAAATTCCCCGAAGTCGCCAGAAGCCGAGAGGGGAGTTGAGATAATTCTGCAAAAGATGGCAGAGAAGGAAAAGGAATTTCGTGAGGATATTTTGGCACAGGAATTGCTGAAGCAGCAAACTCCAGGTTTACGGAAAATGCTGGGGAAGTTGTTGGTGTATGAGTTACCTGTTGTTCTAGCTGCGATTTCGCCGATTTGTGAGGATATCTCAAGTTGGGAAAGTCATATTCAACGCGCTGAAATTTTGGGTTTGTTGGAAGTTACCCTCACCAACAACACAGAGAGGTTGTATCGTGTTCCCCGCATTTTGTCACCGTTGCTAGAGAACCCCAAGGGTGAAGAGTTGTATAAACAAGCTGCACAGATTTTGTATCGTCTCTGGTGGGAGGCGGGAAGTGCGACGGAAGCACAAAAGTTAGAAATTCATCGCTTGGGGTTGTTGGGGAAGGATGAAGACATTGCAGGGAAAATAGCTATCTCATTGGCAGGATATTGGCGGGATCAAAGTCGATTTCGGGAAGCAATACATCTGTGCAAATCAACCTTAGAAATTACTAAAAACTATAGTGTACTCAGAGAAATTGCTTATTGTGAACACCAGATGGGTGAGGTTGAGCGAGCATTAAATTATTACGAACAAGCTTTAAATCTTTGTCCCGCAGAAGACGAACAAGAATTAGCAGCAATTTATTATTTTTTAGGGATACTGAAAGCTGACAAAGGGGAAGTGGATGAAGCGCTCGCACTCTACAATCAGTCTTTGGAAATAAATGAACGCGTTGGTAATGTCCAAGGCAAAGCAGCGACGTTGCAATGTCTGGCAATTATCTACGCCAATAAAGGGGAAGTGGATGAAGCGCTCGCACTCTACAATCAGTCTTTGGAAATAGATGAACGCATTGGTAATGTTAAAGGCAAAGCGGCGAGGTTGCACCAACTGGCAGGTATCTACGCCGATAAAGGGGAAGTGGAGCAAGCGATCGCACTCTACAATCAGTCTTTGGAAATATTTGAACGCATTGGCAATGTCCAAGGCAAAGCGGCGACGTTGCAATGTCTGGCAGGTATCCACGCCAATAAAGGGGAAGTGGAGCAAGCGATCACACTCTATAATCAGTCTTTGGAAATAGAAGAACGCATTGGTAATGTTAAAGGCAAAGCGGCGACGTTACACTCTCTGGCAACTATCTACGCCAACAAAGGGGAAGTGGATGAAGCAATCGCACTCTACAATCAGTCTTTGGAAATAGAAGAACGCATTGGTAATGTTAAAGGCAAAGCGACGACGTTGCACCAACTGGGAATTCTCTACGCCAACAAAGGAGAAGTGGATGAAGCGATCGCACTCTACAATCAGTCTTTGGAAATAGAAGAACGCATTGGTAATGTTAAAGGCAAAGCGGCGACGTTACACTCTCTGGCAATTATCTACGCCAACAAAGGGGAAGTGGAGCAAGCGATCGCACTCTATAATCAGTCTTTGGAAATATTTGAACGCATTGGTAATATCCAAGGCAAAGGGACGGCGTTGCACAATCTGGCAGGTATCTCCGCCAACAAAGGGGAAGTAGATGAAGCGATCGCACTCTACAATCAGTCTTTGGAAATAGAAGAACGCATTGGTAATGTCCAAGGCAAAGCGGCGACGTTGCACCAACTGGCAGGTATCTACGCCAACAAAGGGGAAGTGGATGAAGCGATCAAACTCTACAATCTGTCTTTGGAAATAGAAGAAGGCATTGGTAATATCCAAGGCAAAGCGGCGACGTTGCACCAACTGGCAGGTATCTACGCCGACAAAGGGGATGTGGATGAAGCGATCGCACTCTACAATCTGTCTTTGGAAATCAAAGAACCCATTGGTGATGTCCAAGCCAAAGCGGCGACGTTAAACAATCTGGGAATAATCTACGCCAACAAAGGGGATGTGGATAAAGCGATCGCACTCTACAATCAGTCTTTGGAAATATTTGAACACATTGGTAATGTCCAAGGCAAAGCGGCGACGTTGCACTGTCTAGGATATATCTACGCCTACAAAGGGGAAGTGGATGAAGCGATCGCACTCTACAATCAAGTCCTTGAAATTGATGAACGCAGTGGAAATGTCCAAGGCAAAGCGGCGACGTTGGACAGACTGGGGAATCTCTACGCCAACAAAGGGGAAGTGGATGAAGCGATCACACTTTTTAATCAGTCTTTAGAAATAAAAGAACGCATTGGAGATATCCGAGGCAAAGCAGCGACGTTGTACGAACTGGGATATATCTACGCTTACAAAGGGGAAGTGGATGAAGCGATCGCACTTTTCAACCAGTCTTTGGAAATAACTGAACGCATTGGTGATGTCCAAGGCAAAGCAATAACTCTGTGGTGGTTAGGAGGTTTGGCAGAACAGCAGGGTGAATACACTAAAGCGATATCCTATTTGCAACCAGCTTTAGAGATTTTGCAGCGATTGCAGTCACCGGATGCTGAAAGTGTGAGTGCAAGTCTTGATAGGGTAATTCGTAATTCTAATTACTGAAAGATTTTTGTTTCACGCAGAGTCGCAGAGAAGAACGCGAGAGTGTTTTTAAATAAATGAAAATTGCTGTAATCAGTCTTTTATACTCGTGGACGAGTCTTTGATACTCGTGGACGAGTCTTTGATATTCGCGGACGAGTCTTTGATATTCGTGCGAGAGTCTTTGATATTCGCGGACGAGTCTTTGATATTCGCGGATGAGTCTTTGAACTCCGTTAATGAACCTCGGAGCTTCGGTCGTGAACCTTTGAGCTTCATTAATGAACCTCAGAGCTTCGTTGATGAACCTCGGAGCTTCGTTAATGAAATTCGGAGCTTTGGTCATGAACTTCGGAGCTTCGTTGTGGACTTTGTTAATGTAGCAAAATGTTTTTAGAGGATGTTTTAAAAGTGGTCGGCTGTAATTTTAGGCACTTCTAGATCCCCCCTAACCCCCCTTAAAAAGGGGGGAACAGGAATCAATCAAAGTCTCCCTTTTTAAGGGGGATTTAGGGGGATCTAAAACGTTTTGCTACTGAGCAGAGGACTTTTAAAACATCCTCTTAGATTAAATCAGGATCTATACCGAGCGATGTCTAACGACAAGGCGCTCCGCGTCTACGCAATTGTTATGCTTTATTTCATTAATGAATTTTGATAGCAATTCAGGACAGAGAATCAAGATCTATGCCGAGCGATCGCAACCGTTCTCGTAATAATTGGATTTCTTGCTGTACTTGTTGAGCTTTTTGTTTTGCCTGCTGAACTTCTTGTTTTGCCTGCTGAACTTCTTGTTGAGCAAGTTTTTTGTCTTTTTCTGGTGTTAAAAACCGTTGTCCTTGTTGGTTATACCAATACATCCACTCCCGTGGTATGCCTAGATAAGTTCCTCGTTCGATGCCAATTCCTAAACCTATCTCTGGCAACCAAACTGGATTACCATCATGTAATTCATAAACATTGTTAACTAATTTGTAAACTTCTAAACGTGGCTTACGGCGACGAAATGGGTTGTAAACTACATAATACAAAAATCCCAATCTTGCATACTCTGCTTTCTTGGTTGAATACTCACCGCGATATGTCTTAGATACCACTTTCAGCGCTAATATCGGTAGTTTCTTCTCTTCCCAAAGCACGTAACTAGGGCGGAGGTTTTCATCATAAAATCGCTCTACGCCCAGACTCAAAAACCCATCTGGTACTATTGGCGGTAAGTCTGGATCGTAATAAATACCCATATCAACGCCAAAATACCAATCCATACGTTCAGGCCAAGCCATTGCCAAAAGCGCTTTAAGTAAACCGGGAATCAAATCTTGTAATTCGTTATCCACTGGGGTGTCGTCAGAGTCAGGTAGTTCCTCTGATGAGGGCAAACAAGCTAATGGATCGTAATTTAGCATGATGGGCTTACTGTTTTTTGATGGTTAGTACGTCTTTATTTTATTAATAAATTTTGATAGCAATTTAGAAGAATGCGAGAGTGTGATTTAACGTAAATTCAACAAACCTCTCCCTGCTTTGCAATAGCAATAGTTCAAAACTATTTCAAACAGATCCAGTCGCCTTCTACTTGAGCGATCGCACCACCAGGAAATGGATCGGTTTGCGATCGGTTGGGCGCTATAATTAAAGCCGTTAATTTCTCAATGTGTTCAAAACTGGGCGCATCAGTCAATATTTGCTGCAACACCTGACGCATCACCCGACGTTGCAACGCTAGTGGTGCTTTCTGCAATACCCGACGATTTAACCGTAAGGGAACAAGAGTAAGGGAATTTTCCTCATCTCCAATGCCCAATGCCTTATCCCGCAACTCCTGGGCAGCTTTTTCTAAATATTCCACTTCCGCTTGTAAAAGTTCTGCTGTTTGGGCTAAGGCTGATTCTACTTGGAGATTGAAATTATCTCGCAAATATGGTATTACTTCTTGGCGAATGCGGTTACGGGCATATTGCAAATCTTGATTGGTGGAATCTTCCCATATTGGTAATTTAAATTCTTGACAAAATTGCTCTGTTTGTGTGCGAGTAATTTCTAAAAGTGGACGCACTAGCATAATGTCTGTAGTTAGAGGGCGTTGCCAAGTCAGGGCTTGTAAGCCATCAGCACCAGTACCGCGAATTAAATTGTAGAGGAGAGTTTCGGCGCGATCGCTCTTCGTGTGTCCTGTAACTATATATTGATAATTATTTGTTTGTGCGATCGCACTTAAAGCTTGATAGCGCCAATCGCGTGCAGCAGCTTCACTATTTATCGGTTTGTTCGCTGTTTCTAAATAAAAGGATATACCCCAAGTTTTCGCTAAATTTTCGACGTGGTTAGCATTAGCCTCGGAATCAGAACGCCAGCGATGATCGCAGTGAGCAATACCTAAATACCATCCCCATTTGGATTGTAAATCTAAAAGTAATTTGATTAAACACAAAGAATCTTGTCCGCCGGAGACAGCGATTAGTAGCCGTTGGTTACGCTCAAATAAGTGGCGCGATCGGATGGTGCGATGGATTTTTGCGTGTAGGGGAGTCCATACCATATAGAAATAATTTACTCATGACTGAATATGTGCTAATTAAAACCATTTATATATCTCCTCCCCAAGGGTGAGATACATTATACATCATAAATTTTTGTTGTAATTAGTGCAGGGTAGAGCTAGCGTAAAGTGGACAATTTGACAATCTTTAATACTAAAACTACTTGGCGTATAGTCATAATCTGTCCGCACGCAAGAAGAACGCAAGACACTTAATATATGGTTCAGAATCTCGAAAGAACACGCCAGAGTGCAAGGTTTCCAGAAACAGCACCGGCTGCAAATCCCGTATTTTTTAGAACCTATAGCCGCCGGACAAAGGCGGGACTAAGGGAAACATGGGATGAAGTATGCGATCGCACTCTACAAGGCTTAGTCGAGTTAGGAAAGCTAACTCCAGAAGAAGCTCTCATCTTGGATAAGATGCAGCGCAACTTGAAAGCTATGCCCAGTGGGCGCTGGCTATGGGTTGGTGGTACAGACTGGATAACCAAGCCCAAGAACTTTTCCGGGGCATATAATTGCACCTCTACCAATCTCGAAGACTGGAGTGCCTTCGGTTTAATGATGGATTTGGCAATGATGGGCTGTGGCACTGGAGCCGTCTTAGAACCACAATTTATTAACCAGTTGCCCCCCATCCGTAATCAACTGAATGTCACTGTTCAAGGTGAAATTGGCAGCACTCCTGTCCAACTGCGACGTGAATATACTGAAACTCATATAGAAGGCAATAACGTCACTATTCACGTTGGAGATAGCCGTGAAGGTTGGGTTGAATCATATCA
The DNA here is from genome assembly GCF_017115045.1 of Nostoc sp. NMS8. GTDB lineage: Bacteria > Cyanobacteriota > Cyanobacteriia > Cyanobacteriales > Nostocaceae > Nostoc. Next base: position 157,828 of record NZ_JABXKK010000050.1, on the reverse strand, counting down.
AGCCTTATTAGAACTCTCTACTGATGAACAATTTTCATCAGCAGTTGAAGTATTAGTTGATATCAGCGATGTCCGAAAAGCAGGAGAAACTCTCAACGGCTTTGGAGGAGTTGCAAATCCGGTGAAATTGCCCGGACTGTATCAGCGTTGTGCATCTATTCTGAATAAAGCTAGAGGACGACAATTAAATTCAGTTGAATGCTGTCTGTTAATCGATCAAGCGGCAGTAACAATTGTTGCTGGAAATATACGTAGAAGCGCGGGGATGCGTCAGTTTGATTCTGGCGATAACCTAGCAGCCACCGCCAAAGATAATCTATGGCAGCAAGATGAAAATGGCAACTGGCGAATCGATCCAGAGCGTGATGCACTCAGGATGGCAAACCATACGAGAGTTTTCCACCGCAAGCCAACTTTAGAAGAATGTCTTGATGCCGTCCGCAAACAATATTATAGTGGCGAGGGAGCGATTCAATGGGCTGGTGAAGCCGTCGCGCGATCAAATATTGATTTGCTACCAACACAAGCTTTGAAAGTTGAGTTTTTACAAGCTTATGAACAAGGAACAGCAAAACAGTGGTTAGAAGAACGTTATTCAAATCTTGATGCTAATGAGTTAGAACATCGTTTAGCTCGCTACGGTTTAAATCCGTGTGGTGAGATAATTGGCGCTAACTTCCATTGTGTGAGTGGTGATACCTTGCTCATCACTAGAGATGGAATGCATAAAATCAAAGATGTTGTTGGAGATGAAATTGAGATTTGGAATGGTGAAAAATGGAGCCAAGTAACGCCATTTAAAACTGGTAGCGAACGCAAGCTGTATCGAGTCAAATTTGCAGATGGTACTTACTTGGATGCAACTGAATATCATCGCTTCTTTGTAAAAGATAGATTTGATAAAGAATACAAAGAAGTACAAACCAAGGATTTGATGGATGTTAGTAGATACGCCATTCATACTGAGCCTTTTATGATTCAGTATGAGAGTGGGTTAAATATCGATCCAAGTTATGCCTATACTTTGGGGATAGCTGTAGGAGATGGAACTACAGACCAAAATGGTAATGCCAAAGTTAGGCTCTATGAACAAAAAGCAGCTTTATCTGTAATCGGAAGTAAGTCTCCTGAAAGAAACTATGACTACTTACCAACTTTTATAGATGTAACAGACTTAGGTTTTTCTGGAGAATTTTTAAAGAGTTTAAAAACAAATCCAGAGTCACTGAATGTAATTGCTAGTTGGAATCGCCAAGCAATTTTGCATTTTATCGCTGGTTTAGCCGATATAGATGGCACAAATACACATAGCAATGGCATTAGGATTTACATTTCTGATTACGAACGTGCGTATCGAGTGCAGTTATTACTAACTAAATGCGGTATCCGTTCTTCTTTAAATCTCTGCGCTCATAAAGGGTCAATAACTAACTATGGTGTTCGCAGTCAAGATTTATACTACTTGCAAATTACTGACTGTGGACAAATTCCTTGCCAGCGGTTGGATGTAAGCAAAGGATGTGACGCCAAATACAAAGGTAAATGGCAAATAGTCAGAGGTGTAGAAGAATTACCAAGTTTGCACGATACTTATTGCTTCAATGAACCAGAACATCACAAAGGAGTATTTGGTAATACCCTAACAGGCAACTGCAATTTGTCAGAGGTTCACCTCAATCAAATCGATCCACGTAACTACAAAGAACAAGAGGAAGCTTTCACTGCTGGGGCCCTATCTGTAGCAGCACTTTTAAATCATAAATTCCTGGAACCACGCTATCAATACAGCCGTGAATTAGACCCGATTGTGGGAGTTTCTTTTACAGGTTTATTTGATTTCTTTGTCCATGCTTTTGGTGTTGATTGGCTGCGCTGGTGGGAAGCAGGTAGGCCTGCAACTCCACAAGGATTAGCTTTTAAGCGTGAGGAAGAGAAATACCTTAGTTCTTGGAGAGATATTGTACATCGAGTAGTTTGGGATTATTGCGATCGCCACAATCTCAAGCGTCCAAATCGTTGTACCACAGTGCAACCCAGTGGTACTAAAGCTTTATTAACTAATGCTAGTTCCGGCTGGCATCCCCCGAAAGCCCAAAGATTTATTCGCCGGATTACTTTCGGTAAAAATGACCCAGTAGCCTTAGCTTGTATTGACTATGGTTACAACGTTATTCCCTCTCAGTCAGACAAAGATGAACAGGGCAATTTGCTCAACGATCCCTTTGATCCACGGGTGAGTGAATGGCTAGTGGAAATCCCTGTTTCTGTAACTTGGGCTGATTTACTGGGAGCTGATGAAATTGATGTTTCTAAGTTTTCAGCCTTAGCCCAATTTGATTTTGTCCTTCAAGTTCAACGTTGGTATGTGACTCACAACACATCGGCTACTTTGGAACTCCGCTCTGATGAAATCGAGCCTTTGGGACAGCGCATTTACGAAACCATCCAGAATGATGAGGGATATATTTCAGCGGCTCTTTTAGCCCGTTTTGACGATTTGCAATCATTCCCGCGTTTGCCGTTTGAACCAATAGACAAATCCACCTACGATCGCTTAAATCAAGAGGTGAAAGCACGGCGGAAAACAGATGACTTCTGTGCAGTCTTAAGCCGCTACGATTTAGGCGAAATGTCAGAGGCCGGCCCTAGTGGTTGTGATTCTGATAAGTGTATGTTTCCCGATCAGCAACCAATGACTGGGGACTAGGGACAGAGGAAGAAGCAAGGGGGCAGGGGGCAGGGAGCAGGGAGTAAGAGAGAAGAGTTTTCCCCTCTGCCTCTTTTCAATGCCCCATGCCCAAACACGTTACGATCAATTAAGAAGTAATAATTTTTTACGGCAGTGCCAGGAGTCTCTTAATGTTCATTGATGAATTGTCACCTATATTCAGGGAATTTACTCAGCATCCAGTCTCATTTGTGGGTGGGTTCTTCTCTGGTGTACTTCGGCTCAATCTCGCAGACGATCCCGTTAAAGGCTGGCTAGATAAACAGATCCGCTCAAATAGTTACACCCGTACCACAACTGATGCCCATAATGGCAAAGCCAATGGCCCTCAGCAGATTTCCATTGACTAAAAACTCCAACCATACATAGTTGAATTTACTCAAAAACAGGGAGTCAGTGCTACCCTTGGCAGCACTGAACCCTACTTTCTCCAATGATTATTTTACTTTTTGGATGGGTCGTCAACTCAAAGTTAATAAAGCCAAGCCGCGAGAGGATAATCCCCGTGGTAGTTGGTCGAAAAAACAAGATTTTTAACGCTTATCTTTTGGCGTATTAGATACTAAAGTCAGGTACATAAGCAAGAAAACATGGAATCCCTAACCTCTCGTATGCAAGCGGTACAGTCACCGATTATTCCTGTGGTTGGGGAACTGATTAAAAATTCTCCGGGAACAATCTCTCTAGGACAAGGTGTAGTTTCTTACAACCCACCAGCGGAAGCCATAGAATTTTTAGCCAAATTCTTAGCCGAACCAGACAATAATTTATACAAATCAGTTGAGGGAATTCCCCCATTACTAACAGCGCTTGCAGGAAAATTGCAAGACTTCAACGGCATTGAAATCAACCAGGAAAACTGCATCGTCGTGACAGCAGGGAGCAATATGGGATTTATGAATGCCATTCTGGCGATCGCTAGCCCAGGCGATGAAATTATTCTGAATACGCCCTATTATTTCAATCACGAAATGGCGATCGCAATGGCTGGTTGTCATCCGGTGTTAGTGGCGACAGATGAAAATTACCAGCTGCGACAAGATGCGATCGCTCAAGCAATTACTCCCAAAACACGGGCTGTGGTGACGATTTCACCAAATAACCCGACTGGAGTTGTCTATTCAGAAGCAGCATTACGCCAAGTAAATCAAATTTGTGGCGATCGTAATATTTACCACATCAGCGATGAAGCTTATGAATACTTTACCTATAACGGAATAAAACACATTTCACCTGGCTCATTTGGTAATAATAGCGAGTACACCATTTCTCTCTATAGCCTTTCCAAAGCATACGGTTTTGCCAGTTGGCGCATTGGGTATATGGTGATTCCCAAACACTTGCTTGTCGCTGTTAAAAAAGTCCAGGATACAATTTTGATTTGTCCGCCAGTCATTTCTCAATATGCAGCTTTAGGGGCATTGCAGGCAAAAGAGGAGTATTTACAGAGTCATATAGGAGCTATTGCTCAAGTACGCAAATTAGTATTAGACTCCCTTAATCGCCTACAAGGCTTGTGTAGCATTATCCCCGCCGATGGTGCTTTCTATTTTTTCCTCAAAGTTCATACCCAAATGGATGCTTTTGAGTTAGTTAAAAGACTAATCCAGGAATATAAAGTAGCAGTTATTCCAGGTACAACCTTTGGCATAGATGACGGATGCTATCTACGCGTTGCTTATGGGGCGCTGCAAAAAGAGACGGCAAAAGAAGGAATAGAAAGATTAGTGCAAGGTTTGGAAACTATAGTTAGGAGTTAGAAGTCATCCATATTTCTGCCTTCTTCAAGGCTGTGTTAGCATACCTCGTCCGCAATTGCAAATATAAAATTAAACAGATGCCGATTATTAATAAGTTAATTGAAATTGAAACTGAGCCAAAAATTAATATTCATAATATCACCCCACAAATTCAAGATTTTATTGCCTCAACATCAATTATAAATGGACAAGTTTTAGTATTTTCTCAACACACAACAACAGCATTAGCTATCAACGAAAATGAAGTCAGATTATTAGAAGATGTCAAAGTGTTCTTGCAAAAACTAGCACCTGAATCAGCCAGCTATTTGCATAATGATTTGCATTTAAGAGATGTTCCAGAAAATGAGCCAATAAATGCTCACTCTCATTTAATCGCAATGATGCTGACCACGAGTGAGATAATTCCCATTATGGATGGTAAATTAGTATTAGGAACTTGGCAATCTGTTTTGTTTTTTGAGTTAGACGGCCCGCGTAAAAGAACGATATTTGTGCAAATTTCTGGCGAATAAATAATGCAACTTTACACCTGTAAGGATTCCAGAGAAACCCAAAACGAAGAGAATCACGAACATGACCAACAAAGGTATCAGTTGAATTTCCTCACAGCAATTAAAAATCTGAAATAATGTTTTCAAGCATAGCCTTCCCTTCCACAAAGCAGGACTTTTATTGTGTCAAAGGTAGACGCAATTATACCAATTTTGGATTTTAGATTTTGGATTTTAGATTAAACGTTTTTACCTAAAGTCTGTTCCAGTAATGTCCAACATCCTATCTATTTGAATTTGGTATTAGTTATGAAAAATAACGATAATTTTGTATTACGTAATACTTGGTACTATGCTTTGCCTAGCAATCAAATCAAGCCAGGTATGATGATCAGCCGCATTTTCTTGGGAGAACCAGTATTGCTAATTCGTAGTCAGGATGGCAAAGTCTCGGCGATGCGGGATATTTGCCCTCATCGTGGTGTGCCCTTGAGTTGCGGTAGATTCAATGGGCAGGAAGTGGAATGCTGTTACCACGGTTGGCGCTTTAACGAGGGTGGACGCTGCACTACAATACCATCTCTTGTAAAAGAACAACAGATGGATTTGAGTCGCTTCGACGTACAGTCTTATGCAGTTCGTGAAGCTCAAGGAAATATCTGGATATACATGGCCGATCCAGATAACCCTCAACCTGCTTCCGAGATAGAAATTCCGGTGATTCCTGGGTTTGATGAGCCGCCCCAGTTCGTAAAAGTCGTGAAATTTCCCTGTTTTATAGATCATGCAGTGGTAGGTTTGATGGACCCGGCTCATTCACCTTATGTTCATCGCGCTTGGTGGTGGCGAAATGAGCAATTACATGAAGAAGTAAAGCAGTTTGATGCTTCACCCTACGGCTTCACGATGCGACGACACCGATTACCAGCGAATGGGGGTCGATTATACTGGCTGATTGGCGGTGGTGTGCCAGAAACGGAAATTTCTTTTCGTTTACCTGGAGTCAGAATCGAAGAAACCACAATTGCCAATCATCGAGTCGTTAATATAACGGCTGTTACACCGATTTCAGACACAGAAACGGAGGTAACTTTTGCTCTTTACTGGACACTCCCTTGGGTAGGATTTTTCAAGCCACTAGTACATCTGCTAGCAGGGGCTTTTATCGACCAAGACCGAACAGTTGTGGAAAAGCAGCAGATTGGCCTCAAGTATAACCCCATACTGCGACTAATTAAAGACTCAGATGTGCAGGCCCAGTGGTACTACCAGTTGAAGCGGGAGTATGCTCGTTCTATTGCTGAAGGACGAGAATTTGTGAATCCTGTTAAGGGTCAAATACTACGCTGGCGTGCTTAAATTACTCCAAGGTAAATTCTGCAAATTCTCTTGGCCCAAACAGCATATTTCGGTCTACGGCTGACAAGATTTTATTATTGGCGCGTTGGCTATTTAAAGAACGGACAACTAACTGCGCGACATCTGCACGATTGATGCTACCAATAATGTGCGGATCTTCAGTCAAAACACCATTACCCGTTGCTGGTTCTGACTTTAGTCCACCAGGACGGATGATTGTATAGGTGAGTTTACTGGCGATTAAGTGTTGTTCAGCTTTGTCTTTCTCAACTAAAACTGTTCCCAGTGCTGCTAAAACTTGGGGTGACAAAGCAACAACACTATTGCCAGCACCAATGGAAGATATAAGAATAAACTTTTGCACTCCAGCTTTAACTGCTGCATCGATCAGATTTTTATTACCAGGGTAATCTGCTCTTTCTCCATCTGTCGGTAAACCACCAATTGTACTGATAACGGTGTGAATAGGTTCATCTTTGAGGATTGCGCCTTCTACATCCTCAATATTCAAGGCATCTCCCACAACTACTTGAATACCTGTTTTCTCTAGTTCGTCTGCAACTGCTGCTGTTCTCACGAGTGCTTTAACCTTTAGCTGTTGCGCCCTGAGATATTGGGCAATTTCTCGACCAACACCGCGACTTGCTCCAGCTAGAAAAATATAAGATTCACTTGTCATAATAAACTTAACTACTTACGCTCAAAGGATTTTATCAGAGGATTGGCAGCACTTAATAGTTGCTCAAGCAACTGAGATGCTTCTGATTGGTGACGAACGTGAGTGTCAATTACTGCTTGGAATGTACGTATGACTGAGGTAGTAGCATTTCTATAATTTACACTATAGCGATCGCTGTTGTTCGCAATTACTCTATCACAAGTTCCTCCCATCAGTAGAAGTGGTAGGAAGTCGGGTAAGGATAAGATAGTCGCTGCCACGTACCACAATGATAACGTTGCCATACTGTGTAAACCATAACCAAAAAATGCTGCAACTTGTCCGCAAATTTTTCTATTGGCGAGGTACAGATGCTCCTAACAATTCCAATCTAGCGATCGCAAATAACTGAGTAACTATAATTACATAAATACTAGGATGGCAATTATACTTAACCCAATAGTAGGAGGTATTGTAATAGGTAATTGTGTCAATCTAGCAAATAAGTTTTCAATGGATTTACCTATGGCTAAAAAATCTCAACCCAATCTAGAGCAATATCATGATGTCAGATTATCTGCTACTACCAGAATTTGGGTAATTACAGTAGCAATTCTCGGAGTTTGCGTCCCACTGTCAGCCATTACTAGAAGCGGTGCTATTCTTCCTTTAGTTGCTATTGGTGGTGCAGCTGTTGGTACTGTTGCTGTTTGGCGTTCTGATGAGCAAAAATCAAAAACTAACTATTTGCAACAGCAGCAAATAGAACTGCTAGAGGAGAGATTAGCGAATTTAGAAACAATTGTTAGCAGTGATGACTTGAACTTGCAAATGAAAATTAAACAAATCGAAGCAAGGGATACTTTTGGCAACTCCTCTGATGTCAGTACTACACCCAGACAACCAAAACGTAAAAGTTAAAATAATTCGTCATACTCGCCATTGGCGTAGCGTCTCGTAGAGAAGGCGAGAAGTAAACTACGTAATTCCAATACCGCAAGAGTTTCATTGATTTTCAATGGGTGGTTTAAGCTGTTGCGCTTACAAATTGCATCACAAGGATGATTAGGCAAAACCTGTAAATTCTCTCCCTTGCTCCCTGCACTCTGCTCCCTTGCCACCTCAATGTGCAAACTATAATCACAACAGCTTACTTCCGCCATGCTGTACTAGGTTATTTTTGTGTAAGTATTTGTTGACTTAACGTATCTGCAATCTTGGAAATCCGTCTCCAATTAAACTTTCTTTTACAGCTAGAAGTGTTTCTAGGAAAACAGTATCTCTTTGTCCATGTCCGTTAGAATTGACTGACATCATCTAAATTCTATACACTTCAACTGCATCAATTCATGAAACGTCTAAGTGCTGTTTATCTATCTCTTCCCCGGAAACATCTGCCAATGGCTGTGTTTTATTAGACTGCTAACATTACTGAATTTTTAATTAACTAGGTTATAAACTTGAGTAATTGCATTGGTATAGCTTACCGTAGGTATGCAACAGTTTGCCGCAGGAATGCAGATGGATTGGATTAGCTTACTCAAAGCTCAACAAACAGACTTTCTTCAACGTGTCAAAAAACCTAAAACTTACGACTTATCTTTGCTAGAAAGTCAAGTTAAAGGTTGTCACACTGAAGTTATTGCCTTTTGGGGTGAGCCATTGGCTAGACTCCAAGAACTTTCTCGCCAACAAGCAGAAGTTCTCGCCAAAAACCCGCCGCCAACGCCACCTGAATATCCTGAGCCTCCTGACTGGACGATACCTTTCCCGAAATACTTCCAACAACAAGCCCAAGATTATCTTTTACGCGAGCATATTGTTGACCGAGTAATAACTGAACGGTTGGGCAAATTGGTAAAAAAGGTGTCACAAGATACCTTACAAAATATTATTTTAGATGATGAAGGAAATTTGGGTGGCGAAAGTAAATTTCCTTATGTACTTAAAGATCATCCTCAGCTAAGTGTTCAAGTTTACGTTGCTGATGGAGAAAGTTTTAATGGTATTAAGAAAGACAAAATTAGGTGGTCGATTACTCAAGAAGATTTGAAAAATCACCAAGTATTAATTTTTCTATGTTTGTTTTATCCATCTACAGGTAATTTAGGTTACGAGAGGCAAAGCATAATAACAGGCTTTTTACCGACAAATCAACTTGAATTTGCTGAACCAAAACTGTATGTAACTCCAAGTAACTTGTTGTATGCAGGGGGATTGAGTTGGTACTTAGAATCACTTACTGGCAAAAAAAATGCGTCGCCAGTAATTAATGAGAGAGCGATCGCAGATACAATACAGACTTTACCATCAGAGCATTACCTCAAGGATATAGTCGGTGACTGGGAATGCTGGCAGACTTTGCAAGGACACACCAGAGGAATTAATTGCCTAGCTTTCAGTTCCGGGTGTAACAATGGCAAAGCTTTACCCATTTTGGCAAGTGGTAGTCGTGGCGAGACGAAACTCTGGGATTTAAGTAAGGGTGAATTAATAGAGACATTATCAGAGTATCCTTGGGTACTATCTGGGCTGGTGGATGAAGTAAATTCCCTAGCTTTTAGTTCAGATGGACAGACTTTAGTGAGTTGCGGTGCAGATTCCACAATTAAGCTTTGGCACGTAGGTGCTTTAGACTTGATAGATATTTTGCATAAACACAATGGGGTAGTGCGGTGTGCTGCCTTTACCCCCGATGGCAGAATGCTAGCGACAGGCGGAGATGACAGAAAAATTCTATTTTGGGATTTGATGCAACGTCAGGTAGCGATCGCACTTTCTTTAGATGATACAGCTGCTCATTCCCTGGTTTTAAGTCGAGATGGGGAAACTCTGGTGACGGGTAGTTACCGCAAAATCAAAGTTTGGCGCACCTTACCGCAGACAGGAATCAAAAGTTTAAAAGATGCACAACCGCTACATACCCTCATGGGTCATGCTCATATCGTTCGTTCCTTAGCAATCAGTGCAGATGGTAAACTACTTGTCAGTGGTAGCTGGGATCAAACAATTAAAATTTGGCAATTGGAGACTGGAGAATTACTTCATACTCTTAAAGGACATAGAGATAGAGTATATGCGATCGCTTTAAGTCCCGATGGACAAATTATCGCCAGCGGTAGTGCTGATAAAACCATCAAATTGTGGCATCTCCAAACCGGAGAATTGCTGAGTACATTTACAGGTCATGGGAATATAGTCACAGCCTTAGCCTTCACAGCATCCGGTGAGATGTTGGTTAGTGGGAGTTTAGATAAGACAATTAAAATTTGGCAACGGAGTTAATAGTAATTCGTGTTGAAGAGGCATGAGGCATTCCCGATGAAACGAATTTCAAAAGCCTTGGATGAAAGAATAACTGAAGGCTAGGGATTGGGGACTAGTATGTTTACTCAGCACTCAGTATGGTAAATCCTTTCAGCAGCTACTCCGGCCTGCGAAAGAATTTGAGTAATTTTATATATCATGGATTGTCAACTTCTGTAGTCAAATTGACAACATATTAACAAAAAGTAGCATATACTAAGTGTTATTAGCCTCCCATAAAAAATCCGGGAGAATTTTTAAGTGCAAGGAGGTAAATCCTATGCAAGAGGTGTGGACATCAACGGAATTAGAATATGCTTTTTTGTTTACCCTAAGAAAAGTAAATTCGATCAATCCAGAAGGTTTCAAGCCATTTTTTAATAATATGCCTATTGACCCTTATATCAAAGGCGATTATCGTTCCAGAAGATTATCTCGGTTCACAGTCTTTGGAAATCAGTTAATCAAGTTAGCTCATGGCTACCTTTATCAAAGTAAAGAATATAATCCATTAGTAGGTGACATAAAAAGAGAGTTTGCAGAATTAGACGATGCACTCATAGAACTTGATATTTTTAGAAATCTTGTCTTGGCATTTAGTGATTCTTGTAAACTTCATCCAGAAGCAGAAATCGGAGTTCATCAAATTAGAACTATTTGTTCGGCAGATAATTTGGGTAATCCTGCACCTGAAGGTATCCATCAAGATGGTACTGATTTTATTGGTATATTTTCAGTAGATAGAGATAATATTCAAGGTGGAGAAACAGATCTATATACTGCCAAAAGAGAAAAGCCTGTGTTTAGCAAAGTTCTAAATCCAGGAGAACTCTTATTAGTCAACGATCATGATTTTTTCCATTTTACTACTCCGATAAAACCACAGATTGATGCTCAAGGAAGTAGGGATGTTTTTGTACTGACTTCTCCTAGCTTACTTTCGGAATAACTTTAGCAACCTGGAAATATTCTATAATCTACGAGATATGGGTAATTGAATCTATTCAATTACCCTATTTTTTGTTTTTAATTGGAAATAATCATGATGATATTTATTTATCTAAATCATGGCTAAATTTGCCATATTAAGTAATTTTTTATCGTTATATAAGTAGTTAGATAGAATTAATTACATAACGTCATTGCGAATGGAGCAGAGCGAAGTAAAGCAATCGCAAAGGCTTGGGATTGCAACTCTTAGAAACGCTCCGCGAACACTTCTTACCCTACGGGAACGCCAAAGGCAACGCAATGACTGTAAATATTTTTGTCCAGCTACTTAGTACTCCTATTTGATTTTTAAAAAACTCCGTAGAACTCGAAAATCCTGATTCCCTACTCCCTTATTTACTTTATTTCATCAAAAATCCGAAATTCAGCAAAGCCACGCTGGATACTTAGAATATTAAGTGTGAGCGCATAAGTTAGACTACAAAACAAGCCTACTGGAATTCAACTAAGTGAATCAACCAAATAAATACCATGAATGACGAATTCTACAATAGAGGATTGGAAAAGGCTAGGCGAAAAGACTACGCTGGAGCAATTGAAGAGTTTAACCATGCTTTACAACTGACACCTTACTTCATAGAAGCTTACTTACAACGGGGTTTGGCACATTATGACTCAGGAGCAATCCTGAAGGCTGTTTCAGATTATACCGAAGCCTTGAAGCTGAATCCTGAGAGTGTAGAGGCATATTATTGTCGGGGATTAGCAAGAGTGGCGCTGAAAAATTTGCCGGGGGCGCTGGAGGATGTAGAACGCGCTATTCGTCTCAATCTCAATTATGCTGCTGCTTATAATCTGCGGGGGATGGTGCGGCGCAAACAGGGTTATATTCAAGATGCGATCGCTAACTTTAAAAAAGCTGCACAACTATATTTAGAGCAACAAGACAAAGAGAATTGTCGTCGGTGTCTGGAACAAATTAAACAGCTACAACCCCCAGAAAAACTAGCCATTGAGCAATCACATTCTATAAGTGCGCCAATCTTATCCACCAATGATTATTTCACGCAACTATTAGAAAAGGCTGAAAAAGGAGATACCCAAGAGGCACTCGCCGATTTAAACTGGGTATTAAAAGCCGATCCGCAAGATGCCCAAGCTTACTGCTGTCGTGGGGTTGTGCGTTGTAAAATGGGTAATTATCGAGAAGCGATCGCAGATTTTAATCAAGCATTGCGACTAGACTTTCAAGATGCCATTGTCTATCGTAACCGAGGTAAAGCACGTTCTATATTGGGAGATCATCAAGGAGCGATCGCAGACCTTAACCAAGCACTCCAAATACAGCCTGAAGATGCCTTAGTCTATATTGCTAGAGGTAATGCCTATCGAACAACAGGCAATTATCTTGGTGCAATTCAAGATTACACCCAAGCACTGCAAATCAATTCCGATGATGCTCAAGCTTACTACAATCGCGGCATTGCCTATACTTGCTTAGAAGAAATACAAAAAGCCGTGGAAGATTATCAACGGGCGGCCAGTATCTTTTGTGAACAAGAAGACTGGGGAAATTATCAACAAGTCTTAAGTAGCCTAGAAAAAATCCAGAAATTTAGTCCAGAGTCGAAAAAGCAAAAGTATAACCTGTTACGTCAGCGAATTTTGCGGATGGTTGGAGGATACTGGGAAATAGCCGAACGATTGATTCAGCAAAAGCAGAATTACCATCCTGGGATGTCAGATGAGTGGTATTTGCAAAAAGTGATTGATGATTTAGAACGCGATCGCGGTAGATAAAATATAAATACTACTACAAACGTAAATTCACCCGTATAAGTGTACGGGTGAAAATGCAATCAATCACTTGTCGTTTTCCAATGAAACTAAATGCACACTATATTAAGCACATTTTAAAGCTTAGTTAGAAGTACAAGTTTGACGGCGGCGGCGCAATCCAAACATACCAACTGCTCCCACCGCAAACATTGACAGAGTAACAGATGGTTCAGGAACGCTAGCACCAATTAACGCTTTAACATTTGCCTCGCCGATATCAAGAACAACGACAACATCGTTAAAGTCACGGTCAGAACCTTCGTTCCACTTACCAGTTTTAGAATCTACCCCAGAAGCGTGTAAATCTCCATATAAATCCTCGAACGCCAGGAGGATGTAGTTATTGTAAGCATAGGCAACTGCGTGCTGTAATCCATCAGCATTAGAGGCAGTGTTAGTACCATAGATATTGGCATAAGTACCACGGCTCAAACCATCAGCTCTCAACCAGAAGTCGAGTTGAGTACCTGCGGTAATATTACCAATATTGACCCCATCACCCAGCTTTAGTGCATTACCGCCCCAGTCACCAACACACCCGGCTCCTTCACAAGAAATATCATTAAAAAGTAGCCCAGACTTGTTAGTAGTTCCTGCGGCATCGAAGGCTAGCTGGTTTCTAAAAGAAGCGCCTTCATTGATAAAGTAAACAGAAACATCGTGGTCGTATTTTAGGTTTAATTTACTGGGGTCTAATTTAAATTGTCCGCTATTTGGCAAGGCAGCGCTTTCTGCTTGGACAAATTGTTGAAAAGGAGCGTCGTTAAAACCAGTTTGAGACTTACTATATACTGTTGATTGAGTCCAAGAACTATCCCAACTAAAATCAGCAGCAGATGCAGTTTCTACTTTAGAAATTAATCCAGTCAAGGTAGCTGTAGCGGCAATTAAAGCAGTGATAAAAATCGTTTTCATGTCAGGAGTTATTAAGTAGGGAAAATAGTTTAGACAGTATTTTTTATCAATATGTCTGTGTTACTTGTTAATTTCTAACAGCTATCCTTTATCAAAGTCAATCTTTAATTGGGCTTTTGTTTGTATATTCAAATAGCTCTTTATTTAATGTATTTCTACTTAGGAATATCCAATTAACTTAATTTCTGTCACGACCGTTCAGCATTTCAACTGAAAATTATGATGATATATTTATGGGTGATTTATACTTTTATTAAAATAAGATTGTATATCTTTATATTTAAAGTCCAAAATCTCAACCCAAAATCTCAAACTGTATAAGTTCCGTTGAGGATACTCGACAATTTTGAAATCCTCTCAAAGGTTGTTTTTTGAGCCACCATTACTTCCTACTCTAAATTGTGCAAGAAAAAATATGCATAAAGGTAGATGAAAAATCACTCAAAAGGTAGCCTAAAATACACAAGAATATAAATGATTAACCCGTAAGAAATACTACAGATTTTGATTCATTCAAAAAACCACCGCAGTTATTGGTATGCCCAAATTCTGGCTATGATTGCGACTTTAATTTCCTTTCAGGCGCTAATGGGCTATGCCTACAAAGTGAAAGTTCTTTATGGACTTGCCCCTCATACAACATCAATGGCCTTACATACGGCGGGGTTGTTTGCGATCGCAACCACCAGAACTAGGAGGAAATATTCCCGCCGCAGCGTTGACAGCTGATGCTAAAGCAGAAGATCGGATGCGAGCTATACAAGAAGGTTATCAGGTACATTTACCTAAACCGATTGAAGCCGCTGAGTTAGCAACTGTAGTTGCTAGCCTTGTCGGAAGGACTTAGAAAAAATGTGCGGTGGATTCGTCAAACCACTTGAAAACTAAAGCTAAAACTTGCCCAATTATTCACATCTAAGATATATGAGTCGGTTGCTGTGCCGTTCATCTCCGTTTTATGCAAGTCTTGGAGCAAGACTTGTGCAATGTCTAAGGAATTCAACAATGGGGCAATCGGCCGTTGTTCAGCTGAGGAATATTTAGCAGCGTTCAAAGCGGCGATAGTTGCCGTAAAGGGAGTAGTACTAAAAATCAGTTGTTGTTCGCAAAAGAAAGCTGGGCCTGAAATCACCCATTCGGAAGCAGCATTAGTTTGGGGTAAGGTAAGGGTTTCACCTGGGGCGATGACGACTTCTTTTAGGAGGGGCTTGGTGTCCTCGGTGTTTGGTTCTTGCGGAATTTCCCAAGAGTAGAGGGCGATCGCTGTATGATTATTATTTAATCCCAGCACAATTAAATATACTGGGCGATCGCTCTGGTTTTCCACTCGATATTGCATTCGACTACCGATAGGGACAATCAGTGTGGGGAGAGACGCGATTAATGGCGTCTGTACTGATTTTTTAATCGGAGTTTCAGTTTTAAAAGCTCGGACTGTTTCGCGCTGCATAACAACGCGAGGCGATATATTATTAATTATTTCTAAGGTTGCTTTGAGAGCCAAGCGAGAAGAACCTTGATTTTCTGTGAGTCGCCACAACTTAGCTGCTAGCAAGGTTGATAATTTTGGGGCTAATCTTTGCGCTGCTAATTTTACTGCTTCTCCTACTTCCCCCGTGGTATTGGGAATTAGCTCGCCACCGAGAGAAAATAGACCATAACGACTAGGAATTTCCTGTAGTTTACCAAATACGTAATCAGCGGGTTTTTCTTCCACTACTACGGTGGAGATATGGGGAAATGCAGCGAAGGCACTTGTAGCGTCTACCCGCTCAATTCTTTCCAATCCAGTATCTAGAGCTATGGTTAAATTAATATTTCGGGGTAAAACCCGGACTGCTTCTTGGATGAGTTGCCCGATTTGTAGAGAATTTGCACCTTCGGTTTGGGAAATTTGGGCTTTTGCTGTTAATCCAGTCCGCGATCGCAATACTAATTCTTCTGTTGTTGTTGCTAGGGTAAATCGAGAATTCACCCCGTAGTATAGCAGCACTTGTGGCAGTAATCCTGCTAACCACAGATGGACTGTTTTGCCATCCTCTTCAATAGCTGTCACCGCGCCTTCTGCACCAATCATGCTGTCTGGCAAACCTAACCCCCCAGCCCCCTTCCCTTGAGGGGGAGAATTCAAAGCCTCTCTCTTCTGAGGAGAGAGGTTTTCCAGATTCGCTGGTTGCTGTTTGCTACCCAATTTGGATAGAGAATTTTCTACATGGGAAAGGGAGACTTGAATTGTGTTGGCTGGGGTGAATTCCCACAAATACTGCGTCAAGGCGTAGGTAAATAACCCAGCACTAAAACCAGCAAAGAGTCCTTCCCTCGCCGGCTGCTTTGGTTCTGAGGTAGCTGCCAAAACAAGCGGAGTGTTGGGTAATTTCTGAGTTTTAAGTTGTTGGAGAAAGTCAATTTCTTCTACTGCTAGCTTTACATCTACTGATTCCTGAAGGGCGCGAATTTTTAATCCTAAGACTGTGTTAGGAGCATAATAGCTAGTATCTAATACTGCTGTGACCTGTTCTGTGGGGAGCGATCGCAATAATAGCAGTAAAGTTTCTTCTAATATATAGTTGACTATTTTTTCATTTTGTGTACTTTGAATAAAATTAGCTGACACCAGAGCATTTTGCCTTATATCGGGCGATGTTTCCAATTTTACACGACTGCCATAACCGCTAAAGTGAAAGACGACTACATCACTGGGTTTAGCTTGCTTATCCAGATGATCCAAAAAAGCCGCCTCAATGAATTCTCTACTAGCTTGTTCCTCAGTTAAAGTTAGGATATCTGACCTTTGGAAACCAAAGCGATGAATCAAAAGTTCTCTTTGTAATTCGACATCCGTCAGACAACCACTGAGGGCTGGAATTTTTGGGTATTGGTTAATACCTATCAACAATGCCAATTTGCGCGGACTGGGTTGTGCCAAAGCCTGATAATAGCGATTTCCCAAAGACAACCACTCAGCTTCAGTCATCCCCAATACCGCGAGTATTGAGCCAATTCTCTGTAAAAACGTGCGCCGTTCCATAGTTAGCTATCAGCCCTCAGCTATCAGTTAGCAGCTTACAGGGCTGAACTCTGTATTGTAAAGTTACAAAAATGTGGGGAGTAGGGAGTTAGGAGTTAGGAGTTAGAAAACCAATATTTACTCTTGACTGTTTACTCATGCCTAATGCCCAATGCCTTAAGCTGGCACTTCTATCCGCATTGCCCGCGCCAACTCTGCCGCCACCTCTGGACGAGAAAATTCTGGCGGAGGTAATTCGCCGCGCCGCAGCATTTCCCTGACTTTTGTCCCTGATAGGTGAATGCGTTCTTCTGGACGGCTGGGACTGGTTTTAGATGTTGCCATCTGCTTAGTACGCATACAGTAGAAAGCGTGTTCAAATTTCATTGGCACAATGCCTAATTCACTTGGCGCAAATTCATCAAAGATATACTGTGCGTCGTAAGTGCCGTAATAGTCACCCACACCAGCATGATCCCGTCCGACGATAAAGTGAGTACAGCCGTAGTTTTTGCGGACTAAAGCATGGAATATGGCTTCACGAGGCCCAGCGTAGCGCATTGCGGCAGGATTAATTGCCAAAGTTACCCGGTCTAAGGGGTAGTAATGTTCCAGCAAAATTTCATAGCAACGCATCCGCACGTCAGCAGCAATATCATCCTCTTTTGTCGCCCCAACTAATGGGTGCAAAAATAGACCATCAACGATTTCTAAAGCGCACTTTTGAATATATTCATGGGCGCGGTGGATGGGGTTGCGAGTTTGAAAGCCGACGATGGTTTTCCAACCCTTGTCTTTAAATAGTTGCCGTGAGGCAGCTGGATCGATTTGGTAAGTGGGAAACTGGGGATGAGGTTCGCGTTGCAACAGCCAGATATCACCCGCCAGATGTACAGTACCTTGGTTATAGAGTACCTGTACGCCGGGATGATTGACATCATCAGTGCGGTAGACTTTGATTGCTTCGCGGGTTTTGTCGTAGTTATATTTTTGCGTCAGTTCCAAAACTCCAATAAATTCGCCTCTGGAGTTATCCAGACGGATTAAGCTGCCTTCTTGTAACGGGGAAGCTACTTCTTCGCTTACCGATAGTGTAATCGGGATTGACCACACAAGACCGTTAGCTAATCGCATTTCTGTCACAGTGCGATCGTAGTCTTCTTGGTTCATAAAACCCGTCAGCGGACTAAAAGCACCGATCGCAATCATTTCTACATCCGAAACGGCGCGATCGTCAAGTTGCACTCGTGGCAAAAAGTCAGCTTTTGAGAGAAACTCTGCCCTTTGTTCTGGTGTGGCGATACGGTTAACCAACTGTCCACCGTGCGGGGCTATGGCATCTGGATTGTGACTCAACGTAATCCCCTCTTTGCTTTTACTGTTATTGTTTCAGATTATGTACTAACTTATCAAATGCTGGTACGTAGAGAAAAAGAGTTTAAGGAATGGAAGAAAATTTTGCAACTAGTTGTAAGCGATCTGATTAGGTTACGCTAAAGTTAATCCCGGCTCAAGTTTCAGAATAGTTCCTTTATAAGGAAAATGCTTATGACTGCTGTATCCCTTGTTGTTAAACCTGTTAGCCAAATGCGGTTAGCGCCTGGTAGTACAGTCAGTATCCAGGATATAAGTTGGGAGGAATTTGAGTCTATTTTGCAAGAACTGGGTGAAAAGCGATCGCTACGAGTTGCTTACAGCAAGTCTACGTTAGAAATAATGGTTCCTCTACCCGAACACGAAAAATCAAAGGATTTAATTTCGGATATTGTAAAAATATTGTTGAAGATCGCCGGGAAAAGTTATGAACCCTTCGGTTCAACCACCTTCAAACGGGAAAATATAGCGGGGGTAGAACCAGATGCTTGCTTCTACATCCAAAATTATCAAAGAATGATCGGTCGTCGCAAACTAGAACCAAACGATCCGCCTCCTGATTTGGCAATTGAAACAGATGTGACATCAAAAACCACACTTGATGCTTACGAAGCGATCGCAGTTCCAGAACTATGGATTTACGATAGTAAAAAGCTGAGGATTTATTTACTCAGGGATGGACATTACATCGAATCCGATCACAGTCCTAACTTTCCAAATATTCCTCTAACTCAAATTATTGCCGCTACAATTGAACGCGCTTGGCAAGTAGGAACCGTACAGGCTTTGAAAGAGTTTGAATGTGCATTAGATAGAAGTAGTTTTTGATTATTTTAGTCACTCTGAAACTGCAAATACTCCAATAGTAGTAACCGTAAGTAATCTAACGTTCTAATATAACTCTTTATCTGATCATAATTGCCATTACTGCCAAAATAAAAACTCGCAATCTGAGGTATATTTAAAATTCGCATAGCTTGTAATTGCTCAATTGCCTGGTCTTGATTGAAAATTTGACCTGTGCTTTGAATTTGACTTGAATAACCTCTGAGATTTACTGTTAAAAGTTCAAGTTCTTCTAAAAGTGAAAATTCTTCATCTTCTGGTGGAAACTGAATATAAATTTCTTGTCGTTCGCCTCGTGTATTTTGATAAATATTAGTCAATTGTGCTAATAATTGACTAATATTTTTCTTAATAAATTCTTGCTGATTTAAAATTGCTTTAGTCATCATTGACTCCATAAGTAACTATCTTTTCAGTACCATATTGGTCAGACCTGACAATCAGATATTCATTGCCTTTACGGTATACAGCCGAAGTATCTCCACGATATCCAGTTTTCGGAACTCTAATCGCTCCTTTTTTATTAAAGTTATGAGCTTTGCGTAAATACCTTAATGGGTCAATTCCTTTCCTATTAGCATGGTCTAAGATACTTTGGGCAACACTGATATAGGTAGCAGCATCCCACTCACTTATGTACTGTTGAATCTCTGCTGCCTCAGCAGAGGTATAGCTTTTTAATAACTCTATCAAAAACTCGTCAGAGATAGGTTCTTTCGACATATATCCATTGAAAACTAAAACCACCCTTCCTTGTTTGTCAGGACAGGGTGGTTTTAGTTTATGCCAAAACAGGGTAGGAGTTATTATTAACTAAATTGTTCAATTATTCCGCCACCTAATACTTTTTCCCCGTCGTACCACACCGCCGCTTGTCCGGGGGTAATACTGATTTGGGGTTCATCAAACACCAAACGCACACGGGAGTTTTCCAACGGAATCACCGTTACTGGTGTAGGCGTTGAACGATAGCGAATTTGCACTTCGGCATGAATTGGGGTTGATGGTTCGGCAATAGAAACCCAATTTACCCGATTTACACTGCATTCTGGCTGAGTTACCTTAGTGCGATCGCCTACTACTACTTTATTATTTTCTGCATCTAATTCAATCACATACAACGGTTCGGCAGCAGCAATCCCCAAGCCTTTGCGCTGGCCAATAGTGTAGTGATGGACACCATCATGCTGTCCCAAAATTTTGCCTGTGGTATCGACAATATCGCCTGTTTTGGGAGCTAAATATTTATCCAAAAATGCCCGCATGGAACCGTTACTTTCCACTAAGCATAAGTCTTGACTTTCTGGCTTATCAGCAGTTTTTAGTCCGTATTCAGTTGCAATGCGGCGCGTATCAGTTTTTTCTAGTTCGCCTAGAGGAAATATGGTTGCTGCAAGTAAATCTTGAGACAAATCATAAAGAAAGTATGATTGGTCTTTGTTGCGGTCAACAGCCCTTAATAATTGGTAACGTCCAGTTGCTTCGTCATAGCTAATTCGGGCATAATGACCAGTGGCAATGCGATCGCATCCCAATTCTTCACGAGCATATTGCACCATTGGCCCAAACTTCACCGTTTTATTACACTGAGAGCAAGGCAAAGGTGTGATTCCAGCACTGTAACCAGTCACCAGGTAATCGACAATATGCGTCTGAAAGAGATCCCGAATATCGACAACCTGATGGGGAACGCCCAATTGTTCACAGAGATCAGCCGCGTCGATCATACCTTCAGAGCAACATTGACCTTTGCCTTTCATTAGCCAAAGAGTCAAACCAATCACTTCATAGCCCTGATGGTGCAGGATAGCTGCGGCGGTGGAACTGTCAACGCCACCAGAAAGACCAACGACGACTTTTTTCATAAAAGCACGACAAGCTGCGTGGTTGTCCAATTGTAGCACACACTCTTTCATTGCCTTGCTACTAAAGCACTTCAGTTTTAAAGCAATTGAATTAGTGTAGGCGTAGCCCGTTGTAAATATCGCTATTCACTCTGTCATCACCTTTATCTAAAATTAGTGACAGATGTATTTTTTGCCACGCAGATGACTAATTTTACGTTAACGCTATATAGTTGCTACAACGGTGAACTAATTAGTTCCTGATGGAAATTGCCTAAAAATACTTTGACTACTTTCTAACTATTATGTCGAGAGAAATATCCAGTCAATTTATCCCATTTCAACTGCTGCGTCGAAGTTCTGAGGGTTGGAAGCCCACGATTAGACTTCTCTCCTTCTTAGTGGGAGGATGGTTAGTGCTGATTCCTAACTCTACCCCAGCACAAGCACAAATCCACAACAATGTGCTACTAGCTCAACAAACTGGTGAAACTTTACCGCCACCGCCAATTCCCTTTGGTCAACAGCCATCACCGCAGTTACAACCGACGCAACTAGTACAGGACAATCAATCTGAACTGAACTTTCAGCCCTCTCAACCATTACAGAACAATCAATTAGAGCAGAATTTTCAGCCCTCTCAACCATTACAGAACAATCAATTAGAGCAGAATTTTCAGCCCTCTCAACCATTACAGAACAATCAATTAGAGCAGAATTTTCAGCCCTCTCAACCTGCACAGTTTAGTCAATATAACCAGAACTTTGAGCGCTATTTAGTTTACGTTGATGGTAGTGATTTCCAGACACTACAAGCAATACGTCAGATTGAACCCAGTGCTTACATTCGCAATTACCAAGGACGGAGTGTAATTCAGTCAGGAGTTTTTAACAGAGTATCTAACGCCCAACAACGGGTAAATGAACTACAGTCACGAGGCGTATATAACGCCCGGATTATTAGCTTTACTAACGGACAGGAAATAGATGCAGGCAATAGAGGCTCGTTAAGAGATCCAAGTAATATAAATGCTGCTAATCGGCCAGCCTCTAGATATTATGTTGCCATTCCCACCACTCCAGAACAGTTACCCGTGATCGCAGCACAAATTAGGCAGAATATAGCGCAATTTAGTCAAGGTTTAGGCCGATCTGGCGGAGTCCTCGAAAGGACGCAACCACGAGGGCCACACGTAGCAGTAGGGCCTTTCCCCGATCGATTCCAAGCCGAAGAATGGAATAAGTATTTGCGAAATATCGGATACGCTAATGCCAGAGTTTACTATGGGAAGTAAAAAAGAGGGGACTGGGGATTGAGGAGTAAAATTAAACTCATAACTCAGCACTCAGGACTCATGAAAGATAGGCAAGAACAAATTTCGCAAGTCGTAGTGACTGCTGGGCAGATGCAGGATGTTGAAAAGCAAATCTTTGCAGCAGGAATGCCTGTAGTTGCTTTGATGGAAAAGGTGGCGGGATTAATTGTCCGTCGCATTCCAGAGATTCTTTCAAATACCCTCTTTTTAAGGGGATCTCGTGTGGGAATTTTGGTCGGCCCCGGTCATAATGGTGGCGATGCTTTAGTAGTAGCCCGTGAATTACACTTTCGTGGGTATGAGGTTTGGATTTATTCACCTTTTTCTAAGCTCAAAGAATTAACTTCGCAACACTTGCAATATGCTCAGAGTCTAGGCATTCCAATTTGTCAAACAATTGAGCAACTGCCAAATTCTGATTTGTTAATTGATGGCTTGTTTGGACTTGGTTTAGAAAGAAACCTGACTGTTCCCATCGCCTCTGCAATTAATCAGCTAAATGAATTATCTGTGCCGATTTATAGTATTGATTTACCTTCAGGTTTACACACCGACACAGGCGAAGTATTAGGAACTGCCATTCGCGCTACTCACACATTTTGCTTAGGTTTATGGAAACTAGCTTTTTTCCAAGATCAGGCGTTGGAATATCTCGGTAAAGCTGAGTTAATCGATTTTGATATTCCTTTAGCTGATGTAGAAGCTGTTCTAAAAGATGCACCCAGAATTAAACGTATTACACCAGCAACGGCACTTGCTACTTTACCTTTACCCCATCCAGCAGTTACTCACAAATATAAGCAAGGACATTTACTACTGATTTGTGGTTCGCGGCGCTATGCAGGTGGAGCAATTTTAACTGGTTTGGGGGCGCGGGCGAGTGGTGTAGGGATGCTTTCGATTGCCGTCCCCGAATCGCTGAAATCTCTTTTGGTGTCACACTTGCCAGAAGCGCTAATTGTCGGTTGTCCAGAGACGGAAACCGGAGCGATCGCCCACCTGCAATTACCAGAAAACACCGATCTGAGTTCCTTTAATGCGATCGCTTGTGGCCCCGGTTTAACACGAGATGCTACGCCCATTGTCCAAGACGTAATTAAGAGCGAACGCCCTTTGCTTCTCGATGCCGATGGTTTAAATATCTTGGCACAGATGGGAGCGATCGCCACATTAAAAAAACGCCAAGCAGTAACCATACTCACACCCCACACTGGCGAATTTGAACGATTGTTTCCTGATGTCGCCGATGCCAAACATGACAGAGTGAAAGCTGTACAAGAAGCAGCCGCCCAAAGTGGGGCGATAGTGTTGTTGAAAGGGGCAAGAACTGCGATCGCCAACCCTCAAGGTGACGTTTGGATTGTTCCTGAAAGCACACCTGCCTTAGCCCGTGGCGGTAGCGGCGACGTGTTAACTGGGCTACTTGGCGGACTGTTAGCGCAAGCCGCAACTAAACAGATTCCTGAAGATATTGTCGCAACTGCCGCTTGGTGGCATTCCCAAGCAGGTATAATAGCCGCCCAAGAGCGTACCGAATTAGGTGTAGATGCGTTTACATTGACACAATATTTGATGAAAGCTTTAACTTAGTCAAATCCCTCGTTCCCAGTCGGAGACTAGGAACGAGGAGAACGAGGAGATTTAGGTATTGACTAAATACCAACGCTGTAGCGCCAAACGTTGAATTTCGCGCCAGGGAATATTATGTTTTCGGGCTAAGTCTGCACAATCTTCATATTCTGGCTGCACATTTGCAATAACTTTTTCTGGCGATTGTCCTTTCCATGCTATTTTCACATGCACTTTGCCATATTCCGTTTCCACTTGTTGAATTTCCCGTTGTAAAATGGCGCGTTGCTGAGTTGTTCGCCGAATGCCTAAAGTTGTAGTTTCGCGGAAGATAATGGCTTCACAACTGAGTAAATTTTCTGGATGACAAATCACAGTTAGCAAAATCCCCGGACGGGACTTTTTCATACCGATCGCTTGGGTAAAAACATCCAGCGCACCAGCCGCAAACAACGCCTCAAACGCATAGCCGATCGCTTGTGGATTCAAATCATCAATTTGGGTTTCTAGTACCGAGATAGTTTCCAAATTTGAGCTAGGATCTTCAGAATCACTGAAATTTGACTGTAAACTTGCACTTTCACCCAACCAGAGACGTAAAATATTGGGAATGGGTAAATTTATGGTTCCTGCTCCCAGTCCTATCTGCTTGATAGCGATCGCAGGTGGTGAACCAAAATCTCTTGCCAAAGTAGTGGCGATCGCGGCTCCTGTTGGTGTTACTAATTCTCTATCAATACCATTGCTATAAACTGGACAACCCCGCATTTCCCACAGCTTTAATACCGCTGGGACTGGTACTGCCATCTGACCATGTGCAGCCCGAACAGTGCCGCCACCAGTTGGAAACGCCGAGCAGTAAAGTAGGGGCAATCCTTCGTTATTGCTCTCAATGCCCAACCAATCCAACCCCAGGCAAGTACCCACAATATCTACGATCGCATCTATAGCACCCACCTCATGAAAATGAACTTTTTCAGGTGAAATGCCATGCACTGCCCCTTCTGCCACCGCTAGCTGTCGGAATACCGCCAAACTCCAAGCTTCTGCCCGTGATGGCAACCCCGCTTTGAGAATCATTTGCTCTATTTCTGGCAAGTGGCGTGTGTGATGGTGACTGTGTTCGCCATCGTGGTGATGGTGGTGATGGCGATCGTGTACTAAATCCACATGGACTTTAGTCGCCTGTTGACCATTCCGTTGGACAAGTTCTGCCCTTAACTGATATTCCTGTTCAATACCCAACCCATTAAGTTTTTCAATTAAATACTCCACAGGAACACCCAAACTGACCAAAGCACCCAGGCACATATCACCAGAAATTCCTGTCGGACATTGAAGATAAGCGATTTTATTCATAATAAATTTGTCATTAGTTATTAGTCATTAGTCATTAGTCATTGGGCATTGGTTATTTATTAATTATTGCTTCCCCTGCCCCCTGCCTCCCCTGCCTCCCCTGCCTCCCCTGCCCCCATTCCCCAATCCCCGTCCTATGGCAAAAATTTTCCCAGTTCATCCGGATAATCCTCAAACTCGCCGAATAGAGGAAATAAAGTCGGCGCTCTCTAGTGGCGCAGTCATGCTTTACCCTACTGATACAGTCTATGCCATCGGTTGTGATTTGAATGTCAAATCGGCGGTAGAACGAGTGCGGCAAATCAAACAGCTAGCAAACGATAAACCATTGACATTTTTATGTCCCTCGCTTTCAAATGTGGCAACTTATGCCTTCGTAAGTGACACAGCTTATCGGATTATGAAACGCCTGATTCCAGGGCCATACACGTTTTTGCTCCCAGCTACGAAGTTAGTACCGCGATTGGTGCAAAGCCCCAAGCGGAAAACAACTGGAATTAGAGTACCAAACCATACTGTATGTTTGGAGTTGCTGGCAGCATTGGGCAATCCGATTATTTCAACTTCAGCACATCTGCCACCAGATGAAGCAGATAATGGCATAGTTCGGATAGATCCAGAAATTGTTCAGTCGCGGGTAGAGCTATTCGATCGTTTGGACAAGTTGGTAGACATAATTGTAGACACTGGCGAGGAACCTACTTATGAAGTATCTACCATCTTAGATATGACTGGAGACGGAGCAGCAATTATACGGAGGGGTTTAGGTTGGGAAACAGCAGCCGCATGGGTATAAAAATTCCACTTCACAGGCGCACCTTTCCGTTTCGGAAATTGTGATAAAAATAACTCCAGTTTTAAAATTGTCATATTTAAAAGCGATGTCTAGAATGGGCTGCTCGGTGAGGCAGTCGATATCAGAGGATGGTGGCAAAACTTGGCACAGTAAGGTATTTGACAACTTTAAGAAAATAGCGGGTACTCGTGTGCCAGCGTTGAGATGGTGGCTTGTGAAGGAAACCGACACATTGCCATAACTGTAACTCTTTCGTATTTCCTATAGTTTTGATATATGAGCTTTAGATGTGAGCATTATATACGGCAAGTCTTGATGGATGAATGCCTAAAGATTCACAAGCCTTGGACAGCCTTGATTGCTGTGTCTGCGTTGTAATTACGGTGCAATACTACTGGAAAAGTCATGAAATCTAACGTCGTCAATCTACCAAACTCTACACCCATTTTTGAGAACCACGTTTCGACTGAAGAATTTTCAGATAGCAGCAGCGATCGCTTGATTCAATTGCTGTCTGAGGAAATGCAAGCGCAAGTGAAAGCAACACCCAAGTGCGTAGAAGCATTAGCAAAGCGCATAGCCGTAGAAGTAGAACGCATTTGCGATAAAAGCTCCCGCATTCAAACATCTGGGGAAATCAAGTCCTGGCAGATGACGTTGGGAAGGCATCGGATGCAAAAATGCTTACGTTACTACCAACTGGGTTCCAAACAAGGGCGGGTAGAATTACATAGCAATTTGGGTGCTATGGTTTACCGTCATGTAACTATGTCCGGCTCTGAGTTGGGCTTTGATGCTCGTTACAGCCTGATTGAAGATTTTTTACAAGCATTTTATATCGAAGCAATCAAAGCTTTCCGTAGAGAAAACGAACTACCAGAGAATCACACGCCGCGTACTCAGCTGCAATTAGCTGAATACATGGCTTTTACAGAACAGTATGCCAAACGCCGGATCAATTTACCTGGTGGTGCAAATCAGCAATTGATTATCTTGCGCGCCCAAGGTTTTGCTCGTCGTCAGCCCCAAGAAACGACTGTGGATATTGAACTGGCGGTAGAGTCTGCTAAGGGTGAAGAAGCAGAGTCTTACCAGCGTAACTCGGCGGTGCAACAACTGCGATCGCAAATGGTTGCCCAAACTAATTTCGATCCATCTGAAGAATCAGAACGCGATCGCGTCATTACAGAATTGATGAAATACCTGGAGTCTCAAGGTCAATCTGATTGTATGAACTACCTCAGCTTGAAACTTCAAGACCTCTCAGCCCCCGAAATTGACCAAATTCTCGGTTTAACCAGCCGTCAGCGTGATTATCTCCAACAACGCTTTAAATACCACGTCGAAAAGTTTGCCAAACAACACCACTGGCAATTAGTACATCAATGGTTAGGCGCGGGTTTAGAGCAAAAGTTGGGTTTATCTTCCCAGCAGTGGGAAATCTTTGTGAATCAACTCACAGAACAGCAACAGCAAATATTAGAGTTAAAAACTGCACGGGAAAACGACGTTGCGATCGCCAAAGCCATCAAATGCACCCCCAAACAGCTGCAAAAGCGCTGGACTCAACTTTTAGAAATAGCATGGTCTATCCGCAACGGTCATACTGAAGCCCAGACGGGTTGAGATCAAGGCGAAATTACTAATATTTATCTAAGCCAAGCTCAATCCCAGTCATTAGAGAAGTTAAAAAAAAGGTTAAAGGGCAAAGAGAAAAGGAAAACTCCATTCCTTTCATATTCCCCTGAATGGTAGAACTTACGCAATAACTATCTGAAACTCTTATTCCTTTGCGTCCTTCTCTACGAGACGCTGTGCGTAGCTTACTTCTCCGTAGGAGTATACGGTTCGTTTTTTCATTATTTTACCTCAGTCCTCAATTAGTAACTCGTTCCCGATCCAAATTATTAATACGTTTGTATTTTTTTAGTACAAAAATACCAATAAAATCGAATTTTTTACCTATTAATCCAACCTTGTTTAGTCAAAATCAAAAATTCATATTAAGCAACTGACCCTTTTTTACTACTTCTGTGAAATCCTATAATAAGCAGGACTTTTGGCAGAGGGATTGAAGATGGCTCTGACTCAAGGCGGACGGGCAAATAAGTCTGGGAATATTTTAGAAGGAAATGTAGAAGCAATCTTAAATGGATATAATTATTTCCAAGTAGGGAACTATGTCCAAAAAGAATTTATATTAAATGCTGCTTTATTACCAAAACGTTATGGAAAAGAAGTTTATATTGGAACTGGAATTTATCATACCTATCTGAAGGTTGATTTTTATGTTGTCGGCTCACCTGCAATGCCATCTGGTTTAATTTTCGAGTGTAAATGGCAAGAAAGCCCCGGTTCGGTTGATGAAAAGTTTCCTTACTTGAATATGAACATCGAGAATTATTATCCTGCACCAACTATTGTAATTTTAGGCGGTGAAGGTATGCGAGAAGGCGCAAGCAAATGGCTGAAAGCAAGAGTTAATGATAACCCTAATTTATTAGCAGTTTATAGTCTAGACAGATTCATTGCTTGGGCAAATAAAAATCTTTAAAAGATGTAATTAGTAGTTCATCAATCATGCCTCTATTTTTTGTATTTGAGTTAATTGAACGGGTTGCTTTAATTTTATAGGTTTCAAAATTGATATCAGTATAAATTTTTTTAATAAATTCGCTATCAGAATTACATACCATAACTTTGACACCACGACTTGCTAACTCTGCACAAGTATCTCTTAAAAGTTCTTGGTCTTTTTTACTAAAACAATTTTGACTATAAGCAGTGAAATAGCTAGTGTCACTGATAGGATAGTAGGGCGGATCAAAAAATACAAAGTCATCACTGCTAGTAGCATGGTTTAAGACTTCTGTAAAATCTGCTTGTTTAATTTCTGCATAATAAAGTGCTTCTGAGGCTACTATCAGCAAATTTTCATGACAAATATTAGGATTTTCATATCTGCCTAAAGGCACATTGAATTTACCCTGTGAATTAACTCGATAAAGACCATTAAAACAAGTCTTATTAAGATAAATTAGACGAGCAGCCTTTTCTATATCAGTACCGCCAGAGTTATTTCTAACACTATAATAATAATCTTTGTCATGTCGTTTTTTATGCTCCTTCAACAGAGAAATTAATTCCTCAACATGATCTCTAACACAACAATAAGTGTTAATTAATTCGGCATTAATATCAGTTAACATTGCTGCACTTGGTTGGAGATAGAAAAAAACTGCGCCACCACCTAAAAATGGCTCATAGTAATTTTTATAATTCTTGGGAAAATAAGGAATATATTGCTGTATCAACCTACTTTTGCCCCCTGCCCACTTCAAAAATGGACGCGGGCTAATTTCCTTGGAGATTTGAATTACCATTTACTTCCGATTTAACTAAAAATAATCACAACTAAATAAAGCCAATATAACCGAAGAGCCAAATTTTAGATTAACTGGCTAAATTTCTAGCCACATATATTACAATTGAGTAGGTAAAGCATATCAAAACAAACGTAAGTATATAACAAGGCAGTTTAAATTCAGATGTTTGACGGATTTTGGGATAACGTCTTTCGCTACCCTCGGTACTTAATTACTATCGTTTTAGGCTTGTTTTTAAACACCTTTGCGCCATTAGTGCCACTGTTGAAACGCCCTGTCACCTCGATCGCTATCTTGGGTTTATTGGTGAGCAGTCTAGTCTTCCTGACTTTCACTCTACGGGCAATGCTGGGCTTGAGTGCAATCTAGACTAGTGTTATATCGGGGCTGTGCCCCACAGACGGTTGCTCTTGCGTTGTTCGCGCTAAGTACTGTCTACCCAACCTGCATCTATTTTTGTCGTACAACCTCTGTGATGAGGCGAAATTTTTATGGCTACAAATCGTCGGGTTTCCCGCGTTGCTGAACTGATCAAACGGGAAGTTAGCCAAATGCTACTCAACGGCATTAAGGATGACCGTGTGGGTACTGGAATGGTTAGTGTTACTGATGTTGATGTTTCTGGCGATCTCCAACACGCCAAAATCTACGTCAGCATCTATGGAACAGATGAAGCTAAAGTAGAAACAATGGCAGGCTTAAAGTCGGCCACAGGTTATGTCCGTAGCGAACTTGGAGCGCGGGTACGGCTACGTCGTACACCAGAAGTGATATTTCTCGAAGATCGCTCTATAGAACGCGGTAATAAAGTATTGGCACTGCTAAATCAACTTAATCACGATCGCCCGCCAGAAAATCTCGTAGCAGTAGAAGATAGCACCGATCAAAATGATGATGAATTCTCCGAATAAGTAACTAAAACAACAATGTAACTTCAGAACAATTAATCTCAGCAAATCCGCCAAACACTTTACAGACGTGACGAGATCGCGTCTGTTTTAATGTAACCATAACTTAATTCAGGGCTTCAGTACTTGTCTTGGCTTTCGTCCTACTCTAGTGTTCTCCCTTCTCCTACTCCCACAGCGATTAGATATTGTTTGATTTGGAATTGCCTGACTCCAGCTTTTTGCAGATGTTTATTTAAGGAAAACTGTTTAGTGTAAGTGCTGAAATTAACCTAAAATAATTACGGTTTTACTTAAGAAATTCTTAACAGATGCTAGGGTAAAAGCCTTTGTAGTATACTTTAGCCGTTATGTTTTGCAACAATTTATACCCTAGTAACTGACAAATATTATTGTGTTGTTTACCCTTAGATGAATACCCGCAGTTAGAGATCAAGCTTTAAGGTAACTATTTGATATGTAAGCGAATCGCGATATAAACTCTTCCCACCTACCAAATCTTGCCTAAATACAGTAATGGCAAGACTTTCAGACTTGTGGCATCAAAGTCATACAGTTACATAAGCAGGTTAAGTTAACTACTCAGAATTTTTTTTGTAAAGCGGATTTAAAGAAAATGTCAGGATTTGTTGACTTTCTTAACATTTCTTGAGATAATTTCAGGAGATGTAGCGTCAAAATAAAAATAGTTCCGTATAGCAAACTACAAAATCCTAGCCACAAGTCTAATTTCTGTAATGTTTGTTCCTAATTATTAACGGGAACACTATCGTAAGTGTTAATTTGTGAGTAAAAAACATGAGTGTGAATACGGTGCCTTCTATCAATTACTACTCTCTAGATGTGATTCAAGACGAAGCACGCCGACTGGTGCAAAAGGGAATGGTTAGCCGGCAACAGCCAATATATAGCCTCTGCCAATACATTCCAGCTAGAGAGTGGGTTTGCGTTGAATGTGAATTAGAGAAATGTGACTTTTTGTTGCGCGATCGCATTGGCGACCTAATTGGTCGTGAACAGTGGGACAACGACTAATCAATTTTTGATTTCGGATTTCGGATTGGGAGCTTATTTTCGATGTGTGAATGTCACCATTAACGATTCGACAACCAATCTGGGGGATAATCTCTGGTTTTTGATGAGCATTGCCCTATACAGAATCTTGAGTTTTTGATTAACACAGAAGCCTTTGAGTCTGAATTTATACAGCTTTTCAAGTTAAAGAAGGCATCAGAACCATTTGTTCTGTACATCTGGTGTGTTTGCTTGAGCTTAGTATGTAGATTCTGTGACGTTCCTACATTGCTCTGATAGAAGTGTAGGAACTCCAATTTTGACTCGCTATTTATAGCATCCCTTACTTGAGGGAAGCGATAGTCTGCTTGCTGTTATAAAGCCAAAATCCGCCTTAAAAAGTTTGTCTAAGTCAGGCTAATCGTCACCAGTTGCGACAAAACAGGGAACCTCCGCAAGCAACTGGCTCAACTTTCGCAAAATCCAAAATCGCTGCATGACAGAGACATTAGCGCAGCTATAAATATCAGAAAATATCAGAAGCGTTCTTGAAGGATAGGTTTACGACTTTTGGCGGGAGGGCATCTCGCTACCGCTTCTGGACAACGTGTAAGACCGTCTAAAAGCACTGCTTTTAAAGGTAATGTTGTATGAAGGAAGAATCCTCGTACCTTTAGAGGATGCTTGAAAAGTATTTGACTGTCATTTTAGGCACTTGTTGATCTCCCCTAACCCACGCCAGTCGCTCTACTTGGGGAGACCCCAAGACCGCGCTGGCTCCCCTTATAAAGGGGGGAACCGGAATTAAAGTCCCCCAATTGATCGGGGGATTTAGGGAGATCTAGAACGTTTTGATACCTACAATAGGACTTTTCAAACAACCTCTTAGGGCGAGGAGTTGTCAACCTACTTGTTCTAAATACTGATTAATGTCTTCAATGATGCGAGTAAGTTCAGCTTCGGTAGTCAAGCGGATATTAATGTTGCGGACAGTCAGCAAAACTTTGGCTGCGAAGGGCGTTGGCCAAATATTAGGATTACAAAAAACTTCTAAAAATACTTCACCCGTATAGCGATATTCTAGGGGAGGCTGGGGAGTGACTCTACCACCGCCAGGAGTGGGTTTAGCGGCGACAGCTTTCAAGCGCTCCATTAGTTGATCTGTTGCTGTTTTTAATTCTCGTGCTGCTTGGGGTGAAAAACTAAAGGAGACTGAACCTTCAATTAGGTTTAATGTTAGAGGAGTTGAAGACATATCTTTTTTATTAAAACTTCTTGATAAGTACTAATATTACCGGAAGAAGGGGTCTGAATCCCATTCTCATAGTTTTCCGTATTTTCTAGATTTATTAAAAAAAGTTAATGAAAGCTAGACATCTTGATACAGAAACGGTGAGGTTAGAAGCTCTCCGCCAGTATCAAATTCTTGACACTGAACCTGAAGAAGCCTACGACAATCTTGCTCAGTTAGCGGCATTTCTTTGCGGTACTCCTATATCCTTGGTAAATTTCATTGATGAAAACCGTCAATGGTTTAAGGCAAAAGTAGGTTTAGATGTATCAGAAATGCCCCGGAGTGTTGGGTTATCTTATCTTTGTCAAGAGCAACGTAATGTTGTGGTAGTTCCTGATACCCTAGCTGATGAAAAATTGACAAGCAATTCAGTAGTGACTGGCTATCCATATATACGGTTTTGTGCAGGTGTACCCTTAATTACTCCAATGGGAGATATGCTAGGAACCCTATGTGTGATTGACCAAATCCCACGGCAAATAAGCCAAAAACAAATAGAGGCGCTTGTAGCTCTAAGTCGCCTAGTAATCGACCAACTAGAACTCAGGCGTCATGTAGCTGAGGTATCTCAAATTACCGAAAAACTAATGGCGCACGAGCAAGCTGCCAGAACCCGCATTACTAATTTGCTTGAAAGCATCACTGATGGTTTTTTTGCCTTGGATAAAAAGTGGCGATTCACCTACATTAATGGTCAAGCAGAACGGTTATTGCAAAAAACCCAGAATGAACTTTTGGGTAAAAACATCTGGGAGATGTTTCCAGAAATTATTGGCACAACATTCTATTGTGAGTATCAAAGGGCAATCTTAGAGCAGGTGAGTGTCGAATTTGAGGAGTTCTATCTGCCACAGCAATGCTGGCTTCAAGTCCACGCTTATCCTGCAAAAGAGGGATTGTCTATTTATTTTCAAGACGTTACTGAACGACGGCGAACAGCGGAAACACTACGGGAACGTCAAGAACGTTGGCAATTAGCATTACATGGTAATAATGATGGTATTTGGGACTGGAATCTCAAGACTAATGAAGTGTTCTTCTCAACTCAATGGAAGGAAATGCTCGGCTATAAAGACCACGAAGTTTCCAACTGTTGGGATGAATGGACAAAACGAATCCATCCCGATGAGCGAGATTCGGTACTTCAAGCTTTCCAAGACCACTTTGCCAAGAAAACACCGTTTTACGTCTGTGAATATCGAGTCCAGTGCCAAGACGGCAGCTATAAATGGATTCTAGATCGAGGACAGGCACTTTGGGACGCATTGGGTGATGTGGTGCGGATGGTGGGTTCTTATACTGATATCACAGATCGCAAGCGGGCAGATGAAGAATTAAAACGGCAAATAATTGTGATCGCAATTATTTGCTGAAATCACCCTGAAAATTCGAGAATCTTTACAAATAGATGAAATTCTTAAAACCTCGGTGACAGAGGTACAAAAATTACTACAAGCTGACCGTGTGTTAATTTTTCGACTGGAGACTGACGGCTCAGGAACAGTGGTACAAGAAGCGGTGCTGTCTAGTTGGCCAGTAATTTTGGAAGAAAATATTTTTGATCCCTGCTTTAAAAAACAATATCTAGAAAGATATCGTCAGGGAAGAGTCAGTGCGATTGAAGACATTGAAGCCGCTCATATCCAACCATGCCATCGAAAATTTCTTCAGCAATTTGCTGTCAGAGCGAATCTGGTAGTGCCGATTCTGATCAGAGATGGCATTTGGGGCTTGTTGCTAGCTCATCAGTGTGCTGCACCTCGACAGTGGAATAACTTTGAGACGGAGTTGTTACAGCAATTAGGAAACCAAATTGGGATTGCCTTATCTCAAGCGCAACTATTAGAAAAAGAAACCCAGCAAACTCAGGAACTTGCTCGTTCTAATGCTGAATTGGAACAGTTTGCATATATCGCTTCCCATGACTTGCAAGAGCCATTGCGAATGGTAACTAGTTATTTACAACTACTAGAGCGAAGATACAAAAATCAACTAGATGCCAATGCCGATCAGTTTATCACCTACGCAGTAGATGGGGCGCGGCGGATGCAGACCTTGATCAACGATTTGTTGAACTATTCCCGCGTCAGCACTCGTGGACAACCCTTTATGCTGGTTGATTGTAATGTAATCTTAGAGCAGGCGATCGCTAATCTCCAACTAGCGATCGCAGATAGTAGAGCAGTTGTCACCTATGATCCCCTACCTCAAGTGATGGCTGATGCTACTCAATTGACACAAGTGCTTCAAAATCTCATTGCCAACGCGATTAAATTTTGCCAGAATCAACAGCCACGAATTCATATTGGATTGGGGACTGGGGAAGGGAAAGCAGGGGAGCAGGGAGCAGGGGGGCAGAGGGCAGGGAGCAGGGGGCAGGGAGCAGGGGAAATTGGGTGGGAAAAAAGGAGATTTTTCTTCATCCCCCTTGCACCCCGCACCCCGCTCCCTTGCCTCTTCATCCCCCCAATCCCCACTCAAAACGAATATTTATTCTGGGTGCGTGATAATGGAATTGGTTTGGAATCCCAGTATGCTGAACGTATTTTTATAATTTTTCAGCGTTTGCACGGTAGAGACAAGTATCAAGGTACTGGAATTGGTCTGGCAATTTGTAAGAAAATTATAGAACGCCACAGCGGCCGAATCTAGGTTGAGTCGAAACCGGGTCAAGGCTCGACTTTCTACTTCATAATCCCAGATAGAGCAAGTAAGCAATAATACGGTACACCTGGGTTTACAATCCTCCATCTGGATTGACGGTTGAGAAGATATTGGGCAAACAAGACTTAGATATCATCCCAGTAGAAGATGCTCAACATCTCATCACCATTAAACGTGGAGTGCTGACTACAGGTATAGGAACGCGAGAGGAAGTATCAATTACCATCCAAGATACAACTCGATATTACGATTTAACTATCGAGCCATTGCGGAATGAAACCCAAGAAATTGTCGGGGTGACATGCGCCAGTATAGATATTAGCGAACGACAAGCTGCGCTACGCGAACGCAAATTGGCAGAAGAAAAAATCCGCGAACAAGCAGCATTACTAGATGTCACTACAGATGCCATTTGCGTACAAGACTTAAACAATCAAATTATCTTTTGGAACAAAGGCGCAGAAACACTTTATGGCTGGCAAGCTACAGAGGCTTGGGGCAAAAATGCTAGTGAGCTTTTGTATGACGAACCTTCACCAGAAATTGAAGCGGCTCTATTGCAAGTTATTAGTCAAGGTAAATGGCAGGGTGAATTAACAAAACTTACCAAAACTGACAAAGAAATCCTCGTTGCTAGTCGCTGGAGTCTGATATGCGATGAACAAGGAAAACCTAAATCAATTCTCACCGTTGACACAGATATTACCGAGAAAAAACACTTAGAAGCCCAATTATTTCGCGCCCAACGCCTGGAAAGTATTGGTACTTTAGCTAGCGGCATTGCTCACGACCTCAACAATATCCTGACACCGATTTTGGCCGGAGCGCAACTGCTACCGCTGAAATTTCCTGGTGCAGATGAACGGACTCGCCATCTACTAGAAATTTTACAGATAAACGCTAGACGCGGCGCTGATTTAGTCAAACAAGTGCTGTCTTTTGCGCGGGGTGTGGAAGGGAAGCGGATTACTTTGCAGATCAGACATATAATTGTGGAACTTGGCAAGATTCTGAAAGAGACATTCCCAAAATCCATAGAAATAAGTATTGATGTACCACAGAATTTGTGGATGGTTTCTGGAGATAGCACCCAACTGCATCAAGTACTGATGAACCTCTGCGTTAACGCCCGCGATGCTATGACTAATGGCGGTACTTTGAGTATCTCTGCCGAGAATCTGTTGATTGATGAAAATTATGCCCGCATGAATTTGGAAGCCAAGGTGGGATTTTACACAGTTATTTCTGTCTCCGATACAGGAATTGGTATTCCTGGGGAAATATTAGATCGAATTTTTGAGCCATTCTTCACTACAAAAGATGTGGGCAAAGGCACAGGATTGGGACTTTCCACTGTACTTGGAATCATTAAAAGTCACGGCGGTTTTGTGAACGTGTATAGCGAACCGGGAACTGGCACTAGCTTTCAGGTTTACTTACCAGCCGTGGAGGGAATGGAAACACTCAGCCCGGAAGATTTACCACCACAGATAGGACACGAAGAATTGATTTTGGTTGTGGATGATGAAATTGCCATTCAAGAGATTACCAGAACATCACTAGAAGCTCACAACTACAAAATCTTAGTTGCCAGTGATGGTATTGAAGCGATCGCACTATACGCTCAAAATAGAGACAAAATTAGTGCCGTACTCATGGATATTATGCTGCCCTCGCTAGATGGTTTAACTGCCATCCGTACCCTGCGAAAAATCAACCCCCAAGTCAAAATTATCGCCAGCAGTGGACTTATGTCTGACAATAAGCTCAGTGCAGCAGCGGCCATTGGTATCAATACATTTTTGTCGAAGCCCTATACAATCAACGAATTATTGCTTTCTCTACAGAAAGTACTATCTTGAGTCAATTAATTACAGCAGTTTTCATGTATTTGAACCACATCTGTTGTAGGGGCACAGCATTGCTCATTGGTGTCAACTTAACAGGAAACGGGCGGTTAGAAACCGCGTCTATACAAACAAAACCTACAGAGGTGGGTTTCATCTAATTGAGCATCAGTTAACACACTTCTGTTACTAATACTCACAGCTTGACTAAATCAATATGCCTCTATTTTTCAAGTTAATCATAAACATAGTAATCTTGGCTGCATTCCTACTCATATCCCATGAAGTTTCGGCACAAGATTGGCGTCCGGTTCGCGGTGGCATCCCTTTCGGTATCAGTGGTATGGCTTTGATAGAGCAGCAAAGCAATTCACTAGATTTTTTGATTGTCCATGACAACAAAAAACCAAATCAAGGACGTATGGCAATTGTTAGTATCAAGGGTAAAAGTCAACCTGAATATTTTCCATTGAACTGGCCAAATAACACACAATTACCCATCGACTTAGAATCTTTAACATCCGTTCCCAACAAATCAAATTCTGATTTTATCGCTTTAAGTAGTTCTGGTAAAGCTTATTATCTAAAATTAGACATATTAACAAAAAATATCTCTATCCTCAAAGAATTTGAGTTACCAGTAATTACCCCAAAAAGTAACTTTGAAGCATTTGGCTTGCAATATATAGATGGTAAATTAGTGGCTATTTGGGGTAATCGTGGAGAGGGAGAAAAAACAGGAACTATTTATTTTGGGGAATTTAACTCAAATACTTATGAAATTAGCTTTTCCGGTTATGCTAACTTTAAAGTGCCATTTCCCTTGGGAAATGTACGACATATTTCTGATTTAAAAGTAGACCGAGTAGGAATTGTTTACATCACCTCAGCAAGTGATGCAGGGGATGATGGGCCATTTCAGTCAGCAGTATATGTTGCTGGTTACTTGGGATTATGCGATCGCAAAATTACATGGCGACCAAATCCTCAACTCATTCCTTTCTACCGCTCTGATTACCACAAAATTGAAGGTATAGAACTTGTTCCTGGTGCAGAAGGCGGTGTGGTTGTTGGTACAGATGATGAGAATTTAGGTTCTTATGTATACATTGTGGGTGGAAGTAGCTGAACAATAATTTTGAGAATTGTTGGTTTATTGGCGATCGCGTCACAGATACATATATTAAACATTTTGTCAAGTTATTGATTGGTGGCGATGCCTACGGCGGGCAAAGCCTATGCAACTTAATGTAGGTTGACCATTATCTTATCGATAACGGTCACTCATTAATTAACCCTACACATTAAATCGGAACAACATTACATCCCCTTCTTGTACAACATACTCTTTTCCTTCACTGCGAACCAATCCTTTCTCCTTTGCAGCATTCATCGAACCAGTTGTTACCAAATCTTTATAAGCGACAGTTTCGGCGCGAATAAATCCCCGCTCAAAATCACTGTGAATTACACCAGCAGCTTGAGGTGCAGACATTCCCGCATTAATTGTCCAAGCGCGGGTTTCTTTGGGGCCATTAGTAAAATATGTCCGTAAACCTAAAAGTGTGTAAGTTGCCCGAATCAATGATTTCAAACCGCCTTCTTCCACACCTAAAGATTTGAGGAAATCAGCTTTATCTGACTCTGGCAATTCCACTAATTCTGCTTCAACTTGAGCCGAAACTATCACAACTTGAGCATTTTCTGTAGCTGCAATTTGCCGTACTTTTTCTACAAAATCATTACCTGTTGCCAACTCATCCTCAGAGACATTGGCAGCGTAAATAATCGGTTTATAAGTAAGCAGATCCAGTCCTTTAATAATTACTGCTTCTTCTTCATTCAAGCTCACCTGACGCACCGATTTACCTT
This sequence comes from Nostoc sp. NMS8, assembly GCF_017115045.1. Classification (GTDB taxonomy): domain Bacteria; phylum Cyanobacteriota; class Cyanobacteriia; order Cyanobacteriales; family Nostocaceae; genus Nostoc. Next base: position 118,722 of record NZ_JABXKK010000050.1, on the reverse strand, counting down.
CATTTAAAGCCGCAGCTAACTTTTCTAAGACTGAGACTTCAAACTGTGCATCTTTGCTGGTACGAGCTTGTTTGCGAGTACGGTCAATTCGTCGTTCAATTTGTGATAAATCTGATAAACCCAGTTCTATATTAATGATTTCAATATCTCGCGCTGGATCAACAGAACCAGCAACGTGGATAATATCATCATTCTCAAAACAACGTACCACATGGATGATCGCATCAACTTCCCGGATGTGGGACAGGAATTGATTCCCTAATCCCTCACCCTGACTTGCGCCTTTAACTAAACCGGCAATATCTACAAATTCAACCCGCGCCGGGATAGTTTGTGCCGAACTGGCAATCTTAGCAAGAACATTTAACCGTTCATCCGGTACTGCGACAACACCGACATTCGGTTCAATCGTGCAAAAAGGGAAGTTAGCTGCTTCAGCTTTGGCATTAGCAACTACAGCATTAAATAAAGTAGATTTTCCGACGTTGGGAAGTCCGACAATTCCGGCTCTTAGCATTTTAGATTTTAGATTTGAGATTTTGGATTACATTACCAAGGTAATCTAAACAGGTTCCGGTATGGTTTGGGGGATTGGTGCTGGAACTGTTTGAGGAATAGGAGTAGGTACTGGTTCTGGTACAGGCCCCGGTAACGGTTGAGGAATCGCTGGCCCCGGCTCAGGATTGGGGCTAGGTAGCGGACTCGGGCCAGGAGTAGGAATTTGTGGTTCTGGTATAGAAATCGCAGTGGGATTACTCATCGTAAGTCTAAATTAAATTATTCAACCTTTCCACGCTAGATGACAACCTCATCTATTGACATCTCCCCAAATAGCTATACCCACGAACACATCCTTTAATAATCTACCCGTCTTCTCATTCTCTGCGTCCCTCCGCGCTCCTTTGCGTTTAAACTCCAATCCTCAATTCACCACCATTTGCACAAAACTACTCCTCCTTCACCTTTTCCACCAGATCTGGCACTGGATCGTAACCACCTGGATGAAACGGATGACAGCGCAAAATTCGCAGAGTTGCCATCCAGCTACCACGCAACACTCCAAATCGTTCAATAGCTTCAATAGCATACATCGAACAAGTTGGTTGAAAGCGACAAGTTGGAAGAAACAACGGCGAGATAAACATTCGGTAGCCTCGAATCAGCCAAATAAATAATAATTTCATTGCAGCTACCCAAATCTTATAAATTAGTAACAGGGGTAAAAATTTTCATTTTGTCGCATCTTTGTTAATTACATTTTCTGACTTCACCTCAATTCCGGTTTTCTGGCTGCAAATTGCTTCAGCTGCAATTTGGGTGTTACTGATCCTCTTGATTGCATGGGTGGTAAACCGCTTTGCCGACAAGCCAGAAATCGTGCGGAAGATAGTTCATATTGGCACTGGTAATGTGATTTTAATCGCCTGGTGGCTAGATATTCCCGCCAGTGTAGGGATTACAGCTTCTATTTTAGCGAGTGCAATCACCTTATTATCCTACCGATTGCCCATCCTTCCTGGTATTAATAGCGTTGGACGGCAAAGCTTAGGGACATTTTTTTACTCTGTCAGTTTCGGTATTTTAGTTGCCTGGTTTTGGTACTTGCAACAACCCCAGTACGCAGCACTCGGAATTTTGATCATGACTTGGGGAGATGGATTAGCAGCCTTAATTGGGCAACGCTTTGGTAAACATAAGTATAAAGTTTTTGGTACAGAAAAAAGTTGGGAAGGCTCCCTAACTATGATGCTTGTTAGCTATGTTGTCAGTAGTTTGATTTTGGTTGGAACTCGAGGAAACAGTTGGCAAACTTGGGCAGTATCACTGTTAGTAGCAGTTATAGCTACGGCTTTAGAAGCTGTTTCATTTTTGGGTATTGACAATTTGACAGTTCCTTTGGGTAGTGCAGCCCTTGCCTTCTTTTTAAGTCAGTTAGTTTTGAATTAGTAATTTGCAAAAATTCATTGTTAGTTTATAAATATAGTGATTTTTAGTTGAGTCCAATACGGTTAAGCAATTTCGTAGCAAGTACTCACCGATAAATAACTCTATTCCGTTGTTAACATCGACTTTAAGCTATATTTACGTTTATACATAAATGGCTAAAGCTAAGGGTAAACCTGAAAATTTTGGAAACCAACCGAGCAAGGAATTAACCGAACAATTAAACTTCCGAGTCACCAAAGAAATGAAGGAAGAGGTAAAGGCTAAGGACGACCCACCTGAATTTTGTCGCCAAGCTATCCAAAAAGCACTAAATGAAGATAGGGAGAAGTAGTTAAAAGTTATTGTTTTCGTATCGGCTCAATCAACAAAAAATAAATCTTTTTGAATATATTCAACACCACCCATCACGTGAAAATTGAGCCCAGTCTATTACCGCGATCGCTCCAAAATCCAATCGAGTAAAATCGGATTGACTAACTCCGGCGCTTCATCCTGCGGACAATGCCCCACTCCCTCTAAAGGAATAAACTTTTCTACTTGGGGAAAATTAGCTAATTCTCTCCCCAACTTAATTGGTTCCCACGGATCAGCCGTTCCCCACAAAATAATTGCCGGACACTGTAACAGTGGTAAAAGGTCTTCTGGTAATGGCCCTGTAGAATAAGAAGTAAAGGCAAGAAACACAGCCCCAGCCCCCGGATCGCTTGCTGGTGAAGTGAGAATATCTACCAACTCATCTGTCACCATCTCAGTATTGGCATAAGCTTGCAGCAGAATTTTCCGCACCGTTTTCGGTTTGGCGAGTTGATTGAAAAAGAAATCACCAACTGGTTTAATAGATAACAGGCGTTGCAGTACAGGCGCTCCGTAACGACGAGATAAGGGTAAAGTTTCCCGTTTGCGATCGTGCAACAGCCGTAAAGAACAGTTGAGTAATGCAACTCCCAAGGCAATTTCTGGGTTGTTTACTGCTGCTTGCATGGCGACAATACAGCCAATGGAATTTCCGACTAAAAAAGCTGGCTCACCCACTACTTCACAGCAAAAATCTGCTACTTGCTGTCCCCAGGTTTCTAGCGTATAGGCAATTTTTTCACCAGGTTGAGGTTTTGCAGAAGCACCAAAACCAATTAAATCGATCGCATAAACACGGCAACTTTGTGCTAGTACGGGAATATTTTTCCGCCAGTGCCCCCAAGAAGCGCCAAATCCATGCACCAGGACAACAGCTGGCCCAGTGCTTCCTTGGGTTTGATAGCAGATCGGAAAATCTTGCCAAATCCAGGTTTTTGTAGAGGGAAGTGCTGTTTGTGAACTTGAGGTTGTCATGGGAAATTTGATGATAACAAGGGTAAAAAGCTTATCAGCTCTCAGGCGTAAGTAAAATTGTTTTGAATTTGAATAAAATTTACCAGATTTTCAAAATAAATCTTTTCCTATGGTGATAACCTATACACATACCATGAAAAATTCTCGGCTAATAACATTAGCATTAAGATGATAGTTTTATCCAGTATAGGAAGTTTTAATTTGGTTTATAAAGGTGATTTACTTTATAGATGAAGATTATGTAAGTATTATGAATCATAAGTTTTGTCATGTGAGTAATATTTTGGCTATTTTTTAGATATGAGCGAATTAGCATCAGTGCTATATTCAGTAGTTTCACAATTTACGATCGCAACTTTGGTCTATAAGATTGGCGAATATGAGGCATCGGCTAAGGAGTGGTTTGCAACTGGAAACTGACGCTGAATTTAACAATATTTTTCTTGTTCCTAGTTCTGCGAGCCAGAAATCATGAATCTACTAGAAACAATCGATACTCCCGTTGGGAGCTACGCACCAGATTTTGAACTGCCCGGAATTGATGGTCAAGTACACCATCTCAGGCGTTATCTTGAAAAGTTCCGAGCAGTCGGCGTTATTTCTATGTGCAACCACTGTCCTTATGTAGAGTGGTATCTAGGCAGGCTAAAAAACATTCAAGCCGAATTTGCCTCAAAAGGCTTCACACTAATTGGATTGAATGGTAGTAATGTTGACTACGATACTAGGTCAAGCTTTGAAAATATGAAAGCTTTTGCCCGGCATCACCAGTTGAACTTCCCCTACCTGTGGGACTCAACCCAAGATGTAACAGGTAGTTTTGGTGCAAGAAAAACACCAACAGCCTTTCTAATAGATACTAATGGTATAGTCCGCTATAAAGGTAAAATTGATAATCATCCTCACGAGCCATCATCAGTGGGAGAGGATTATTTGAGAACAGCGATCGCTTCTCTTTTTGATGGTCGAGAAATAGATATACAACAAACAGAAGCAATAGGTACTACATTGATTTGGCGTAACTAGACATAGATAGTCCCTGTAACTGTTATCTTAAATTGGAGGCAATTGCAACTTTTTTGATAAAGCGGAACTTCATGGGAACGAATTACCGACGGGTTTTACTCAAACTGAGCGGTGAAGCCTTAATGGGCAACATGGGCTATGGCATTGACCCAGAGGTGGTCAAAGGCATAGCACAAGAATTAGCAGAGGTGATAGCCACTGGTACTCAAATCGCCATAGTTGTTGGCGGCGGCAATATTTTTCGTGGCGTCAAAGCAGCGTCGGCGGGAATGGACAGGGCAACAGCTGACTATATTGGGATGATTGCCACGGTAATGAATGCCATGACGCTGCAAGATTCGCTAGAACGCATAGGAGTACAGACGCGGGTGCAAACTGCGATCGCTATGCAAGAATTAGCAGAACCGTATATTCGTCGTCGTGCCATCCGTCATCTTGAAAAAGGGCGGGTGGTAATTTTTGGCGCTGGTTCTGGAAATCCCTTCTTTACTACAGATACGACTGCGGCATTAAGAGCAGCAGAAATTGATGCCGAGGTGATTTTTAAAGCCACCAAGGTAGATGGAGTGTATGATGCCGATCCTCATATTTATCCTGACGCCAAGCGTTACAATAGCCTAACCTACGCACACGTTTTAGCCAAAGATTTGCGGGTGATGGATAGTACTGCGATCGCCTTATGTAAAGAAAATAATATCCCAATTTTGGTCTTTGACCTAACGGTGAGAGGTAACATCCACCGAGCAGTCTTGGGAGAATCCATCGGCACCCTTGTGGGAGGTTCTTGTGAAATTAGCTGAAGCTGAAAGTACGATGCAAAAAACCGTTGAGGCCACTCAACGATCTTTTAACTCAATTCGCACTGGTCGCGCCAATGCGAGCCTATTAGATAAGGTATTGGTGGATTATTACGGTTCGCCCACTTCCTTGAAATCACTGGCAAACATTAGCACACCGGATGCTACGACGATCTTAATTCAACCCTACGATCGCAGCAGTTTAAATATAGTCGAAAAAGCGATTTCTTTGTCAGATGTCGGTTTAACCCCTAGTAATGACGGTTCCGTGATTCGGCTGAATATTCCGCCCTTGACAAGCGATCGCCGTAAAGAACTCGTCAAATTAGCATCTAAGTATGCTGAAGAGGGTCGTGTTAGTATTCGCAACATCCGCCGCGATGCCATAGACGCCATTCGCAAACAGGAAAAAAATGCTGAAATTCCTGAAGATGAAGCACGAGATCAGCAAGATAAATTGCAAAAACTGACAAACAAGTATACTGCCCGAATCGACGAATTACTGGCAGAAAAAGAAAAGGACATTACGACTGTTTAAAGTTTAATGTCTGAAGCATAAAGGCTGAAGGATGATGGATAAATTCTTCAGCCTTTATCATTTCTGAGATATTTAACAAAATTGATTAATTATTTCAAGAGAAAATAAACTAATTCTGGAGCAAAAATTCAATATGTACGACTGCATCATCGTCGGCGCGGGGCCAGCTGGTGGAACAGCTGCATATCATTTAGCCAAACAAGGCCGCTCAGTATTAGTGTTAGAAAAAGAATCCCTGCCAAGATATAAACCTTGTGGTGGTGGTGTATCTCCAGCGATCGCTCAATGGTTTGACTTTGATTTTAGCCCAGTAATTTCTGTAAAAGCCGACTCCTTTCGCTTTACCTGGAAATTGGGCGATCCGGTGGAAGCAAAAATCCCCACAAAAGAACCAGTCTGGATGGTGCGACGAGATATTTTTGACCATTTCTTAGTGCAGCAAGGACAGAAGCAAGGGGCGGAACTACGAGATAATACGGAAGTAACGGGTATTGAATTTCAAAACGACTATTGGCAAGTTAACACAGCCAATGGCCCAGTTACAGGCCGCTACTTAATCGCGGCTGATGGTGTCAAAGGGCCAATGGCAAAATGGCTAGGCTTCAAAGAACGTAAACGCAGTTTAGCAGGAGCTTTAGAGTCAGAAGTTACGGCAACTGTCAAGGATAAATCCACAATGCACATCGAGTTAGGCTTGGTGAAAAATGGCTACATTTGGAACTTCCCGAAGGCGGACGGTTATTCCATTGGTATCGGTACATTTGTCGGTGGCGAACGCCAAGACTTTAAGAAGATTTTAGATGAGTACGCGCGATCGTTTAATCTAGATATCAAAACTAGCAAGCAGTATGGTTATCCCATATCTATTTGGGATGGTAATCAAAAACTGCACACTCAAAATGCGGTTTTGGTTGGGGAAGCTGCTTGTGTAGTTGATCCCATGACAGCAGAAGGCATTCGTCCGTCAATTTTTAGCGGTTTAATTGCAGCAGGAGCCATTAATGAGGCACTTTCTGGTGATGCGAACGCTTTAGAAAAATATAGCGAAGCCATGAATGAACAATGGGGTACTGAGATGGCTTGGGCGAAAAAGTTAGCTGGGGCGTTTTATCGGTTTTCCAACATTGCCTACCAAGTTGGTGTTAAGCACCCCTCTGCTCCCCAAGTCATGGGTAAGATTATGTGTGGAGAACTGGGCTATGGCGACATTGCCGGTCGTGCCCTCAAGCGTTTAATTTCTGGTTTTGGAGGTTAATTAACTAGACAAATTGCTCAAGCAACTTGTTAAAAGCAGGCAAACTTCCGCCACTGTGTACTAGACATTTCTCAATATGGCAATTTACTTGACAAAATGGCTATCTGTGTTCGCTAATATTCTTGCTCTTGTCCTCTTTATGCCGGGAATTGCCTTCGCTGCACCCGTTCAAATCAATACGACTTCTGATATTATTTTCGCCCAAACTACCAAAACTGCAAGCTATTCCACCTCGTCGGAAATTAACCTGACTCCTTTACAACGGCAAGAACTTCAGGCTGTGCGTCAGAGAAGAAACAGGGAAATAGAGGCAGTGTTAACCTCATTCCAGCGTGCCCAACTTACTCACAATCTCCGGGCTGGTAATAATATCAAGCAAGCGCTAGAAAAAATAAATTTGCAACCAGATCAGCAAAATTTAGTAAAAGCGATCGTGCAATTTACTAACTTGAAAATGAAGGCTATTTCATCTAGACATTTGTTAAAAATAGGAAAGGATTAAAGGCTTAAACTAAGCGATCGCAAGCAGTTTTTATTTTACCTGTCTCATACCAATTTTATCAAAGAATACGATATATCATGAGTCTGAGTTGAATAGAGTAAAACCAAACAAATTTAGATTTATAGAATTTTGTTGCAGAATAAAACCCAATCGACTAGATGCTAATGTAGAGGAGAGAAAAGTCTCACAAATAAAGGCAAATCCCTCAAGAGTTGCCTAGAGAGGGATTTAGTGTGGGCTAGAGAGAGATTTTGGGGTGAGTGTGGCGTTGATTTTTTGACTGCTAGTTTAAATTATTTGCTTTCTCAACTGCTTGCTTTAACTCTTCAAAGGTAATACTACCGTCTTTGTCCGAATCATACTGTATTAGTAACTCCTGGGGACTAGTAGTATTTGTTTCTGATGAGATGATTGCACTTAAGCCAGGACTTAAAAAAAGATCATTAATGGAGATTTTGCCGTCTCGATCGCCATCTAAGGAATTAAAAAGAGATTGAAGCTCTTGCTCGGTTGTCATAAGTTTCTATCTGAATTGATTTTTCAATTTAATATCTCAAAATCTTGACAAATACGCAAGGAAAGTTAATAAAAAGATTTTATTGAGTGCGGGATGGCGATCGCGATATACTTCGCAAATCGATGCAGACAACAGCGATATCTGGCTCAGGTTAGGAGTATTGGCTCAACTGAATGGGATTTTGCACCCGAACTAAGGCTAGTTTGTGTCATTGTATATTTCCTGTAGCGATGCCTCCGGCAGGCTACGCCTACGCACGCGCCTTCAAAGACAAATATCTTTTACTGCCAACTTTTGCAGCATCTATAATTAATCTTGCCCTATTTAGTTCGTTACCATGTCGGAAGAAGATATCCGAGCCGCCAGGCTGGAGAAAGTAGAACAACTCAAGCAGCTAGGGACTAACCCTTATGCCTATCGTTGGGAATCTACCCATCATGCAGCGCAGTTGCAAGAAAAGTTTGCCGATTTAGTCAGTGGTGAAGAAGTTGATTTAGAAGTTTCCATAGCTGGACGCATTATGGCGCGTCGCGTTTTTGGTAAATTAGCTTTCTTCACTTTGCAAGACGAAACCGGTACAATTCAGCTTTATTTGGATAAAAATCGCATTCAAGAAGGTATGGCAGATATTGATGCCGATGCTTTCAATCACTTAAAACAACTTACAGATGCAGGCGACATCCTGGGAGCCAAAGGTACTATTAAACGGACTGAAAAGGGCGAGTTATCTGTCTACGTTAAACAATATACTATCCTCACTAAATCTCTGCTGCCCCTACCCGACAAGTGGCATGGATTAACGGATGTTGCCAAGCGCTACCGTCAGCGTTACGTTGACTTGATTGTAAACCCAGAAGTGCGACAAACTTTCCGCCGTCGCGCTCAAATTACTGCCGGTATTCGCCGCTATTTAGAACAGCGAGATTTTCTGGAAATTGAAACACCGGTTTTGCAAAGTGAGACTGGAGGTGCAGATGCACGTCCATTTATCACTTACCACAACACTTTAGAAATGGAGTTGTATTTGCGAATTGCTACAGAACTCCACCTTAAACGGTTGATTGTGGGTGGTTTTGAAAAGGTGTTTGAATTGGGGCGAGTTTTCCGCAATGAGGGAATTTCAACTCGACACAATCCCGAATTTACAACGATTGAAGTTTACCAAGCCTACGCTGACTACAACGATATGATGGCGCTGACTGAGGGGATTATTACCACTGTCGCCCAAGAGGTACTCGGCACATTGGAAATCACCTACCAAGGGGAACCTATAAATTTAACACCACCTTGGCGACGGGTGACAATGCACGATTTAGTTAAAGAATTTACAGGCTTGGATTTTAATTCGTTCCAAACTTTAGAAGATGCCAAAACAGCAAGTAGAAATGCTGGTGTTCCTGGTATCGATGAAGCCCAATCAATTGGTAAGTTACTAAATTTAGCCTTTGAAGAGAAAGTAGAAGCTAATTTAATTCAACCTACCTTTGTAATTGATTACCCTGTAGAAATTTCACCCCTAGCAAAACCTCACCGTTCTCAACCTGGTTTGGTAGAACGATTTGAGTTATTTATAGTCGGGCGAGAAACTGGGAATAGCTTCTCAGAACTTACCGATCCGATCGATCAAAGAGAACGCTTTGAAGCACAAGCGGCACGGAAAGCTGCCGGTGACTTAGAAGCCCAAGGTGTAGATGAAGACTTTCTGACAGCTTTGGAATATGGGATGCCGCCTACAGGTGGTTTAGGGATTGGGATCGATCGCTTGGTGATGTTATTAACTGATTGTGCCAGTATTCGAGATGCGATCGCTTTCCCCTTACTCAAGCCAGACAAATTAGAATCATCCCCAGATTAAGTCTGGGGATTAGGGACTGGGGACTGGGTATTGAGAAAGAGGCAAGGGAGCAGGGAGCAGGGGAGATAGTAAATATGGGGATTCGACCACAACTGTTGCGTTAGCTTCCCGCAGGGTACGAGAACCACTTAACTCTTGTTGGGGGACGTAAGAACATATTCCCCCCTTCATTCCACCGCAGAGTCAGGGGTCATTTCCCCCCGCTCCCTGCCCCCTGCCTCTTTGTTGATTCTCATGTCCCTAATGCCCCAAGCCCCTATACCACTACTTTTTCTAGAATCAGTTTAGAACGCTTCACTTGATCGGGAATCACCACGGGGTAATCTCCAGTGAAACAAGCAGAACAAAAACTATTAGTGTCTTCTCGCGTTGCATCTAGCATTCCCTCCCAACTCAGATAGGCGAGGCTGTCTACTTCCAGTTGCTTGGCAATTTCCGCTACTGATTTGGTAGCAGCAATCAGCTGATCCTGAGAATCGGTATCGATGCCATAGAAGCAGGGATGAGTTACAGGCGGAGAAGAAATTCGCATATGTACTTCGATTGCACCCGCGTCACGCAAGGTTTTGACTAGTTTACGGCTGGTAGTACCCCGCACAATCGAGTCATCTACGATGATTACTCGTTTACCTGCTAGCACATCTTTGAGGGGGTTGAGTTTCATCCGCAGACCCGATTCCCGCATGGTTTGGGTTGGTTGAATGAAGGTTCGCCCAACGTAGCGATTTTTAATCAGTCCTTCGCCGTAAGCGACACCAGACGCTTGGGAATACCCGATCGCAGCAGGTATACCAGAATCAGGAACACCAAAGACAATATCGGCATCTACAAAAGATTCTTTAGCTAGCTGGTGTCCTAATCGCATTCGATAGCTGTACAAACTCTCGTTGTGCATGACGCTATCAGGACGGGCAAAGTAAATCATCTCAAAGATACACAATTTCCGCTCAGATTTTTGACTCCAATGATAGGAAGCTAAACCTTCTTCAGTAATCCAAACTAATTCTCCTGGTTCTACATCTCGCAGGTATTCGGCTCCAATGATGTCTAAACCACAAGTCTCGGAAGCCAAAACGTAACGAACTGGATTACCAGCCAAAGTCCCGATTACCAGAGGGCGAATGCCATTAGGATCGCGGACACCCATAACGCCGATGGGAGTGCCAATAACTAAACTAAAGGCTCCCTGGCAACGGTGAAATGCCTTAATTGCACCTTCTAGCCAATCTGCGCCTGCATTAATGGCTTCGGCGATCGCAAAAGCGATCATTTCTGAATCTGTTGTGGTGACTAAGTTACATTTATTTTCAAGCAACTCTTGACGTAGTTGCACAGTATTGACTAAATTACCGTTATGTGCTAGAGCTAATGAACCTAAACGGGTTTCTAGCACTGCCGGCTGGGCATTAACTCTGCGACTAGAACCTGTAGTGGAATAACGAGTGTGACCAACAGCAAGGCTACCGAGCAATTGATCCAAGATGGATTCATTGAAAACTTGAGACACCAAGCCCATATCCTTGTAGAGATGTACTTGTGTACCCTCAAAAGTAGCAATACCAGCTGATTCTTGACCCCGATGCTGGAGGGCATACAATCCAAAGTAGGTCAGTTTAGCAACGTTTTCTCCTGGGGCGTAGATGCCAAAAACACCACAAGCTTCTTCGGGCTTGTCAGGCTGATTTTCATGACTATTGATTGGGTTGTTGGTTGGGTCGGGGTATTCATCCGAAGTGACAGAATGAATAGAAATCATGCTAGCTTTGCTCCTGGTGGGGGTCAATCAATTTGGGATTTGAGATTGGCGATGGCGGAGTATTAGCGAGTCCGCCTTCGCGCAGCGTCTCGTAGAGAGCGTCTTTTGGATTGATCGCACCGTAGTAAGGATGCGGCTTAGGATTTGAGAATGGCTCTTTTAGATTTGTTTAGCCTAGTAAGAGCAAGACATGAAATAGAAGCAATGCCCCTAATCCCTCTGGGTTCGGTAGTTGCTCATGGGGGAAACCCCCAGACGCTCGCGGACTCGCTAACGCTGCGCTATCGCCCTTGGCGCTAGCCTCTCCCCTTCTCCCAAAGGGAGAGGCTAGCGCCAAGGGAGAAGACCGCACTACCTCACCAAAATCTAAAATTCAAAATCGGTAGTCAAGTCACTGGGATTATATAGATGGTGGTAGAGTTCTTAATAAATCTTTAACCATCCATTAAAACAGTACCGTAATTATGTTCAAGAGTTAACAAAAGAGTCAGGAGTTATGCTTTTTATTCTTAACTCCTCACTTTCAACTCCTAACTTCTTCGGGGGTAGTGGTGTGGACGGCGATACGTCTAGCGATCGCATGGAAATAGCGATCGCTCATATCTTCGATACTAACTTTGATTAAGGTTTGGTTATCAGTGGTGAAAACCCCCAAACCCGTTTCCAAATTGCCAACTGTACCTAATGTTTGCCAATTTTGACCTAGATGTTCCTGTAAATATGATTCCCAAATTTCTTGTTGTGGTGATGTTACAGAAACTAAAATCCTGGCACCACCTTCGGCAAACAGCACTTCATCCCAGCGATTTAATTGGGTTGGGGCTATTTCTAAATTGATTTCAGCCCCAAGGTTCCCAGCAAGACAACTTTCGGCTATGGCGATCGCTACTCCTCCCTCAGCAGAATCGTGGGCTGAACGTACCCAACCATTACGAATTCCTTCACGACAAACTTTCTGGACGCGGCGTTCCAAGTCAAAATCTACCCTTGGTGGTTTTCCAGCAACAGTATTGTAGATAGTGGTTAAATATTCAGATGCTCCCAAACTGAGTTTAGATGTCAGAGGCAATCCGAGAAGATAAATCACATCGCCGGCTGCTTGCCAACCTTGACCACAAATTTTGCTTATATCGGGAATCAAACCCACCATACCCACAACAGGAGTGGGATAAATGGGTTGTGGAATGCCTTGAGAATCAAAGGTTTCGTTGTACAAAGAAACGTTTCCGCCTGTGACTGGTGTCGCCAATTCTCGGCAACCTTCCGCTAAACCGCGACAAGCTTCTGCCAATTGCCAGTAACCAATGGGTTTTTCTGGAGAGCCAAAATTCAGATTATCCGTCACCGCTAGAGGTTCAGCACCCACACAGCTAAGATTGCGGGCTGCTTCTGCCACCACTGCTTTAGCTCCTTCGTAAGGGTCAAGATAAACATAACGAGGATTGCAATCTACTGTGGCCGCCACTCCTGATTTTAGATTTTGGATTTTGGATTTGAGATTGGGGATTTCTTCAAGGGGGCGTAAACGGATAACAGCCGCATCTGCACCACCTGGCAGTGTTACTGTATTATTTTGTACTTGATGGTCATATTGACGATATACCCAATTTTTAGATGCGATCGTGGGTGTATCAAGCAAAGTTAAGAGAATATCATTCCAGGTTTGCAGGTGTCCTTGGAGTTCTATTCCAGAAGTTGTAGAAGCAGGTAAGGAATCAGCAGTCCATTCCCAAGCTTGACGCGCATATTCTGGCGCTTCTGCCAATAACTCTCGGTGATACAGTGGGGTATTTTCCGCCAAAGCCTCTGCGGGAATTTCTGCTGCTACTTCACCCTGAAAGAGAATCCGCACAATCGGTTCAGCGATGACTGTACCAGCCACAACGGCTTGAAGTCCCCAACGGTGGAAAATGTCGATTAATTCCTGCTCACGCCCCTTGTGGGCAACAAACAGCATTCGTTCTTGAGATTCCGAAAGTAGATATTCATAAGGAACCATTCCCGTTTCTCTGACGGGAATCTTATCTAAATCTAGTTCAATTCCCACACCGCCTTTTGCTGCCATCTCTGAGGTAGAACAGGTGATTCCCGCGGCTCCCATATCCTGGGCGGCGACAACTGCACCCGTCTTAAACGCCTCCAGACAAGCTTCAATTAAAGACTTTTCCAAAAATGGGTCGCCCACTTGCACCGCAGGGCGATCGTCTATGGATTGATCGCTCAATTCTGCACTAGCAAAACTTGCGCCTCCCATACCATCGCGCCCAGTGGTAGAACCAACATACAGCACGGGGTTGCCTAATCCAGATGCTCCCGATTTGACGATTTCTGCTGTTTCCATCAACCCCAGTGCCATAACGTTCACTAGAGGATTGCCAGAGTAAGCAGAGTCAAAGTAAACTTCACCGCCAACGGTGGGTACTCCCACACAATTACCATAATGAGAAATTCCTGCGACTACGCCTTGGAAGAGCCTTTGAGTTTTGGCATCTTCTAGAGAACCAAAGCGCAGCGAGTTTAATAGAGCAATGGGACGCGCACCCATTGTAAAGATATCTCTGAGAATGCCTCCTACACCCGTTGCTGCACCTTGAAATGGTTCTACTGCTGAAGGGTGGTTGTGAGATTCAATCTTAAAAGCTAGTTGGAGTCCATCACCTAAGTCTACAACACCAGCATTTTCACCAGGCCCCACGAGGATGCGGGGGCCATCGGTAGGAAATTGTTTGAGTAGAGGTCGAGAATTTTTGTAACAGCAATGCTCTGACCACATCACGCCAAACATTCCCAGTTCAGCTTTGTTAGGATGACGGCCTAGCCGACGGACAATTTCTGTGTATTCTTCTGGTTTAAGACCAACAGCCGCAATTTCTTGGGGGGAAAAGGCTGGTTTTGAGGTTGCAGTCATGGAAGATAATGCACTCTGGGGGGACAGAGCATTATTCTATCGATTTACTTGCCCTCTAGGTGCAGTTCGAGAAATGCAGATAATTCTTCTTTGGATATTTCTTTTTGGACTACTTGAATCACCAAGTTGTAAGCTTGCTCTTAAGATAAGTTGAGAGCATAGCCATTTAAGTTCAAAAAAGTGAGCATAACAGCGAAAGCGGTGCGCTTGTTGCCATCAAGAAACGGATGGTTCATTGCTAAATGGTACAGGTACGCTGCTGCTTGCTCGCAAATTGTTGGATGGAGAAATTCACCGCCAAAAGTAGCTTGAGGTTGTGCCAGTGCTGAATCTAGTAAACCTTCGTCTCTAACACCTGATGTTCCACCAAATCTTTTAATTTGGCGTTGGTGAATATTTAAGACTTGAGAAATAGCCAAGAATTTTAGGAGTCTGCAAGGTGACGGAATACATCTTCCCATTTTTTTTCAACTGCTAAGTAAGCCTGGAGTACTTCTTCATCTGAGGCAATTTGATTTGAGGGAGTATTTTGTAATTCCTCTTCGTTTTGCTCAATTTCGCGGAAATATTCGGCAAAATCAGGAATATTTAATAATAGTTTTTCAGTAGCTTCGCTTTCTTCTGTTTTTTGTAAATAAGCAATCATTGCAACTGCTACTCGCAACCTCTCAGGAGGAAGCTGACGCAAACGGCTTTCGGCTTCTGATAAATAGTTGCTGTGCTTTTGTTCTGTTGCCATTGTTACCCCAAGCTAGGTTTTTCGCCAGTTGTAAATCACTTCTTCTGCTAACTCTAGCTTATCGCCCTATTGTGATTTACTCATTATGTTGCAAAACACGATGCTTACGCCAACAAGCTACGCACTTTTACTTTTCTGTAGATTGAAGCGCGATCGCTGTTCAATTAAACTCTAACTAAATACCTGTACTTGGATCTTGGGAAGTATTAGCAGAAGGTGCTTGACCAGCCTTACTTACCAGTAATTTTTTATTGGATGGAGGAGTAGGACAACCTCAGAATACGCTCAACAGAATTATCCCGATAGTGAGAGACACAAGATGAATGGTAATTATACACCAAATGCTTTAGTTTTTAAAGATAACTTGATTTTTTAATCTCAGTGAAATTTCTAGCACCTGAACTTGCATAAATCGAGTGTCACTCAGAGATTATTCGGGTATATGCAGTTTAGATGTAACAATCAAGTGACGAGAATCACACATATCGATGATTAGGATCGTCTCCCTGCGATCGCTAACTAGGCATAATTAGTGACAACTGAACTCTAGCCGAGTCATTAATAGGGAACACACTTAATTACCGACAGCCTTACTCAAGGACTGTCGGTTTTTTGTATTTGTCATTGGTCATTAGTAAAATG
This sequence comes from Nostoc sp. NMS8, assembly GCF_017115045.1. Classification (GTDB taxonomy): domain Bacteria; phylum Cyanobacteriota; class Cyanobacteriia; order Cyanobacteriales; family Nostocaceae; genus Nostoc. Next base: position 102,911 of record NZ_JABXKK010000050.1, on the reverse strand, counting down.
CCCCATGCCTAATGCCCATATCTATAAAATTTCCCCACAACTGGTTAGTAACTTGACAAAGGTTTTGCCACAGCCACTACCAAATGTGGGGAAGGTATGATCAAATTGGGTATCTTATGCCTAAGTAGACCGGAAGTATACTCCTAGAACTCGCACACACTTTGTATCACGACAAAGCTTGAATGATGTAATCAAAGTATGGTGCTGCTTGGGTAGCATCTTCTGCACTCAGTAAGCTAAGGGAGGCTGTTTTGAGGGAAGCGATCGCTTCTACCATTCCAGGCACGGGAACACCCAATGAATTGTACATTTCCCGCACCCCAATCAAACCGATTTTTTCAATTGGCTCTTTATCACCGGCAAGCACGCCATAGGTAATTAGGCGTAAGTACCAGCCAAAGTCACGGATACATAGAGAGCGTTGGCGTTCTCCGTAAGCATTACCTCCGGGGGAGATAAAGTCAGGACGCTTCTGCCAAAGTTGTTTGGTTGCTTCCTGAACTATCTTCTTTTCGTTTTCACCCAAAGTAGCTGCAATCCGTGTCCGTTGTACGCCGGTTTGCAAAAAGTCTTTGATATTTTTAAGTTCACCACTGCTGGGATAACGCAGTTCGTCGTCGGCTTTGAGAATAACTTGGCTAATTACAGTCATGATTATTGAAATCACCTGAAATATTATCTGTTAGTTTACCGAGTTGGAGGTACACAAGTGAAGGGATCGGAGTTACTTATGTATTGAATTTATCTATTTGGGGAGAGTGGGGACTGGGGACTGGGGATTGGGGGAAATGAAGAAGGCAATGACCAATGACTAATGACTAATGACTAATGACTAAAATAATTTGGCAACAGGGTGAATTAATTGAAGTGACGATCGCTAATCTGAGTGATACAGGCGATGGTGTGGGACGCGCTGATGAGCGTGTAGTGTTTGTCCCAGATACCGTCCCAGGCGATCGCGCCATTGTCCGCTTAGTACATGTTAAACCCAAATACGCTCACGGTAAGCTCCAAGAGCTATTAGAACCATCCTCCCACCGGATTCGACCCAGTTGTATTGTGGCGGATAAGTGCGGTGGTTGCCAGTGGCAGCATATTAATTATGATTACCAGCTAGTAGCCAAGCAAAATCAAGTTATCCAAGCTTTGGAACGGATTGGCGGTTTTGTCCAACCCCCGGTAGATCCGGTACTCGCCGCCCCTTCTGCTTTCGGCTACCGTAATAAATCTACATATCCCTTGGGTATATCGGCAACGGGACAGGTACAAGCTGGTTACTATCAAAAAGGTAGTCACCAATTAATTAACTTAAATCAATGTCCAGTCCAAGATTTACGATTAAATCCAATACTAGCCGAAGTTAAGCAGGATATTCAACAACAAGGTTGGCGAATCTATGACGAACAGCGCCACCTTGGACAAATTCGCCATCTTGGTTTACGCATTGGGCGACACACTGGAGAAATGTTGCTGACTTTGGTGGTGAAAGACTGGAATTTGTCAGGAATTGAAACCCAAGCGCAGGAATGGTTAAAGCGTTATCCGCAGTTAGTAGGAGTGTCGCTCAACCGCAATAGCGATCGCACAAATGCTATCTTTGGATCAGAAACCCGTTGCATCGCTGGAGTACCTCACCTGCGTGAATATTTTGCTGTACTGGAATTTCAAGTACGCCCAGATACATTTTTCCAAGTGTATACCGAAACAGCAGAGGCACTATTACAGGTAATTCAATCAGAACTCAATCTTCAAGGGCATGAGTTGCTAGTTGATGCCTACTGTGGTATTGGGACTTTAACTTTACCCCTCGCCAAAAAAGTACGTATTGCTACAGGATTAGAAGTGCAATCAGCAGCAGTAGAACAAGCAATTTTGAACGCCCACCGCAACGGAATTGATAATGTGACATTCCAAGTAGGGGCAGTAGAGAAATTGCTGCCAAAGATGGGCACAATACCAGAAGTAGTAATACTCGATCCGCCACGTAAGGGGTGTGATCGCGCAGTCATCGACACTTTACGGCAATTGAAACCATCTCGGATCGTTTACGTCAGCTGTAAAGTAGCTACCCTCGCCCGTGACCTGAAATTGCTTTGTCAAGATGGGCTATATACCATCACACGGGTACAACCTGCTGATTTTTTCCCTCAAACTGCTCATGTTGAAGTTGCCGCCTTTCTTGTGCTGTCACATTTGAGCAAGGATGGTAATTCCTTTACAAAAACTGAAATTTGAAATTTTTAGTCTAGTGCATACTAAAGATGCTAAAATTGAATTAAGGCAAAAATAAAAAATCATTTTGTTTAAATAAATTCAAGTTGCATAGGTTATTAAAAAGATGAAGTGGATTGTATGAATTATAAATCGGCAAATAACTAGAGTATGCCAATACTCTCTCAAATTAGCAGCATGTTCTTAATTTGCTGACATCATTATCAAAGTGATTCTGACCGATATATATCTAAACAATTCCAACTCATAGTTATAAAGCCAATGCTCCCTAGCATTTTCAAAATTTAGTTTTAAAGACGCAAGTTTGAAGGCAGCATGACCACCTCAAGTTTTATCAGGGTGACTGTAATAGCAAACTGATGTCTAGCTAACTGAAAGCTATGGGGTTTCTCTTGTGATTACTATTTCACTCCGTCCAGTTGGACGTTATTGGGGCACTATTAGTTTTGCCTCAACCCTCTACCTTTGTCCTATATTAGATTTATTGTTGGCAGAAATTCCAGCAAAATTACAAGCAGAACTGCGGCTAGGACTTCAAGAAGCCCTAGTAAATGCAGCTAAACATGGCAATAATCTCGATCCAAGCAAAACAGTTGTAGTTCGTTTTTCCGTAATAGATAATCAATATTGGTGGATAATCTCAGACCAGGGTAGTGGTTTTACTCCTTCATCTACTACTAATGAAGAACCAACAGACTATCTTCCACCAGATGAGTCAGAAAATGGTCGTGGTTTATGTCTTCTGCATCAAATTTTTGATCAGGTGCAGTGGAACCGCAAAGGCACAGAATTGAGGCTTTGTAAACAAATGGAAAATCGCCGGGGACTATCTCTGCGGCGATAAGAGGGGAGTGGGAAAGTTATTGATTAGTTGTTTCTTACTAACTATTCCCTATTCCCCATTCCCTACTTACCGTGAGTTGGACAGGGAGGGGCAGAAATGGAGCGATCTAACCAACCAATTGCCTGTTCTAATCTCGCTTGAGCTTCTTGTGGCTGATTCTTTAAAAGATAGACAATAGCTGCTGCCACTTGTTCATTAGCGCGGGAATTGCGGTTAGACTTGAGGCGATGCCAATCGTTAGGGGAAATGCTCAGTCTTTCCATCAGGGCTTGAGCTAGTTCCAGAGTACTAAGTTCATTCAGTTGACTGGTTTTCGGCAGCTGGGTAGATTGGGACATAACTATTGGCACATTTGCATTTACTTCTACTTTACTACTTGTAAATGAAGCCGCCAAAACAATCGCAGCCGTCAGCAGAAAATCCCGAACCGGATTTTGAACAAGAATTAGAGGAAGTAGAGCGATCGCTCCTATCCTTAAGAGAACGTTACGAGCAAGTGCAACGCGATCGCCAACAACAGGCACAATGGCAACAGCGCCGGGATCAACTAAAGCACAATAAATCTCAGACACCAGAAATCAAAGCAGAGTTACGGCACATTCAACAGCAGTTGGAAAGGCTAGAACTAAACTTAGAAAGCCAATTATTTTCTTGGCGTAGCCTCAAAAAACCTTTCTGGCAAATAGTCCGCTTTGGTGGAATGGGCGTTATCATAGGCTGGATATTAAAGTCTTATGCTGGGTAAATATGGTAAATCGACGGATTGCAGAAATATTGCGAAGTGGCCAACCTGATGAGTCCATCCAAGTGCAAGGCTGGGTGCGAACAAAACGTGAGTCTAAAGGGTTTGCTTTTATTGAAGTCAATGACGGCTCATCACTAGCTAATTTGCAAGTCGTCATCAATCAGGATTTGCCAGATTACGAAGCTATCTTGAAAAAATTGAATACAGGTGCGGCTGTGGAAGCGACAGGGGTACTAGTGGCTTCTCTGGGTAAAGGACAGCGAATTGAGTTGAAAGCCGAGTCAGTGAAAGTTTACGGTGAAGCTGATCCCGATACATATCCCCTGCAAAAGAAACGGCATTCCTTTGAGTTTCTGCGAACCATTGGACATTTGCGATCGCGGACTAATTCCTTTGGTGCAGTTTTTCGCGTCAGAAATGCTTGTTCGACAGCAATTCACCAATTTTTCCAAGAAAGAGGCTTTTTGTGGGTACACACCCCCATCATCACTGCTAGCGATTGCGAGGGTGCGGGCGAACTGTTTAGCGTTACCAGTTTAGATTTAAAGAATATTCCCCGTACAGAAAACCAAGCAGTAGATTACAGCCAAGACTTTTTTGCTAAACCCACATATTTAACAGTTAGCGGCCAGTTGGAAGCGGAAGTCATGGCGATGGCGTTTTCTAACGTCTACACCTTTGGCCCTACCTTCCGTGCAGAAAATTCCAACACCTCCCGCCACTTAGCAGAATTTTGGATGGTTGAGCCAGAAATGGCTTTTTGCGATCTAGAAGGCGATATGGATTTGGCTGAAGCGTTTCTCAAGCACATTTTTAAATATGTGTTGGAAACTTGCCCAGAAGATATGGAATTTTTCAATGAACGCATTGATAAATCTGTGTTGTCCACAGCCGAAAATATTATTAATAATCAGTTTGAACGCTTAACTTATACGGAAGCGATCAAACTTTTAGAAAAAGCTGATGTTAAATTTGAATATCCTGTGAGTTGGGGTTTAGATTTACAATCAGAACACGAACGCTATCTAGCTGAACAACAGTTTAAAAAGCCAGTAATTGTTACAGATTATCCAGGGCAAATCAAAGCATTTTATATGCGTTTGAACGACGATGAAAAAACCGTCCGTGCAATGGATATTCTCGCACCGAAAATTGGCGAAATTGTCGGCGGTTCCCAGCGCGAAGAACGTTTAGAAGTATTAGAACGCCGTGTGTTAGCGCAAGGATTAAACCCAGAAGACTTGTGGTGGTATCTTGATTTGCGTCGTTATGGTACTGTCCCTCACGCTGGTTTTGGACTAGGTTTTGAACGACTCGTGCAATTTATGACTGGTATGGGAAATATTCGTGATGTGATTCCCTTCCCGCGTACACCGCAAAGTGCTGAGTTTTAGTTTGATTAAATAAACAAGGGGATTAAAAATCGCGTCGACAAAAACCAAGTCTGTCTGCGCTCAATACGGTTCGATTAAGCCAAAAAACGCGATAAATCGCCGTCAGGACGAAGGATTGATTATTGTTATCGCCAAACTGGAGTCAACCACAAACTCCACAAGCTGCGCCATTTATTCTGGATGCCAAAGCCAAAATATCCACAGTCAGGCTTCTACTAATTGACGATCAGGTAATTATCGGCGAAGCCTTCCGTCGGATGGTTGCGACAGAAACAGATATTTCCCTTCACTACACAAGTAATCCAGCTAAAGCTATTCAAGATGCGATCGCCATAGAACCAACGGTGATCTTTTTGGATATGATTATGCCAAATATCGATGGATTAATGTTACTGCGTTGGTTTCGCTCTCATCCAGTAACTCGTGATATTCCGATCGTCATGCTATCCAGTAAAGAAGAAGCTTAAATCATCGGCTACACCCAAAAATTGAAATTATTAAAAAATATGGAAATCTCCCACCAGTTCAATGTTATCCAGCACAACTAAACCAAGTATTCATGAATATCCTTAGTAATAGCATTGATGCTTTACTAAAGCTAGATAATCAGATCCAAAAGCAAATAGTTATTAAAACTGAAGTAACTGAATTAGAAACAGTGATAATTACATTCAGAGATAACGGTGATGGAATAGATGCGGAGATTCAAAGCAAGATATTTGAGCCTTTCTTTACAATTAAACCTATCAACAAAGCAACGGGACTAGGTTTAGCAATTAGCCATCAAATTATTGAGAAACATCAGGGCAATATCCAGCTAAAGTCTGAATTTGGCTATGGAACTGAATTTGCAATTGAAATTCCAATAGCATTAGCTGTTAATCATAAAAGCGACACTTAAATTAAGACTTCACCGGAGAATTATTTTTTAGGGCGTTGATTTATCTTCTAACAAAATTTAACTTATAAGTTTCTAAAGAAGAATGCTGAATTCTGTTTTAATAAATACAGAATCCATTAGATGCTAATACTATTTGGTTAAGACAAGAGACGCGATGAATCGCCGTCTCTACAATAATTTATCGCATCTTTGCGCTCTATAATTTTTATCAAAAAACCTTAACCAAACCGTATTGTATTAGATACGATCGCACTTGTTTATAGGAATCCATAATTAATATCATCTAACCTTCATGATGAATTATGAATCATTTGCTACCATTTGCGTGCATAGGATAAGTAACGCTAGTGTTAAAAGAAATCATCCAAAGCTAAACCCTCACCCAAGAAGTCGAATAGGAAGCTACAATGGCAATTCCAAATAAGCAAGTAAAATCTAATACTAATATTTTAGATAATAGACGCACCCAAACTCGCATCCAGGTTCGCATTCCTAAAGACTTGCATGAGGAACCAGTCATTTCACGACTGGTTTCTCAATATGGCATCACAGTCATTATTGCTGATGCTCAGGTAAGCGCAAACGTGCCACAATATAGCTGCTTCGATCTGGAACTGCGAGGTACTGTTTCCCAAATTGAAAGCGCCCTAACTTACCTGGATGAACTGGATTTAGAAGTTTTGCACTAATCCAGCCCTGAAGAAGATGGTTGGTAGATTTAGTTATGAGTTAGGAGTTAGAAGTTAAAAAATTCATAATTCGTAACTCCTAACTTTTAACTCTTAACTTTGTTTAAGCCATTTGATTTTCAATCGCCCACCGCGCTAATTCAGTGCGGTTGTGGAGATTGGTTTTGCCCAACATATTGGACACATGACTTTCAACCGTGCGCTGACTAACATTTAGTTCTTCAGCAATTTCACGGTTAGCTAAACCTCTAGCAACAAACTGAACTACTTTCAGTTCAGTTGGGGTTAACTGGACATCGAAGGGAACCTGGATACGGGAACCGTTTTCGCCTCCTTTTGCTTGGTGTTCTTTCCAACGGATAGTTTGTTTCAACGAGGATTCAACTTGGGCTACGAGTTCTTCTGGTTCAAAGGGCTTGACCATATAAACATCAGCACCTTTATTCAGACCCTTAACTCGGTCTGCACTTTGTCCCTTAGCTGAAAGGAAAAGAACCGGAATCCAACTGGTGCGTTCGTTTTGCCGGACTTGTTCCACAAAAGTATATCCGTCCATTTCCGGCATCATCACATCGCAGATGATCATGTCTGGAACATCTTGCTCTAAAATTTCCAGAGCTTCACGTCCATTTTCGGCGGTGATGACTTCGTATCCCCGGAATTCTAAGTAATCCTTCACCAGCAAGATGAGGTTAGGGTCATCATCAATCAATAGAAGTCGTTTGTGATCTTTCATGCTGGGCTCTTTCATAGCAGTGGCACTTGTCGCGCTTCGGTCCATCAAAGTCTTGAATATTTATCCTCTATTGTGGGTTATTCGAGATGTTGTCCTTTTTCCTACTTAACTTGCCTTTGCTGTCTCGAAGTCTCAAAAATGCCGAACACTTTCAACAGACTAGTAGCTCGATAGCAAAAGTCCAGCAAGGATACGTATAGCAGTAGTATCTATAATGCGCTATTATATATCGCATTGAAAGGGGCGGGGTAAAAAACACTGATAAAATAATAATCCTTCTGACTTACAAGTTAAGTATTGGCTTAAAGATGACCCTACCTCAAAATCAACCCGCACTTTCTTTAAGCTTACTGCCATAACATATCCTTCGATTGTTAAGCCTCTATAAGGAGTTCACAAGAAACTAGGGAAGTTTTTGGCAAAGGATGGGTTAAAAACGCATATTCTTTTACCACCTTATTGCCTATTCAGTGTTCTTGGATCATCCGCAAGGTAACTTCCGGGTTTACTTGGCGACACCATCAGTGTAAACCACCATTATGAGTCTAGAACAAGAAACACGCAAGCAGTTGGCTTTTGTTCTAAAGACGCAAATGGCATAACTCTAGTATGCGGCTCATTGAGTTTGAACTGTTTAAGTCGCTTTTTAAGCATTCCCAGGATTCCAGACTAGCTCGTTTTGAGTAGAAATTAACAATTGTCTGGTCAGCACAAATAAAAATGTGTTGCAGATTTTTTGCAATTTCTAAACTTTCTACATAATTACTTAGGGTTTTATGTTCTAGAGGTTTAGTGGTTTTGGGATTTGATGCCTGGACTGGATCGCTGTGTTGTTACTCATCGAGCAGATCCCTTTTCCAAGCTTTGAAAATTGGGGATTGGGGGATGAGGGAAATAATAAAGTAATATTTTCTCCTTCTGCTCCCTGCTCCCCTGTTTCCTCTTCTCTACTCCCCACTCTCTACTCTCTTCGTAGCTTACAGAACAAAACCTGAAAGGTAGAAATAATTAAGCATTTATACTTAAGTACATTTATGACCCTCTAGTTCGGGAACCCGTACTCAAGGGATTCTTGCTATTGGACTCTACTTTTAGGTAAATTAGCACTCAGGAGTTGAGAGTGCTAAACTCTGGAGAAAATAATTATGGCAGCTTTATCTCTAAGCGTTTCTACAGTTAAACCTCTAAGCGATCGCGTTTTCGTAAAAGTGAACGCTTCTGAGGAAAAGACCGCAGGTGGTCTGTATTTGCCCGACACAGCCAAGGAAAAGCCCCAGGTTGGGGAAGTAGTCGCCCTTGGCCCTGGCAAGCGTAATGAAGACGGTAGCCGTCAGGAATTGGAAATTAAAGTCGGCGATAAGGTGTTGTACTCCAAGTACGCCGGCACTGACATCAAGCTCGGCACCGAAGAATATGTACTGCTTTCTGAAAAAGATATTTTAGCAGTTGTTATCTAGTGGGGAATAGGGAACAGGGAATAGGGAACAGGGAACAGGTAATGTCAAAAATAAAGACAATGCCCTATGCCCCATGCCCAATGCCCAGTGCCCAATACCCAATTCAAGAAAAAATTGACCTAATCCCTGGATTTAGACACCTATGGCAAAGCGCATTATCTACAACGAAAACGCCCGTCGCGCTCTAGAGCGAGGCATTGACATTCTGGCTGAGGCTGTAGCTGTTACCCTTGGCCCCAAAGGTCGTAACGTAGTTCTAGAAAAGAAATTTGGCGCGCCACAAATTGTCAATGACGGTGTGACGATCGCCAAAGAAATCGAATTAGAAGATCATATTGAAAACACTGGTGTAGCTCTGATTCGTCAAGCTGCTTCTAAGACTAATGATGCTGCGGGCGATGGTACTACCACTGCTACCGTTTTAGCTCATGCGATCGTCAAAGAAGGCTTGCGGAACGTTGCAGCTGGTGCTAACGCAATTTCGCTCAAGCGCGGTATTGACAAAGCTACTGCCTTCCTAGTAGAAAAAATCAAAGAACACGCCCGTCCAGTGGAAGATTCCAAAGCCATTGCCCAAGTTGGTGCGATCTCGGCTGGTAATGACGAAGAAGTTGGTCAGATGATTGCCCAAGCAATGGACAAGGTGGGCAAGGAAGGCGTAATTTCCCTAGAAGAAGGGAAATCTATGTTCACCGAGTTGGAAATCACTGAAGGGATGCGCTTTGACAAAGGCTACATCTCTCCATATTTCGCTACCGACCCTGAGCGGATGGAAGCGGTTTTTGATGAGCCTTTCATACTACTGACCGATAAGAAAATTGCTTTGGTGCAAGACCTTGTACCAGTGTTAGAGCAAGTAGCTCGTGCTGGTCGTCCTTTGGTGATTATCGCTGAAGATATTGAAAAAGAAGCTTTGGCAACTTTAGTAGTAAACCGTTTACGCGGTGTACTCAACGTGGCTGCAGTTAAGGCTCCTGGCTTTGGCGATCGCCGCAAAGCACTACTAGAAGACATCGCTGTTTTAACTGGTGGTCAACTAGTTACCGAAGATGCTGGTCTGAAGCTAGATAACACCAAGCTGGATAGCCTGGGTAAAGCTCGCCGAATCACCATCACTAAGGACAGCACCACAATTGTTGCCGAAGGTAACGAAGCTGCTGTTAAGGCTCGTGTCGAACAGATTCGTCGTCAAATCGATGAAACCGAGTCTTCTTACGACAAAGAGAAACTGCAAGAGCGTCTTGCTAAACTCTCTGGTGGTGTTGCTGTAGTGAAAGTTGGTGCAGCGACCGAAACCGAAATGAAAGACAAGAAACTGCGCCTAGAAGACGCTATCAACGCCACCAAAGCTGCTGTGGAAGAAGGTATTGTTCCTGGCGGTGGTACAACTCTGGCTCACCTTGCTCCTGAATTGGAAGAGTGGGCAAAGAGTAATCTTAAGGATGAAGAGTTGATTGGTGCGTTGATTGTCGTTCGCGCCTTACCTGCCCCTCTGAAGCGGATTGCTGAAAACGCCGGTCAGAATGGTGCTGTGATCGCTGAACGCGTGAAAGAGAAAGAATTTAGTGTTGGCTACAATGCTGCAACAAACGAATTTGTCGATTTGTTAGCTGCTGGTATTGTTGACCCTGCGAAAGTGACTCGTTCTGCTCTGCAAAACGCTGCTTCCATCGCTGGTATGGTGTTGACAACCGAATGTATTATAGTTGACAAGCCTGAGCCTAAGGATGGCGCCCCTGCTGGCGCTGGTGCTGGCGGCGGCGGCGATTTTGATTACTAATACTTTGTAATCCCGTGTTTGTAAAAATAGCTGCTTCCCTTGTGGAGGCGGCTATTTTTTTATATCAAGATTCAGATGTTTCAAACGATAAAATAACGAAATGGAAGATTACCAAGCCGCTTTTATGCAGCTTCAGTAGTGCTGTTAGCGGAAGCGGGGCGTTTAGCCCGTGCTGAGTACAACCCCATAGTTAAAACCAGGGGATTGAAAACTTGGACGTATTTTTTCACAGCATGGCGAGTCCCTTTAAAAAATATTTTGTTTTTTTCATAAATAAATTTAGGGGCTTGTGACCCAATGAGTGGTCAAAGTCACATGACTAACTCAACTATCATTTTACTCGTATCCATAACATGTTAAACGCCTAACACTTTACTACATCAGACAGATGGTAGATTCACGAATACGTAATGATGATTAAGATTAAGATAGATCAATAACACAAGCGTAACTAATAACTCAGCACAGGCTACGCTAACAAAACTAAAAGTATGGAACTATATTTAATTCGTCATGGCATCGCCGAAGACAAGGGATTAAACATCAAGGATGAGGAACGCAGCTTAACCAAAGAAGGAAGGCAAAAAGCTGAGAAAGTTGCCCAAAAACTTGTTAAATTAGGTTTAAACTTTGATTTAATTCTCACTAGTCCCTTAGTGCGGGCCCGCCAAACGGCTGAAATCCTCGTAGCAGAAAAACTAAGCTCTCAATTCGAGGAATCTAGCCACCTCGCGCCCGATGGTCAAATTTCTAGTTGGCTCAAAGACTGGTTAGAACCAAAAAATTATTCCCAAAATACCCAACTGGCGCTGGTTGGACACGAACCTAGTTTGAGCAATTGGGCAGAAATTCTGCTGTGGGGAGAAGCCAAAGCAAGCTTAGTCTTGAAAAAAGCAGGTATGATTGGGATAAAACTACCAGAAACAGGTTCTCCTCTGGGTCGGAGTCAGATGTTTTGGTTGACACCACCCAAGTACCTGCTATAACAGTTTTTCAACATTTTCGATTGTTGTTAGAACGGCTACTGTTATGGCGGCAATAAATTTCTGGTAAGTTAACTTGATCAGATATTTCACAAAGCAAATGGTGTTGCCATGATGGTGTGCGAATACAAGCCTGGTTTAGAAGGCATTCCCGCCGCCCAATCAAGTATCAGCTATGTTGATGGGCAAAAGGGAATACTAGAATATCGTGGCATTAGGATTGAAGAATTAGCAGAAAAAAGTACATTTCTAGAAACTGCTTATCTCTTAATCTGGGGTAAACTGCCAAGCAAGGAAGAACTGGAAACATTTGAGCATGAAGTTCGTTACCACCGGCGGATAAAATACCGCATTCGGGACATGATGAAATGCTTTCCAGAAAGCGGCCACCCAATGGATGCCCTACAAGCCTCTGCTGCGGCTTTAGGTTTGTTTTATTCGCTCCGAGATTTACATAATCCTGTCTACATTCGAGATTCAGTGGTGCGTCTGATAGCAACCATTCCCACAATGGTAGCAGCCTTCCAACTGATGCGGAAAGGCAACGATCCCGTGCGTCCCCGTGATGACTTAGACTATTCCGCCAACTTTCTATACATGCTCGATGAGCGAGAACCCGATCCTCTCATGGCGCGGATTTTTGATATCTGCTTGATACTTCAAGTCGAGCATACAATGAATGCTTCTACTTTCAGTGCCAGAGTGACAGCTTCCACCTTGACTGATCCTTACGCGGTGGTTGCAAGTGCTGTGGGAACTTTGGGTGGGCCTCTGCATGGTGGAGCCAATGAAGAAGTAATTCAGATGTTGGAAAAAATTGGCTCTGTAGAAAATGTCCGTCCCTACATAGAGGACTGTCTGCAAAGTAAATCTAAGATTATGGGCTTTGGACATCGTGTGTATAAAGTAAAAGACCCACGAGCCATAATTTTACAAAATCTTGCAGAGCAATTGTTTGAGAAGTTTGGCCATGACAAGTTCTATGACATTGCTCAAGAAATGGAACTAGTGGTAGAGGAAAAACTCGGTAGCAAAGGGATTTATCCAAATATTGACTTTTACTCCGGTTTGGTGTATAGAAAGATGGGTATTCCTACAGACTTGTTTACACCAATATTTGCGATCGCACGTGTTGCCGGTTGGCTAGCCCACTGGAAAGAACAACTAGCAGAAAACCGGATTTTCCGTCCTACCCAAGTTTACAACGGTCTGCACGAAATTACTTATACTCCCATTGACAAACGGTAAATGGGCATAGGGCATGGGGCATTGAAAAGAGGCAGAGGGGCGGGGTGCGGGGGGCGGAGGGGAAAACTCAAACTCTCTTCTCCCTTGCTCCCTGCTCCCTGCCCCCTTGCTTCTTCCCGGCTCCCCCCGTCCCCTCAATAGCCAATCTCAATGCCAACCATAAGTAGAAGTTCTCATCGCGCTTCAGGGTGGTCAAACCATCCAACGATATACTAGGCATGGGAATTGGCAACAAATCTTCAATTGGGCGTCATCTGGGCAAAAATTAAAAATGGGTGAATTTACAGGTATTAATTTAACTAATAGTTGTAATTCACCATGACTCGATGTCTTAAAGAGCGGAAACATGAATTCAGGAATTGACCTCCAAGGAACTTTTATTGAATCCCTCCGGGATTTAGGTATACCAGCAGGAACAGCCAAAGCGATTTGGATGCCCTTGCCAATGATACTGATGCTGATTGGGGCAACAGTGGGGGTATTAGTTGCTACTTGGCTAGAACGGAAAATTTCTGCCTCCGCACAGCAGCGAATTGGGCCAGAATACCAGGGGCCTTTTGGGTTGCTGGTGCCTGTAGCGGATGGTCTGAAGTTGTTATTTAAAGAAGATATAGTACCAGCCAAATCTGACCCTTGGCTGTTTACCCTCGGGCCAATTATTGTTGTAATTCCGGTATTTCTGTCGTTCCTGATTGTGCCCTTTGGACAGAATATCATAGTTAGTAATGTGGGTATGGGCGTATTCTTGTGGATTGCCTTGTCAAGCATTCAACCCATTGGCTTGTTGATGGCTGGCTACGCATCTAATAATAAATACTCCCTCTTGGGGGGCTTGCGGGCAGCAGCGCAATCTATTAGTTATGAAATTCCATTGGCTCTGGCGGTGTTAGCGATCGCTATGATGTCTAATAGCCTCAGCACCGTTGATATCGTCAATCAGCAATCTGGCTACGGCATCCTGGGCTGGAACATTTGGCGACAACCAATCGGTTTTCTGATTTTTTGGATAGCCGCCCTAGCTGAATGCGAACGATTACCCTTTGACTTACCGGAAGCGGAAGAAGAAATCGTCGCAGGCTATCAGACTGAATACTCAGGTATGAAATTCGGTCTGTTCTACCTGGGTTCCTACGTTAACTTGATCCTTTCTTCCTTACTAGTAGCAATTCTCTACCTGGGCGGTTGGGACTTTCCTATTCCCCTCAACCTCATCGCTGGTTGGCTGGGGGTGAGTGAATTAAATCCCGTGTTCCAGATAGTAACTGCTTCTTTGGGAATCACGATGACTGTCTTCAAAGCCTATTTACTAGTGTTTGTCGCCATCCTGTTGCGCTGGACAGTGCCACGGGTACGGATTGACCAACTGTTAGATTTAGGATGGAAGTTTTTGTTACCAGTCGGCTTGGTTAATCTCCTATTAACCGCCGCCCTGAAACTAGCCTTTCCCTTCGCCTTCGGCGGGTAAGCCAATTTTAGATTTTAGATTTTAGATTTTAGATTAAGTCTGAAATCTAAAATCCAAAATCCAAAATCCAAAATTGAAAAGAGAGAGACACAAAATGCTAAAGTTCCTGAAACAAGTTGGTGATTACGCCAAAGAAACGGTACAAGCTGCGCGTTACATTGGTCAGGGGCTTTCTGTCACCTTCGATCACATGCGGCGGCGTCCAATTACCGTACAGTACCCTTACGAGAAACTGATTCCTGGCGAACGGTTTCGCGGTAGGATTCACTTTGAATTTGATAAGTGCATCGCCTGCGAAGTTTGCGTCCGCGTTTGTCCAATTAATCTGCCTGTAGTAGATTGGGAATACGACAAAGCCAGCAAAAAGAAAAAACTCAACCACTACAGCATTGACTTTGGAGTTTGTATCTTTTGCGGTAATTGTGTGGAATTTTGCCCCACTAACTGTCTATCGATGACAGAAGAGTATGAGCTTGCCACTTACGATCGCCATGAATTGAACTTTGACAACGTGGCACTAGGTCGTCTGCCCTACAAGGTAACAGATGATCCAATGGTGACACCACTGCGCGAACTAGTTTATCTACCCAAAGGCGTCCTCGAACCCCACGGACTACCCGCGGATGCACCGCGTCCAGGTGCGCGTCCAGAAGACTTGGTAGAACAAACAGAAAAATAAATGTCATTTGTCATTTGTCCTTTGTTATTTGACTAATGACCAATGACCAATGACCAATGACCAACGACCAATGACAATTGACTAAGGACAAAAAACAGTGAATCTAGCAGAAGGAGTACAGTTAGTATCACTTGGCATACTGGGCGTGATGATGATTGGGGCAGCCATTGGTGTGGTGCTGTTCTCCAGCATTGTCTATTCTGCCTTTTTGCTGGGGGGTGTGTTCATCAGCATAGCGGGAATCTACCTGTTGCTAAATGCTGATTTTGTTGCGGCTGCACAAATACTAATTTACGTTGGGGCGGTTAACGTGCTGATTTTGTTTGCCATTATGTTGGTGAACAAGCGAGAAAATTTTGTCGCATTTCCCAACTCTTGGGTGCGAAAAGTACTGACGGGTGTAGTCAGTGTAGGATTGTTTGGTCTTTTAAGTACGATGGTGCTGGCTACTCCTTGGGCTTACTCAACTACTCCTGTGGCGGGTGGCGAAAGTTCTATAGTTTTAATTGGAGAACATTTCTTCACTGACTTTTTACTGCCTTTTGAACTAGCTTCCATTTTGCTGCTGATAGCAATGGTAGGAGCAATTATTTTGGCACGCCGCGAGTATTTGCCAGACCTGTTGACACCATCCAAACTGGGGCAAACTGTTTTGACTTTGCAAGAACGCCCCAGAGAACTAGTATCAACAACTAGTGAAACCAAAGAGTAATATTTGCGACCGAAATCGCAGAAAAACAGGCAGCTTTTTCAGGAGGGATACCCAGATTCATGCAACTCCAGTACTTTTTATTACTAGCAGCAGCTTTATTCTGCATCGGCATCTACGGTTTAATTACCAGCCGCAACGCTGTGCGGGTGCTGATGTCAATTGAGTTACTGCTCAATGCTGTTAATCTGAATTTAATGGCATTTTCCAACTTCCTCGACTCAACATTAATTAAGGGTCAGGTTTTCACAGTATTTGTGATTACCGTGGCCGCGGCCGAGGCGGCGGTGGGTTTAGCGATCGTGCTGGCCATTTATCGCAACCGCGATACCGTCGATATGGAGCAGTTTAATCTCCTGAAATGGTAATTGCGCGTGCAACTAAAGCAGGTAATCATTGCTTATAAAGCGCGGGATGCCCAAAGTAAACAATGGGCAGAAATCTGTGCGAAACAACTAGAAAGTCGCGATTGCCAAGTGTTGATGGGGCCTAGCGGGCCGAAAGACAATCCCTATCCAGTCTTTTTGGCTTCGGCGAGTCAACCAATCGATCTCGCTTTGGTACTCGGTGGCGATGGTACTGTTTTAACCAGTGCCAGACATTTAGCCCCAGCTGGCATCCCAATTCTGGGAGTGAATGTGGGAGGTCATCTGGGGTTTTTAACTGAGTCGGTGGAAGAGTTTCAGGATACGGAGAAAGTTTGGGATCGGCTGTTTGAGGATCGCTATGCTATCCAACGACGGATGATGTTACAAGCTGCGGTGTATGAGGGTCATGGGTCTAATTTGGAACCTGTGAGTGAGCGTTACCTCTCTTTGAATGAATTTTGTGTCAAACCAGCCTCAGCTGACCGAATGATTACCTCAATTCTGGAAATGGAAATTGACGGTGAGGTAGTCGATCAATACGTCGGGGATGGGTTGATTATTTCCACTCCCACAGGTTCTACTGGTTACACTGTTTCTGCTAATGGGCCAATTATGCACGATGGTATGGAGGCGATTACCGTCACTCCTATTTGTGCAATGAGCCTTTCTAGTCGCCCTCTCGTTTTACCCCCTGGTTCTGTGGTGAGTATTTGGCCTTTGGGGGATTACGATTTGAGTACCAAGCTGTGGACAGATGGGGTTTTAGGGACTTCAATTTGGCCAGGACACCGCGTTGATGTGCGGATGGCAGAGTGTCGGGCTAAATTTATTATTTTACGCGAGAACAATTCCTACTATCAGACGTTACGGGAGAAGTTGCTGTGGGCAGGTACAAGGGTTCACTACAGCAATAATCATCGTAATTAATTAAGTATTTTAGAGTGCATTTACCGCAGATGGCGATCGGGTTGGCAATGTCTACGACGGGCTACGCCAACGCAACCAAAACCATCCAAGCCCCTGGATTCATCCGGGGGCTTTCTGCCTGATTTTAATTCTTTTAACTGACTTGCATTTATAGCCTATATCAAAGAAAAATTTTGTATCTTATTGCCAGATTTTTTAGGAATTAATGCCCATAATAAAAGCACTCTACCTCTAATCCCAGAAAGTAAAAAAGCTTTCTCAAGGATCTTTTATCGAAAACCGTCTCAATTATCCTTCGACACATTAATGCATAATGTGAGCTATTTTTATAGTACCTAAATCCTAGTAGGATATTTTCGCAAATCTAAGTAGGAAGATAGATGGAAGTTTCTGGACGCCACATCAATTACCCACTGAATCCTCTTCCGCCTCTTGAAGATTTTCCCGTCCTTCAAACTGAAAAATATACCCTACGGCTGGCGTCAACTGAAGAAGAATTAGAATCAATTTTTCGGTTGCGCTTTGAAGTTTTTAATCTTGAACTAGGCTTAGGATTCTCTACTTCTAACTTTACCCAGATGGATATAGATAAGTTTGATGCGGTTTGCCATCATTTAATCTTGTTCTCTAAACAAACGGGTAAAACAATTGGAACTTATCGGATGCAAACCTATACAATGGCTTCTCAAAGACTAGGCTTTGATGCTGCTGATATATTTAATCTTAATGGAATTCCTGATTCTGTGCTGCGAGTATCTGTAGAAGTTGGACGTGCATGTATAGCTAGAGAATATCGCAATAGTCAGGCACTTTTATTACTTTGGGAAGGTCTAGCAAATTATCTGATCTGGAGTAAAAACCAATATTTATTTGGATGTGCATCGTTACTAACACAATGTTCTTGGCAAGCTACTTGCGCTTATGATTATTTTCGGCAGAATGGCTTGATGCATCCGAGTATTTTGGTCTATCCAAATTCAAAATCTTCTCTACAACTGCCTCAAGATTGTCCAGATTCATCTAATTTTGAAATTCCTAAAATTTTGCAGGCATATTTGAATATTGGGGCTAAAATATGCAGTGTTCCAGCTATTGATTCGCAGTTTAAGACTATTGATTTTTTAACTATATCTAATAGTAAAGACTTTGCTAGATGGCGTTACCAAATTTTGTAAAAATTCACTTTTGTCCGAACGATTGTCTGGATGATGCTAGACAGGTGTTCGTCTCACAGGCAAAAAACGTTACTTAGTATAGGTTTTTATTCTAAAATTGTAAGTAGAAATATACTTTTACTATAAAGTAAAAGTATGTAAAGTAATAATCTAAACATAAAGATATGAAACTGCCTTTAAGTTCATCTCCAACTCAATCTAGGCAGACTAGAGAGCAATTTGCTAACCCAGATACTTACTTAGATTATGAATTGGGTAAGGCAGTGCAAGAACTACCACCGCTTTATACAAGATTAGTAGGGATAATCTTAAGTGTGGCAGTATTTGGTGCGATCGCCTGGGCAGGGTTGAGTAAAGTAGATGATGTAGCTGAGGCTCATGGTAAGTTGATTCCAGGTGATGAAGTGCAGCCAGTGCGATCGCTTAGTGCTGGCAAAATTAAAGATATCAATGAAACCAGGGTAAAAGAAGGTCAACAGGTATAAAAGGGTAACAGTTTCTACTAAAAAAGATTGGTTATCGGCACCGCGATTAAAAGTTTCATTTAGGCAATGGCGTAGTATCGGTGTAGCGACTAAATTTAAAACGACGAACAGGGGAATTACAGCCAAAGCCACCCAAGTGAGGGTGACACTGTAAGCAAACATGAGTACGAGATAGACTACAGAAAAGATGCTGTCAAGGATGACAGTTAAGGCTGTACCTGTGAGAAAAGAGCGAATATTTTCGAGTTCCTGCGCTCTTGCAACAGTATCGCCTACCCGACGCGACTCAAAATAAGTTAAGGGTAGACGCATCAGTTGGCGAAATAGCTGAGACGATAAACTTAAATCAAGGCGATTGGCAGTGTGGGTAAAAATGAATAGCCGCAAGATGCCCAAAATTGCTTCAAAAATCGCCACACCCAAAAGAGCGATCGCCATCACATCCAAAGCATTACGGCTACCAAACACCATTACTTTGTCAATGATGTACTGAGTGATAATTGGCGTTGCTAACCCCAACAATTGCAGCGCCAAAGAAAGTAATAGTACTTCTCCTAATAACTTCCAATGTTTCCAAACCGCAGGAACAAACCAACTCAGGTTAAACTTCTGCTGATTATCCTGCTCTTGAATTAATTCAACTTGCCAAAGTTGTCCATCCCAATTTTCTTCAAGCATTTTTTGGGGAATGCTTTGGCAAGTTTGACTGAGGTTGGTAGGAAATGCGATAATTAAGCGATTGCCCCTAACGCCATAGATAACAATCCACTCTTCCCTTCGCCAAAGCAACAAAGCCGGGAAAGTTAATGAGCGCAAATCATTCGAGGTAACTTGTAGCTGTCGCACTTGCAGTCCGAGTTTTTCCCCGGCTTCCATGACATCGTGAGGGCGTTCTCCCCGCAATTGACGCTGTACCGAATCAAATGGGATCGGATTTTGGAGATATTGCGCCGCCATTGTTAAGCAAGCAGCCGCAGTATTAGGACTCAAAACAAATGGATAACCTGATACTGGTTGAGGTAAATTAATGTCTATTGACTGATAGCGCGATCGCTCTTGCTGCCAAAAGTGATTTAATTCTAGAGAATAAACTTTTTGCCACAGTTCTGCATCCCAGCGCATTACCTCCACATTTTTAGATGCTACAGCTTTCAAATCTCCAGAAAGCTCTAGTAAATCCCCAAACCAATCTCCTGCTTCTAAAGTTCCTAATGAATTAGGTTTTCCATTTTCTTTGAGACGCACTTTACCCGAAACAATTAAGAATTGCTTTCCCGGAATACCCGTAGACCAAATTATTTCTCCTGTCTTATATCGACGAATTTCGCTTTGGGTTTTAAATTGAATTTGCTGCTCTGTAGTTAGTAAGCACAGTGGCAAACTTTCCCATTTTAAGTAGATTTGTAAGTTCATAATTAACCTTAGAACTTTACCTGAAGCTTGACATTAATCTTTTGAATTTTCTCTTCTAGCCATTGATTGAAAAGCTCATCTTCTAGTTCTTGCTTCAGTTGTTCTTCTAACGAAGCTTCTAAAAGTTTTTCCACACGGACTAAATACCAAAGTCCATTAATTTCTAGTGGCCCAATCAACTCACCAGTATTGGCTAAATCAAGACTTGCTCTGAGTACATCTGGCATTGTAGCCCGACTGATTGCTCCCATCATTCCATTAAAAATTCGGTCATCTTCAACAGAATATTCCTGGACTAGCTGCTCAAATCTAGCCCCATCTTCGACAATTTGACTTTTCAATTCTTCAGCCAGTGCTTGATCTTCTACAACTAAGCGCGACAAAACTACTCTATCTAAAAATATCTTACGTTCAATAAAATATTCCTGAAGGTTTGGTTCAGTAATTTGAGCTTTCAATTTTTCCAACTTGAGGTTAGAACCGATTTGTCTGCGAAAGGTAGCATAATCTATACCCTTATTTGCAAGCCATTCTTGGAAACTTCTGTAGTCAGTCAGCTGATGCTCTAATCGAAAATCCATTACTAGTTGATCGATTAAATCACCACCAATATCAAGTTCTTCTATGGCTTGTAGTTCTTGCTCGATGATATACTGGCTAAGAATTTCCCAGATGACAGAGTTAAGTCTATCGGAAGACTCCAGGTATCTTAATGCTTGACCTAGAGAAATAGGCTGGTCATCGGCTGTTAAAAATATAGTAGACTCGATCATTGAAGGTATTTTTATAGCTTATAAATCTAACCAGATTTCCGCAGGTCGTCTGTTTGCCAATATTGCTCTTGTTCGTGAGTGCGTAATATAAGTACCTACAAGATATAGTCGCATAATTTCGGACTTGACTAAAAGAGATTGTCTGTGGCTGCTGACAAAACTTGCAGTTTGAACCAGTTTTGCCGGATTTGATACAACCTTACCCAATTCTTTTCAGAGTTAATAGAGGAGAGGTGTTCATCGCCAATCTCCAAAATCAGATGACCCTCAATGTACGGTTAGCTGATGTCTTACACCTGTCATAACAACCGCCTGGGAATTCATGATGCTGTAGCATAATTAACCGCAGGGTCTAACCCATCACCATAAAAGCCTTGACTTGGCGGTGTTTATCTGCTCGTGACTGAATTATTTTAGACAAATTCTTAGGAAACCTACTTATGCGCCATCTCAAATTTGCTCCGAGTTGGTTGCGATTTTTAATTATTTTCTTATTGGCGATGGGTATTTTGTTTCGCTTCTTTAACCTTGATGGCAAAGTTTACTGGCATGATGAAACTTATGCCTCATTGCGGATTTCTGGTTACACAAAAACCGAAGTAAAACAGCAACTTTTTAATAATCGTGTCATTGGTGGAGAAAGTTTTACTCAGTTTCAAGGTGCAAATCCAGAAAAAAACTTAAATGACACAATTATGTCTTTGGCAAAACAAGATCCACAGCATCCACCGTTATATTACATCATAGCCAGATTGTGGATGGAGGTCTTTGGTAATTCGGTAACGGCGATAAGAAGTTTATCTGCCTGTATTAGTTTGCTGGTTTTCCCTTGTATTTATTGGCTATGCCGAGAATTATTTAATGTGCCATTATCGGTTTCTGGTGTTGCGATGCCTGCGGCGGGCGTAGCCATCGCACTCATGGCTATCTCTCCCATTCATTTAGTATACGCCCAAGAGGCACAAGAATATATTCTTTGGTTAGTCACGATCTTACTATCCAGTGCGTCTCTGTTGCGAGCTATGCGGGTAGAAGATGAGCTAGCAAAAGAACGACAAAGACCAGATTTATTTGCTATCTGGAGCATTTATGCAGTAACTTTAGCCATTAGTCTTTATACATTTCTTTGGAGTGTATTTGTAGCACTTGCTCACGGCATTTATGTGATGATCGTCGTCAAATTTCAGTTTACTGAAACTGCCAGAGCTTATCTGATAGCATCAATGGTAGGTTTTTTAGCCTTCATGCCTTGGATAACAGTTGTAATCGGTAACTTTTTTCAATTTTTGATTTCAGCAGATAAAACAACCTCACAGTCATCTTTAATGACTGTGTTTCCATTTTTAATAATGCAGTTAAGCCGGATTTTTTTTGATATCAACCTTACTTCAGAAAATTCTCTAAACTATTTAATTACACCAATATTTTTAACTTTGGTAGGATATGCAATTTATTTTCTTTGTCAAACAACTAACTATAAAGTCTGGTCTTTTATCATCACATTAATTATAGTACCAGTACTACCCCTAATAATGCCAGATTTAATTGCTGGGGTTATACGATCATCTATCGAACCATATTTAATACCAGCTTATTTAGGAATCCAATTAGCTGTTGCTTATCTGCTAGCTACACAAATATGTAATGCGAGCGTGTCACGCCGGAGCATTTGGCACACAATCATGGTATTAGTAATTATTTGTGGTCTAATTTCTTTTAAGGTGAGTTCCCAGGCAGAAACTTGGTGGAATAAAGGTATGAACTATGGCAATCCACAAGTTGCCCAAATCATTAATCAGGCGAATCGTCCACTTTTGATTAGTGATTCTTTAAGCAATAATTATGGGGATGTTTTTTCTCTCAGCTATCTTTTGGAACCAAAAGTGCGATTTCTGTTGGTGAATAATCAAAAAACGCCTAAAATCCCTAATGGGTTTACTGATGTGTTTTTACTTAATCCTTCAGACACTTGGCGCGAAACAATTGAAAACAAATATAAGCTAAAGACAGATATCGTTTATAGTGATGACTATTATTCGATCTGGAAACTTACTAAAAATCGTAATTTGCGCCGACGTAATATGTCGCCTAATAATATTTAATTTTCATCAGATGTTTCGAGTACATCATAATTGTCTACAAGTTATTGTGAAATTTAGTTATGCGGCGTCTCAAACTTACTCCAAATAGGTTGCGGTTTCTCATTGTCGTTTTGTTAATGGTTGGTATATTTTTTCGCTTTTTTAACATTGACGGCAAAGTTTATTGGCATGATGAGACTTTTACTTCATTACGGATTTCTGGTTATACGGCAGATGAAGTAAAGCAGCAAATATTTAATGGTCGCATAATTACTAAAGAAAGTTTTGCCAAATTCCAAAGTCCTAATATGGAAAAGGGCTTAATTGACACAATTATGTCTTTGAAAACAGAAGATCCACAGCATCCACCCCTGTATTATATAATCGCTCGGTTTTGGGTGGGAATCTTTGGTAATTCGGTGACGGCAATCAGAAGTTTATCTGCTTTTATTAGCTTGTTGATTTTTCCGAGTATTTATTGGCTATGTCGAGAATTATTTAAAGCATCGGTGTGGGTATCGGAGGTTGCGATCGCACTTATGGCAATCTCCCCTATTCACCTAGTATACGCCCAAGAAGCACGAGAATACATTCTCTGGATAGTAACTATATTACTATCTAGTGCCTCATTGCTACGAGCATTACGGCTGGAATCAAAAGATAAAGCACCACGCATGTTAAATTGGGGAATCTATGCAGTCACTTTAGCACTCAGCCTCTACACATTTTTATTGAGTGGATTGGTAGCATTCGCTCATGCAATTTATGTAATTGCGACTGCCAGATTTAGGTTAAATCGGACAGTTAAAGCATATATATTAGCATCTTTAACAGGGTTTTTCGCCTTCACACCTTGGATATTAGTTGTAATAGATAACTTTTGGCAATTTGACAGTTCAACAGCCTGGACAAAAATGCAGTTTCCCTTAGAGATTTTAATTAAATCTTGGCTTTTACAGTTGAACCGGATTTTTCTTGATTTAAACTTTGCTTTTGAAAATCCCATTAGCTATATAATTACACCATTTTTTTTAATACTTATTGGATATTCTATTTATTTTATTTGTCAAACAACTAACTATAAAATCTGGTTATTTGTCGTCACCTTGATTATAATTCCTGCACTACCTTTAGTGCTACCAGATTTAATCTTGGGGGGTATACGCTCGCTTTCCGAGCGTTATTTATTGCCTTCTTATTTAGGCATTCAATTAGCTGTTGCTTATCTCCTGACTACGCAGCTATATAATGAGAGTCTTGTACGCCGAAACATTTGGCAGACAATTACAGGATTAGTGATTATTTGTGGCTTAGTTTCTTATGGAGTGAGTTCCCAAGCTGAAACTTGGTGGAGTAAGGTGATTAGCTATGGTAATCCACAAGCTGCAAAAATTATTAATCAGGCTGCTCATCCACTTTTGATTAGTAATGATTCTGGTATTAATTATGGAAACATCTTTTCCCTCAGCTATCTTTTACAACCAAAGGTACAGTTTCAATTAGTACAAGACCAAACTATCCCCAATATTCCTGATGAGTTCACTGATATTTTTTTACTAAATCCTTCAGATAGCTGGCGTAAGCAAATAGAAAGCAATTACCAGTATAAAACAAATGTTTTATATAGTGACAATCATTACTTGCTCTGGAAAGTAGAAAACCCTCACTCATTGCACTAGCATGATATACTAAGTTTGGGAAAATTATTCAGTACTTGAGAAAACTAAAATTTCAGATTTGAGAAACTATCATCGCTCTTACATCTACTTTTTTATCAAATAGAATTCGTGGTTTCAGGAAAATTTTAAATATTAATAATAACGAATGTAATTCTCCTGGTGCATTCTGGCGCTTCCACTGTCCAGGACGACAAAAGAGCATTTCTACAAGGCGGCGATGTTGATTTAAACTTACTGATTTAAACCTAAGACGCACTGTGAAAGATTCATCTTTAAACCCAGTACTCACAAGCTCACCAGTTAGCCACAAATTTTCTTCTATAATTCCTATATTTATTAGCTGATGGGCAAATAAATAGATGGGTAATTTCTGAGTCAGAGCGATTTCAACACCTGCTTCTGAAATCATTGTAGTCACACCCCACAAATTCTGATCGCCAACTCTTAACTGCACTATTCGCCGCAAATTAAACCATTCATACATATCTGCTTTTGGTGCATCTACTAAAATTAAAATGGTGATACCAATCATAATCAAATTATAAATATTCCACAGCCAACCTAAATTAATACCTGTCATTTTTTGCGTAGTTTCTGGTGCAATATTTAGATTTAGCCACAAACTAATACCAGTAGCAATAAACAAAATTATGAGAGGTATGGCTAAATTCCAATTAAAAGTATAACGATTCTTTACTATACCTTTTGGTGTAACTTGAAATCCTTTGGCAAAAGGATAAATCATCACTTGTAGGGTATTTATTGCCAAAGGAAAACAGATTATTAGTGAATAAATATCTGAGAGTAAGGCTGAACAGGAACGATAAGTCAACCAAGAAAATGTTGCTAAATTTACTAAATAGTAAGGCAAGAAAAAAAATAATAATTCTGCTGCTGTTGAGTGGATGGGAATCACATGAAAAAATGAATATGCTAATGGGATAAGCAGAAAATAAATGCGCGATATATTGCCAAACCAATATAGCAATGCTGCTAAACAAGCTAATCTCTGCATAAGAGTTAGCCCAGGAATTTTTAAAGGATTAGATTTAATAAATAGCGCCTGGAGTGTACCTTGTCCCCACCTTAATCGTTGAATTGCATAGCCGACGATATTTTCTGCTGCTAAACCAGCGCTTAACTTTTCGTTTAAATAAACTAAACGATAGCCTTGAGCAGATAAGCGAATTCCTGTGAAATAATCTTCACTTAAAGATTCAATTACAAAACCCCCAACTTTCTCTAAAGCACTTCTGCGAACAACAAAGGATGTACCAGCACAGATGGCACTACCTGAAGAATCACGACTTGTCTGAATTTGCCGATGAAATAGTTCTGCTTCATGGGTGAGAACATTTTCTAAACCTAGATTACGGGCTATGGTATCAGCATTATAAAAGCTTTGAGGTGTTTGTACAAGGGCAACTTTTGCATCTTGAAAAAATCCAACAGTGCGAGTGAGAAAGTTATTAGTAGGGATAAAATCAGCATCAAAAACTACTATTAATTCTCCATTAGTTTTAGCGATCGCATGATTCAAATTACCTGCTTTCGCATAACTATTATCAGGTCGCGTTATATAATAACAACCTAATTCTTCTGCCAAATCCCTCATTTCTAAACGATTAGTATCATCCAAAAGATAGATTTTTTTACTTGCATAAATTAGGGCTTGACAACCAATAATTGTCCGCCGTAATATAAGAACTGGCTCGTTATAAGTTGGTATAAAAATATCAACAGTTGGTACAAAGCTACCACTGAGTACAGCTAATGATTTCATGTCTGCTTCTCGGTGGCGTTCTTTGATATTCAACATAAAAAATAGCTGTATAGTGCTATTGACTATCACTAACATCTCTGCAAAAAATAACCCTAGACTAAATACCCCATTCAACGGATCTACTAAATTTAAGCTAGAGAGCGATCGCCACAGAACATACCGCAAAGTTAAAATGATTAAAATTACCACTATTAACCGTTGCGACCAAATCCGTGGTATTGGAGATATTTTCATCACGATAAACACAGTTAACAAGCATCCAACAGTGGGTAGTAGTAAATATTTCCCCTCCATTCTTGGAACTTCTAACCACATTGGTGGGTGCATTTGCCAGTAATTGATTTGAGCAAAAATTCCACTAATTCTATTTTCACCAGCGAACCATCCTGCTATAATGATGCCAGAAAATAAAACAATGCCTAATAAAATTAGCGTTGCTGTGTGGAATTGAATAACTCTCTTAAAAACAGTATTTTGAGATAGTTTATAGCTAAACTTTGATCCTGACATTTTGCCCTTTTCCACCTAAAACTATTCTGCGAAAAAGCATTTCACCCATTTTTGTAGCATATTTTTTTTAAAAAATGTAACAAAACATTTTTAATGCTGATTAATGTATTTTTTAATACACAGTAATATTTTTTAGAGTCATAATCTTTTATAAGATATTCAAATATTTGCTTGATTAAAATCAGCTAAAAATAACAGAAATAAATATTAAACAAATTCTCATCTCAAATTAATTTAAATGATGGTACGATGACCTAGATTATCCTTTGAGATGAATTCAATGATTCATTTAAAGGTGTTGTATGCAAATAACAGATTTTCTTAGTCTTGTACATCCAGTGATCGCAATCATATTTGTGTTTCCACTTATCGGTACAGTAGTGAATTTTGCTTGGCAAACACGGCAACGCCGATTGCAAATGTTAGCTGGGAGTAAGAGCAAAATTCCTCCGGTGGTGGGTGGAGAACATAAGCAGTTAGGTGAAAAACTAACAAGTGCAGTTGTTGGATTAACTTTAATTGGATTAAGCTATCCTATTGGCAAAAATATTATCACAAATCAATTGTGGAATAAAACACCTTTTCAAGTTGTTTTTATACTGTTACTATTTGCTGCCACAATCGCCTCTTTAGTATTTCTTTATCGGGCAAAACAGCGCGTATGGCGAGCAGTTTTTGCAACTTTAGCTGGTGCAGGTTTAGTCATTTTAGGCTGTCAGGATGGAGTCTATCGCCGTACTAATGAGTGGTATTGGTCACATTATTATATTGGAATTACCGCAGCACTACTGATGATTTTTTCATTAGCAATTTTTCAAGATATTTATCAAGATAAATCCAATCGCTGGCGTATCATTCATACGATTTTAAACTGTATTGCTTTGTTACTATTTATTGGACAAGGAATGACAGGCACACGAGACTTATTAGAAATTCCTCTGAGTTGGCAAGAACCCTATATTTATCAGTGCGATTTTGCTAATAAAACTTGTCCAACGTCAAATCCTCAAGTAGGAAAATAGGGTGCGGAATGGGGGAGAAATAAATTAAAAATTAAAAATTAAAAAACTTCTGATCAATGTCGAATCATTCCAGTGGTAAAGTCACAATTACTCTTGTGCCAATACCCTGCTCACTTTCTAATTGAATATGACCACCATGTAGTTCCACACATTTTTTAACTATAGTGAGGCCTAGTCCTGTTCCTTGAATTACACCTACATTACTGGCGCGATAGAAGGTTTGAAACAGACGGGCTTGGTCTTTGAGGGGAATGCCCATTCCCGTGTCTCTTATCTGGAAAATTGCAAGGCTATCTTTGCAATTTAAATCAAACCAAATAGTGCTATGTTGAAGAGAATATTTGATGGCATTAGAAATCAAATTGGTTAAGATACAATTTAGTAGGTCTTCATCCATTTGGGCTTGGGTAGATTCTCCTTCACAAGTAAAGATAATAGTGTGCTGACTACCTGCATTAATTTGAAGGATATCTGTGAGTTCGCTGCAAAAATTTTCTAAATTTAAAAGTGTAGGTTTATATTCGAGTTTTGCTGCTTCTGTTTTACTCAAAAACAATATCTCATCTAAGAGATGAAGCATTTGGTTTATAGCATTTTGTATACGATTAAAATATTTAGTTCTCCGGTCATTAGTTAGTTTATCACTGTTATATTCCAGGATATCTACAGCCGTCCGAATTGTAGTCATAGGGGTGCGAAACTCATGGGAAACCATTGCAACAAAGTTTGACTTTAACTCGTTGAGTTCCTGTTCCTTTGCTAGGGCTTGACGGGTGCGTTCTTCACTTTCCCGTAGTTGGTTAAGAATTTCGCTCCTTTCAATGGCATAGCGAATAGCACGCACTAGCCTTTGTATAGTGATTTGATCTTTAACTAGATAGTCTTGTGCGCCTTCTGCTAATGCTTGCATTGCTAAGTCTTCATCATCAAGACCTGTTAACACCACTACTGGAATATCGGGTACTGCTGCCCGAAATTCTTTCAACGTATCCAATCCAATAGAGTCTGGGAGGCTGAGGTCTAACAAAACTAGGTCGAATCTACGTTGTCTTCGACTCACTATCTGAGAATTATCAAGGGTGGATGCGGAGTTTTCTCTGCTAGCATCTATTGCCTCAGATAGCCGTTCAACATGTAACATCTGCCATTGTTCTTGATCTGCATGTAAAAATATCTGGTGTAGCAGATGGGCATCACTGGCACTATCTTCTACTAATAGAATGTGAATTATGAGCTTTTCCATAGTACAGGGTTATATCAATTTGTTAGATAATCACCTGATTTTCTATTTGTTAGACAGGGGTTAATTGTCTAGTTTTATAAATAACAGTTAAAATTTCCAACCCAATTACTTTTGTGGTAATCTTGCTGCTATCAGTCAGAAATCTTTTATCAGCTGCACAACTTGAATAAACTGGTAGATATCAATGGGTTTTGTGACCTAGCAATTAGCACTGAGGTTATAGGATTGTAGGATATCCTGCTCATCATTTGAGGTAGTAATTATGACAACAGGAATGGACTTAAGATTTGGGTCTGATTTAATTTCTGTTAACACTTCACGCCCATCCATTCCGGGAAGATTTAGACCGAGTAAGGTTAAATTTGGACGGGGAACATTAGTAAACTCTTCTTGCTCCCGTAAGTAGTTCATAGCACTTTCACCATCTTCAAGCCTGTGCAAATTGTTGGCGATTTGAGCATTTGAAAAGCCTTTGATGGTTAGGTTAGCATCACTAGGAGAATTTTCAACTAGCAAAACTTCAATAGGTCGCAATGCTTGACGAGGAATCATGCAGTTATTATAGAGTTATTAGGCGGATATATAGTATATATACTAAAGATACCTTAATTTGCGTTGAGGGTAAGATAGAAAACTGTTCCTACGCCTGGTTCCGACTCAGCCCAGATGCGACCACCATACCGCTCAAGGATTTTTTTGCAGATAGCTAGACCAATGCCTGTACCAGGAAATTCTCGGCGAGTATGAAGACGGCGGAAAACCTCAAAAATCCGCTCAAGATACTAAGACTTTAACTTGACACCTATGGCATCTTGCCCGCCCCTTCTTTATTTTTCCCATCCTCTGCACCCAAAACCAAAAAAAAATCCCCCACCTTCCGGCAGGGGATTTTTATTACTTATCTACAAAACTAGCAGCCGAATTAACCGAACTTACCAGCAGTAGAAGCAATCAAGAATGCGGCGTAAGTTACGATATAGCCAACAGTGAAGTGAGCTAGACCAACTACACGAGCTTGAACAATGGACAGAGCCACGGGCTTGTCTTTCCAGCGAACTAGGTTAGCGAGAGGAGTGCGTTCGTGTGCCCAAACAAGGGTTTCAATCAACTCTTGCCAATAACCTCTCCAGGAGATTAAGAACATGAAGCCAGTAGCCCAAACTAGGTGTCCAAACAGGAACATCCAAGCCCAGACAGACAGGTTATTCACGCCGTAAGGGTTGTAACCGTTAATCAACTGAGCAGAGTTAGCCCAGAGGTAATCGCGGAACCAGCCCATGAGATATGTAGAGTTCTCATTGAACTGAGCTACGTTGCCTTGCCAAATACCTAGATGTTTCCAATGCCAGTAGAACGTAACCCAACCAAGGGTGTTGAGCATCCAGAATGTAGCGAGGTAGAAGGAATCCCAAGCTGAGATGTCGCAAGTACCGCCACGACCGGGGCCGTCGCAAGGGAAGGCATAGCCGAAGTCCTTTTTATCGGGCATCAGCTTAGAACCACGGGCATCCAAAGCACCTTTGACCAAGATCAAGGTGGTGGTGTGCAGACCTAAGGCGATCGCATGGTGTACCAAGAAGTCGCCAGGGCCAATTGTCAAGAACAGGGAGTTAGTACCAGCATTGATGGCATCTAACCAGCCTGGCAACCACACGTTAGCGTAGTTGGGCCATGCTGTGTAAGCAATACTATCGGGGTTAGATAGTAAGGTGTCTAAACCGTACAGTACTTTACCGTTAGCAGCTTGGACGAATTGAGCAAATACTGGCTCAATCAAGATTTGCTTTTCAGGAGTGCCGAAAGCAACTACTACATCATTATGTACGTACAAACCAAGGGTGTGGAAGCCCAAGAAAAGGGATACCCAGCTGAGGTGGGAAATAATCGCTTCTTTGTGCTGTAGTACACGTTCAAGAACGTTACCCTTGTTTTGCTCTGGATCGTAATCACGTACCCAGAAGATTGCTCCGTGAGCAAAAGCACCAAGGATCAGGAAACCAGCAATGTATTGATGGTGCGTGTATAGCGCTGCCTGAGTCGTGTAGTCCTTCGCAATAAATGCGTAGGAAGGCATGGCGTACATGTGCTGCGCTACCAGAGAGGTGACCGTTCCCAGAGCAGCTAAGTGAATACCCAGCTGGAAGTGCAGCGAATTGTTATAGGTGTCGTACAACCCTTGGTGAGGCAGGTTGAACTGACCTTCACTGGTGGTACCAGGTACTAAACCGGATTTGGAGTTCAGCATTTCTTTGATGCTGTGACCAATTCCGAAGTTAGTCCGGTACTGGTGACCGGCAACTATGAAAATAACCGCGATCGCTAAGTGGTGATGAGCGATGTCAGTCAGCCACAAAGCTTCTGTCTGGGGATGGAAACCACCCAAGAAACTCAGAATTGCAGTTCCAGCACCTTGCGATGTCCCGAAGATATGTCCAGGAGTGTCAGGGTTTTGAGAGTAAACACCCCAGTTGCCTGTAAAGAATGGTGTCAAACCTGCTGGGTGGGGTGGGGTATTCAGGAAGTTATCCCAACCTACGTGCTGACCGCGAGCTTCGGGGACAGCAACGTGAATTAAGTGACCAGCCCAAGCCAAAGAACTAACACCAAACAAACCTGCTAAGTGGTGGTTTAGGCGATGTTCCGCGCTCTTAAACCATGCCAAGCTAGGACGGTACTTGGGTTGCAAGTGTAGCCAACCAGCGAACAACAGTACAGCTGCGAATAACAGCAAGAACACTGAACCGTTGTACAGTTCGCCGTTATTCCGAATACCGATGGTATACCACCAATGGTAGAGACCAGAGTAGGTAATGTTTACTGGATTGCTAGCGCCCGCTTGGGTAAAAGCTTCGATCGCTGGTTTACCAAAGTGGGGGTCCCAAATCGCGTGGGCGATGGGACGGATGTGAAGGGGATCTTTAATCCACTGTTCAAAGTTACCTTGCCAGGCTACGTGGAACAGGAGGCTGGATGCCCACAGGAAGATGATTGCCAAGTGACCGAAGTGAGTAGCGAAAATCTTTTGGTAAAGATTTTCCTCTGTAATGCCATCATGGGTTTCAAAGTCGTTGCCTGTAGCGATCGCATACCATATCCGACGAGTCGTCGGATCCTGTGCGAGATCCTGGCTAAATTTCGGAAATTTTGTCGCCATAGGTTTAATAAATCCTCTGACCTTTAGCCATCAAATACCAGCGTCTAGAGTCCTGAGTTTTGAGTCCTGAGTTCTGAGTTTTGAGTATTTTCTCAGCACTCAGCACTCAGCACTCCACAACTGATTGCTACCCTACTGAAAGGATGTGTGCGTGGAAGAATGCCCAAGTTGTGGCAATTCCTCCTAAGAGGTAGTGAGCTACCCCTACAGCCCGACCCTGAATAATGCTCAGAGCGCGAGGCTGAATTGCTGGAGCTACCTTCAGTTTATTATGCGCCCAAACTATGGACTCAATCAGTTCTTGCCAGTAGCCGCGACCACTGAACAGGAACATTAAGCTGAATGCCCAGACAAAGTGAGCGCCTAAGAAGAGTAGTCCATAAGCAGATAGCGCGCTGCCATAGGAATTGATGACTTGTGTAGCTTGTGCCCACAAGAAGTCCCGTAACCAACCGTTGATGGTAATTGCACTTTGAGCAAAGTTACCACCAGTGATGTGAGTCACAGTACCATCTGCATCTACGGTTCCCCAGACATCTGATTGCATCTTCCAGCTGAAGTGGAAAATTACGATAGACAGGGAGTTGTACATCCAGAAGAGTCCGAGGAATACGTGATCCCAACCAGACACTTGACAAGTACCGCCACGACCAGGCCCGTCGCAGGGGAAGCGGAAGCCCAGGTTTGCTTTGTCTGGAATCAGACGAGAGCTACGGGCGAACAGCACACCTTTGAGCAGAATTAGGACGGTGACGTGAATGGTGAAAGCGTGAATGTGGTGAATTAAGAAGTCCGCTGTGCCCAAAACAATGGGTGCAGCTGCCACTTTGCCACCAACAGCCAAGACACCGCCGCCAAAGACATAGCTAACTGGTTCTAGGGCATTGGGTGCAGTTGTACCAGGAGCCAAGGCGTGGATATTTTGTATCCACTGGGCAAATACTGGCTGCAATTGAATCCCTGTATCAGAGAACAAGTCTTGAGGACGACCCAATGCACGCATTGTGTCGTTGTGGATGTAAAGTCCAAAGCTATGGAAGCCGAGGAAAATAGACACCCAGTTTAGATGGGAAATAATCGCATCCCGGTGACGAAGCACTCGATCGAGCAAGTTGTTTTGATTCACAACTGGATCGTAATCCCGCACCATGAAGATAGCAGCGTGAGCTGCTCCACCAACAATCAAGAATCCACCGATCCAAATATGGTGAGTGAATATGCACAACTGCGTAGCGTAATCAGTTGCCAAATATGGATAGGGGGGCATCGCGTACATGTGATGCGCGATGATGATGGTCAGCGAACCCAAGAAGGCTAGGTTAGTAGCCAATTGAGCGTGCCAAGATGTGGTCAGGTTTTCGTAGAGACCTTTGTGACCTTCGCCAGTGAAAGGGCCTTTGTGGTTTTCTAGGATCTCTTTAATGCTGTGACCAATACCCCAGTTGGTACGGTATTGATGACCAGCAATGATAAAGAGAACTGCGATCGCCAAGTGGTGATGAGAAATATCAGTCAACCACAAGCCGCCTGTTACTGGGTTCAGACCGCCCTTGAAGGTAAGGAAGTCAGCATACTGACCCCAGTTCAAGGTGAAGAAAGGTGCTAAACCAGCAGCAAAGCCGGGATACAACTCGGTCAACAAGTCTTTGTTCAAGATGAACTCGTGAGGCAAGGGTATGTCTTTGATGGCAACGCCTGCATCCAAAAGCTTGTTGGTCGGTGCGGACACGTGGATCAAGTGACCAGCCCATCCCAAGGAACCAAGACCTAGCAACACTTGTAAGTGGTGGTTGAGAATTGATTCCACATTCTGGAACCATTCCAGTTTGGGAGCGCGTTTGTGGTAGTGGAACCAGCCGGCAAATAGGAATAAGCCTGCTAATACCAAGCCACCGATCGCAGTTACGTAAAGTTGGAAGGAGTTTGTAATCCCCCAGCCACGCCATACTTGGAACAAACCGGAGGTGATTTGAATCCCGTGGAAACCACCGCCGACATCAGCGTTTAAAATGTCTTGCCCGACAATGGGCCAAACAACTTGGGCACTTGGCTTAACGTTTAACGGATCGCTTAACCAAGCTTCGTAGTTAGAAAACTTCGCACCGTGGAAAATCATCCCGCTCAACCAGATGGTCACTACAGCCAGGTGGCCGAAGTGGGCTGAGAATATTTTGCGGGATATCTCTTCTAAATCGCTTGTATGTGTATCAAAATCATGGGCGAGTGCGTGCAGGTTCCAAATCCATGTGGTGGTTTTGGGACCTCTGGCTAAGGATCTGTCAAAGTGTCCAGGTTGCGCCCATTTCTCGAATGAGGTTGGAACTGGATCGTTATCGACGATTACTCTTGCCTTTTTTTCCTCTCGCTCCGGAGGACTTATTGTCATTCGACCTCCTCTCTTGATAAGGAATGAGGAATCATTAATACCACAAAATGAACCATTACCGACTACTCCAGAATTTTACTGAAGCTCCGATGAAGACCCCATGTGGAGAGTTGTTTCTCGTTGAATTATAGAGTCTTCACTTGTACATTGTTAGAGATATTTTAACAATAATTCAAACTTGCCCAAATATTGCTGGAATTCCTGCCTTAACTGGCTTTTAACTTCAAACTTTTTGTCCAAAAGTCAATAGATTATCTATTTAATTTACAAAGGATAACAATTCGTAAGATTTATGGTTTGGCTCTACATAGCCAATGTTCCAGCTTTTACTACGATTACTCATGAACATTTATGTCATCTTTCAATTTTATTAAGTAAAACGCTGTAAGTAATATGACTTTTTTTAAAATCGGGAATGGATATTGGGAATACAGGTATGTGGATTCAATACCTGACTTTTCACGGCATCTGGAAAAAGGAGAGAGACTTTGAATTTTCCCCCTTCCCGCGACGAGTTGGGGGTTAGGGGGTTAAGTTTTTGGTGGACTTTTCACGTTATGTGGAAAGTCAGGGATTCATACCCCCAGAGAATCTTAAAAGAATTTCTTGCCCAATCCCCAGTTCCCAGTCCCCAACTTCATCTGAGAAAAGTTCCAGAGGAATCAGCGCAACCCGTTAAAATTTCCTGAGATACACAAGAAAACCATGCGATATGAGGCAGGTTTCACCTTTTGGGCTATAGTTCCAGATGGACAGTTTGAGCCAAAATAAATCTGTCAATTATCGAAGACTATCACTGGGTACAACACATGAACTCGTGGCTGAAAAGGGTGTTAGAGAAATTTCTCCCTGAGAGGTTCTCGATTCTCAGGTGGGTAATGACATTGGTGCTGGTATTAAGCTTGACCAGTTGCGGCGAGAAAGTCGCTAGCCAGGAAGTATCTACTATCTATAAAGAAAACTCTCCTCAGATTTCTCAAATTTCTAAGCAGTTTTCGGAAGTTTCCCCACCAGATGTTATCCAAGAACTGCGTCCAATTTTGGAAGTTTATCAGCCACAAGTGACAATTGTTACTCCACAGCCTGATGAAGTTTTCCAAAATAATGAAGTTACAGCCAGTTTTCAGGTAAAGGATCTACCAATATTTAAAGATCCACAATTACAACTAGGGCCCCATCTACACGTAATTCTGGATAATCAACCTCATATAGCTGTTTACGACCTGAATCAGCCTTTGGTTTTGCCAGACTTGTCTCCAGGTACTCATACCCTGCGCGTCTTTGCCTCTCGTCCTTGGGATGAAAGCTTCAAAAATGAAGGCGCTTATGCCCAGACAACATTTCACGTTTTCACAAAAACTGACGATAACAATCCAGATTCCAAATTACCTCTGCTAACTTACAGCAATCCTCAAGGTAACTACGGAACAGAACCAATCTTACTGGACTTTTACCTAACTAACGCGCCCCTACATCTCGCCCTGAAGGAAAACGCTAACGAAGGATTTAGTGATTGGCGGATTCGCGTCACAATTAATGGTGAAAGCTTTATTTTCGATCGCTGGCAGGCAGTTTACCTTAAAGGCTTCCATCCAGGAAAAAATTGGGTAAAACTGGAATTTCTCGATAATCAGGGAAATGCTGTCAAAAATGCCTTTAATACCCCAGTTACATTAATTGACTACCAGCCAAAGGGTAAAGATACTCTATCGAGAATTATTAGAGGAGAACTCACAGTAGCGGAAGTGCGCCCTATTGTAGACCAGAATTATAGACCTGTACCTAAACCCATACCTACACCTTCTGTTGAAAAAACACCCCAAATACAACCCAAGGTAGAAAAACAGCCCATTCCTGAAACGAAAATTCCCAAAGAATCCAAAACACAGCCAGAAAAACCAAAATTAGAAGTTCCAACGGCTGCACCATCTCCTAGCTTGTCCCCGACACCAGCAGAAATTATTGAGTCTCCAGAACCACAGCCAACGGTAACGCCAACTCCTGAATCTACGCCGTTATCTGAAAAAGTTGCGCCTAAACCAACAAAACCTAGATTGGACGGATTTTTCAACCGTGGGGCTGGTAAGGTCACTACCCCACAAACACCAGTTACACCATCTCTTAGTTTGCCACCCACGCCGCCAGAGATTATTGAGTCTCCAGCACCAGAAATAATTACGCCAACACCAGAACCACAGCCAACGGTAACGCCAACTCCTGAGTCAACGCCGTTACCTGAAAAAGTTGCGCCTAAATCAACTAAATCTAGATTTAGTGGATATTTCAACCGTGAGGCTGGTAAAGTTCCTACCCCACAAGTAACAGCTGCGCCATCTCCGAGTTTGCCACCCACGCTGCCAGAGATTATTGAGTCTCCGACACCAGAAGCACAGCCAGAGGTAACACCAACTCCTGAATCAACGCCGTTACCTACAACAAAATCAACCAAAGACACTCAACTGCAACTCTTGCGCTAAAACCTCAACAAATGCGATCGCACCTACAGGATTTCCGATATTATCCAAGGCGGGACTGTAACAAGCGATCGCTCCCTCACCTGGTACTATTGCTACAAGTCCACCACCAATGCCTGATTTCATTGGTAGACCAATTCTGACTGCAAACTCGGCAGAAGCTTCGTACAATCCACAAGTTAACATCACAGCATTGACAATTCGGCGGTTTTGTGGTGATATACAGCCATTGTCAAAAGCTAACAGTTTTCCCAACAGGGCTAAATCTTCAACTCGCCCAGACATAGAGCATATTTGCTCGTATGTGTCAAGTGCTATTTCAATATTTTCGAGATAACCGGCTTCGCCAAGATAGTTTGCGATCGCTTCATTAACCTTTGAGCGTGTTAATCGCACTGAAGCCAGCATTATCTCATCTAAGCTTAGTTGGCAACCGGCTAATTGGTTAAGCCATTGACAAAATAAAAAAGTACGTTGATTAGCATCCTTTCCTGGTAACTTATCAGACAAGGTAATTGCCCCACTATTAATCATAGGGTTGCGGGGGCGGCCGCGATCGCTAACTAATTGTTCTAAAGAATTGAAGGGTGCATCCGATGGTTCCACCCCAACCCAGCCAAAAACTGTTTCTGCTCCGAGATGTTCTAGCAGATAAAGTAGGGAAAATGTCTTAATCACGCTCATTAGCGGGAAAACACAAGCTGTATCCCCAAAACTGATGGTTTTGCCCGATTTACAGCAGATGTGAACTGCAAACCAACTAGGATAAGCTTTAGCTAATTGCGGAATGCGATCGATAACTTTTCCGTGTTCGGCTTTATTTTTCGCTTGTTGTACCCAAGCTGACACCTCTGTAGTCGTTAGTCTGTCAAGTCTTTTCAAAAGTGATATCCGCTAAAACCATTTCTAGTTTATAAACTCGTTGTAATATTTTCTATCGCTACTGATGGTGGATTGATAAGAGTTAACAGTATATCGACAACTTCACTAAAAGAAGCTGCACTCTTTAAATTTGCTGATTCTACATAACCAAATCCATAGGAGGCGTGAATAAAATCAACCCCTGCTTTCATAGCCGCTAATCTATCACTTTCTGTATCTCCAATATAAATTGCCTTTTTCAAGCTATTACGCTGACAGATTGCAATAATATTTTCAGCCTTAGGTTTTTGAGTTCTGCCAAAACACTCTGAGTCTACAAATATATCCCTAAAAGTTTTGTTTGTATTATTAGTATTTAAAGACATAGAAAGAAATACCTGTAAGTACCAATATTCACAATTGCTGACTAAAAACAAGGGAAACTGACCGGACAAAGTATCTAAATATTCTAAAACTCCTTTGTATAAAGTTCCACCTCTAGTTTTTATCTCTTGCTTTTCACAGTCTTCTATTAAAAGAGAAAATTTATCAATATTTCCCTCTTCTATGTCTGAAAAAATATTTTTTATGCACTCTATAAATGGAAGACCACTTACCCCATTAATATCATCCTCAGTAATAGGAGTTCTCGGAATATTAGCAATCTTAATTGCTTGATTCCAAGCATCTGCACATATACTAGATATATTCCAAAGAGTTCCATCTAGATCAAATATTACCCCAAGCATATATAACTCCTAAAAGAAACTAAGCAATTTCAATCCCTATACTACTAGCAGTCTGTCAATAAATAATTGATGAATAAATTTTCTGTAGAGACGGCGATTTATCGTGTCTCTCTAACCGTGGGAATTAAAGGGACAGACTACTAGCCAATATCAAACTCAGATTTCAAAGCATATCTATTTGACCAATCTTGATGAATATATTTAACAACACTATCTTCTATATTTGAACCAATTAATAATGTCGCGTAACGCTTGAGTTTCGCATCTGCGTTAGCAACTGCAATAGCATGATTAGCAATCTTGAACATTTTTATGTCATTAATTTGATCGCCAAAAACTACAATCTCACTTTCCTGTAATCCATAATTTTCTACCAGAGTCCGAATAGCTTGGCCTTTTGTCGCTTTGCAGTCATGAATTGTTAACCAATACCATCCTGGAGAGTATTGGTTTTCCATCAAGTGTGTCTCTACGTTAGTTTCATGTCTTTCAATAATCGCGCCTTGAAGTTCGAGTAATTCGTGTGCGTGACCAATCACTGTTAAACAAACAATTTGATCGCTAAAAGAAAGCGTCAAATCTTCAATTGATCGCAACCTTCGGTCTTTGCTGGCTAGGCGATCGTTAATATGCCAAATCATTCCATCGTTCATTACATCTTTATAGTAAACACAATCTTCCGTGCCATTAAAACTAGATATAAACGGAACACAACCAAACTCCAAGATAAGTTTGTAGATGCTTTCAACAACAGAAGGACAAATAGAGTTGATGATTTCATGTCTACCAGAATCTAAATCAGAAATAAAAGCACCATTAAATTCGATAATTGGGAGACGAAGATTCAAATCTTTCAGAATAGCCTGCATAGAAACAACGCTACGCGCACTAGCTACAGTAAACTGGAGTCCTTGATGCAAGAGTTCAGAAAGGATTTTTTTGCTGAACGAAGAAAGAATTGCATTATCTCCAAGCAATGTACCGTCTAAATCGGAAACATAGAGAGTGTTCATAAACTTTAGCTGACATTGATTGAGAGGATAATTATACTTTAAATTATGATAAATCGATAGATGTACTGTAATATAGAAGAATGAAATTTGACTATTTGCAGACTTTAGTTTAAGTAATCTAAGAGGATGTTTTAAAAGTTTTCTTCTCGGTAACAAAACGTTCTAGATCCCCCCTAGCCCCCCTTAAAAAGGGGGGCTAGGGGGGATCAGTTAGTGCCTAAAATCACGGCTAACCACTTTTCAAACAACCTATAAGGCATTGTCTACCTTTTATTGTGTATAAAGACAGTAAAATCTGCATAAAAACCCCTCTGAATTTAAAGTTAAAGTGATGAGCTAACTTTAGCAAAGGATACTTTATGATTCCCCGTGTTAGAGCGCCAGAATTACCACAAAATTACTCTTGGCTAAACACCGATAAACCTTTATCTATTAAAAAACTCAAAGGTAGAGTCGTAATCTTAGACTTTTGGACATACTGTTGCATCAATTGTCTGCATATTCTGCCAAATCTAAAATATTTAGAACAAAAATATAAAGATAGTCTTACTATTATCGGCGTTCACTCTGCCAAATTTGAAAATGAAAAAGAAACAGAAAATATCCGCCAAGCTATTCTGCGCTACGACATTGAACATTCAGTTGTAGTTGACAGAGGTTTTCAGATTTGGCAAGAGTATGCTGTGCGTGCTTGGCCAACATTAATAATTATTGATCCAGAAGGTTACGTGATTGGTCAGATTTCTGGTGAAGGAAACCGTGACACTTTAGACGAGTTGATTCAAAAGTTAATTCAACAACACCAAAATAAAGGCACAATTAATTTCCAAGAAATCAGCTTGACTTTAGAAAAACAACGACAACCATTAATCACACCCCTAGCTTTTCCTGGTAAAGTTCTAGCTACTCCAACAGGTTTATTCATTGCTGATTCTGGACATCACCGCCTAGTTATGAGTAGCTTCGACGGAGAAATTCTACATTTAATGGGTACTGGAAAACCCGGATTAACCGATGGTGCTTTTAACGAAGCGCAGTTTTTTGCACCCCAGGGAATGGCTTATGATGCTGAAAATCAGATTCTTTATGTTGCTGATACAGAAAATCATACCCTGCGGCGAGTTGATTTAAAGCGTCAAGTTGTGGAAGCGATCGCGGGAACTGGTGAACAAAGCCGCAATATTCATCCTCATAGCGGTGCTGGTTTAGAAACCGCGCTGAATTCCCCTTGGGATTTAGTAAAAGTGGGAAATATTCTGTTTATTGCAATGGCTGGGCCACATCAAATTTGGCAAATGGATTTGGAAACCAGCATCATCAAAACTTATGCTGGTACTGGTGCAGAAGGGTGTATTGATGGTTCACTTACCGAATCTGCCTTTGCTCAACCTAGCGGTATTACTAATAATGGACAAGAGTTATATATTGCTGACAGTGAAGTTAGTTCAATTCGCGGTGTGGGAATTGTAGAACCGTACCAAGTGCGAACTGTTTGCGGTAGTGGGAGTTTATTTGGTTTTGGTGATATAGATGGACAAGGTGAAGATGTCCGTTTACAACACTGTTTAGGAGTGGAATATGCTGATAATTTTCTGTGGGTGGCAGATACCTATAATCATAAAATTAAATTAGTTAGTCCCAGTACAGGGAATTGTCAAACAGTTTTAGGAGATGGTTCTGCTGGTTTACAAAATGGCAAAGCTAAGAATAGCCGCTTTTTTGAACCTTCAGGATTGAGTGTTTTGAGTTCACATTTATATATTGCTGATACTAATAACCATGCTATTCGCCGTGTAGATTTGAATACGTTTGAGGTGACGACGCTGCAATTTCCAGGTTTATGTGCGCCGGATGTTTGTATTCCGCAGAATTTATAGAATGATAACCTCACGCAAAGATGCAAAATAAAGCTCTGTGTCTGCGCGTAATTTTGCAAAAATCCAGAGGCTCAGATCCCCGACTTCTTGAAGAAGTCGGGGATCTTTTTGTTCGTAACTTATTTAGGAATGTTGTTGAGCGATCGCTAGATAAATACTCAACAATATTTTTCTACAAGCTACTTAAGTATTTTCACTAACTTGATGTAAACAAAATTGCATAATAAGCTAGGAGTAAGCTTAAATTATCAAGCCATTATTGTCCACTCTAAATTGACTACATTGATATGAAGAATAAATTCATTACTCTAGACTGTGATGATGTTGTACTTTTAGAGAAAGATACTTTTAAAGTCAGCAGATTAAAGGAATTAGTTCAGGAACAGATTTACAGCAAGTGGGAACGTCATAGTGCTTCTTATTTATACTCACTTCAAAATGCTAACACTCAAATTTCTGAATTTTTCAAGCAACTATCTGTTAGTCAAGAGATTATCAAAATAGATGAAGTTAAATTAAATTTAGTTATAGATTGCCAGATACTTAAAATTAGCAGTAGAGGCTGGCAAAAAGGCAAACTAAAAATTAAAATATATATATCAAATGCCACTATAGATAAATATAGATTATATCTGGAATTTTATCCTGATGAATCTGCTAAACCTGAATCTTCTTTAGATGATATTCGTAAAATGATAGAAGCAACATGAATATTATCCTTCATATCACGAAACGCGAATAATGGTAATAAGCAAAAAAATAGGCTGCGATCGCACTGATTGACTCGTTTCTAAGAGAGAATTTATAAAGTAAGTCTTAAGTAGGCTGTATTACAGCTTTAGCCTCTGGATATGAAATTTTTAAGAATAATCTTGTAGAGCGATCGCTTGTATGCAGTTAGTAATTTTTGATATTGATGGTACACTGACTAATACCAACAAAATTGATGAAAATTGTTTTGTACGTGCTTTTGCACTTGAATTTGGTATTTTTGGTATAAATACAAACTGGGCTGAATACGCATACACCACGGATTCTGGAATTACCCAGCAAATTTTCCAAGAAAAATTAGAACGTCTTCCTTCAAATGAAGAGTTAGTCAGACTCAAAGCACGTTTTGTTAGTCTACTTCAGGAAGCATTTATCAACAACCAAGATTTATTCAGCGAAATTTCTGGTTCTGCAAATGTAT
Organism: Nostoc sp. NMS8; assembly: GCF_017115045.1. Classification (GTDB taxonomy): domain Bacteria; phylum Cyanobacteriota; class Cyanobacteriia; order Cyanobacteriales; family Nostocaceae; genus Nostoc. The sequence goes on along the minus strand of NZ_JABXKK010000050.1, from coordinate 59,884 downwards.
TAGCTAAGTTGCAGTTAGAATCTGATTGGCGCATTGCGATCGCAACTGGTGGTTGGCGTGAATCTGCTAAACTAAAACTTCAAAAATCTAACATCCAAATAGAAGGTATTCCGTTGGCTTCAGCTAATGATGCACTTTCACGAGAAGATATTATTAAAACAGCTATTATCAAAGCAGAGAATGCTTATCAAGTTGAAAATTTTCAGAAAGTTGTTTTTGTCGGTGATGGTGTTTAGGATGTAAAAGCAGCCTATAAGTTGAATATTGCCTTTATTGGAATAGGTGATAATAAATTAACAAATGTAGGCGCTACCCAAGTAATTAAAGACTTTACAAATTTAGAAGATTTTTCGAAAATATTACAATCCGCAGAAATTCCTAGATTTCCTATGAATACTATCCTCCACATTACCAAACGCCAACAATGGGAACAAGCAAAAAATCTCGGTAAATATCGTGCTGATTCGTTAGAGAGTGAAGGTTTTATACATTGCTCAAAATCAACGCAGATACTCAAAGTTGCTAAGAGGTTTTTTGATAATCAAAAAGAATTGGTAGTACTTTTTATTGATTCGGAAAAAGTACAAGCTGAAATTCGCTATGAACCTGCTGAAATAGGCGAATTATTTCCTCATATTTATGGTGAGTTAAATATTGATGCTGTGTATCAGGTGATTGATTTTGAAGCTGGGGAAGATGGTTTATTTGAGTTGCCGCAAGAAGTTATAGATTTAGAATAAAGTAGACAAGCTTAAAAGGTTGTTTGAAAAGTGGTTAGGTGTGATTTTAGGTACTTATTGATCCCCCCTAGCCCCCCTTTTTAAGGGGGGCTAACTTCTTAAAGTCCCCCTTTTTAAGGGGGATTTAGGGGGATCTAAAACTTTTTGCTACCAACAACAGGACTTTTCAAACATCCTCTAAGTGAACTGTATTGGAATTTAAGCGATCGCTTTTTGGCTAGGGCATTTGCTACATCGAATTTTCCCAAATTCCCTTTTCGCTCATGTGAAACTTGAGTAAAAATGAAATTATTTAACAACTAACATCAGATGGTTACTCTTAAACTCAGACAAATTCGAGTTCCACCAGGGCAAAGAATAATACTGAAAAATGTGAGTTGGCAAGTATTTGAAGCAATTCTCAACGAGTTAGGAGAGCATCGCGGGAGTCGAGTAGCATACAGCCAAGGAACGTTAGAAATTATGGTTCCATTACCAGAACATGAGCGATCTAAGGTAATCATCGGAGACTTGGTGAAAGCTTTGCTAGATGAACTCGATCTCAATTGGGAATCTTTAGGTTCAACTACCTTTAAGCGAAAAGAGATAAGTGCAGGTATTGAACCCGATGATTGTTTTTGTATTCAAAACTATAAGCTAATGATTGGGAAAGATAGGATCGACTTAACTGTTGATCCTCCTCCTGATTTGGCGATTGAAATTGATGTCACCTCTAAAACCCAAATTAGTGCCTACGAAGCTTTGAGAGTACCTGAAATCTGGCAATATGAAAGCAAAAAGCTAGAAATTAGCTTACTGCAAGGTGAGCAATATGTGAAGTCTCTCATCAGCCCCACATTTCCTACTTTTTCTATCACGGAACTCATTCCCCAGTTTGTGCAAATGGCGCGAACTACAGGAATGAGTTCAGCCCTTAGAGCGTTTCGACAATCGGTAAGAGAACAAATACAAGACAGTCAAGCCGAATAGAATTCGCCTTTATACAAACTCTCATCCGTAAGGTAGAATCAAGCTTTTGCTTGTGTAAACGCAGTTTCTAACTCCTCTTTTAAAGCATTTCCGCGCTTTACTTAAAGAAGGGGAATTAATCTAGAGCAATTGTGACTGAATTTAATTTACAAATCCAAGAAAATAGCGATCGCTTGTCTTCTGTTATGGAGGATGCAGCACCTAGCCTACTTCCCTCCAGTAATACGATACACTGCGTCAATACTAAAGGTGATCGCCTCGACCGCTTCCTTTCCCAAGAATTACCAGATTTATCTCGTTCCCGCATCCAACAGTTAATTGAACAGGGTAATGTGCAACTTAACGATCAAGTCTGCACATCTAAGAAGATCAATGTCAAGTTAGGCGATCGCATCACTCTCGAAATACCAGAAGTCCAACCCTTAGAATTGCTTGCAGAAGATATCCCTTTAGATATCCTCTACGAAGACGACCAGTTACTTATTCTCAACAAACCCGCAGGTTTGGTTGTCCATCCTGCACCCGGTCATCCAGATGGCACTTTGGTAAATGCTTTATTGGCACACTGTCCCAATTTACCAGGAATTGGCGGAATCCAACGTCCAGGAATCGTCCATCGATTGGATAAGGATACAACGGGAGCGATCGCGATCGCTAAAACAGATATTGCCCATCGTCATTTACAAGCGCAACTCAAAGCTAAAACTGCACGGCGAGAATACTTAGGTATAGTTTACGGTGCGCCAAAAACTGAAAGTGGCACTATAGATTTACCCATTGGCCGCCATCCCCAAGACCGCAAGAAAATGGCGATTATACCCGTTGAACAAGGCGGTCGAGTCGCCGTCACTCATTGGCAAGTACTAGAACGCCTTGGTAACTTCACTTTAATTCACTTTCAATTAGAAACTGGACGCACGCATCAAATTCGCGTCCACAGTGGCAAAATGGGACATCCAATTGTCGGCGACCGAGTTTATAGTTCTGGCCATTCAGTAGGAGTAAATTTGCCCGGTCAAGCACTCCATGCTTGGCGACTAAAATTACAGCATCCTCTATCTGGGGAGTTGATTGAAGTGACAGCGACTCCTCCCGCACACTTTACAAAACTTTTGGAGATGTTAAAAAGACGAACTACGCTTTAAGCCCATCCACACCAGAAAGCAACGCCATTTCACATATCATTAGGCATAAAAAAACCATACCCCATGCCCAATGCCCCATACCAATTAACAATTAGCGTGCATCAGACATGGGATAGAGTCTGTTTCACTAGTTATATCTAAATGAAACTCCTACATAACCCAAGACTTATGCACGCTATAAAATAATCAATCAAGTGGATGTACTAGTCAGCCACCGACCAAAAATTGTTATTTAATTCCTGACAGTTGCCGATAAGGTACAGACTTTTCGATATCAATGTTGAATGACGAGATCCGTTGTGGCGGATTGCCAGTTGGATTGATACTTTGTGCCAAAGCTAAGAACAAAGCTGGATCGCCAGCCTTGGGCTTTTGCTCTTGTGGAAGGAATCTGCGTACTTCTACCTGCCAAATAATTTGGGGGAAACCCAGTTTGGTACGGTGGTAATCTTCGTATCGCGGAGATTTAATGTTGAATGGCAACTCACCCGCAGATTGAGATGGCAGTATCCGACGGCGCTGATAAGGCACTGTGGAGTATCCAAAATTGCTCAGGTACTCTTCAGTGTTGAGTACTTCATCAACCAAGCCGACAATACCCTTGGTCGCAACTACAATTGACCAAGCGATTTTTTCCCGCTCGTTGTATGGGTCGCGTCCTAGAACCCGCTGGATTACTTGCTCAACAAAGCGATAATTATTGTTGAGGTCGTAGAAGCTTCTCTTAAAGGTATTAGAAAGCAACAACCCACGAATAAAGTCCCGCACTGTAATTTGTCCATTACGGAGTTGGGACTCTAAATATGTTTCGCGATCGGCAGCAAAGGCATGAAAGAAAATTTGACGATATGCAGCTTCAATCAGATCGCCTAAATCTGATGGAGACAGAATATTGTCTGTAGTAAAATTCCTGGGCTGTTCATCACCCGGCACTTCATAAGCAGCTACACGCTGGTTTTGACTTGAAGGTTCATATTCTAACAGAGGAATTGGCACTCTAAAGCCTCCATGTTCTTAATTAAAGTTAACAACTTTTAATCACATATTAAAGGAGTAGTTGGATCAGAACCTCAGAATTCTGATAAAATTTCACGAAACTTAACTAAGAGTGATTTTCAGGATTCGGATGAAATAATGATTAGTCTGCTAGATTCAACCATAGCTAATCAATAAACCGAGTGGGGTTTCCAGCTTAAATAACTACGTGAATCACTAAACAAACTTATTCACATATTTTAGATTAGGAGATTCAGTTTCACCTTTTTGAACTAGAGCAATAATTTTTAACATTTAGCAAAAGAAATTAATGGGGAATTGGGCATTGGGTAGGAATAATACGGCAGTTTTTAAGTAGATAAGGTACAAAATGTAAGACTCAAAATCAGACATAAAGAGTTTCTACTTACTGCTCCCTGCTCCCTGCCCCCTGCCTCCTTCCTCCTACCCCCTCAGCGACCTATCCAAAATTCCAGGGGATCTATGGTTGATTTACAGTAAGGCCAGCTACGCAAAGTTGTTTCCATTCCTGTCTCCCAGTAGGGTGGTTCCAATCCCAGCCCTAAACATAAATGAGATAGGATGCTAGCAAACTGCTCATTGTGACCAAAGTCTCCTAGATGGGCATGGGCGTATTCATGGACGACTACACCAAACCAGTCTTTAGGCGCAACTCGACCGACATCTACCAAAATAGTGATTGGGTTTGTGAGAATGTTGCATAGCCCATCTATGCCGAAGGATTGAGCTATGGGTACTGCAAAAATTTGGATGTGGCGACGCTCTTGGGGATGAAAGCACTCATGACAAAACTCCAGATAAGCGTTGATCTGAGCGTTTACGGTATTAATATTCTCGCCGATCCAAGTGCAAATGGGGATGCGATCGCGCAAGTTATCAAACACATCCACCATACCCGGCTCTAGAGCAAGTCTCTGTACTAGATGCAGATAATCTTGCCCACGAGTAAAAGCATCACTCTGGTTGAGATAATTCACCACCCCAACACTGAATAAAACTGTCTTTTTTCTAGAACATCCTGCCCTTGTTTGGATGCTACCTGTTCTGTGCTGGAAACATCAACAGCAGCATCAATCCGGGTTTCACTACAAAACGATGCTGTGCTAAAGCCGCCAAACCGTTTGACTGTACTGGTTCGCATTCGCATATTTGGGCTGGCAAACCAGAATCGCTCAATGGAACTCATTGTTTCGTATTCGGTTGTCAACACTAGTCCATCTTCATTATCCATGTGAAAAAGACCGACTACAGGCACTATTTCGGCGTAACCTCTTTCGCGGAGTAATTTTCCTTGCCTGGGGTTATCGCCATCAGGCACGATCGCAAATATGGTTTTCCCTTGATGATTTTCCTCACCTTCTCTATCCCAAGCCATAGTGCCTAGCCAACGCACGCGCGAACCACCTATTGAAAGGCTGGGGTCAATCTCGTGGTACTGGCACAATTCTATGATTTCGGGATGGTCGGCATCAAGAGTTTCTACCTGTATATCCGATTCTCCTATCTCTGAGCGCTTGAACGCCAGATGATGAGTTGCACGTTGCGATCGCCACTTACCAGCACTTAGCTGAAAAAATTCCATTGCGTCTATCAATCTTCTGACTCCTACTTATTACTCCTGCGGACGATGTTTACCTTGTTTTTTCTTTTTAGAGTAGTTGGTATATAAACATTCTAAACATTACAGCGATTTAGTGGTCAGCTTCAATAAACACCCTAGAAAAGGAGGGACAGAGGTATTGTCATGTGATTGTAAATTTTTATAAGCGTTATTTGTTATAGCTTGACAATGTAGACATTTTAGTATCTGAGTGCTAAACTAGTACAAAGCGATCGTCTTCCACTAACACTAAATACCCTTCGATTCAGTCAATCACAGGAGTGAATGATGGACTTTCCAGTAGAATTAACTTTAGAACAACAGTTTCGCTTACAAAATTTGAAAGACCAGGTAAAAAGTTTGAGTCAACAAGAGGCTCAAGAATTTTTACTAGAAGTTTTACGGCAGATGATGGTGAAAGATAATTTGGTCAAACATCTCCTAAAGCAAGCTTGATCGAGTAAAAATAAAATTTTTTCTTTGTAAGACTTACGCAATGGCAGATTTCCATTGAAATGCGTAAGTCTTAATTTTTTGGGAATTGGGCATTGGGCAATTAGAAAGAAGCTTTATGTGCAGGGGCAGGGTTTCTTAGTAGAGAGTAAAACTCTTCTTCCTTGCTCCATGCTCCCGTGCTGATTCTTTAGTGCCTATGCTCAATTCCCAAATTAAATATTACAGATTATTACTTTGTCTCTCATAGTAAAGACTAGGGTACTGTTGATCCCCTATGTTTTTGTTTGGCTACTCACAGTTAACCTGAACGAGAACAAGCCAAAAATAATATCCGCCATTTGTGAATATTAAGGAGAACTCATGGTTCTTGATGCTTTTTCCAGAGCTGTAATTACAGCTGATGCCAAAACCGCTCCTATCGGTGGTGCTGACTTGGCAGCCCTGAAGTCTTTCATTGCTGAAGGCAACAAGCGCCTTGATGCTGTAAATGCGATCGCCAGCAATGCTAGCTGTGCGGTTTCTGATGCGATCGCTGGGATTGCTTGTGAAAATACTGGCTTGCTTCAAGCTGGTGGTAACTTGTACCCCACTCGTCGGACTGCTGCTTGTTTACGTGATGCTGAAATCATTCTGCGCTACGTAACTTATGCACTATTGGCTGGTGATTCTTCTGTATTAGATGATCGCGCTTTGAACGGTTTGAAAGAAACCTACACAGCTTTGGGCGTACCTGCCTCTTCTTCTATACGTGCTGTTCAAATTCTGAAGGCGATCAGCGTCGCTCACATCACCAACACCAACACTGAAGCTAATGCTGGTAAGAAGTTCCGCAAACTGGATACTCCTCAAGGCGACTGCTCTGCTCTAGCTGCGGAAGCTGCTAGCTACTTCGATCGCGTTATTTCTGCTCTGAGCTAATTGCTAATCCCTAACGGCTAAAGCCTATTAGTCAAGCTAACTGAAATTACAACTCGATCAAATCTAATCTGGAGTAAAAAAAGCAATGAAATCAGTTATCACTACAGTTATTGGAGCTGCTGATGCAGCAGGTCGTTTCCCAACTACCTCCGATCTAGAATCAGTTCAAGGTAGCATTCAACGTGCTAGCGCTCGTCTAGAAGCTGCTGAAAAGCTGGCTTCTGGTATCGATAACGTAGCTAAGGAAGCTTATGATGCTGCCTTCAAGAAATATCCTTACCTCAGCCAAGAAGGTGAAGCTGGCGACACTCAAGTTAAGAAAGACAAGTGCCTCCGCGACATCAAGCACTACCTACGCTTGATCAACTATAGCTTAGTTGTGGGCGGTACTGGCCCTCTGGATGAGTGGGGTATTGCAGGCGCTCGTGAAGTTTATCGCTCTTTGGGTCTGCCAACCGCTCCTTATGTAACCGCGTTGACTTACACTCGCGATCGCGCTTGCTCTCCTCGTGACTTGTCTCCTCAAGCTTTGGGTGAGTTCCGCGCTCTCCTCGACTATGTAATCAACTCCCTGTCATAGTGACATGGGTTGACTAGACGAGCGATAGTCATACTCTAAAACTTAGGGACTCTCAGTCTGTTGCTTTGCCTATATCTGGTTGAGTGACTGACCAAGAGTCCCTCAGTTGTTAGTAATTCGTAATGACGCTCGCGGACTCGCTACCGCTACGCTAACGTAATTCGTAATGACGCTCAAGGTCTCGCTAACGTAATTAATGATTGAACTTGGGGGATTTAAACAGGGAAATTTTCTTTTATGACTATAGATTCTCTATTTGAACAGTTGAAACATCCCAACCCCAATTTGCGGGAACGAGCCATGTGGGAACTGGCTGATGTCCGTGATGAAAATACCATTCCTCGGCTGATGGGTATTTTGGATGAGGAAGATGTCACTTACCGTCGAGCGGCGGTAAAGGCACTGGGCGCTATTGGTACGGACGCTGTACCGCTACTGGTAGAGTCATTAATAAATAGCGATAATGCGACCATTCGGGGTAGCTGTGCTAAGGCTCTGGCACAGGTTGCTGCTAACCATCCCGATGTTCCTTTTCCGGCTGAGGGCTTACAGGGATTGAAAACAGCGCTCAATGACCAAAATGCTGTTGTTTATATTGCATCAGTGATGGCGCTGGGTGAGATTGGTTCTCCTGCCTTTGAGATTTTGACTGAAGCTCTGAAAACAATAGATAATGTGGCGGTGGCTGTAGCGATCGTCAATGCACTCGGTTCAATGGGTGATATCCGAGGGGTGGAAGTACTGACGGCATTGACAAATGATGAATCTGTTGATTCGTATGTTAAAGAGTCAGCAGTGAGTGCTTTGCCTCGATTAGATCAGGTGATTAAGTATAAAAGAGGGTAGCGATCGCTCTTCAATACAACTACTTTTATCAATCCCAATAGAAGGAATACATTAGATGAACAAACTGGGTGTCACCTTAAAGTAATCTCCGCGATCATACTCCTCTTCCGTCTCAATCAGCTTAGGAGCAACTTCGGCACTCTCAAAATGAGAGGAAGATGTCAAGTTGTAAATGTCCATCGCCCTATTCCCAAGCATCCTCCTCTAATTGTCTCTCAATTTGAGAAATTGCTAGCTTGATAACTGCCTGAACTGCTGCTTCCCCTTCGTTGGTTAATGCGGCTTGCAGGGGTTCTAAGGAAGCGCGATCGCCAATCTTCATCAATGCTAAAGCTGCTGCTTTTCGAGTTTCCCAATCGGTATGATGCAGTAACTCAACCAGGTGAGGAATTGCTGGTTGATAGGTGAGACTACCCAAAGCTGCTGCTGCTTCACACCGCACAATTTCAGATGGATCGGTGAGGGCGTTAACTAAAATATTAAATGCTCCTTCTTCAGTGCTTTCTTGAGCAATTTTAGCGATCGCACCCACTACCGCCGCCCGAACTTCATCTGAGTCTGAGTTAATCTCTTGATATAAATACTCTTTGGCATCTGCCCCAATAAACCCCAACGCCCATACCGCATGTCCTTTAGCACTTTCTGGATACTCAGTTGACGCCAAAATTTTCAGCAATGCTGGCACAGCAGCCTCACCTATTTTGGCAAGCCCTCCCACCGCCGAGGTTTTGACCACCGTATCTTCATCATTTAACAAGGCGTTGACCAAAGTGGGAACTGCGATCGGGTCAGCAATCAGTGTCAGGGTTTTGGCGCTGGCTCTCCGCACAACTGGGTTTGGATGACTTGCCACGGCTTCCATTAATAAAGGGGTCGCTGGTTTACCGATTTTACCCAAAGCCTCTGCAAAACTCAGCCTAACCATGCCCCGTGAGTCTCCCATACTCTCAACCATTCGCTTTAGTAGTTCTTGATCATCTAAGTTGAAGGTGTTTAAGCTTAATTGCTCACTCACGACTGCAAATAAAGCATCAGTTTCTACATGGGACAGATTTAACGAATCTACCCCGGATTGAGTTTCGGAGTTGAGCATATAACTTCTGGTTGAATTATCAAGATGAATGACTAGTTGCTGACACTCAGGGCAGCCTGTTGATCGCGGAGTTCCTGGAGGGCAGAATCAATCTTGGCAAGTTCAGGCTCCAGTTTTGCCATGACGCTTACTTTCATTAACTTAGCCCGTTTTGCTGTTTCCGTAGTTTCTTGAACTAGACGTTCCCGATATTGCTCAAGTTCTGCAATTACTTCTGCTACATCTTGGGCGGTGACGTTATTGGTTGTTGTCAATTCTGAGGTTTCATCCATAACTTTTGTTTCCTAAATGTGTGTTTATATGAATGATGTGTGGTCTAGTATTCCAAGAGTGTTTGTATTTGCTTACTCGCAAAAGACCAGTACTTCGCTGTTACATAAAATTGAACAATTGGCAAGAGGCAACTAACTAATAGTTGACAAATGCATATATTCCGATCTTCTCAGATAGAGTTACCACTGGTAAAGCTTTTTGATGTAAATCTTCAAAAGTCGCCAAGCAAAAACCGCTCAAGAGGTTTCCTCAAGTGGAAAAATATCTCCCTGCAAGTAGGACTCAAAGTTTTTCTTAAAGTATTGAATGCTCGTCACATTTGGCTCATCACTTTCCGTTGGCGTGAATTCATAAATTGGTACTTTCTCCCTCACCAGCTTGACCAAACTAGGATGAAGCTGGTCAAAAGAATCTACTCTAAATATTGTGGTTTCAAATCTTAATTTAGCTGGATGAGCATATCCTAACTTCATCCAGGGCAACCAAGGACAGTCTCTCGCCCATTTAGCAGGAGGGACTTCAGTTGCATCGGGTCGGCAAGTATTTGAGATAAAGTACTCAACTCCCTTAAACTTTTCTCCAGGACAATAGTCTGAATATTTGCTATCTCCTGCTAAAGGATGCGGGTATTCTAAAGGAATTTCCATGACAGAGGTAATATATCCGCTGCCTTTGGGTATGACAAATTTCTTTGGTTTGACTGAGCCTTGGACAATGCGGTTAGCAATGTGTACTACTGGTACTGGTTGACTCGCTGTTGGTGACTTCCAAAAGTGCAAAATCTCTTGGGTATCTGGGTCACAAAATAAACCCAACTCTCTATTGATGCGATATCCGACTTCGCCGTACTCAGGATCGGGCTTGAGAAATACTTTGGTAGCATTCATCCCAATAATAGAGAACAATTTTTCTGGTGTTTCTTGCCACCAAATTTCCCCAGACCAGTTGTAATAAAGCTGTAAACCATGATTTTTTCTGTAAAAATCGAGGTTATTAAATTCGTAATCATCTAAATAATCACTCATATTTTTTCCTATCATCCTCAAATAGCTATGTAGACACTTTTGATGGTTCAATCAATCCCCAAATAGATCCCAATCCCCAATCTCCAGTACCCAGTCCCTAGTACGATGGTAAAAGTGATCTCTAAAATTATCCAAGAGCAATCTACAGATCAATGGATAAACGTTTTTTTAAAATGTTTGGGTTAACAGAAGAAGAAGCGATCGCAATTATTGATACACCATTAGAACAACTCGAAGATGCTTCTGATAAGTATATTGCTGTTTCCCATCTAATTAACTTCCCGACTGAGCAATCGATCGCAGCTTTAATACGGGCGATTGAAACCAGTAACCCTGATGAGTTAGACCACCGCATTGTTCGACGCAAAGCTGTGGAAAGTTTGGGGCGATTGCAGGCGGAATCAGCTTTACCTGTCATTCGGCAGTGTCTTAAAGATGATGATATTTATACTGTTGAGAATACCGTGTGGGCGATCGGAGAAATCGGCACGAAAGATCCAGGAATTCTCGAAGAAGTCTCGCAACTGCTGGATAAACCAGGTCAAATCTATCGAGTGATTATTCACACTTTAGCGAACGCTGACTATCAGCCGTCTCTAGAACGTGTACGGAAATTTACCCAAGTGGAGGATGAACCTACCCGTAGTGCAGCGATCGCTACAGTTTGTCGATTCACGGGTGATTATTCCCAAATCACTGAGGTGATAGCGCTGCTACAAAGTTCCAGCGTCAATGCACGGCGCGGCTGTATTCAAGACTTGATTGATTCTTGCTATTACAAAGCCATCCCAGACATCGCCCGTTGTCCTGTATCTTTGGTGTTCCGGTTGCGAGGATTGCGGATGCTTTTGGATGCAGGCGTTCCTAGTGGTGAAATTACCTTTACAGAAATTCAGCCTTACTTAGAGCAAGTACTCTACGATCATCCCAACGACCTTAATTTGGTACATGAGTATGATGCTACCCCTGTCCTAGATTTTGTGATTAATGAACTCTATGAAACCGATTTTGGACGGTGTTATTTAGCGACAAAAACCTTATTGGATGTCTACCCACAAGAAGCACCAGCAGCACTTTTAGCAACTTATTCGGACAAAGCATATAACGACTATGGCGCTCATTATCATGTCATGAAACTTTTTGGTTGGCTGAAATATGCTCCCGCCTATGATTTGTTAGTGGAAAACCTGCACAACCGCGAACCTCAGTTTCAGAAATCTCGTGCTGCATGTGCGATCGCTCTTGCTGAATTGGGTGATTCACGAGCAATTCCTGAACTCAAAATTTGCCTGAATACGCCGATTTGGGATTTGAAATACGCTTGTTTATTGGCGCTAGACAGTTTAGGAGACTCATTTGGTCGAGAAATTTGTGTTAGCGATCGCGATTGGTTAATTAGGGCGAAAGCGACAAGTAATTAATAGTGTCAATTTCATGCCCTGGCGACTAGAAGTCGCGGCTACACAAACAAAGTCCGCGGAGGCGGACTAAGGAAAGATTGAGGGCTTGAAACCCACGCAGGTGGGTTTTGCCTGTGTAGACGCGGTTTTTAACCACCTTTTTATTTACTAAGGAAATAATTGAGGGCTTGAAACCCACGCAGGTGGGTTTTGCCTATGTAGACGCGGTTTTTAACTGCCTTTTTATTTGCTAAGGAAATAATTGAGGGCTTGAAACCCACGCAGGTGGGTTTTGTCTGTGTAGACGTGGTTTCTAACCGCCCTTTTACTTGCTGCTGGTGCTAATGACTGTCTCGTTTAATACTAACTCTGGTTCTGGAGTCTCCTCTTCTTCTGGCAAACCGTAAATTGACCGATACAATTTCACGTACTGCTTGGCAGATTGATACCAACTAAAATCTTGACTCATGCCGCGTTTTTGTAGTTCTCCCCATTGCGGCTTGAAACGGAAGCCTTCCCAAGCCCGAATCATTGAGGTGAAAAGGTCTAGCGGTTCATAGCGATCGAAGCAATAACCAGTACCAGCAGCATTTTCCGGGTCGTGATGGGTTACGGTGTCAACTAATCCACCTGTGCGGCGGACAATGGGTACAGAACCGTAGCGCAAAGCCATCATTTGGCTAATACCGCATGGTTCAAAACGACTGGGCATCAAGAAGGCATCAGTACCCGCGTAGATCCGGCGAGACAGGGCATCGTTATACAGTAAGTAAGTTGCCATACGTCCGGGAAAGCGAGATGCTAATTGCCACATCTGAGTTTCATAGTAGCGATCGCCTGTCCCCAACAATACAAACTGGGCATCTGTATAAGATAAGAAGCGATCGAGGATTTGCAATATCAAATCAATGCCTTTTTGTTCCACTAATCGGGTGACAATCCCAATTAAAAAGGCTTTGGAGTTGACTTCTAACCCTAGTTCTTCTTGCAGAGCAATTTTGTTGGCTTTGCGTTTATCTAAAGTATCAGCAGTAAAGGTTTGAGCAATGTATTTGTCATTTTCTGGATTATAAACTTCGGTATCAATACCGTTGATAATCCCAGATAGTTTTCCGCTAATAAAGGACAGCAAACCTTCTAATGTTTCACCGTAAGTAGGTGTCTTAATTTGCTCGGCATAAGTGGGCGAAACTGTATTTACCTTGTTGGCAAATTGTACCGCTGCCGCCATGACGTTGTGTCCCTGCATATACCAGGGACACCAAGTAATTTTCTCTAAATACCAACGCCACGGCCCTTGATAAGCCAAATTATGAATGGTAAATACTGTGGTGATATCAGGATCTTGGTGCATCCATACAGGAATCATACCCGTATGCCAATCGTGACAGTGGATAATTTCTGGTTTCCAGTAATTCCAGGCAAACTCGGCTGCACCATTAGCAAACAAGGTGAACCGCCAGTCTTCACCATCTCCAGAATAAATATGGCGCGGTAGAAAGGCGGGATGTCCAAATAAGTACAAGGGAACATCAGTACCAGGCAGAATGCTTTCATAAACAGCAAATTCCTGGAACATGGCAGATCCCCGCCAGATCGGTTCGTTGGGAATTTCCATTTTGTCTGGCAGAAAGCCATAGTAAGGCAAGAATATCCGTACATCATGCCCCATTTCTCTCAGAAATTTGGGTAATGCCCCAACAACATCACCCATTCCTCCTACTTTGGCAATGGGTGCTGCCTCTGCTGCAACAAATAGAATCCGCATGGTAATTTTTGCTTCCCTGAGTCTATATTGTCAAATTAACTCTATGATCAATTTTGACCAAAGAGATTTATCGCGTCTGCACACCTTTAGTGCAACGGCGATCAATTCTTATCTAATCACATCGGCTTGCCTAATTGCTTAGGAACCGCGCTGAATCACTGCAAAAATTTCTGATAAAATTTCTTGCGCTCCCTGTTGCCGCAACAGTTCTGCTAGTTCTATACCTAGTGCTTCAGCATTGTTAGCTTGACCAGTGACGGTATCTTTTACGAACTTTTGACCATCTACACTGGCGACTATTCCGGTTAAGGTCAAATTATCACCAGATATTTCTGTATTTACACCGATAGGTACTTGACAACCGCCCTCTAAAGAACGTAAAAAAGATCGTTCGGCGAGACAGCGATCGCGTGTTTCAGTATGTTCAATTGCTTTGAGTAGAGATAACACTTCACTATCATCAGCACGGCATTCTATCCCCAAAGCTCCTTGTCCAACTGCGTGGAGGGAGATTTCTTTGGGTATAACTTGATGAATGCGATCGCCCATTCCCAATCTCTCTAATCCTGCTGCTGCCAAAATCAAAGCATCGTATTCGCCTGCATCCAGTTTTGCCAACCGTGTAATCAAATTTCCCCGGACATCCTTAAATGTAAAGTGCGGGAAATGGTGGCGTAACTGTGCTAAACGCCGTAAAGAAGATGTACCAATTACCGCACCTTCTGGCAACGTATCGATTTGTTTATCTTTGTGCTTTTCATGCACTACTAATGCATCTGCGGGATTTTCCCGTTCAGTAATTGCTGCCAGTGTCAACCCTTCTGGTAAATTAGTCGGCAGATCCTTGAGGGAATGAACGGCAAAGTCGATCTCCTGATTGAGCATTCCAACTTCAAGTTCTTTAGTAAAAAGTCCTTTATCGCCAATCTTAGCTAATGCTACATCCAAGATTTTATCGCCTTGGGTAGACATGGTGTGGACTTCAAAAGTGATATCAGGATAGCTTTTCTGGAGTTGCTCTTGTACCCAGTAGGTCTGAACCAGAGCAAGTTGGCTTTTACGTGAGCCGATCCGAATAGTGCGTGGGGGACTAGAAACAACTGAAGTCATAAAACAATATAATATCGCAGGCGATAAATTCACTTTCATCTAGACTACCGTAGTCAGGGACTCATACAAGTTTTGGGTTTTGGATTTGGGATTTTGGATTACAATTCTTTACTAAAAGCTGGTTTAAGCAATTTAAAACAAGCAAATTAAATTTGGCAAAATCCTGCAATGCCAATGCGTCGGGTGACAATAGACCTCTTGCAAAAGTCCCTAACACCCCCAACCCCTCCCCGCTTGCGCGGCTATGGTGTACACATAAGTCTTTTAACCATTGCCCCACAAGCTTTTGATCCCCCCAACCCCCCTTTTTAAGGGGGGCAAAAGCCCTTCATTCAAAGTCCCCCTTTTTAAGGGGGATTTAGGGGGATCTTCAACGACTTTGATTTTATTATGTGTACACCGTAGGCTTGCGGGGAGGGGAGCGTTTGCTTTACTCAAATGTGGGGTGGGGTTCTTTATTTTTGATTTATGCATCAAGTCACAATGCCAATGCATCGGGTAACAATGCCAACGCATCGAGTCACAATGTCAATGCATCGGGTAACAATGCCAATGCGTCGGGTAACAATGCCAATGCGTCGGGTAACAATGCCAATGCATCGGGTAACAATGCTAATGCGTCGAGTCACAATGCCAATGCGTCGGCTAACAATGCCAACGCGTCTCTTTGCATTAAAAACGCTATGCTTTTACCCAAAACTTTACTTAAGACTTACCTTCTAATGGCAGTGTTACCGCACAAGTCGTACCAATTCCTACTTTTGTGGTGATGTTAATATAACCTTGGTGTAAGTCTACACACTTTTTCACTACTACCAAACCTAATCCTGTGCCGGGAATGCTTCTGACATTTTTGCCACGATGAAACGGCTGAAACAGGTGCTTTTGATCTGCTAGGGGAATCCCAATACCTTGATCTTGAACTTGGAGAATCACCGTATCTGATTTAAACTCCAGACTCAGATTAACATTCCCTCCTTCAGGAGAATATTTAATCGCATTCAGCAGCAAATTAGACAGAATGGAACGCAATAACCTTTCATCCACCCAAGCATAAACAGCTTTTCCTTGGCAAGCAAAACTCAATGTGTGCCTCTCATCTGTACTGAGGCGCATTTCTTCGACAAAATAAGCGCAGAATTCTTCTAAATTTATGAGTTTGGGATTAAATTCTAGTTTTCCGGTTTCGGCTCGATTGATAGTCAAAATATCGTCTAATATCTGAACCATATTTTTGACGGAAAGTTGAATCCGCTGCAAGTTTCTCAGTCGCTTAGAAGAGTTATCCCATTCATCTTGACAATTCTCTAGCAATTGGGCTGCTGCTAAAGCAGTACTCAGAGGAGTACGAAACTCATGAGATGCCATTGAAAAAAAGCGTGTTTTCAGCACGCTAAGTTCCCTCTCTCGCTCTAGTGCCATCCGAATTTCATCTAGCCTTTTGCGTCCGGTAATGTCACGTTGTACTGCTATCCAGTGGGTATAACTGCCAGTTTGATCGGCTACGGGAACGATGCTAAATTCATTCCAAAATTCCGAGCCATCTTTACGGTAGTTAATTACCTGAACTGTGACTGATTCCCAATGAGATAGAGCATTCCAGACTTTATCCAGTTCAACCCGACTTGTTTTTGCTCCTTGAAGAATACGCGGCGTTTTACCTAAAACTTCTTCTAGGCTGTAGCCTGTGATTCTGGTGAATGCTTCATTAACATAAATAATATGCGGCCCAGGTTTGCCAATTGGTTGTGCTTCAGTTATAACTACACCATCGTTAGTATTTACAACTACAGATTGCAATAGCCGCACCTGTTCTTCTTGCTTCTTTTGGTGTGTAATATCAGCAATCACTGCTACCATACCGTTGATACTATCGTCGCTATCATGCAATGGAGCGGCAGAAAAAACTATATCGATCGCAGTGCCATCTTTTTTAGAAAGGTGCAATTCCACTCTGGTATAAGTTGTTCCTTGTAATATACTTTCTTGAAGAGTGTTGTATTCTTCTAATTGGTCATCTAAAAAAATGGGGTTGGGATGGTCAATTACCTCTGCCTCTGTCCAGCCAAACATCTTTTCAGCAGCAGGATTCCAGATTTTTACGTTGCCTGCTAAATCAAGTGTGAAGATGGCGCGAGGAGAGGCGGTAATCAAAGCTTGCAGCGCGGCTTGGGTGCGCTGACGTTCAGCAATTTCGGCTCGGAGAGAGACATTGGCTGTAGCTAACTCTTGAGTCCGCAGTTGAACGCGGTGTTCTAGTTCGGCGTTGAGTGTTTGTAGTTGTTTGTAAAGTTCCGATTGTTGGATAGCGATCGCTACTTGGGTAGCAAGTTGCTTCATTAACTCAATTTCCCAAGATTCCCATACACGGGTGCGATCGCACTGATGAGCAATTAATAAGCCCCAAAGATAAGGGGTAGAGGCTGGTGTTTTGCTATCTTGTTGTTTATCCCCTTGCCGATTTTCTTGTAAAATTGGCACTACCAACTTAGCTTTGACACCAAACTGTTTTACAAACTCTGCTAGACATGGTTCGACATCTGCTTGATTGACATTTGCGATCGCGCGGGTTTTTCCCAACGAATACGCTTGATGATACTCTTTAGGGAACACTTCGGGCGGAAAGGTTTCTCCCAAAATTTTTGTATATTCAGGTAGAACTGTTTCAGTCATGGCGCTACCTGTACCATTTTCCCAAAGGCGATAAATTAACACCCTATCCGCTTGGAGAAACTCACGTACTTCTGCAACGGTGGTAGTCAGAACCTCCTCTAACTCCAAAGACTTACGGATATGATGAGCAATCTGGCTTACTAGTCGCTGCCGCTCAGTTTGTTGTCGCAGGATTGCTTCTACCCGTTGTCGCCTAGTTACTTCTAGCTTGAGAAAATAGTAAATTACTCCCAAGGTAATAATGCTAAAGCCAATACCGATAGGGTTGAAATTGATAATACTAAAATCGGGCATGAACATAAAAGTGACAGATTAGACTAATTGGGAATTGGGAGTGTAGTGATTCATCTGTATCAGGAAAATAAGGCAGTTAACCGCATTATCATATATAGCAATCCGATAGCGAAGCGGTAGCGAGTCAGACGCTCCTGCGTCGCTAACGCTGCGCTATCGAGCGTCTTTGATTCCTGAATCACTCGCAATACTGTTTGGTTAAGCTAAGAGACGCGATCAATCACGTTTTTGTAATTTGGGAAGAAGGAATAAAATATACTGAGTTTTTTAAAAATCAAAGAGGCGATCGCTGATAAACTGAATGTAAGAGTTTTGGAGTAGCAGAAGTTATGAGTGTTGCAAAACCTGCATCTCTAACCCTAGATGAGTTTCTCCATTTACCAGAAACCAAGCCTGCAAGTATTTATATTGATGGTGAAATTATCCAGAAACCAATGCCGAAAACGCGCCACTCTCGCCTTCAAGCTAAGTTGATTAATGGGATTAATGAAGTTACAGAGAAAAAGCAAATTGCTTATGCTTTTCCAGAGTTGCGTTGTACTTTTGGTGGTCGGTCAATTGTTCCAGATGTAGCGGTTATTCGTTGGCAACAAATTGAGTTTGACGAGAACAGAGAACCTGTAGATGATGTGCTTATTGCTCCAAACTGGACAATTGAAATTCTTTCTCCCGATCAGAGTTCTAATCGAGTTACAAGCAATATTTTACACTGCCTAAAATATGGTTGTAAACTTGGATGGTTGATTGATCCTGATGACCGCTCAGTTCTCGTATTTAAACCACATCAACAACCAGAATTTTGTCATAAAGAAGATAAATTGACTGTTCTAGATGGGGTTGATTTAGAGTTGACAGTAAAACAGTTATTTAGCTGGTTAAAGATGAAAGCAGAGTGAGAAATACAGATTGAAGAAGAATTCAGAACTCAGTAGTCAGAATTAAGAACATCAGATTTTCAAAGGGGGAATTAAACCCGTTTATTATACCGAGTATAGGTTGTCATTTGGCAATTTAAGAGCAACTCAAGCTAAGGAATAAGAATTAAATAACATACAATTTATGTGCCTGGTTTACCTCACCCTCAATCCCTCTCCTTATAAAAGAGAGGGAAGCTAGAGACAGGATAAAGTTTTGCATCTTATTTAATCCATGTTCCTAAGTAACCATCGCGCAAAATTCAATTCTGAATTCTGGATTCTGACTTCTGAATTCCTTTTCAATTAACAACTTTTATCAAATCTAGTGTAAAAACTGCCATATTTAAACCAGTATTGCCTTAACTGATGACAAGGTGTAAACAAACTGGCTTTAACACGATAAAGAAAAACCTGCCGATGCTCGCCCATCCAAATTTTGTCAACTGGCTCAACGGAAATTAATGTACCTCCTAGAGCGGCTATACACTCGTTAAATCTCTCAACACAAGAATAGTCTATAGTTTCAAATAGAAAAAAATGGCCCGAGCAGATTAAATGGCGGCTTCTTATCCAACATTGGAGCTTCTTATGCGCTTGTGGCGGCAACATTATTTTGCTTCAAGTAACTTGATATAAATGCAACGTTGATATAGATTCTTCAATCAATTAACTTCTTGGATAAATAAATTTTTGTCTAATGCAGAGGTGTTCCAGGTTAACAGAAAAACGCTTAATTGCTGATTCTGCCTTTTACAAAATTTGAGTGAGTCTCTTAAAATAGGCTGATACCTAAAGGTGAACTTAGTTCAAAGTCAAGTTTTTTGAAACATCTTAAGAAGGTTATTACAAACCCATATAAAATATAAAATTACATCTCAAAAGTAAGGAAATTACTCAGGAAATAGTAAAGAAATCGGAAAGAAGCAATAAAATCGAGAAATTGTTACTTTTTGCAATATTTTCTCAATGAAAATTTCCCAATTGTTTGGAATATAACTAAGTATTTTTAAAAAATTATGCGAATTCTTTTAGTTGAAGATGATTTACGCCTTGCCGAAACTTTAGCAGAAGCCCTTACAGATCAACGTTATACGGTTGATGTGGTGACAGATGGTGAGGCAGGATGGAATCAAGCCAAAATGCTGGATTATGATTTACTGCTGCTGGATGTGATGTTGCCAGAACTCGATGGAATTAGTTTATGTCATCGGTTGCGATCGCACAGCTATAGTATGCCTGTTCTCATGCTCACTGCTCGTGATACCGTTAGCGATAAAATCACCGGGCTTGATGCCGGAGCCGATGATTATGTCGTTAAACCAGTGGATTTACAAGAACTATTTGCCCGAATTCGCGCCTTGCTTCGTCGGGGTAATGCTTCATCGCCGCCGATTTTGGAATGGGGCAATTTGCACCTCAACCCCAGCACTTATGAAGTGAGCTATGGCAAAAATATGCTACATTTAACCCCAAAAGAATACGGAATCTTAGAGTTATTACTGCGAAATGGTCGTCGTGTCCTGAGTCGCAGCGTGATTATTGAACATATTTGGTCATTAGATTCTCCTCCAGAAGAACATGCTGTGAAGGTTCATCTTAGAAGCCTACGTCAAAAGCTCAAAGCAGCCGGAGCTTTTGAAGATTTTATTGAAACAGTTCACGGTATAGGCTACCATCTCAAGCAACTCGACCAATTATAGTTCTGCTTGTAACGGAAAGCAGTTATATAGGAATTCAATATCGTGGGGTGGGCAATATCAGCGCCCAGTTTATATGGCTCTCGTGAGGTGGACGACACGAGAGTTAATTGAATATTTTTTATTGTGTCAGTCCCTAGTGAGGCATAGCTATACACCCTTACTTCACGCTTAAGCGTCGGGTTTGAGATATTCTCGTAATTGTTGGGTACGCTGTTTTGTGATATTTTCTAGACAACTAAAATAAATTGTGGGGGAAATACTTCCACCCTCATATTTGCTTGTCTCAAACTCACAATTATTATCTCGAAACTTAATCCATGCTTGCTGTGCAGCAATCAATTTTTGTTTTCTAGACCTTTCTAATGTAGATACCAATTGTTGATAAACTTGATTCAGTTTTTTATCTGCATTCTGATACGATAACTTCGCGCATTCATTAATTACTGCCTGAGTTTGAGCATTATTGCAGTTTAGCTTTTGAGCTAACTGCATTTTTGGTAAATTCGATGTTGTGCTTGCTGTTATAACACTAGGAGTATGTAAGCTGCTAAAAGCTAGTATATTTACTACCAAGAGGGAGAAATAACGCATAGATTCTTTCGTACTTAATGTTGATTTGTATACTGCGTAAGTCTTCACCTTGACTTTATCCCACCAGACTACATGAATTAGTTAATAAGTCAAGAATCTTAATTTGGGAGCATCCAAATTTTGCAAATATACATCTCGAATGACTAGAAGTCGCAGCTAGAGGTAAAAAGATCCCCAAGAGTATAAAGCCTGTGGAGTTTTAGAGAATCTAAGAGGTTGTTTGAAAAGTGTTTCGCTGTGACTTTAGGCACTTTAGATCCCCCCTTTCCCCCCTTTTTAAGGGGGGAACCGGAATCAAAGTCCCCCTTTTTAAGGGGATTTAGGGGGATCTAAAATTTTTGATACCGACAAGAGAACTTTTCAAACATCCTCTAAAGGCGCGGAAAGCGATCGCTAGTATATATACTTATAAACTTTCCTAAAAAAAGGGATGAAATGTTTCTTTAAGCAAATAAAATATACATTTTGTTAGAAGTATGATATCTATGTTTAAAATACTTTCATATACCTCAGATTACGACAAAACTCTTGCGTTTATCATTCAAATAACTGTATTCTTTATATTGTTGAAAATTGTTTTTCACGAAAGCAATAATACAGCATAATCTCAGCACATCGGAAAAGCATTGCCTTGGCAAATCAAAAAATGTCGAGATCAAAGCAAAATATGTATACCGTTGTTGCTAACATCACAAGTAAATAGAAAGGAATTTAAAATTTTCTCTATCTGCTATTTCCTACAAGCCATATCTAATCTAGATATAGAAGAGTATTGGCTAAATTTTCAATCTTTTTATCTCTCTAATCGGGGCAAGAAATATATTCTGTGCTGGCTGAGTTTGGGATTTAAAGCCTATTTTATCAACGAATCACGACCAGGAAAATTATGACCTCTTTAGATCCTAATTTTTTTGACATCCCGGACAAAAGCCTAATCATCATCAATCCAGGCGTTGATGACTATAAAAAGCTAAATGGCAATAACTCGGAAGTCATTTATAAAGACGTAGTAGATACAGAAATCAGAACGATAACTTCAGAAGCGCATAAGCTGCTGAAAGCTCCACCAAAGGAATTGTTAGCACCGCCTGGTGATTTTAATCCAACACTACTACTGTTTTTGGGATCTGTAACAGTGTTGGTGTTATCTAATTGTGGTTACTGGCTTTGGCAATGGCCAGACTGGTTGTGCTTTAGTTTTAACACGATTGCCTTGCATTGTTCTGGGACAGTAATTCATGATGCTTGTCACCAATCTGCTCACCGCAATCGAGTAATTAATGCCATTCTAGGACATGGTAGCGCCCTGATGCTTGGGTTTGTTTTCCCTGTGTTCACGCGAGTACATTTGCAGCATCACGCTCATGTCAACCATCCCAAAGATGACCCAGATCATTTTGTTTCTACAGGTGGCCCACTGTGGCTAATTGCATTTCGATTTTTGTCCCATGAGGTGTTTTTCTTTCAACGGCGACTGTGGCGCAAATATGAGTTATGGGAATGGTTTATTAGCCGCTTGATTGTTGTTGCAATTGTTTATATCTCAGTTCAATATCATTTTTTAATGTACGTTCTCAATTTTTGGGTTGTGCCTTCTGGTATAGTGGGATTAATACTAGGTTTATTTTTTGATTATTTGCCCCATCGTCCTTTTGTTGAACGCGATCGCTGGAAAAATGCCCGCGTCTACCCTAGCCCAATTCTTAATATCTTGATTTTAGGACAAAACTATCATTTGATCCATCATTTATGGACTTGTATTCCCTGGTACAAATATCAGTCTACATACTATTTAATGAAACCCCTGTTAGATGAGAAAGGCTGTTATCAAACTTCAGGTTTACTACAAAAAAAAGACTTTTTAGAGTTTGTTTACGATATTTTTGTAGGAATTCGGTTTACTCATCAAAAAACTAAAAATCAAGATGAATAGCAATTAAAAGTTGCAGCTACAAATCAGATCAGCCCAAAACACTTGTAGAGACGGCGATTTATCGCGTCTCGAAAACTTTGATTTATTAAGAAATTAAAACTCCATTGTGTGAGTTTCACTTTTATAATTAGGGTCTTCAGTACCTAGCAGTTTGTCCCAGAAGGTGAAATACAAACCGTAATGCACTTTATATTTACGATGATGTGTTGAATGATGCCTAGAACCAATTAGCCATTTTCCAATCCAGTAACTCTTAGATGAAGAGGGAAATACCTCAAATCCAAGATGGGTAAATACTGCCCACGCTGTCATAGCTATCAGTGCAGCAACTAAGGTGATGAAATGCAGTGGAACTATGAAACTTACACCTACAAAGAAAAGTCCTTGTACAATCGCTTCTGGGAAGTCAAATGCAGAAGAACTCCAAGGTGTTGGCTCTCCTGAACGGTGGTGTCCAGAATGCATCCATTTGAAAATTAGAGGCTGGTGAAATACCCGATGGATAAAATAAAAGTAAGTATCCTGAAGAATGAGTACTGCAATAAAGCTAACTACTAAATACCACAATCCGTACTTGTATAAATCACTATATAATAGCGTTGCTCCCAAACTATACTCTGAGATCATAAACGCTCCACAAATAGCAAAAACTACTGCGGAGAGTATTGATAATTCGATATCTTTTTTAATAGAACAACTCATCAACGGCTTCAAATGCAAACTCCTGCTGGCAAGCGACTTTCCTAGAACTAAATAAAAGAGCAAGTATGCTCCCCCAGCAATCAAAAAGTATCGGGCAAGAGTAATACAGAAGAAGAAAAAGCAATAATACCAAAATGAGTGGTTTGTCAATTAGACCCATCCGTAATATTAATTTAGGGCAATGAAAATGCTGATCGTGTCCAATTGTTTTGGTCTTCTCTACTACAAATGGACAAATTTTAATTGAATTTGTTAATCGACAAAATTCACTGCTTATCTTAGAATATCGAGTAGTTAAGCTAATATATGTTAAAGTTTGTTAATTAAATTGAACCTAATTTGGTTGCAAAGATTCTCATTTTTCTTGGTGCATGATGCGATCGCACATCGCCCTGAAGGTCAATATATCCAGAAAACTCCGCCTCAAAAGGGAAGCCGAAAATTTACAGGAATGCTAAGAATAATTTGGTATCTTCATTAATGATCCAAGCTTAGTTAGTAATACCTTATGAATCGTTCCGCCTGTCTCATCTTCAATCCTGTTGCGGGTCAGGGCGACCCAGATATAGAACTGGCAGAAATCCGCGCAATATTAGAGCCAGATATTGACCTCGATATTTATCTCACAACTGAAGAAATCGACGCTGACCAACTGGCATATCAAGCGGTAGAGCGAGGGGTAGATGCAATCATTGCTTCGGGGGGAGATGGTACTCTCTCAGCGGCGGCGGCGGCTGTAGTGGGTACTGATATTCCATTTGGGATTATTTCTCGCGGCACAGCAAACGCTTTTGCCACAGCTTTAGGAATTCCTGACACGATCGCAGGTGCGTGTGAGACAATTTTGGCGGGAGGAACCCGCCATGTAGATGTAGCCTATTGTAACGATAGGCCGATGGTACTCTTAGCAGGTATTGGCTTTGAGGCTGAAACTGTAGAACTGGCAGACCGCGATTCCAAAAATCGCTTTGGGATGATGGCCTATATCTTGGCAGGCATCCAGCAATTGAGAAACTTACGTAACTTTGATGTTGAAATTGAAACTGAAGACAAGATCGTTAAAACTAGTGCCTGTGCAGTAACAGTCGCAAATGCCGCGCCTGCCACTTCAGTCTTGGCTCAAGGGCCAGCAGGTCTGATTTATGATGATGGATTATTAGATTTAACGATTGTAGCTCCAGCCAACAAAGCAGGAGCGATCGCAGCGACATTTCATCTATTTCAAACGGCTTCTACAGGCAACGCCACAGAACGGAATGATATTGGTTTCCTGCGAGCCAAACAATTTAAAATTACGACTGAACCACCACAAAAGGTTGTGTTAGATGGTGAAATACTGGGCACAACACCAGTAGAAATTAAGTGTGTACCAGCAGGCTTACGAATTTTTGTGCCATTAGTAGAAGAAGTGGAACCTACAGAAAAACTAGAAGGACTCCCTAATCTGACTATTGAGATGAAAGACACAGTAGAAGAATGAGGGAATTGAAAAGAGCCAGAGGGGCGGGGTGCGGGGGCAGAGGGGAAAACTCTTCTCCCTGCTCCCTGCCCCCTGCTCCCTTGCTTCTCCCCAGTTCCCTCATCTCCATGTAAAAAATTCAGGAGTAGATTGCATTGAAACTTGTATCCGATCCAGCGATCGCTAACAAAATTCGTAAAATGAATCAGCGGGTACGGTGGCAAGATCCGTTAATTGTGGAACGGAACATCGACCAAACTCGGCTGGTGTTGGAGGATGGTCAAACAGATAATTCTGAGTTTTCATTTTTAGTTGTAGGTGATAGTGGTTCCGGCAAGCATCGGGGACACAATCCCCAGCGACAGGTGGCTGAACTCATGCTGCCTCATCACAACGAATCCCATTTTATGCTGCATACCGGGGATGTGATCTATTTAGTGGGATCGAGTGAATACTATCAACAGAACTTCATCCAGCCTTACCGAGAGTTTCTCGTGGGTACAGAAGATTCCAAACAGATTGCTTACGATCGGATGATTTTTAAGCTGCCCATTTTACCTGTACCAGGAAATCACGATTACTATAACTTGCCGATTCTATTAAGCTTGGCATCCTTAACAACATTACCCATTCGTCACCTGTTGCGATCGCGCTTAGACTTAGATGTGGGACTGCATGGCTCAGGAACCGGTGACGCTTACGCACGAGCATTTCTGGACTATCTGAAAGCGTTTCAGCTTCCGGGAGAGTTAGCCAGCCACTTAGATGAATACTATACAGCCAAGACAGATACAGGTCGTTGTCTTTCATATCAACCTGGGCAGTTTACCCGTCTTCCCAATCGCTACTACACTTTTCGCTATAGCGGGATTGATTTTTTTGCCTTGGATTCTAATACATTTAACGATCCACCACCACTACCTAAAACCAAAGAAGGTGATGCCAATCGCAAACTCTTAGAAAAACGCCGTGAAGATTTCGAGCAAGAAAAGTTGGAAATCATCGAAAATTCATCAAAACTTCGTCCCGAAAATCCCAGCGAAGCCGACCAATTAGACGACTTCCACGCCAAGATGTCACAAATTGAAGAACTGATTGTTGATATCGATAAACAACTAGCTACTAATAAAACAACGGTAACTGATATCGAACAATTAGACTGGCTCAAACAAAGATTAATTGCATCTTGGAATAATAGTGAAGTTCGGGGAAGGGTGATTTATTTCCATCATCCACCTTATGTAACTGAGGCGACGAAGTGGCAACAAGCCCAAACTCTGATCGTTCGCGATCGCTTACGTGGTGTGCTGGATGCGGTAGCGAAAGAAATCGGTTCCTTAACTCAGGGGCGTCCTTTGGTAGATTTGGTATTAAATGGTCACGCGCACTGCTTGGAACACCTTGAGACAATGGATACAGGACACGCTGATTCTCATATCCACTGGGTTGTTTGTGGCGGTAGTGGCTTTAGTTTGCGCCGCCAGCGAATTGAGGGAGCAGATTTGATGGAAGAAAATAGATTAGTGGCGCGATCGCATCTCTTCGTTGGTCGCAGCGGTCAAGGTTTTCAGAAGCGACGACCTTATTCAGGTTTACGCATTGACGTTAAAGGCGATGGACAGCCTAAGTTTATTATCCGTCCTTTGATTGCCGAATGGCATCAGCGGCAATGGCATAATCGAGAACTTGAGCCGTTGATTATAAAAAACCAGTAGTCAGAATTCAGAATTCAGAATACTTTACCAGTATTGCCTTTTAACCAATATTCCCTACCCGCTCATACTGAATTCTGACCGGAGGCGGAGCGTCTTATGACAGAGAAATGGCTTTCTATCGTCGGCATTGGGGAAGATGGGTTACAAGGGTTAAGTGCGATCGCTCTTTCCCTAATTACTCAAGCTAAAGTAATTGTGGGAGGCGATCGCCATTTAGCAATGCTCCCTACAGATGACCAACGCGAGAAACTAGTCTGGTCATCCCCCATTAGCACTTCAATTGACGAAATCATCCAGCGTCGCGGCCAGTCAATCTGCGTACTCGCAAGCGGCGATCCGATGTGTTACGGCATTGGTGTCACCTTGATGCGGCGAATTCCCGTCTCTGAAATGACGATTATCCCCGCACCTTCAGCTTTCAGCCTCGCCTGTGCCAGAGTGGGATGGTCTTTAACTGAGGTGGAAACCTTGAGTTTGAATAGTCGTCCATCCTCCCTACTCCAGTCTTACATTTACCCAAAAGCGCGGCTGTTGATTTTGAGTGAAGGGAAGGACACACCCGCCATTGTTGCCCAAATTTTGACAAATCGCGGCTATGGTGGCAGCAAAATCACCGTATTGGAGCGTATGGGCGGCGCTCATGAAAGAATTGTAGAAGGTACGGCTGCATTTTGGGGTGAAACTGAAGTAGCAGCTTTGAATGCGATCGCAGTTGATTGTATTGCTGATGCTGGGGTGATCTCATTACCAAAGTTACCAGGATTACCAGATAACGCCTATCACCACGATGGACAGTTAACTAAACGTGAAGTTAGAGCAATTACCCTTGCAGCTTTAGCACCCACACCGGGAGCGTTGTTATGGGATGTGGGCGCAGGTTGCGGCTCAATTTCTATTGAATGGATGCGGAGTAATGCTCGGTGTCGGGCGATCGCGATCGAACAAAACTCATCTAGACTACTATATATTGCCGATAATGCCAGCACTCTCGGTACTCCAAATCTGCAAATCATTGAAGGGAAAGCACCCCATGTCCTGAAAGACTTGCCAACACCAGATGCTATTTTTATTGGTGGTGGGGTGACAGCAACAGGACTTTTTGATGTTTGCTGGGAAGCACTACGGCCGGGCGGGCGTTTGGTAGCAAATGTGGTGACGGTAGAGGGTGAGCAAACTTTATTTCAATGGCATGAGCGAGTCGGTGGCGATTTAACTCGTATTGCCATTCAACGGGCGGAACCTATTGGTAAATTTCTGGGCTGGCGAGCAATGGCGCCTGTGACGCAATGGGTAGTAGTGAAGTCTGAAAAACTTAATGGTTAATGGTGTATGGGTGCGATCGCATTCATGGAGAGATAAAAACGGTTCCTAAACGTAAATAAGATAATCTAAAATTTAAAATCCAAAATTGAATGGCAAATAAACGCTTTTATCACATTGGCTTTGAGCAAGATGATTTGGGTTCATCACCTCCCAGTATTGCCCTATTATCTGGCGATCCAGAGCGATCGCGTCTAATTGCCCAAACTTATTTACAAGATATACGCGTGTTGTCAGAAAATCGCGGACTCAATAGCTATCTAGGATACTTACCGAATGGTCGCCGTATCTTATCAGCTACAAGTGGTATGGGTGCGCCTTCATTAAGTATTGTGGTTAATGAGTTGGTACAAGTAGGAATCCGGCAAATTATTCGTATTGGAACTTCTGGTTCCATTCAACCTTATATACCAGTCGGTAGTGTTGTCATTGGCAGTGCAGCATTGTGTCGCCAAGGTGCAGCTTATGACATTGCACCTGTGGAGTATCCAGCCGCAGCCGATCCTTTTCTGACAGTCGCTTTAGTTAAAGCCGCACGAGAATTAGAGGTTGAACATTACATCGGAATTACAGCATCAGTTGATACTTTTTACGAAGGGCAAGAACGCACTGACTCAGCAAATCCATATTTAATGCGATCACTGCATGGCATTACAGAAGAATATCGACGCTTGAATATCTTGAATTACGAGATGGAATGCGGCACACTATTCAAAATGGCAGGAGTGTATAATTTTGCAGCAGCAGCTATTTGCGGTGTAGTAGCTGGGCGTAGTGTTAGTGAAAATATCATTCTAGAACAAAGAGACATTGCTGTGAAAAATGCGATCGCAATTGCTATAAATGCAGCAGAAAAACTTGAATAAGCTAACAAATTTATCTTACAGCTATTTTCAGGTAAATAGACCACGCGGTAGGGGCACATCATTGATCATTGGTGTCAACTTAAGCTGGAAATAGCTTAACTGTTGGCTTCCATACCCGCCCAAAAATAACTTTTCGGGCTAATAGCTTAAGTCTACTGAAGTAGACTGGAGATTTTTGGCGATATTTAGTCATCTTCAGATGACTTTAGCTATGAGACGGGAATTTAAATTCCCGGCGGACAAGGAGTTTTGCGTTAAGTTGACATCAATTATCATTGCTGTGCCCTAGCGACAGATGTAGTTCAAATACATGAAAACTACTGTAATTAGTATGTCACTTAATCTGCTCTAAGTGTTATTATCATGTCTTTACCTAATCTTTAATTTATCAATCAGTAATCCTAGTTAAGATGTATTGAGTAAAATGCAATTTTATTTTATAAAGGCACATAAGTAAAAAATAACTATAGCGCTTTTCCATTGAATCTAATATGTACCTAACCCCTTATCTCTAAAGTAAAGGGAGGAATATTATATATATCTCCTTTGAGTAGAGAGGTTATAGTGTATTGCATATAACGATAACTCCTATATATGAATATGGTGTTTTTGGATTAATAATCTGGAATTTTGACACAAATTTTGCAGTAGCTATGAGTAATTTAATTATCAACAAATATCAGAAACATTGGAGAGCAATATAATATGAAGAATGCTTGGAAGCGTTGGATTACGACCGTTAACCTAGCTGCAATCACAATAATGCCGACGCTGATATTTTTAGCATTCTCTCATCAAGCAACAGCAGATGATCCAGGAGCATGTTACATGGTAACTTCCTCCGGTAAAACTGTTGGATTAGCAAGGCTTTGTGGCAATGCCAATATAGTTGCACCTCCAGACAACGAAGTTTTTCGAGTTCCCATCAAACGCCGTTTTGGTGGAACTCCTGTGATTGATGTCACTTTCAATGACAAAAAAACCTTTGAAATGATTGTAGATACAGGTGCTAGTGGAACGATTATTACTCTAAATATGGCGAATACACTTAAACTTCAGGCTACGGGGACAATGCAAGCCCAAATTGCTGATGGTAGCGAAGTAGAATTCCCAACTGGTAAAGTAAAATCTATTGCAGTAGGTGGAGTTACAGGTAATAATCTTCAGGTAGCGATCGCACCAAAAGCAAGCATCGGCTTACTGGGCCACGATTTTTTTGGCAACTATGACATCAAGATTCTAGAGAAAGAGATCGAATTTCATCACCGCTAATGCTTGCAGTTTGAAAATTTAACTTTGTGAGAAAATAGAAGTGCGATCGCCCCTGATCAAAGAGACAACCGCACTATGATTATTATCCTTACAGCAATTTGAAGCCGAGGTTATTGAGAATTTCACGCAAGCGATCCCGTCCTCTCAAAGCCTCCACAGTTGCAATCCGTTGGGCTGAGTGTTCTGACCAATCGCCAGCAATATTCATCTTTTGTTCAGTATAAAAGTCTTTGATGATGTCGTTGTAGTGAGCGATCGCATCTTCTTGTTCTGCTAATTTGTAGGTTTCACGGTGCAGCACAGCTGTCTGGGGTAATCGTGGTTTAATTGCCGCTGGCACTTCAGGATTTGGATAACCCACACACAACCCAAATACAGGGAACACAGAAGGCGGTAAATTTAGTAGTGCTGCTACTTCTTGAGGATGGTTCCGTAGTGCGCCAATATACACTGTTCCCAAACCAAGGGACTCAGCGGCTACAGTTGCATTTTGCGCTGCCAATGCGGCATCGATTGTAGCTGTCACAAAAGATTCCAAATATTCTAAAGCATCATGAGATAGTCCGCGGCTGTCAGCAACGTAACTTAGACGCGCCAAGTCTGCTAACCAAACCAAAAATAAAGGTACTTGCTTAATGTGTGCTTGGTTTGACGCTAGTTTAGATAATTCTTCTTTGCGTTCTTGGTCTTCGATTGCAACTACACTCCAGGTTTGCAAATTAGAAGAAGTAGATGCAGATTGGGCGGCTGCAATTAGCAACTCTAGAGTTCCTGGTGGTAGAGGATCGGATACATAAGACCGGATGGAACGGTGTGATAGTAGTGATGTCAGAGAATCATTCCATTCAATTTCCGAATTGAAAGGAGTTTCACCGTAGCGCGATCGCAGTAGTTCTGTAGCATTAGTCATAGTTAATTCCAAGATTTACATTTCAAAAGTTGTCAGTTCTTTGACTAATAGCAATTTCATCTATCAGGGCATAGAGATGTATGCCCTGAAAACCGATTCATTAGTACTAGTTTAAGTTTTTGGGTTTAAGTTTTTGGTGAAAAAGCAGCGTATTCTTCTTTTGTCAACACTGCATCCTTCACTTTTACCTCTTTGGGAATTAGCTTCAATTTGTAATATGTATCTGCAACACCTTGTTGGAGATTTATCAAATTGTCATCAACTGGTACAAGCCCAAAAGTTCGTCTGTTAGTTGCCTTCCTCATCGTTTCTACATCAATTCCTAACACAGGTGCAAGAGTTTTTGCTACTTCTTCTCGATTGTTTTTAGACCATTCTTCTAGATTTTGAATTTCCTCCAGTATTGCTTTTACAGTTTGGGGATTTTCTGTAACAAACTTGCGGGTCATCAAATAATATCCTCCCTGTTTATTAATTCCCGTGCCATCAATCAGGACTCTGGCTTTAGTTGCCTCTTGAGCTGCTGCATAGAAGGGGTCCCAAATTACCCAAGCATCCACACTACCCTTCACAAATGCCGCACGGGCATCTGCTGGAGCCAAATATTTAGGTTCAATGTCTGTATATTTCAATCCAGCTTTTTCTAAAGCTTGGACTAACAATAAGTGGGCACTAGATCCTTTTTGAAAAGCAACTTTTTTGCCTTTTAGGTCAGTAACTTTTTGAATTTTTGAATTTTGAGGAACAAGAATTGCGGAACCAGCTGGACTAGCAGCAGTACCAACAACGTAAGTTAGTGATGCTCCCGCAGCTTGGGCAAATATTGGCGGTGATTCTCCTACTGGGCCGATGTCAATGCTACCGACATTCATCGCTTCTAATAGTTGCGGCCCCGCCTGAAATTCAGTCCACTGGACAGTGATACCTTCAGGTGCTAAACGCTTTTCTAAAACACCCTTAGTTCTCAACAAAATGGTTGATTTTTGATAGCCAAATCTGACTACTTTGGCATTGGAAGCAGAATTGCTAACAGATGTGGCACTGGGATTGGGGGCATTAACAGTAGGTGTTGAGGAACAAGCAGCAAATAGCAAGCTTAGACAAAGACCTGTAATAAAAGCCCCCACTATTGGCAAAGGAGAAGAAAAGAATAATTTATGTTGATTGTTAAAGGGGATATTCCTGATTTTTATCAACGATATCCACTTGCTAATTAAGCGGCGAAAGATTTGGTTAATCATCAAAATGATTTCTCTGAGCGATATCAATACTATAAACTTATAGGTTTACTGGAGTATATAAATATATTCAGATATTTAGGGTAAGTTGATAATAAGTAGCTGAATTGAGCAAAGTCTGAGCTACTCCCATACGGTTCAGCTACCCTGCTCTTAAGCAAGCTACAGTCGGGTTTAAATCCCCTAATGTAGCTCTCTTCTCTACGAAACACCGCGCGGAAAATTTTGAATTTTGAATATTTTAGTGCCAAAAACTATAGTGCTAATTCAACAAATCAGGCTCTTCACGCACAATCCTGTCATAAAGAGGCTGAAAACCGAACCACCCACTTGTATGTGACCCTACTTGAGTTTGAGTTAAACGGGCTGTTTCGTGTTTGATAGTAGTTGGTCTACCTGCTGCTTCTGCTAGCAGTTGGGCTTGGCACGATCGCTCTAAACTAATGTACCAAAAGGCAGCTTCATCTACTGTATGCCCCACAGTTAAAATGCTGTGGTTACGTAAGATAATAGCTTTTTTTGACTCCAAAGCTTGCGCTAATCGCAGACCTTCAGAAGTTTCTAAAACAACACCTGTAAAATCGTCAAACAGGGCATGGTCTTCGTAAAAAGCACAAGAATCTTGAGTCAAGGGGTCAAGGAGACGCCCCAAACTAGACCAGGCTTTACCATAAAGGGAATGAGCGTGAGCCGCCGCGATGACATCAGGTCGAGCTTCATGAATCTGAGAATGGATGGCGAAAGCAGCTTGATTTACCTGAGCATCGCCTTTAACCACATCACCTTCTCTGTTAACCAACACCAGGTCAGAAACTCGGATATGACCGAAGTATGTCCCGAATGGGTTGACCCAAAAATGATCTGTAAACTCTGGATCGCGAGCCGTAATATGCCCAGCGATTCCCTCGCTGAATCCAAACTTACCAAATAGGCGAAAGGCAGCAGCGAGACGTTGCTTACGGTGCAGGCGTTCGTCTTCAACTCGCTCGAATACTGGGGGTTGTGGTCTATCGTACTTGGGCATGTTCTTTTTCCTCTTCCTCTTTACAGGGAGCGTTGGAATATCCAGAGCGAAAGGATTTGACGCTCTGAGATTCTGGGATGAATTGGTGACGCAATACGCAACCAGTATCATTACCTAGAATATGGATAGATACAGATGCGCTCTGGGATGTGGTTTTGACGGCGTGGATATCACCATCTGGCGGTAACAGGCGGTAGATGTCTCCTGGTTGAAGCGATCGCACTTCAGTTACTTGTAATTGTGCGTGTCCTTCGGCACCACCGCTATCTACACGGCGATAGACTGTTTCTTCTTGATTGCCTTGATATAAACCAATCAATCCCCAAGCTAAATGGTCGTGGACGGGAGTTGTGGAACCTGGGGGAATCACCAAACTGAATACTGACAGTGAGCGGTCTTTGGCGCGATAAAGTAGCCACTGACCAATACCGCCACCCATCCGGCTTTCAGGATTGACTTGGGCAAACTTTTCCGGTAGCCATTCCTGTTGGGCAAGGAGTTCTTGAAAATAGGGTTCTAGTCTAGCGAGAGTTTGTGTGCGATCGTCAACAGTACTAGCGCTAATTTCCCGCACCGTTGCGACAAAGGATCGTAATTCCTGACTCTCAATAAACCATTGGTCTTCCGGTAATGGTTCTAATATCGTGTGGTTCGTCATTTATATTCCTCTGTTTGGGAGGCGACTAACATTAATACCAATTTTGTTATCTTTATTGATAATAGTACTAGTAGTTTTAACACCAGGGTGAATCTTAAAGCCAAGTTGCTCAAGTTTGAGATGAGAAAGGGACTCTTTCAGAATGATCGTAAAAGGATATCGCTGAAATACCGTAGCTTTACCTTGTGACAATAGCAGCCTAGCATGGCTGATGCGTACTGGATATAACGGTTCTTGGTTGGCATCGAGAATGAATACTTTGGTCATGTAATTTTGAAATAATCAAATTATTTACAGCAGTTTTCAGGTAAAACAGTAAGTAGAAAGTGGTGTAGTTAAATTGCTACTTAAAGACACTCTGGGTACCTCTGCGGTTACTTTGCGTACCTCTGCGTTGAAAATACTACGATTTTACGCAACACTGCACTAAGAAACAACAGCGGCTTGTCGCTCCCGCCGTTGCACTTCGGCGCGGACTAGGGGAATCACATCACGACCATAGGCGATCGCATCTCCTAAGGGATCGAATCCCCGAATCAATAGAGTAGTTACCCCAGCGTCATAGTAATCTACCAAGGACTCTGCGACTTGCTCTGGTGTACCAACGAGGGCAGTAGTATTACCATAAGCACCAGTAGCGGCGGCAATGGGCGTCCATAAGCGCTTATCGAAAATTTCGCTTTCTTGAGCAAACTGTAATAACCGATTAGAACCCACTGCTTGCGGACGTACTGAATTAAAGTAGGGAGTTATCGGCAGTTGATTTTCTATTTTTGCAGCCCGAATTTCCTTAACCCGCGATAGAATCGAGTGCGCTTTTTCCCAAGCTTTCTTTTCAGTATCACCCAGAATCGGTCGCAGCGAGACACTGAAGCGTGGCGATCGCCCTAGTGGTGTTACAGCTTTTACTTCGCGTATCCGTTCCTTAACCGCCGCAATGGGTTCTCCCCACATGGCATACACATCACTATGCTTTGCACCCACAGGTATTGCTGCACCAGAAGCGCCACCAAAATACAAGGGTATGTGGGGCTGTTGTAAAGGCTTCACATCTGAGTAAGCATCTTTCACACGATAGAATTCGCCCTCATAATCGAAGGGAGTATTACTCGTCCACACCCGCCGCACAATATCTAGGTACTCATCTGTACGGCGATAGCGAGTATCGTGGTCAAGCCAATCACCATCGCGTTGCTGTTCGTCATCGCTGCCACCTGTAATAATGTGTACAGCAATGCGACCATTAGTAAAGTGATCCAAAGTTGCCGTTTTCCGCGCGAAGAGTGTCGGAGCCACAAAACCAGGGCGGTGGGCGATTAAAAACTTCAACCGTTCTGTTGCCGCCGCCGCGAAGGAAGCCACAGTTAAGCCATCGGGGCCAGTTGAGCCATAACCAACCAATACCCGATCAAAACCACCCTCCTCATGTGCCTGAGCAAACTTGCGGACATAAGCGGCATCTATAGAACCACCTGTGATTGAAACTGTTGGGCCATCTAACTCAGATATTTGTCGCGTTCCAATCATCCCAATAAATTCAATTGGCATAGTGCATCACCTCAAAAATTACAAATCTTATTTCGGTATGGGGCATTGAAAAGAGGCAGAGGGGAAAACTCTTCTCCCTTGCTCCC
The DNA here is from genome assembly GCF_017115045.1 of Nostoc sp. NMS8. Lineage (GTDB taxonomy): Bacteria > Cyanobacteriota > Cyanobacteriia > Cyanobacteriales > Nostocaceae > Nostoc. The sequence continues at coordinate 24,038 of NZ_JABXKK010000050.1, read as the reverse complement.
TGCCTCTCATTTCCTACTTAGCCGTAGGGCAAATAGTCGCAGCAACATCTACTCTTTTGGGTAAAATCTTTTGCTCTAGCATCCAGTCAGCAGTCTTCTGAATTTTGGCAACATCATCAGCATTCGGTGTGGCAAGTAGCTGTGGCCCTTGATTCTCAGTTACTCGCTTGGCTACGGCTGGAGAGATTTTGATGTCCTTGACCAGATATTCGGCTGATTTTGCCGTATTTGCATTCAACCAATCGTATTCCTCAGTTAAACCGCTAAAAGCAGCTTTCACGGCTTCTGGAGATTTAGCCGCCGCATCATTACGCACAAGCATTACACTGTAGGTAGGAGCTGGATGGGTTGTGGTGATTCTCCTAGCACCATGCTCTAATTCGGCAACTGAAACATAAGGTTCCCAAACTGCCCAAGCATCCACAGTTCCTTGATAGAGGGCGGGTGCAGCATCAGTTGGCGCTAAAAATACACGCTGAACTTTATCTTTAGAAATTTTCTCTTTTTCCAATACTTTTAATAACAAATACTCACCTGCGCCAGCCTGATTGACTGCAACTTTTTTACCTACAAGGTCAGCAGGTTTACGGATAGGAGAATCGCCCCTGACTACGATCGAACTACCCAATGATTCTGGTCTTGGACGCTGGACAGCCCCAATACAAAGCTCCTGACCGGCAGCAATAGCTGATAACCCAGGAATATCTCCGCACCCACCAATATCGGCTTGATTCGCGCTAATTGCTTGGAGTAAGGTAGCACATCGGTCAAAGGGGCCAGCCCATTCAACTTTGATATTCTGAGCTACAAGCTTCTTTTCTAACTCTCCTCGTTGACGTGCAATTGGTACTACACCTCCCTTTTGATATCCCAGACGAATCAAACTAGTTTTCTCTTGAGTCTGGTTACTGACATTTTGGGCAGTGCTATTACTATTTGCAGAGTTACTTGGAGTGCAGCTAGAAATCACGAAACCTAGCCAGGAACTAGCAATCAATAAGGCACTCAAGGACTTGGTTGAGCGTTGTGGAAATAAAAATAAGAACTTTTTGAATTGATTCAACAACTTTTTGATTACTCCTTTTATTAAAAAAAGATAAGAATGAGAGTCTATATATCAACTCCAGCACTCTCATAGTTACTGCTCATTTAGGGATTTCCAAGTAACAAACTATCCAAATTTTGTGGGTATCTCACAATCATTTATAGTTGGATATTTTGATTGGGAAGTCTCTTAACTGTGATACTAGTTCCCGTAAATACGGTAAATCGGTCGGATAACCGTTGAATTAACTACAAGCAGAAATTATCACATACAAAGTTAAAAAGCAAGTCGATTGTCATAGTTCTGTATAAGAGGAACGCAAAAAGGTGGCATTGTCCATCTCATCTGAATGTGTATCGTTCGTCCACAATGCCAAAAAGCAAGGAAAAGCTTTACTCAGAGCTTTATTGACAACCTTCTTTACCTAACTTATTGGAATCCAAATTGAACCAACCAGCAAAAGACACACGAGAAGTTAAACCTAGCAAGCTGCCGGGGAACTCAATATGACGGTTAAAAACCACATAATATATCTACAAACACAAAACTCGCCGTTGTCGGTTCGTCAACGGCGAGTTTCGTACTCTACAATAAGCAGTATTTCACGCATTTGAAAATTGCTGTAAGCTACAAGCCTAGAATTCGGAATTGGAATGGTGAGGGTTTGAGATGGAGCATTAGTCTTGGTAGGTAACTTATACTATTTTTGATACTACATCAAATCAGTATTTATATGCAAACTTCTTAGAGTTAGCTGCCTAATATAAGTCTGTAAACATTACTAAACGGTGTATGGTCAGAGAAATATTCTTGTTTAGCAACAGGATGTGTTGTAAAAATAGTTATGTTTTAAAAATGTTAAAGCCATCTAATTTGGAATATTTAATCAGTACTAGAATTCTTCCTTCGTCATCTTTTTGATATTTGATAGTACCAACTCCACTCGAAGACTAAAAATATGGTCAATCTAGAAGCTGAAGATCGCAAACAATTAATAACTCTCCTAAAAGATTTACCAGAACTAGCTACAGAGCGATCGCGTCAGCAAATTTTGGAGCTAGCAGGTTTGAAACAGGTACTACCCATGATCAATCTTTCGGGTGCTTCATTTGTGGCAGTTAGTGAGATTGTTAGCTATCTATCTAATTATGGGCGTTTAACCTATGACGATGAGGCGCTAGGACTGTTATTGAATACCTTGAAAAGCCTTATGGGAGTTCAGCAGCAAGATTTTTTGGATATGCTGCTGACAAAGTATGACATGATGACCCCGATCGCAAGATTACCTGCTATCAATGAGTGGCGAGGGGGGAAAACGACTTCAGATGTATTAGAGAAAATAATTGGTGAGAATACTCTACGCCCAATCTCTTTTTTACAGCAGGGACTTCAGGTAGCGCGATCAGTTGCCTATATTGGGGTAATAACTAGCCAAGAACGCTGGTCAGGAAGCGGATTTCTTGTGGCTCAAGATTTATTGTTGACTAACAATCATGTTCTGCCTAGCTCAAATCTACTGGCAGATACAATTTTTCGTTTTAACTATGAAGACAATTTTCAGGGAGAAGCTCAACAAACTGATGAGTATCGCCCTAAACGCAATGGAGCTTTTCATACTAACCAAGCTCTTGATTATACTTTAGTTCAACTCGGAGGAGAACCTGGAAAAAAATGGGGTTGGTTGCCACTTACATCTAAAGCGATTAGTGTTGGTAGCCGAGTTAATATAATTCAACACCCATCAGGACAACCTAAGCAGATTTCGCTTCAGAATAATTTTGTTCAATATGTGGGTGGTAATGTGGTGCAGTATATAACCTCAACATTACAAGGCTCCTCTGGCTCTCCAGTTTTTAATGATGGTTGGCAGATTGTTGCTCTGCACCATGCTGGGGGTAATATCCCTGAACCAACAACCCAGCAGCGTTACTTTAGAAACGAGGGGATACGGATAGAGAGCATCTTAGCCGATTTACCCTCAGAGCTTGTAAACTTGCTTAAGGCAGCAAGGAATACCTCGCTTTAGAGAAATCCCACAAGTATCTAAGTTCTATTATGTATGAGTGTCAAATCCCAATTGCTACAGTTGCTAGTCAATATACCAGGTACTCTACATACTGGAGAGCGTAAAGCTCTTTTGATGGTTACGGGATTTGATCATTTGAATACTAGAATCAACTCCTTCGAGAAAAATAATATTGTCTTTTTTACAGAATTGATTGAACTCCTATTCTCTGAAGGACATGATCAATTATTGATATTTCTTAGGATGCTTGCAGATAGTGAATTTAGTGGTTTGGAGACTAAACAAAAACTCAACATTATTATTGCAGAGATTTCCACTTTAGAATTTCAACAACGGAATAGCAAATTTATTGAGCGTAAGAGTATTAAAGCGGTTAGTATTGTTTCTACTCCCAGCCAAAATCAGGAAAGCTTGGAGGAAGGACAAGATACAAAGTTGCTTGTCCCACAAATTCTGGGAACTCAGCCTTTTGAATTTACAGTTGTGATAGTAGATGCTCAAGGCAAAGAGATTAAACGTAGTCGAAGACAAAACTACTACTTAACTCAAGACCTTGGTAACGGGGTAACTTTAGAAATGGTCTATATTCCAAGTGGAGAATTTTGGATGGGTTCACCAGAATCTGAAGGAAAGCGATACTCCAATGAAAGACCTCAACATAAAGTAACAGTCAAACCATTTTTGATGAGCAAGTATGCGATTACACAAGCAGAATGGAGGGAAGTTGCTACTTTGCGAGAAGTTCGTCAAAACTTAAAACTTCGCCCGTCACGCAACGGAGGCAAAAGTCATCCTATTACCCAAGTTTCTTGGTTTGATGCTATTGAGTTTTGTGATCGCTTATCTGAAAAAACAGGTAAACAATATCGTCTTCCTAGCGAAGCTGAGTGGGAATATGCTTGCCGTGCTGGAACTACAACCCCTTTTCACTTTGGTAAAAGTATTATTTCCGATCTAGCTAACTACGATCCCTATGGCTTAGAACCTAAAGGAATTAATCGTGAAAAAACTACTCCAGTGAAAAGCTTCCAGTTTGCTAATCCTTTAGGACTATTTGATATGCATGGTAACGTTTGGGAGTGGTGCTTAGATCATTGGCATGAGAATTATAATAATGCGCCTCCAAATGAAGATGCATGGTTAGATAACCGCGACGAGAACAAAACTCGTGTAATTCGTGGTGGCTCGTGGTTAAACGATCCATCCTCTTGTCGCTCTGCTTACCGCCTTTATAAAAACACAGACGAAGTAGCCAAACATGTTGGTTTTAGAATTGTTTCCTCTCTTTAGCCTGATGTTATGTAGAAAAATCACCTATTTTATTTTTTTACCTATGCTATTCCGTCTTCCTCTAAATTAGTATCCTTAGAGGTTAAATTTTGATATTTTTTACGTGCAAATAGAGTTTGATGATACTCATCTGCTTGAGGGGTTGGTTCATATTCAAGAATAGTCAAAATTCCTGTTTTTTTTCTAATTTCTTGTACTGCTTCCTCAATCTCATTTATTGAAACTTTGAAGAACTCTTTATTTTTATTAACAATATTTATTCTTTTAGTAGCAAAACGCTGATGTAATCTTTCTAATGTATCTAAGGCATCTTCCGATAAGATTTTGAAATGAATATCAAATTTAAATGGTGTCGCTGGATTCATATTATTTATATATCTTTCTGGTTCACCACTTTTAGTCATACATATCCTGTAAATATCTTCACCTAAAGAGCCTATGTTTGAAACTATATAAATAACTCCTTGCTTCAGTCTTGTTGATTCAGCATAAGCTTTCTCTTTGTCACTTTTATCTTTAGTAAGTTGTCGTTCTAAATCATTAATTTTAAATTCTAGTTGTCTTCGTTGTTCACCTTCATATTGTTCTATTTCTTCTCTTTGCTTTTGTAATATTTCAAGCTCCTTTTGATGAATTTTTTCTCTTTCTTCTGCTTCCTCAGCTATCTGTCTTGCTTTCTCAATCTTTTTACGTTCTTGATTTTGCTTTTGAAGTTCTTGCATTTTATCTCTTTCTTCCTGCTTTTTCTGCTCTAGCTCATATTTAAGGTCTAATTCTCTTAACTTCAAATCAAGATATGCTGATGAAATATTACAACCTGTTTTTGTTGATAAAATATTTATATTTTCAAAAGTATCGTTGATTTTTCTCTTTAAATTATCTCTATTACTATATTTGACATCTCTAATTGCATACTCACACTGAGTTTCAAAGGCTATGCCTATCAACTTAAGAAGGTCTTTCATCATTTTTTCACCTTCTTTTTTATTACCATCTATGGTTACTTCTTTGTTACAAATAAATGCTCGTTTCTTTTTTCGCATTTCTTCTTGTTGTGATTTAATATTTTTCAATTGAATCACGTAGTCTTCAGACTTTATAAAATCGTATTGTGGCTCGTAGGCATCTTGGGATTGAAGATAAAGTTTTGCATCCAGTTTTCTCGATTTATCCTCAAAGCTTTTAATTTGAGTATTTAATAGTTCCTGTTGTCTTTCAAGATCAGCAAGCTCATTTCTTTTTAAATTAATATTTGAATCTAACTGTTGTTCAAACTCCTCCCTAGAAGTTAATGTGTCATACTTACGTAGACGCTGTTTAAGTGGAGTCAATTCAAGGTTAACTTGTATCAATGCACCGAATAGTCCTAAGATTATTAGTATGAGGGCTGCTGAGAGCATGGAATCTTGCATCTTATGTGGTAGTATTTTACCTATTTACTTAGTTTATAGGATAATTGATAAAGTAAGGTAAGATACTATAAAATTATAAATAGGTGGTAATTACACTGTTAAAAGCATCAATTTTGATTAAAGAATACGTAATAGAACGCTTGTATAATCTAAATTAATAGAGCGATCGCACTCTATTGTGCAACATTCTCAAAACGGTGTTTTTACATGTAGGTGAATAGTTTCATTTAACTGCGGATGCTCAAAATGAAGTTCTCTAGCGTGCAGATGTAAGCGACTGGTAACTGCATCGCATCCATAAAGGCGATCGCCTAAAATAGCAATCCCTAGTCCTCGCACATCAGCTGCATGAACCCTCAATTGATGGGTGCGTCCTGTTAGCGGTGTAAATTCTAAGCGGGTGTAATCTTCTTCTCTCGCCATTACCTGAAAGTGTGTCAAGCTGGGTTTGCCGTGTTGCCAATCAACTTTTTGATAGGGGCGATTTTCAGGATTTCCCCACAATGGCAAGTCAATTACACCTTGCTCAACTGTTACAACACCGGAAAGTATGGCTTCATAAACCTTGTGAACCTGGCGTTGCTGAAACTGCTGACTAAGTTGCCGATGAGTTTGGCGATCGCGCGCTAACAACAAAATCCCGGAAGTTTCTTGATCTAAGCGATGCACAGATGCAAGTGACATACCATCCGGTAACAGATGAGCGAAGCGACTCAAGACACTATCTTGGCGATCGCGATAACGACCAGGTACCGAAAGTAATCCAGCAGGTTTATTTACCGCAATCAGCCATTCATCTTCATAAATAATGGGTAAAGTGACCTCTCCCCCTTCCCTGCGTTCGCGCAGCGGCACGAAGTGCGGCAAGGGGGTTGGGGGGTTAGGTCTTAACCCTGAGAGCAAAAACCCCATCAATGGCTGACATCGTTCTATACACGCTCCATAAAATTCTCCCTGAATTTTGTCCTGATTTGCTGAAGACGTACCCCACCAAAATTCTGCCATTGCCAACGGTTTGAGATTATGTGTTGCTGCATAATGAAGTAGCTTTGGGGCACAACAGTCTCCTGTACCAGTGGGCGAACCTTCTGGCATCAATTCTTGCAATGATTGCGATCGCCCAGAAAAATTAGTCAAGCTATAGCTAGCCTGCATTTGAGCTTGTAATTGACGGGATAGTGCTTTTCGCTGTTGTTTCAGTTCACTAATTCGCGCATCCGCCGCTGCAATTAACTGTTGCAGAGGTTGTAATCGGGCATTTTGCTGGAGTTTAAGTTGTCGTCGCTCAATTCCTTGCTGACGGCTCTCTTCATCAAGTTGTTCAAGAGCAATAGTGAGTGCTTCTGGGCTGAGTGTCTTGCAGATTTGCTGACGTTTTTCCTGTCGTTGATGTTTGCAATAGCGATGGCGATCGCTCATTGCTTGCAACTGTTGCTCAAACTCATTTAATAGAGTTTCATACTGCTGGCGTTCTGTGAGTTGCTTCAAGGTCAAAAGTTCTTGCTTAATCGCGTCTAACTGCGCCAAAGTACGAGCTTCCTCAAAAGCAACTTCGTCTCTACCTGGAATTGGTGGTACCCAGCCCTCAACAACACTACAACCATTTAAAAGACCGGAGAAGGCTTTTAGTATCCGTTGTTCGCCATTAGGCAGTTCAACCAATAAGATGCCATACATCTTGCCTTCATGAGAATAACAGTCATTATTAGCTAACTCTTGCATTAGTCTGTAGGCGATCGCTTCAGACATTGAGGTGCGGGGTAATTTTAGGCGAAGGCCACTTTCCAGACAGCGGCCTTCGTACCAATAGCTACAAGATGAATCGCTGATGGCATCGCAGTCGATGAAATCTGAAAGTGGGTGCAGAACTACCATATAGGTTTCAACGAATAGGCAGGGGGAAGGGGCAGGGAGCAGAATATGTTCTTACGTCCTCCATAGTAGTTAAGTGGTTCTCGAGCAGGGAGGGGTCGAATTCCAATTCTTTTCTATCTCCCCTGCTCCCCGCTCCCTGCTCCCTTGCCTCTTGTTCAACTTTCTGGTAATTTAGCAAACGCCTGTTCAACTAACTCCTTTGCCTTCGCATCCAAACGCAGCCAATCCACTTCACCGAATTCATCAATTAAACTAGTATCAACATCAGCAGATTCCTGAACTGGGCTGTATTTTATAAAACACACTTGATAACACAGTTCCCACAAATCGATACTTGCTTGCTGCTGTTGATGCTCTAAACGTAGATGATATCCTGGATGGGGCATCGGCAGACGAGCCAGAGTCTGTCTGATTTCATCTGCTTCTTGAGGCGTTGCAGTTTCCATTGATTGCAACAACTCAGTCACCAATGCTTTGATTTCATCAGTGGTGCTAGGCGGCCAAATCAGGACATCATGGTAAGTTCCCGTCCAGGGGGATTCATCAAGCAGCTTACGGAGATTGTCGATAACCCGAATGAAAGCAGGCTGCATGAGGATTTCAGCCTGTTGCCATGCAACTGAGTTTGTTATTTTAGGTGGCATTGGTAGTAAACAGGGGCACTATAAAGAAAAATAAACAGTCTATGTTTATTAAAAAGCTGCGTTTTTAATCTAAATCTTTTCTCAAGATAGCGGATTTCATTGAAGAAAATTTGGAGATATTTATTACTAGCTGAAAAATTAGGTAAGAACTCTGGGGAGGGAATATGATAGGCAAGCTACTAGATCATCGTTACCAAGTAATTCGAGTCCTCGCGATGGGAGGATTTGGTCAAACCTATATTGCTCAAGATACTAGACGGCCTGGCAATCCCATCTGCGTTGTTAAGCACCTTAAACCCGGAACTGACCCCAGAGTTTTTGATACTGCGAAACGTCTATTCAACAGTGAAGCCGAAACCTTAGAAAAACTGGGCAATCATGACCAAATACCCAGGCTACTAGCGTATTTTGACGAAAATCAAGAATTCTATCTAGTACAAGAATATATTGAAGGACATACCTTAGCTGAAGAACTTATCTCTGGTAAGCGCTGGAATGAAAGCCAGGTAATTCAACTGTTACAGGAAGTTTTAGAAATTCTCGAATTTGTCCATCGCCAAGGTGTGATTCACCGCGATATCAAGCCGGATAATATCATTCGTCGCGCTTCCGATAATAAGTTAGTTTTAGTAGACTTTGGGGCAGTGAAGCAACTGCGTACACAGATGGTAGCAGTGGGCGGACAAGCCTCGCCGACAGTGGTTATTGGCACTCCTGGCTATATGCCCACAGAACAAGGACAAGGTAAACCCCGCCCTAATAGCGATATCTATTCCCTTGGTGTGATTGCTATTCAAGCATTAACAGGATTACAGCCAACAGAATTGCAAGAAGACCCAGAAACGGGCGAAATCATCTGGCGTCATTCAGCAACCGTGAACCATCGACTGGCGGCAGTGTTGTCTAAGATGGTACGTTATCACTTCAAAGACCGCTACCAAAGCGCCACAGAGGCGCTACAAGTCTGTAAAGAGGCGATTAATCCTGTACCAGTACTTTCCACCTCTCAAGAAGCCGCTAATAATTCCAACTACCAAACAGCCAAATCCCAACCTCAAGTATCTCGGCTACAAACTGTTGCAGTTGCACCAGCCAATCCTGTCCGCGCGAAACCTGGGCGTCAAGATTCTCATAAATCAGACCCATGGCCGATATTAGTTGGCATATTATTGGCGGGTGGTGCGGCTGCTTTGGTAGCCAATGTATATCCAAATGTGAAAAATTTCGCTTTAAATATTACTGGTAATAATACTGCCTTAACAGACAAATGCTTGGCTATTGTCGTGGGAAATTCTAATATCCGTTCTAAACCTAGTTCGATAAATTCTAATAATGTTTTGCAAACTGTTACTGATAACACTAATTTCCAGGTGACTGGCAAGCGGACAAAAGGAGGTTGGGTAGAAATTAAACTTAAACCTGGTCGTTTGGCTTGGGTTGACTCGGATCAGATAACCAATAATCAAGAATGGAGTTCTTGCTTGCGCGAAAAAGGCATTGCAACAAAGATTGTAGATGATAGTAGCTCGATTGCGAATCGACCGACTAGCAAGACAAAATCAAAATCGCAAAATGTTGTAACTCCATTACCAGAAAAGTCGAAGGGGTCAGCTGACGATGCTGGGAAATCAGAACGATCGCAGCCTAGCGATAACAGTGCCAATATTATAGAACAAGCAAGACAGAAGTATGATTCAGGGGATATAACAGGAGCGATCGCACTTTTGAGGTCAATTCCGGCAAATGCTGCTTCTGGTATCCAAGAGACGGGCAAAATGATTGCCCAGTGGCAGCAAGATTGGGCGAAGGCTGAGGCGTTATCTAATGAGATTAACAAAGCAATAGATGGTGGTAAATGGGATAAAGTTTTAGATTATAAAAACCATCCTGAAAAGTTGCCGAATACTCAATATTGGCGAAATAAAATAGAACCATTATTTAAACAAGCAGCCGCAAATCTGGCAAAACAGGCACTAACTACGCTAGAAAATCAAGGTAATCAGAAGAGTACCGACCAGAAAGTTACCGATACTAAAAAACCTACCACTACAGAGAGTCCTAATGCTATAGAAACTCCTAAAAGTGGCTTTTAAGAGGCCGCGAAATTCCCCATCTTCTATACGAGACGCTAAGGCGAACAAGTTACTGCGAAGATGGGGATTGCAAAGGTAATTAATTTGTTACATACCGCTAACTTGCGGCTAAATTGCCCCAACCCACATAAGGTAATTTTGCAGCCGTTGCCCGAACTTGGTCAGCGTTAGCCACCAACTGACCGCAAGCATCCCAAGTTCCAGAAATAAATGTGCTTCTTGTCCCTTCACCGATCGCAACTGGGGCGGTGTAATCACCAATTTGTACTTGCAAGGTTTCCAGATTTACAGTGACGGCGGCTTGGGGATTGGCAGCGACTAACTCTTGCAGCTGTTTAACTGTAACAGCATCGGCTGTCACACAAGGTATGCCCATTGCCACACAGTTACCGAAAAAGATTTCGGCAAAGCTTTCACCGATTAAAGCTTGGATTCCCCATTTAGCGATCGCTTGGGGTGCATGTTCTCTTGATGAACCACAGCCAAAGTTACGGTTGACTATTAAAATCTTCGCGCCTTGATATTGGGGTTGGTCAAAGGCATGTTCACCTTTAAGTGCTTTCCGATCATCAATAAACGCGCCTTCGCCTAACCCATCAAAGGTAACGGCTTTCAAATATCGCGCGGGAATGATGCGATCGGTATCTATATCATTGCCCACTAAAGGTATACCGCGCCCTGAAACTGTTTTAACTTCACTCACCATAGATTTTATCTATTATTTCAATGACAGCCTGTTGAAAAAGGGACTGGGGAAGATGAGGGAGTTGGGAATAGGTAAACTTTCAATTCCCAATCCCCAGTCCCTAGTCCCCAGTCCCCAAAATTACAGCAACTCGCGCACATCAGAAACTTCGCCTTTGATGGCAGCAGTGGCGACCATCGCCGGACTCATCAGCAATGTCCGACCGGAAGAGGAACCTTGTCTGCCTTTAAAGTTGCGATTAGATGAGGAAGCACTGATTTGTCTTCCTTCTAGCTTATCGGGGTTCATAGCCAGGCACATGGAACATCCCGGTTCCCGCCACTCAAATCCGGCTTCCTGAAAGATTTTATCCAGTCCTTCAGCTTCCGCCTCTTCCTTCACCCGTTCAGAACCAGGGACAACAAAGGCTTTGATTCCTTCTGCAACGTGGCGACCTTTGGCGATTTTTGCCGCTTCTCGTAAATCACTAATTCTGCCGTTGGTGCAACTACCAATAAAGCAGACATCTATTTTGGTACCCTTGATGGGTTGACCAGGATATAAATCCATGTAGCGGTAAGCTTCTTCGGCAATAAATCGGTCTTCTTCCAGCAGTTCTTCTGGCTGAGGTACTGACTGATTGACACCGATACCTTGACCGGGAGTAATCCCCCAAGTAACGGTAGGAGGAATTTCCGCCGCGTCAAATACTACGACATCATCGTACTGGGCATTAGCATCACTCTTGATGGATTCCCACCAAACTACTGCTTGATCCCAATCTGCACCTTTGGGAGCAAAATCTCTGCCTTTGAGGTAATCGTAGGTGACTCGATCGGGATTGACATAGCCGCATCTAGCACCGCCTTCGATCGCCATATTGCAGACAGTCATCCTCTCTTCCATATTCATTTGCTCAAATGTCGTCCCTGCAAATTCGTAGCCATAACCCACACCACCTTTTACGCCAAGGGTGCGGATGATATGCAGGATGACATCTTTTGCGTAAACTCCAGGGTTGAGAGTGCCGTTAACTTCAATTTTGCGGACTTTCAATTTGGAAAGGGCGAGGGTTTGGGAAGCGAGAACATCGCGGACTTGACTAGTACCGATACCAAATGCGATCGCACCAAATGCCCCATGACTGGAAGTGTGACTATCTCCACAAGCGATCGTCATTCCCGGCTGGGTAATTCCCAGTTCTGGGGCGATGACGTGAACTATACCCTGACTCCCAGAACCAATATTGTAAAAAGTTATGTTATTTTCTTGACAATTTTGTTCAAGCGCCTGAATCATTTCTTCTGCCAAGCTATCGGCAAAGGGACGCGCTTGATTATCTGTGGGCACAATATGATCGACCGTGGCCACAGTTCGTTCTGGAAACAGTACTTTTAGACCCTTCTCGCGTAACATAGCAAAGGCCTGGGGACTGGTGACTTCATGAACTAGATGAAGCCCGATAAATAGTTGCGTCAGCCCTGAGGGAAGTGTACCAACGGTGTGTAAGTCCCAAACTTTGTCAAACAGGGTACCTTTGCTCATACGTCAATCAGTATTTAAAGAGTCCGGTTTTAAATAGTATCAAAAAAGAGTCTCGGTTTTTGTAGATCACTTAAATATTTTTAAACGCAGAGGTACGCAGAGAATTTGCGATGTCATTATGATCGCTTTTGAGGCAGTAAAAGCAAGAATTCTCCGAAATAGTAAGATGCAATGATGTAAGTAACTTTATCCTTTTCCACAAGGATATGTTAAGACAATACCAGATAATTGCAGTACCAGGTTATGCCCATAGACTTACGGGAATTTTATCAGGCTAGCGACCCCAGCAGAACTCTGTTTGTCAACAATAGCTCTGATGGCAAGTATTATATAGATTTTTCCTCGGTACGAGGTGGTGATATTCTTGGCAAGCTGAAGCAGAAGATTACTTTTTTTAAGCCGAATGAACCCACTTGTACTTTATTTACTGGGCATATTGGTTGTGGTAAATCGACAGAACTATTGCGGTTACAGGCAGAACTGGAAAAGTTAGGCTTCCAAGTGGTCTATTTTGAGTCCAGTGATGACCTGGAAATGACCGATGTTGATATTGCTGATGTACTATTAGCGATCGCTCGGCGTGTGAGTCAAAATCTCGATAAAATTACACTAGAGACACCTAACAAATTTAATGAGTTGCTGCAAGGTGCTTGGAAGGTCTTAAACTCCGAGGTGACGGGGGGAAAACTTAAGGTTCCGGGGGTTGGTGATGTGGGTTTATCCGCAGATAAAGAAAAGCTTTCTCTGTCTGTGGGTATTGGTGAAATCACCGCGAAGATGAAAAATGACCCAACACTGCGAGAAAAACTCAATCAGTATTTAGCACCGCAAAAAACTAAACTGCTGGAAGCGATTAATCAAGAATTATTGGAACCTGCGATCGCTAAACTCAAACAGCAGGGTAAAAATGGTCTAGTGGTAATTGTCGATAATCTTGACCGTATAGATAATCGTGTCAAACCTTGGGGTCGTCCGCAGCAAGAATATCTATTTGTCGATCAAGGTGAGTTTTTGACTAAGCTTAATTGTCATCTCATCTATACCATGCCCTTATCTTTGAAGTTTTCCAACGATTACGGAATGCTGACTCAGCGTTTCCCAGAAGATCCCAAGGTGTTACCAATGGTACCTGTACAATGGTGTGATGGCAGTGTTCATACACAGGGAATGTTACTCATGCAGCAGATGGTACTTGCTAGAGCTTTTCCTGACATGACACCAGAGGAGCGTTTAAATAAAATTACTGAGATTTTTGATAGTGCTGCTAGCCTAGAGCGGTTATGTAAAATGAGCGGTGGTCATGTGCGGGACGTGTTGAGGCTGCTGAATACCTGGATTATGGAAGAAATGAGCCTTCCCCTCACCCGTGAAACCTTAGAGGAAGTGATTCGTTCTCGGCGGAATGAAATAATGTTGCCAATTTCTGATGATGAGTGGCAATTGTTACGTCATGTCAAGGAAAGGAAAAAGGTGAGTGATGACCAAGGATATCAAAAACTGATCCGCAGTCGGTTTGTCTTTGAATATCGGGATGGTGGGGAGTCTTGGTTTGATGTTAATCCTGTCTTGGCTGAAGCCAGAGAATTAAGTTTGTAGTAAGCACTTTAGTGCTTATTATTTCCTATCTTTGAAAGCACTAAAGTGCTTACTACGAACTAAACACATAAGCTTATGAGTTCACAGCAACCACCAAAAGATAACCATGTAAACAACGAGCGCACTCTGACACAATTAGCTTGGGCGATCGAATCCTCTGTGGGACAGTTTAAGCTGATTTTGGCACGGTGTAATTATGCTAGCCTGCGCGATCGCTTAATCTCCAGATTGCAGGAAATTTGTCGAGTCGAAATTCGCGTTTTGGCAGTGCAGCAATCTAACAGGACTCTTTATACTGCGATTCAAGAAGAATTCGGCGAAGAGATACCAGCCTGTGTAATGGTTGTGGGTTTGGAATCAGTGCAGAATTTATCTGTGATGTTAACTTCTGCAAATCAAGTGCGGGAAGAGTTTCGCAAAAATTTTGCTTTTCCCTTAGTGTTGTGGATTGACGATGAAATCTATAAGCAACTAATACAGCTTGCACCAGATTTGGAAAGTTGGGCAACTACGAGAAATTTTGATATATCAACACAAGAATTAGTAGATTTTGTCACCGAAACGGCTAATTCTTGGTTTGCTAACAACTTAAAATTTAGCGTAGATGGATATGTAAAGCTGGAAAATGAGTTAGAAGCGGCGCAAAGATATTTACTCAACAAGCCAGATGTTTATAATTTAGAAATTCAAGCTAATTTAGAATCTTTATTAGGTTTTATCAAACAGATAAATAATCAAAAAGATTCGGCGCTACAGCATTATCACACAGCTTATAAGCTGTGGCAGCAAACTAATAATTTAGAATCTCAGATAAAAATCCTCGGTGAAATTGGCTTTTGCTATTATCTCAAAGCTTTTAAACATCAAGATGTTAATCATCCAGATTGGGCTACAGCGTGGCATTATATTCAAGAGTATATAAATTTTATTAGCCGATTTCATAATTCAGATTTAATTGCTAGTTCAGTAGTAAAGTTCGGTGATATCTTGCGAGACTTGCAAAAATGGGAAACTTTGCAAAGTCTTACAGAAAAAGCTTTAGGAGTACATCAAACTAACAACCAGGTAAGAGAATTAGCCAAAGATTACGGTTTTTTAGCTGAGGTAGCTTTGGCTAACAAAAACTGGGTCGAAGCAAATCAGCTTGTTCAGCAAGCCTTGAAAGTTTTTGCTACCATTCCCAATGTGGAATCAGCGAGTAGATCGGGGGTTGTATCTGAGATTTCCGAAAGAGATTTGAAATCAAAAGATTTGAGTTTATATCAGTTTATTTTAGCTCGTTCTCAATACCATTTAGATCAAATTCAACAGGCAACTCTCAGCTTAGAAACTGCTAGGGATGTGGGTAATCCTCTAGAAGATGTCAGGCTTTACTTGGATATTCTGAGATTTTTGCAGCAGCTTTATTTTGAGCGCAAAGAATATCTCAAAGCATACAAAATCAAACAGCAACGGCGTTCTATTGAACAGCAATTTGGCTTGCGGGCTTTTATTGGTGCGGGTAGGTTAGAAGCAACAAAACAGGCATTTGTAGAGACATTGCGCTCAAACTCTCCCCAAGGAAATATTGCCCCAGAAATTACTGCATCTGGTCGTCTATTGGATGTAGAACGTTTAATTGAACGTATGGGTCGCCCTGATTATAAGCTGATAGTAATTCATGGGCAATCGGGTGTCGGCAAAAGTTCCCTGGTGAATGCGGGATTAGTGCCAGCTTTAAAGGATAAAGCGATCGGTGTTCAAGATTATTTGCCGGTGGTAATGCGGGTTTATACTAACTGGGCGGAAGAATTGGGGAGGCTTTTGGGAAATGAGGGAGATGAGGGAGAGTTAAAACTTCAAGTTTCAACCTCTGAACTCGGAAGTTCCACCTTTGAACTCGGAAGTTCCACCTTTGAACTCGGAAGTCCGACCTTTGAACTCGGAAGTCCGACCTTTGAACTCGGAAGTCCGACCTCTGAACTCGGAAGTCCGACCTCTGAACTCGGAATTTCGACCTCAGAACTCGGAACTTCGACTTCAGAACTCGGAACTTCGACCTCAGAACTCGGAACTCCGCAATATTTGATATCCAGACTCAAAGAAAACGAACAGCGTAACCTCCGCACGGTGTTAATTTTTGATCAATTTGAGGAATTTTTCTTTGTTTACACCGAACCTGCACAAAGGAAGCAATTCTTTGAGTTTCTGGGAGAGTGTCTGAATGTTTTATCGGTGAAAGTTATCTTATCGCTGCGGGTAGATTATATCCATTACTTGCTGGAGTGCAATGATTTGTCCAGCCTCAAGATTATTGGCAATGACATTCTCAGCAATAATGTACTTTACAAGTTGGGGAACTTTTCACCTGCTGATACCAAGTCAATTATTCAGCGTTTAACCGAAAATACTAGTTTTCACTTAGAACCTGCTTTAGTTGAACAACTCGTGCAAGATTTAGCCGATGGATTGGGTGAAGTGCGTCCCATTGAGTTGCAGGTTGTGGGGGCGCAACTGCAAACGGAGAATATTACAACTCTGGCAGAATATCGGCAGCGTGGTACTAAGGACGAATTGGTTAAGCGTTATTTGAATGAAGTTGTTAATGATTGCGGCGTAGAAAATCAGCAAGCCGCAGAAATATTACTGTATTTGCTGACTGATGAAAAAGGAACTCGCCCGTTAAAAACTCGCGCTGAGTTGGAACGCGATTTGCTGCCGTACTTCTCGGAGATCCCCCCAACCCCCCTTAAAAAGGGGGGCTTTATTCTTTCTACCCCCTTAAGAAGGGGGTCGCCGCAGGCGGGGGGATCAAAAACCCCCTTAAGAAGGGGGTCGCCACAGGCGGGGGGATCAGAAACTAGGGAAGATAAAGCTGTTGAAATCAGTAAATTAGATTTAGTGTTAGAAATTTTTGTCCAATCCGGCTTAGTGGTTTTGTTACCAGAAAATCCTTTTGACCGTTATCAACTGGTACATGACTACATCGCCGCCTTTATTCGCCAGCAGCAGGAACCGAAGTTAAAGCAGGTGATGGCGGAACTGGAAAAAGAACGAAAAGAAAGAAAACTGAGTGAAGCGAAACTGAATAGCTTTCTCAAACGCGCCCTTTTTGGTTCCATAACCGCAGGTTTAGGATTTGCTGTTTTAGCAGCGGCAACATTCCAGTGGGCAGTAGAGGCAAATGTTAATCAAATTAACGCCATCAATAATTCTTCTGAAGCCTTTGCTGTTTCTGAACAATACCCAGATGCTTTAATAACAGCCTTAAGGGCAAGTAACAAACTCAAGCATACACTTTGGGCACAGCACAGAAGCGATACTTTAATACAAACTGTGGCAACTTTACAGCAAGGGGTTTACTTAAAGCCAAATGATAGGAAAGAGAATCGTGCTATAGAGGTAAATACCTTAGAAGGGCATAGCAGTTCGGTCAGGGGCGTAGTCTTCAGCCCGGATGGCAAGACACTGGCTTCTGGCAGTTATGACGAAACGATCAAACTCTGGGATGTCAGCACAGGCAAAGCCATGAAAACCCTGACTGGGCATAGCAGTACAGTCAGGGGCGTAGTCTTTAGCCCAGATGGCAAGACACTGGCTTCTGGCAGTTATGACGAAACGATCAAACTCTGGGATGTCAGCACAGGCAAAGCCATGAAAACCCTGACTGGGCATAGCAGTTTGGTCAGTAGCGTAGTCTTTAGCCCAGATGGCAAGACACTGGCTTCTGGCACTGAAGACAACACGATCAAACTCTGGGATGTCAGCACAGGCAAAGCCATGAAAACCCTGACTGGGCATAGCAGTTTGGTCAGTAGCGTAGTCTTTAGCCCAGATGGCAAGACACTGGCTTCTGGCACTGAAGACAACACGATCAAACTCTGGGATGTTAGCACAGGCAAAGCCATCAAAACCCTCTGACTGGGCATAGCAGTACAGTCAGGGGCGTAGTCTTCAGCCCCGATGGCAAGACACTGGCTTCTAGCAGTAATGACAAGACGATCAAACTCTGGGATGTTAGCACAGGCAAAGCCATCAAAACCCTCTGACTGGGCATAGCAGTACAGTCAGGGGCGTAGTCTTCAGCCCCGATGGCAAGACACTGGCTTCTAGCAGTAATGACAAGACGATCAAACTCTGGGATGTTAGCACAGGCAAAGCCATCAAAACCCTCTGACTGGGCATAGCAGTACAGTCAGGGGCGTAGTCTTCAGCCCCGATGGCAAGACACTGGCTTCTGGCAGTGAAGACAAGACCGTGATTTTATGGGATTTGGATTTCGATAATTTATTACTCAGTGGTTGCAATTTGTTGAATAATTACCTAGTTATCCATCCAGAAGTGTTAGAAGAGTTGCAATCATGCCAAACTCCATCACGTTTGGTGTTGGGGGCGACAACGTTAGTCATCCAAGGCGAGAAGTTAGCGCGAAATAATGATATTAATGGCGCTGTGGAAAAGTTTAACAAAGCACAGCAGTGGGATAATAATTTAAAGTTTGATTCCCAGGCGAGGGCGAAAGAGTTGGTGAATCAAGGTAAGGTTGAATTGCAGCCAAACTCACGTTAAGAGATTTTCAAGAAATAAATTATGCAATCTTGTGGGGCGGGCGAGACGCCCACCCCACAAGAAAAGTTGGATATTTTTTTATTTGGAAGTCCCTTAAAAATAAATAATCACAAGGTGGAAAGGATGGCATACAGCGATTTTAGTCTCGCCAAGGTGAAAAAAAGTTTTGACTTAACCCTCGATGAAACTCGGAATTTATTTGCTGATACAAAACCTGTTACACCATCAGAAACTCTCAGCACGATTTTAATTGATTACATTCCTTTAGCAACTGCAATTTCAACCGAAAAAGCAAGGTCAGAATTTTTAATTGCCCCAATCCTCGCAGAAGTCAGACGATTATTAAATAATAAAATCTCTCTGTTCTCTGGAAATGAATTTAATGTTGATGCAACTCAAGGCTTGCAAGGTTTTTGCGATTACATTATCAGCAACTCCCAAGAGCAATTATTTATTTCTGCTCCCGTAATGTTTATTTTTGAAGCAAAAAAAGAAGATATTATCGGCGGTCTGGGTCAATGTGTAGCGGCAATGATTGCGGCGCAGTTATTCAATCAAAATCAAGGCAATGAAGTTGGGCGAATTTACGGCTCAGTTACTAGTGGAACGAACTGGAAGTTTTTATTTTTAGAAGGGACGACTGTTTATATAGATTCGACTGAGTATTATATTAAAGAAGTTGATAAAATTTTGGGTATTTTATTGCAACCTTTTCAGCCTATTTTAACTGCTGTTTGAATCAACTCGCCCAGCAGTACCACAATTTAATTTATATGAGTCTATATTGTCTAGTTCACGGTGCTTTCCAAGCCACTTGGTGTTGGGATTTGCTAATTCCCTACTTAGAAACACAGGGTCACAAAACCCTAGCAATGGATTTACCAATTGACAATGCATCTGCTACTTTGTCCCAATTTGCAGATGTAGTAATTCAAGCGCTGCCAAAAACTGATGATGATATTGTACTAGTCGGTCACTCAATGGCTGGTACTATAATTCCCTTAGTTGCAGAAGCGGTAAAAGTGCGTCAACTAGTGTTTGTGGCTGCGCTGCTCCCCTATCCTGGAGTCAGTACACTCGACCAATTTTCTCATCGTCTTGATTCTGATACGCTCAAATCATTCAATTACCAGCCAAAAGACCCAAGTAAACTCGAACAGTTCTACGATGAGCCTGATATGTATGAACCAGCTTCCGTAGGCAAAGATTATTCAGACAAAGCAGTATTAAGGGAGTTTTTCTTTCATGATTGTCAACCAGATGTAACACAGTGGGCAATCTCGAAAAGTCGTTTGCAACAATCTATGGCATATATTTTTGAAACGAATCCTCTAAAAGCTTTGCCAAATGTTGAACGTAAATATATTGTTTGTACCAATGACCGAATAATATCTCCTACATGGTCACGCTACGCCGCACGCAAGCGTTTAGGAGTCGATGCCATTGAACTACCTTCTGGACATTGCCCACACCTGTCTCGTCCCGACCTTCTTGCTTCAGTATTAACTAGTGAGTAAAGTAGAGATTGTGAATCCATTTAAAAAAGGCTAGAAACCGCATCTAAGCTGTCTCTAGCCTTTATTTACTTAGTGGGCAGTACCAGACTCGAACTGATGACATCCTGCTTGTAAGGCAGGCGCTCTACCAACTGAGCTAACCGCCCGTTTGACTAATCCTTAACTAATATAGCAAAACATTTCACGTTGCGCTAGTAGTTTCAAGAAAATCTTTTTTTCTCTTATACTGACTCAGTATTCAGTTATTCAGCACTGGCTCAACACCCCGCTATCGCTAACAGGATTTAGGATGCCCTCTGGTCGAACGCACGATCGCATTACTATGTATGCTCTGCCATTGGTGGCGGGCGTTACTTTTTGGCAGACTCGCAGTAGCAGTGCGACTTTGTTGGTTGCAGGCGGGTTTCTCTTTGGTGGGCTGATGTTTGGCCCCGATTTGGATATTTACTCTGTGCAATTCCAACGCTGGGGTTTCTTGCGCTGGATTTGGCTACCTTATCAAAAAAGTCTGCGGCATCGTTCTTTTTTATCCCACGGGCCGATTATTGGCACGATTTTGCGGGTGATTTATCTAGGATGTTTGCTTGCTATTTTGGCAATTTTCGTTTTGGCGATCGCGCAAAGGTTATGGAATCTGAGTTTTACTTGGCAAGATTTGGGAGGAAATTTGGGGCGATCGCTCGTGCAATACGATACTGAATATATCGCTTTGTTTTTGGGGTTGGAACTCGGTGCGATGAGTCATTCTCTCAGCGATTGGGGGGGATCGGCTTATAAGCGGGTAAGAAAACAGGGGGTTCGGGGGTTGCTTCCTAGTGGCAAAATTAAGAGGCGGAAAGTGAGGGGTGGCGATCGTCGGGCGAGAGTGAAGAAATAATTTTTTTAAACGCAAAGGAACGTTAAGGGAAGCGCAGAGGTACGCAGAGGTATGGAAAAGCAAGATGAGAGTTTGGCGGCGTT
Organism: Nostoc sp. NMS8; assembly: GCF_017115045.1. Taxonomy (GTDB): domain Bacteria; phylum Cyanobacteriota; class Cyanobacteriia; order Cyanobacteriales; family Nostocaceae; genus Nostoc. The sequence continues at coordinate 2,802 of NZ_JABXKK010000050.1, read as the reverse complement.
GCAGGAGTTGATTGAGGTGGTGGCGAAGTTGCGTGAGCCTGATGGTGGTTGTCCTTGGGATTTGGCTCAAACTGCCGAAACGCTGACGCCTTATGTGATTGAGGAAGCTTATGAGGTGGTGGATGCGATTAAGAGTGGGGATAAAGGGGCGATCGCTGAGGAGCTAGGCGATTTATTATTACAGGTGGTATTACAAGCCCAAATCGCTAGCGAATCTGGGCAATTTTCTCTCAAAGAAATAACTCAGGGAATTTCCCAAAAGTTGATTCGCCGTCATCCTCATGTATTTGGTGATGTGTCGGTGGCCAGTGTGGATGAGGTGCGGCAAAATTGGGAACAAATCAAGGCTGCGGAAAAGGGCGAAGCATCTCCAGAGGCGCAAAAATTTAGTGCTAAACTCGCTCGTTATGGGCGTACTCTTCCCCCACTGACGGCGGCAATGAAGATTTCTCAAAAGGCTGCTGCGATCGGGTTTGAATGGGAAAATATTCAGGGTGTCTGGGATAAGTTTCATGAGGAGTTGGGAGAGTTTCAACAGGCTTTAGCTGAGGAAACACCAGCGCGACAAGAAGCAGAATTAGGCGATTTACTATTTGCCGTGATTCAGTTGGCCCGTTGGCATCATCTTGATCCCAGCACGGCTTTGCAAGGCACAAATCAGCGCTTTGTTCAACGATTAGAAAAAATGGAGGCGATTGTTGATCGTCCCCTTTCTGATTACAGTTTGAATGAGTTAGAAAAATTGTGGCAGCAGGCAAAAGCTCAACTTGCCAAAGAAGGGAGTGGGGAGTAGAGGGCAGGGAGTGGGCATTGAGCATGGTTATTCTGCTTGTCTCCCCCAGTCTTTTTCTTCTCTACGAGACGCTGCGCGTAGCTTGCTTCCCTGTAAGGGTACAATTTTTAATTTTTAATTCTTAATTTTTAATTGATTTCTCCCCAATCCCTTCTTCAAGATTTTTCAGCACCGAACCACTTATCAATCGCTATATGATAAGTGCCATTTTCTTTGAGATTCAGCAGGGCTTTATTAATTGGTTTGCGGTAGGGACTATTGTTAGGCAGAATGATGCCGTAGCTTTCTTCACGCAAGATATAGCTATCGAAGCATAGATTATGACATAATAGAAAAAACATAAAAATAAATGCCAGCATCTTATAGTTACGATTTAAGAACTAAGGTGGTTAATGCAATTGATGGTGGGATGAGAAAAACTCAAGCCAGTCGCATCTTTCAAATTAGCCGTAATACAATAGACATTTGGTTAAAGAAGAGAGAAGAGACAGGAGATTATCAGGCGAAAGTAGGATATCAACAAGGATATAATGCCAAAATTACTGATTTAGAGAAATTTCAGCAGTTTGTGCAAATAAATGGCAGTAAAACTCAAGCAGAAATGGCAGAAGTTTGGCTAGAAAAGATTAGCGATCGCACTATAGGAAAAGCTTTAAAGAAAATTGGTTATACCCGAAAAAAAAACTTACGGTTATAGAGAAAGGGATGAAGAAAAAAGGCAGGAATTTCGAGCCAAAATTAGCCACAAAGAACGCTTACAGCTAGTCTACGTTGATGAATCAGGAATAGATACTAGAGAAGACTATGGTTATGGATGGAACCCCAAAGGAGAAAGATTTTACGATTTAAAATCAGGAATAAGAAATCTGAGAGTAAGTATTATGAGTGCTTTATGCAAAGGAGAGTTAGTTGCCCCATTAACCTTTGAAGGTTCGTGTAATCGGTTAGTTTTTGAGAAATGGCTCCAAGAAAAACTTTTACCTGAACTCAAATCAGGACAAACAGTTATTCTTGATAATGCCACTTTTCAGAAATCTCAGAAAATTCGTGAATTAATTGAATCAGTTGGATGTGAACTTGAGTATTTACCACCCGACTCTCCTGATTTAAATGAGATTGAACATTATTGGTTTCCCATAAAAAATCGTGTCAGGAAATCAGTTGGTACTATCGACAATTTTCGGGAGAGAGTTGATACAGCTATTCGTTTAACGTCCTAATCTATATTTCGATTGCTATACTACCAACAAGTTGTACCTTCCCCTTACCTTGATTGGCAGCATAGAAGAGGAGTACAGGCGCATCAAACACCACGGCATCAGCTTTTTTTGTTTGCAGAGCATCGTAAGCTTGCTCTATCTTGGGGACTTCTAAAATTGAAATATGATGTTCTCGCAGGTATGTGGCTGCTGTGCTACCCGCAGTTGTCGCCACTACCTTGCTGGGTAAATCGTCTACACTCCTGATATCGCCCTGAAGCTGTTGTAGTGTCAATGATGTGGTAGCGCTGGCTGTAAAGTAGGCGACGAAAAGTACTCCAGTAAACATCCAGATTACAGCTATTAAACGTCCTATTACTCCCTTGGGCATTTCATCAGCTTGGGTTGCTAATGTGGCAGCTGCCCACCAACAGGCTTTAAAAATTCCCGGAAAGTATGATTGAGAAATCATCCCATCTTTGTGGTGGCGCTCAGATAACCAAATAATATGAGCTGCTACGAGAATTAGGACTAGGGCAACGCCTATTACCTGCAAAAGGCTAGCAGAAAAAAACAATTGCAAAATATTTGGAAAGGCACTGTTATTGTTCTCTGGGTTTCTTACCATAATTTGCAGTCCCCCAGCAAAAATAGGTAATGAGAAATCAAAACTCTGCTCGCGTTCGGCTGTAATCGAGATGGCTGCAATTCCCAAGTTGGCTTTTTTGTCCTTAATAGCAGAAAGCAGTTCTGGCCAGGGTTAGCGCGTCTCAAACCCTATTGACAGGGGGATTATGGCAGAGGTACTGA
>NZ_JABXKK010000048.1 GCF_017115045.1 Nostoc sp. NMS8 | reverse complement strand
TGATGGCATTATCTAGACTCCATAGATGATTCTTTTTGTCAATGCGTAAGTCCTATAAATTACTAGCACGGTCAAAAAGTGGCATTGTTGAACCTCTCCATTCAAAGGGTTCAGCTTTGTAGCCAAAAGACCAAATACCTAAATCTGGTCTTTCTTGTGCAAGCCACGTTAACCAGAAATTATCATCGTCGCGTAGTTCTTGCGGATGCCAAGTTCCGCGTGCGTGACCACCTAAGCCGTGAACAAAAATCACATCCCCGCAACGCTTTGGGTTATCACATCCCGATATTTTGATTAAACCAGTCATCTCTGCGGGTTCAGGTTTTGGGGTTTTATTAAAAAAATTAAAGGGCATAGATATTATGGGGAGAAGTATGAGAATGACCAATTTTTCTTATGCCACGGTCACAGCGCGACTTAAAACTAGGATACAGCGATCGCGTCACTACTCGGTGCAATAACCGCGAGTTTAAATTAACGCGCCACGAATGCCGTCAGGTGTTTCTCTATGCTCTCAAAAAGGCATTGGCTAAGTTTCAGTTTAAGCTTTATGCCGTATATATTATGTCTAACCATGTCCACTACCTTCTTGAGCCAGCACAACCGAACGATTTACCCAAAATCATGCACTGGATAAATTGGTACACAGCAATGTGTTTTAATCGAATATTGAACCGTACAGGACATTTTTGGGAAAAACGTTATCACAGCACAGGATTTGACAAAAGTGACCATCAACGGGCATTGAATACGCTAAAGTGACTATCAACGGGCATTGAATACGCTGCGGTATGTTCACGTGAACCCGAAAGCTGCGGGAATGCAAGAAGGCTTTTTCTATGATTTTAGTAATTATGGAACCTATGACCGACTTGGATGCCACAATTCTCTGAAAGCCTTATCTGCTACAATTTGCAAGTCTCTGCTGCATGAAGAAACACACAATCCCCGAACGCCCCATACGCTCCTGAAATCTCCTCCTCCTCCAACGCTCCCACGGGAGACTACCTCCCCACCACCTGTTTCCCATCTCATCATACCCGTCCCATATCCCTCTAACCCATCCCATAAGAGGGAGTTCACCCATTCTAGATACTTCGACTCTCCTATCCCTTATATCCCTCAGGTTCATGGGTAATTCCTCATATCCTCTCCATTCCCCATCCTCTTCTTTCCATCCCACTCTTTTTGTAAAATCACTATACCCTTTCTCGTTCCAATTTTTCCATTCTTCATTCTCCAAATTAAAATCGAGAGAATTTCCACTAGCCAAATATATTTTTTTCTGGACACTATAACCAAAATACCCCTTAGAGTTATTAACCTAAAGTGCATTTAGTTGTTTTAAATCCTTACAATTAAAGTTTTTGACATCAGTTAAATCTAAATAGCCTTGTTTTTCCTTTCCTGCTGAATAGAGAATAAACTGCCAATTTTTTGAATCTGCTTCTCTCCATCTTTGTTGCTGCATTAAATAGTCTAATTCATTCAATAAATGTTTTTTTAACAACTGAGCGTAGTAACCTGTAGTTGAACCGTCTAATTCTTTAAGTTGACGATATAGCAAAGCCACAATATTAGCATTGCCATTGTAGAGAATATTTAAGTCTAAGGTAAATAAATCAACATTAGATTGTAGCTCGTTAATATAATCAATTGCTTTCTTGTAATATTGTACAGCCTTAGTTTTATCTAAAGGTTCTTCTAATTTACCTTTAACATAATTAAAATGAACTAAAGTAACTAAATTATCTGAAGTTTTACCAATTTGACTTTCTATGATTAGTAATTGTTTCAGACTTTTGTTAAAATTTACTTTAGCATTTTCTAAATCTTTTATTTTATTTTGCTCATTTTGTGCATTAGCTAGATATTGATACCCTAAAACCAGCCCACTATTTAATAAAGCTTCTTTCATCTGGTAATTATTAATCTTATCTTGTAAAACTACACCTGCAATATTCAAAAACTGATTGGCTTCGTTTATTTCTCCTTTTTGTTGCAGTTGAGAAGCCACTGCTGATAATTCCCTAATTTTAGCAATAGATTGATTGATTTCATCTATAGTTATTTTAAGACTTTCTAAGTCACTAGATGCACTCTCTAGTTGCTTTTCTGCTTTCTGTTCGGCTTCAACCTCAATTTCTCTAGCTCTTTCTGCTGCTTCCTTTTCTTTCCTTTCTATTTCTAATTCTGCCTGTCTTTTTGTTTCTGCTAGTTCCTCTTTTTCCTGTAGTGTACGACTAGCTGCTAAAAATTCTTGATCTTGAAAACCTAAACTTTTATCCCTCGCCCAAATTGACGCTTCTACTAAAGCATTTCCTCTCAATAACCTAGAATCATCTTGTTTTCCTAATAATATCCACTGACGATAATTCTCTGCATAAGGACGCAAACTGCCTAAAGTTTTTTCAATCCATAAATTATTAAAAATGGTTTGATAAATCAGGTTATAAACCTTTAATTTATTCTCTTGTTTAACAACGATTCCCGCTAACTGTAAATCACTCTGTTCAATACTACTATCAATATCAATTTCGTCTGAGTGCCATACTTGTTGATATAAATCTAACAAGTATGCTGCTTTCTGTTCATTTCTTTTTAAAATTCTATCCTGAATCGTTCTAAAATGTTCCGGTTCATCTTGAGATTCCCAATTTTCAATTACTCGACTTCTGACTAAATTCTCTACAAAAGCAGCCTCTTCACCTGTGGGAATTACAGTTGGAGATTGACGGACAAATTCACAGACTTTCTGAGTCAAAAGGTGAATTCATTGTCATACGCTACATTGCTAATACCCAGACGATATGTGAATTAAAATACAATATAGCGTTTCTCGGTTGAGTGAGGTACAAGAACCCCTTCCTGCAAGCGAGGCAACGGTGTACACACAAGTATGGCTAGCACTATGTTTCAACTCTTCTAGTAGTTTCGTAGGGTACGTTATGGACACGCCGAAATAACAAATGAGTATGCCGAAATAACAAATGGGTACGCCGAAATAACAAATGGGTACGCCGAAATAACAAATGAGTACGCCGAAATAACAAATGAGTTGGTGTAGCCCGCACTTCTCTACAAGACGCTGCGCCAACGACAAAGCTACTTCGACACTTCGACAAGCTCAGTGCATCGCTGTGCCCTTCTCTACGAGAGGCTGCACCAACGGCTACGCTCAGTACAAGTCAGTGACGAAAATTTTGATTTATTAATTATACGTGCATAATTTTAGGGAAATATCGCTAACTCAGTTTCCGGGTCAAAAAAGTGAATTTTCTCTGGAGTTAGAGATAACCATAGTTGCTCACCAGGTTGTACAAATCGGTCTGGTGGTATTCGTACTTGTAAGTAATTGGCTGTAGTGGCAGGTTGAGATCCCGGTTCGGCAATCTTAACAGCAAGAAAGGAATCGTTGCCGAGATTCTCTACCAAATCTACTTGCACTGGTAGATTTTTGGTAGCAGGCATACTCAAGTTAAAGTGTTCTGGACGAATGCCTAAAATTAGAGTTTTCCCATCATATTTTTGTAAAGCTTTTCCCCAAACTTCTGGAAGGGTGAAACGAAACTGGGAACGAGTAATCAACAGAGGAGCATGAAATTCTACAGGAATAAAATTCATCGGTGGTGAACCAATGAATTCTGCTACAAAAAGGTTGGCAGGACGGTTGTAGAGTTCTAGAGGGGAATCAACTTGCTGAATTTTACCCTCAGACATAATCGCAATGCGATCGCCCATTGTCATCGCTTCTGTTTGATCGTGGGTAACGTAAATCGTTGTTGTCCCCAACTGGCGCTGCAATTTGACAATTTGGGCGCGGGTTTCCGCCCGTAGTTTGGCATCTAAGTTAGAAAGCGGTTCATCCATTAAGAATACTTGGGGGTCACGCGCGATCGCTCTTCCCAATGCAACCCGTTGTCTTTGCCCCCCAGATAGCTGTTTGGGTAAGCGATTCAGCAATGTTTCGATTTGCAACAGTTGAGCAACACTACGCACCTGCTGATCCACCGCCCGTTCTTTGTCAGAAGTGTAGCGCAATCCTTTAGGTAACTTTCTGGTCGCCGCCACAAACAAATTTTCCGCCCACGTCCGAAGATAGGAAGTATTTTCTCCTCTGCTCCTCTGCTCCTCTGCTCCCCTGCTTCCCCTACGGCGTAGCCCAAAGGCGATGTTGTCATACACAGTCATGTGCGGATAAAGGGCGTAATTTTGAAACACCATTGCAATGTCGCGTTCTTTGGGTGGTAAGTCGTTGATCAAGCGATCGCCTACCCAGATATTACCGCCAGTCATCACTTCTAACCCGGCGATTAACCGTAGTAGGGTGCTTTTACCACAACCAGAAGGGCCTACCAGCACCATAAATTCGCCATCTGCGATCGTCAGGTTAATCCGCCGCAAGACGTTGACACTTCCCGATTGCTCTTGCGCTGCATCAGTTGTGAGGGGAGATTGGGTTTGTGAATTAACACTTTCCCCTTTACGCGAGGAAAAACTTTTATAAACGTTTTCTAAAATAACTTGGGACACAATGACTAATGACCAATGACCAATGACAGTTTAGCGCTCATAATAGTACACGTTTAGGGTAAATACGAAAAGTTAAAAAAACAGCTTTTACCATAAAAAGCAAACTATTCTAAATTTTAGGGCTATCAGGAGGTGTTGTTATGACTACCGATGTACCTATAAATCTTTCCCAAGACCCAAGTATTAATCCTATCCATGACATTGTAGACGTACAAACCACAGATTGTTGCATTGTGGGTGGGGGCCCAGCAGGAGCAGTATTAGCGCTGTTGTTAGCGCGTCAAGGCATTTCTGTGATGTTGCTAGAAGCACACAAAGACTTCGATCGCGACTTTCGTGGCGATACGATTCATCCATCGGTGATGGAAATTATGGAGGAATTGGGACTTAGCGATCGCTTGTTACAACTTCCCCATACCAAAATGCGCCAAATTAGTATTCAAACTGCTCAAGATACTGTCACATTCGCAGATTTTAGTCATCTGAAAACCCACTACCCATACATTACAATGCTTCCCCAGGTAAAATTCCTGGAGTTTATCACCCAAGAAGCACAAAAATATCCTAGTTTCCATCTGGTGATGGGTGCGAATGTACAGGAATTAATTGCCGAAAATGGTGTAATTCAAGGTGTCCGCTATCGGGGAGGCGGTGGCTGGCATGAAATCCGGGCAATACTGACAGTGGGTGCAGATGGTCGCCACTCACGTTTACGCCACTTGGGTGAGTTTGAATCCATCGAAACCTCGCCACCAATGGATGTCCTCTGGTTTCGCCTACCGCGTCAGCCAGAAGACCCAGAGGGCGGAATGGGGCGCTTTGGTCAAGGTAATATTATCGCCATGCTTGATCGTGGTGATGAGTGGCAAGTTGCGTATGTCATCCCCAAGGGAGGCTATCAACAATTACGGGCTGTCGGTTTGGAAGAATTAAAAAAATCTGTTGTCGAAGTAGTGCCAGAATTCCAGCAACGCATTCAAAATTTACATGATTGGTCACAAGTAGCTTTTCTCTCAGTCGAGTCCAGCTTTGTCAAACGTTGGTATCGTCCAGGGCTGCTACTCATCGGTGATGCCGCTCATATAATGTCCCCCGTTGGTGGAGTTGGGATTAACTACGCCATTCAAGATGCTGTCGTTGCAGCGAATGCACTCAGCAAACCGCTCAAGAACCAACAAGTACAACTTAGCGACCTAGCAAAAGTACAACGTCAACGCGAGTTACCTACACGCATCATTCAGGCGTTTCAAACTTTTATCCAAAAGCGGGTATTTGCCCCGATTCTCAACTCAAATCGCACCTTTGTACCACCTGCGTTTTTGCGCTTACCCATCTTGCGCGACCTTCCCGCCAGGTTGATCGCCTTGGGTGTTTTTCCGGTTCACGTCAAGACTTAATTTTTGCCAATAATTTTTTCTATTTCTTAAATGGGTGGTACAATTATACTACTCATGCAGAATTGAATGCTCAATTTAGTCAAGCGAAGGTGGCGAACGGTATACTCAATGCTGTTCAAAGCGATCGCTTGGCTTTTATGCTAGAAAGGACTAAAAAGAATTCAGCACCCAGGAGTCAGGAGTCAGAATTGATAAGGAGTTTAGTTATGATTGGTATATTCATTCATCAAGTGTTCTCCTGAATACTGAATTCTGAGTCCTAAATTCTGTTAGAAAATTTATTCAAATATTATTAAAAAATGCAAACAATTAAACCTATCTAGATATTAATTGGCACTACATAGAAAAACCCTCTCTTTTTCAATCAGCACTTTTTGCAGTCAGGAGTAATTTTAATGAACAGTTGCGTTTTAATGGCGGAAATTATTAACGAGCCGCAACTCCGCTATACAGCGGATAATCTGGGAGTCACGGAAATGCTGGTACAGTTTCCCAATTCCCAGAAACCAGAAGATCCGCCAGCCACGCTGAAAGTTGTCGGCTGGGGGAATTTAGCGACAGAAATTCAGCAAAATTACCACCAAGGCGATCGCGTCATCTTGGTAGGACGTTTAACGATGAATACTGTTGAGCGTCAAGAAGGTTTTAAAGAAAAACGCGCTGAATTGACGGTGCAGCAAATTCAATCTGTTGGAGGTAGTTTTGATACTGATCCATTACCCTCAGCAACCGTAACTCCATCATTCACTGAAACTGCCCCACGACAAACACCTCCAGCATCTCGTCCCCCACAGAAGGATGTTCCCACTTACGAGTCAGCAGCACGTCCAGCACCTACCCCAGCGCCAAGTTACGAACCCGTACCCCAACCCACAAATTATGAGCGAACCACTTATCCAGCAGTGAAAGAGCAAGAACCAGATCCAGATGACATTCCGTTCTAAAGTTGCTAGTTGAGCCTGTATTCAATTTGCTAACTAACATTACATTAAACAATTTCTACAAATAGCCATCCTTGAGGATGTGCTATTTTTTTGCCTGCGTTGACACTTTGCATCTAGTTATGAGACATCACTTAGTTTAGCTTATCGAGCAGTTAGGGATAGAGAATTTTAATTTCTAAATCCCAAGCTTCAGCCTTTATTTTACAATTTAATAAACTTCATCATGGCTACCAATATCAATCAATAAAATAACCATTTCTAACAACTTCTCATCTTCAAAGAAATTAAAGATAATTCTACAATCATAAGCAACAGAACAAGACCACAAACCCGCTAAATTTCCTGTTAAATTATGAGACTTCAAAGACGGTGTAAATGGATCATCTGCCAAAAGCCTTAATACATTAACAATTTGATTCTTTAATTGCGGGTTTTTCTTTGTAATCTTCCTAAAAGAGCGCTTAAATCCACTACTCCAGACAACTTCCATCATCATCTCCTAGTAAATCGGCGATCAAGTCATCAACGCTTCCCCTATGAGCTGTCCCATCCTTAAAAGCCTGCATTACTTCCTGAGTATTAGCCAAAATTTCAACCCGCCGATTCTCAATTCGTTGCTGGCGAAGAAACTCAAATAAATACTCTCTATCTTCTGTGGGCAAACTTTCAATAGAATTAATAATTTCTTGTAAAGTCATCATAGAACCTCCTAATCAAGTAAATCCTACCTTTACTAACTCTATTTTAATCTCTATTTCCATTACCTCAGCTTCTTACATTTAGCCAATTTCAGCAAAATATGATATAATTTAGCCGAAGTAAGGACAAATGTTTCTGAAAAGTAGAAGCAGGGATTAGCGTAGGCGTAGCCCGCCGCAGGCATCGCCAGGGCAATCATCACTAAACTCATGAGCCGATCGCAATTTGCAGAGATTGCAAACAGTTCTACATCGCAAATGCGTCTTGATTGTGGAAGTATGTGAAAAACTGCCAAAAAAACCAAATTTACTGACATATAGATCAAAACTATTGTTAAAATCCAAATAATTTTAAGTTAGAATTCCTACCCAACTCCTATGAGAGAAACTGTCCTAGAGGTTCGCAATTTACAAGTTGAATTTCCCGGTGATGGCAACATTAACAGAGCTTTGGATGGTATTTCCTTTAGCCTACATCGAGGTGAAACTCTAGGAATAGTAGGAGAATCGGGTAGTGGGAAATCAGTGACAGCCCTAGCTGTGATGGGTTTGTTGCAAACTCCCGGTATAGTTACTAGCGGTGAAATCTGGTTTCGTCCGCAGGAGAATGGCAAAGCAATCGATTTGGTAAAATTGCCTCCTGAACAAATGCAGTTACACCGGGGTGGCGACATCGCCATGATTTTTCAAGAACCGATGAGTTCGCTTAATCCGGTTTATGATATTGGGTTTCAGCTAACAGAAGCGATTGTGCGACATCAAAATGTGTCAGCAGCCCAAGCAAGACAAATTGCGATCGCAGGTCTGCAAGAAGTAAAACTCCTACCTAGCGATGAGGAGATCCAACAGCAGTATACCGAAACTTCATCGAAACTAGAACCATCAAAGTTGTCACAGTTGGTTAAAGAACATAAAGAAGCCATGCTAGAACGCTACCCTCATGAACTTTCTGGGGGTCAGTTGCAACGGGTGATGATTGCAATGGCAATTTCTTGTAACCCATTAATCTTAATTGCTGATGAACCAACTACAGCCTTAGATGTGACGGTGCAAGCCACAATTTTGGACTTGTTGCGAGAATTGCAACAAAGCCGTGACATGGCAATGATTTTTATCACCCACGACTTGGGACTAATTTCGGAAATTGCTGACGAAGTAGCGGTGATGTATAGAGGCAAAGTTGTCGAATCTGGTACTTCTCAGCAAATTTTCAGCAATCCCCAGCATCCATATACTAAAGGTTTGATCGCTTGTCGCCCCACACTCAACCGCCGTCCCCAAAAGTTACTCACCGTTTCTGACTATATGAGTGCAGAAGAGACACCAACGGGACAAGTAGTAATTCAAGCGAAAGAACCCGCACAACCCATAGAAGTCACCACCGAAGAGATTGCCGCGAGATTGGCAAACTTCAATGACTTGGAACCCCTGTTGCAAATCCGCAACCTGAAAGTTGGTTTTCCCGTGCGCGGGGTGTTTGGTGGGACAAAACGCTACAATATGGCAGTTAATGGCGTTTCCTTTGATGTCAAACCAGGGGAAACACTAGGTTTGGTGGGAGAATCTGGTTGTGGTAAAACCACCCTTGGCAGAACCTTGCTGCGATTAATTGAGCCGATGAGTGGTCAGATTATCTTTGAGAAACAAGATATTACTAGCCTTAAAGGAGAACCGTTGCAAAAACTGCGGCGGGAAATGCAAATAGTCTTCCAAAATCCTTTTAGTTCCCTCGATCCTCGGATGAGGGTTGGCGATGCGGTGATGGAACCTTTGGTGATTCACGCCGTTGGGAAGACCAAGCAACAACGACGCCAGCGAGTAGTGGAACTTTTAGAACGGGTAGGATTGAGTGCAGATGCAGTTAACCGCTATCCACATCAGTTTTCTGGTGGTCAACGCCAACGAATTTGCATAGCCCGTTCTTTAGCATTAAATCCTAAGTTTATCATCTGTGATGAATCGGTTTCAGCGCTGGATGTTTCTGTACAGGCGCAGGTATTAAATCTTCTCAAAGAATTACAGTCAGATTTTCAGCTTACTTATATTTTTATTTCTCACGATTTAAGTGTAGTGAAATTTATGAGCGATCGCATTTTAGTGATGAGTCGCGGTCAAATAGTTGAAGAAGGGACAGCCGAAAGCATTTACCAAGAACCCAAAGAGGAATACACGCAAAAATTAATTGCTGCAATTCCTACTGGTAGTGCTGAACGGGTGCGAAGTCGTCATCTGAAGGCTTTATAGAAAGGGCGGTTAGCAACCGCACGCTAGGTGCTTCAAGTCGGCAAAACCGCCCAACGCACTGGCTCGTCTACACAGACAAAACCCACCTCCGTGGGTTATAAAATTATTTTTAACAGATATTTGTGCAAACAAAGTTAATTACATCTGCAAGTCCAGACTGAGTTTTCAAATTAGTAAAAATAAAAGGTTTATCGCCGCGCATTTTTTTAGCATCTCGTTCCATCACATTTAAATCTGCACCAACATAAGGTGCTAAGTCAGTTTTGTTAATCACCAACAAATCAGATTTAGTAATACCGGGGCCACCCTTGCGGGGAATTTTATCGCCGGCTGCAACATCAATGACGTAAATCGTTAAATCTACTAATTCTGGGCTAAAGGTAGCAGCTAAATTATCACCGCCACTCTCCAAAAATACTAAATCCAAATCGATAAAACGTTCCTCTAACTGTTCAATTGCCGCCAAATTCATCGAAGCATCTTCACGGATAGCAGTGTGAGGACAACCACCAGTCTCTACACCCAAAATGCGATCGCTAGCCAACGCCTGAGAACGCACCAAAAACTGAGCATCCTCCTGAGTATAAATATCATTCGTCACCACCGCAATCTGATACTGCTCACGCAATCCCTTACACAAACCATCAACTAAAGCCGTCTTCCCCGAACCCACCGGGCCAGCAACCCCCACTCGAAATGCATTCATTTTTATTTCTCCTTTGTCATTTGTCCTTTGTCACTTTCCCTTGGTAGATGATTATTAGTTCTTAGTTTTTGACTAATGACTAATGACCAATGACTAACTCCTAAACAACCTTGTATACTGCGTTTCATGCTGCATACTCGCTAGCGACAAACCCCAACTACAACACGCGAGTTGATCGTCCTCTAACCCTAGAATTTCTAATGCCGCAGCACTGAGTAATGGTTGCAAATCTAGCAATAACCGTTGTCCTGCTGTTTGTCCAAGGGGAATCAGTTTCACGCCAGCAGTAATTAAATTACTTGCCCAACTATGCAGATATCCCAGTAATGCGGCTTTGATATTAATTTGCCAATGGGCAACGGCAATGCCAAAAGCGATCGCATAATTGCAAGGATTACCGACAGCATTGGCAATAGGTACAATCTGCGATTCTAGTTTACCAAGTAATTGGATGAGCGATCGCCCCATCTGCCAACTAGAGGCGCGTAATTCTTCTGTTTCTCTAGCGGCGGATAACCACAGATTCCAACGGCATAGGGACTCAACATCAGCAATTTTTGCGGCTTGCTGCGATCGTACCATCGCTGCTGCCTCTAACCGAATTGCCCCGTAGAGCAACTCTGCTTTTAACCAATCTTTGAGATGTGTGTGGTTAGCGATCGTACCATTCTCCACCAGCATTTCCAAGCCTTCAGAATAGCTATATGCTCCCACAGGCAAAGCGGGGCTAGCCAACTGTAAAATACTCAAAAGATGACTATCAGTGAGCATGATGGTGTTGTCCATAAGCTCCTAATTCTGGCTGAAACGGTAAAATTTCCTCTTTAACTTCTAATCCCAATTGTTCCAACATTGAACGTAAAACCGAATCTGAAGACAAGCGTAAATAAGTCGGAGTAATTTCTACAGGTACATGGCGATTTCCCAGATGGTATGCTGCCCGTAATAATAAAAGTGGTGTTTGGGCAAAGGCAGTCAGCACTAATTCTGGTTTGGCGGTAATTCTGATTAAATTGCTATGGGTTTGTTCTTGCAGAATATCACCATCGTGTAAGACAGTTCCTCTGGGTAAATGTAAAAACACAACCTTACCATCTTCAGTTTCAAAGCGATGACGACTGCGGGTGCGTTCTTCTGCTGTCAGCGCCAGAGTAAAAGTAACTGCGGTATCGCCATTAGGTGGTTTAAGTTCGGTAAATGTCAGCATACAGAGTTTCGCTTGAACTTTTGCTTTTCATTATGGTTCTAATTTAAATACCATAACTGCCTTGCCCAAAGGAAAGATAAAATTAAGCAAAGAAGGCAACAAGCCAAACGGGGACAATCATGAACCAAGCCATTGAGGGAGTACGCTGGACAATTCACGATTTAGAGGTTCTACCCGAAAATGAGTGGACAGTTTATTTTTTCCTGAATGACTAGGTTGTATAGGTTTAGATTCAATATCAATATCATTATCATTGTCGTGAATCTGATGAATCTCGTATCTTAATTTCTACGTCTCCTATCATCGATTCTGCTTCTGCAAAAGCTTTTGCTAAATCATCAATAGAACTATTTCCGGCACTGAATCTTATCGTTTCAGCTTTTAAATGTCTTTGAGCTTGACGAAATCCGTTACCCTTTCGTCCAACACCTGTAGTATTGATAATTCCAATAGAAGCTGCGCTAATTGCAGCAAAAACTTTTGTCCTAAATGTTCCAAGTTCTTGAACAAAGGTAGCGACTATCAAGGATGAAAGTATAGAAATTACTCCTAAACTTATGTAAATGGAGTGTAATATCACTGCATCTTGATGCCATCTTTTGATTTGCTTTTGAATTTCTTCTGGTATTTCTTGCATTATGAAAATTAACCTATTATTTTTGGTAATACTTGCGTTTTAAATTCAAGCAAATCAAGTATGAATTATAAACTAACTCACACTTTTTCTATTGATTACAGCACTTATGGCAGCTATAAGGTACATTCTCAAATCTAAAAGCTTTGATAGGAGAGGGCGAGGAGAAAAACTGTATTGCATAATAGCCGGAAGCGCTGTAACATACACTAATGTAGGATTGGCTTTGCACACTAAAACGTGGATATGGTAGGTAAAGCAAACTTTACGTGTATTTCAAAATTAAAATATGAGTTCCATAATATTTTTTAAAGATTAGGATACCACAGCAAGAATAAAGCCAATATTGCAGGTAGTGATTGGATTAAAAATGCTGTTGGACGTTTCAAGGTAATGCTACTAAAAATACCTGCGATCGCTACACAAATTAAAAAGAAAATCACAATTGATGAAGGCTCAATTTGTGGAAATTTTTGTAATATAAACAATCCCCAAATTAAGCCAGCAGCAAGAAATCCATTATATAAACCTTGATTTTTAGCAAGAATTTCCGAAATTTCCTCTGAACTGAAATCTCCGACTATTTTTTCTTGAACAAATTTTTTCTTCCAGAGAAACATCTGCACAACTAGAAAAGCAATATGTATGAATGCAATAATGCCTATGAGTATCTTGACAAATATTTCCACAATTACTGTCCTCCTATAGTATTATTGAAAAAATGTATTTTTTGCGTCTAACTTATAGATGTAAGCCGTCTTTGTATCAGAATCTAAATCTACCCAATACGTTAGTATTTCTTGCAATATATGGAATACATCATAAGCCCTTTGAGCCACTTTTCTACTATAAACTTCGTTTTGATCGCCATACTTAAAGCTGAACTCAACTGCTACTGGCTTCTCTGGATCGTGATTGTTGTTATACCAAATAATCAAAGCACATTTAGAGTCTAGCCTGGGTTCATTTCTAATCTGGAATTTCGCTCCTTTAATTACTATTTCACGAATAGTAACTCCTATCGTTCTGATCTCCTGCTCTGCTTTTAAAAGACTTACTTTATCTAGCAAATCTGGATATAATTGTGTAGCATCTTGTATTTTATTCAGTTTATTGTCCGTAGAAATTATTTGCGTATCTGAGAAGCTATATAATACTTCAAAAGGATTTTTAATATCTTCCTCAAATTTCGCTTCTCCTCTATTCATATTGCGATCTTGAGAAATATACCGATCTCGATTGCGAAATTTTAGAGTAACTTCCCTCTCATTATTATTAGCATCAAGTCTTTCACGAAGAATATAACTATTCTTGTATATAAGATACTCATCAGTATCATAAAATCTGATAATTCGCTGGTCTGCAATCTGCTGTAAATCGCCATTAACCTCACCAATAATATTATTAATAGCTTGTGAAAAGGCTTGCCAAAAATTTTGGGCAGATTTTAACAGTTCTTGCTCACTACCAATAAACAATTCCTTTTTGAGCAGAACCTTATATTCTCTAGAAACAACTTTTTCGCTCATGATTCCTCCAATATTTAAATCTGTTAGAACAATTTCGATTTCTGATCTATCCGTGTTCTCTGAATCTGGAGTGGTTTGATTTAAATTAGCTTGTAGTAAGTAGCTAAAGCAATATTTTCAGGGCTGAAGCCGCTTACTACAAACATATTGAAGTTTAAATTTGAATGTCATTATAGACAGTTCCTCCACCACTAGAAGTAGCTCTCAGAACTTCCTTGCGATTTCTGGGATCGGCACTAAGATGAATCCATCTCGGATTGTCTAAACTACCAAATTCCAAAATAATTTGGTCGAACTCGCGATTGTCATTTACCCATTTTGCAAGTTTTTTTGTTCCTACATTTACTGGAACGACATCAGCCGCAAAGCCTTGACGATGGGCACTATTTCTAGCTCCTCCTACTGCTCTGTTAAGTTCTCCTGAACGAAAACCAGAGTTAATTTTTAATGCGCCCAAGGCGTCCCGTGCAGGTTGTAAGATTTGCTGGCACAGTCTTTCTAAATTTTTGATTTCTCCTGGCGTTGGTGTGTTATCAGCTCTTAGTAAATCGGCTGTCGGAGATATAACAAATTCCCAAAGTTTAAAATTGGCGCTCAAGTTCATATCCAAATCAACTTTTGCCAGTGCATCTAAAAAAAGCCAATTGTCGTCACTAGCAACTAGCTGATTATTCGCATCAAATCCCTTGACAATAATTCGCCGAGTACCACCACTATTAAAATCATAAGAGAGTGACCATTTGCCGTTATTTGCTGAAGTTTTACCTAATAGCCAACGGTCATCAGCCCATAATTCTACTTGAACAATATTCGTACTTGCAGTACCTTCAAAAAGGATTGCATCGTCTAGTTCTAAATCTGCATCTTTTTGAGGTTTATCGATTGTAATCCCCATTAATACCTCTTCTTAATTCTAATAAAGTTGTTAATCGTAATATCACTGTGGTTTAATTCCCAACAGACCTTAGCAACTTTTGCTTTGGCTTTAACTTAATCAAAACCCAAGTGCGATCGCTCCGTCAGTGAGAAAAAGTAAGTAAAAGTAAGTAGCTAATGTAAAT
Source organism: Nostoc sp. NMS8 (assembly GCF_017115045.1). Taxonomy (GTDB): domain Bacteria; phylum Cyanobacteriota; class Cyanobacteriia; order Cyanobacteriales; family Nostocaceae; genus Nostoc. The sequence goes on along the minus strand of NZ_JABXKK010000048.1, from coordinate 111,936 downwards.
TTACGTAAACTTGCTTGTGTAAAGAGTTGTAAATTTCGCCATAATTTTTTCAGGAAGAACAGACAAGTTTAAATACTTAAACGATATCTGGATCTTGTTGAGCCATGACCGGAGAAGAGGCACTCAAAATAGTCGATGCTGTTTTACGCTCTACTATGTTGGATCAAAGACTAAATGATGTTCACTCTGTAGTCTTTCTCGAAAGTTGGCTCGGACGCACTTATGGGGAAATTGCGGATAAGATAGGTTATGATTACGACTATGTGAAACAGGTCGGTTCGCAATTGTGGCGATCGCTTTCCCAAGTCATTGGCGAAGAAGTCTCTAAAAAAAATATCCAAGCTATTCTGCATCGCTATCAGCAATCCCAAAGCAGTATCCAAGATTGGGGAGAAGCTATCGATGTTTCTCGATTTTACGGCCGACAACCAGAACTGCAAACTTTATCAACATGGATTGGCAATGAGAATTGTCGTTTTGTTGGGATTTTTGGACTCGGTGGAATTGGCAAAACTACTCTCTCGGTGAAGCTTGCAGAGCAAATCCAGTCTCAGTTTCAATATGTGATTTGGCGTAGTTTACAGCAAGCACTACCGTTAAATACTTTACTGGGCGAGATTTTGCCGATTTTAATGGGTTCAGAGGCAACAATCGATAGTTCAATTAATATTTTGATGAAACAATTGCAGCAAAAGCGTTGTTTATTAGTTCTTGATAACGTCGAGTCAATTTTACAAAGTGGAAATCGAGGGGGACAATACCAACAAGGGTTTGAAGCATATCAACAGCTATTTGAGCGAATCTGCGATGAACTCCACCAAAGTTGTTTGATAGTCACCGGACGAGAAAAACCGGCTAAAGTTGCGGTGCGATCGGGAGAAAATTTACCAGTGCGATCGCTCTGTTTGTCAGGACTTTCAGCAATAGAAGGTCAGCAAATACTGACCGCTAAGGGGTTAGATACGACACCTCAACATAAAAGTCTGGTCAATTATTTTGGTGGTAATCCACTCGCCCTCAAAATTGCCGCAACCGCTATTCAAGATATCTTTTGTGGTGACACACAAGCATTCTTGGCACAAGGTAATACCCTTTTTAGCGATTTGTGGGACTTACTCAAGCAACAGTTCGAGCGTTTATCGCCTCTGCAACAGCAGATTATGTACTGGCTAGCAATTAACCGAGAAGGGGTAACACCAACGAAATTACAAACCGAAATATTACCGCAAGTATTTTGGCGAGAACTCTTAGAAGCCTTAGAATCACTTAAGGGGCGTTCTCTCGTGGAAACAAGAACCACAGGGTTAACGCAACAACCCGTAATTATGGAATATGTTACAGAACAATTTATCCAAACTATTGAGCGGGAGATTATTACAGGCGAACTTAACTTATTCAGAACTCATGCCTTAATTGAAGCCCAAACTCAAGATTACGTGCGCGAAGCCCAAATTCAATTTATTCTGCACCCCTTAGTAGAACGACTTTTAACCCACTTCGACACCCAAGCCCGACTTGAGCAGCACCTTTGCCAAATTTTAGCTAAATTGCGACACCAAACAGCAATACAAATAGGCTATGCAGGGGGCAATCTGCTAAATTTATTCTCAATATTGCAAACTGATCTGAGTGGCTTTGATTTTTCTCATCTGGCTATTCGCCAAGCTTACTTAGCCAACGCTACATTGCACAACACTAATTTTACTGGCGTTAATATTAGTGAAACCGTCTTTGCAGAAACTTTTGGCGGTGTACTCAGTGCTGCTTTTAGTCCAGATGGAGAGTATTTAGCTACCGGCGATACCAAAGGTGAAATTCAAATTTGGGATAGTAGCACAGGCAAACAACTAATTCGTTGTCGGGGACACCAACATTGGACATGGGCTGTAACTTTTAGTCCAGACGGACGGTATCTGGCCAGCGCTGCTGATGATTATCTCGTGAAGTTATGGGATGTGGAAACTGGGCAATGTCTGCACACATATAAAGGACATATATACTCAGTTAATGCCGTTGCTTTTAGTCCTGATGGTAATATCCTGGCGAGTTGCGGTCAAGATTTAACTATTCGTTTGTGGCAGGTTGGATCAGAAAAGTTTAACCCAGAAGTGCAGACTTTAGTAGGTCATGAAGGTCGAGTTTGGGCGATCGCTTTTCATCCTGATGGTAATATCCTGGCCAGCTGTGGAGAAGATTGTACAATTCGTCTGTGGGATGTTGCTACCGGAAATTGCCTTTGTGTTTGGCAAGCACACGATCGCTGGGTGCGATCGGTAGCATTTAGTCCAAATGGTGAATTACTTGCAAGCAGTAGCTATGACAACACCATCAAACTTTGGGATGTTAAAACCCAAAAATGTCTTCAAACCTTACGCGGACATCGACAAACAGTCACAGCGATCGCATTTAGTCGCAAGGGTCAACAGTTAGCCAGCAGCAGTTTTGACCGCACTATAAAATTATGGGATGTCGTCACCGGAAATTGTCTGAAAACTTTTCTCGGTCATAGCAGCCGCGTTTGGACAGTTGCTTATCATCCCAATGAGCAACAATTGGTCAGTGGTGGCGATGACCACGCCACCAAACTATGGAATATTCAAATAGGACGCTGCACAAAAACATTCAAAGGACATACCAATAGTGTATTGTCCCTGGCTTTGAATCCAGATGGCGACTATCTGGCAAGTGGACACGAAGACCAGACAATTAAGCTATGGGACATCAAAAATGGTACTTTAGTACAAACATTACGGGAGCATACTAACCGCGTATGGTCAGTAGCATTTCAACCTAATAGCCAGTATCCTTTACTCGCCAGTGGTAGTGCAGACCATAGCATCAAATTATGGAACTGGAAGTTAGGAACCTGTTTACAAACCTTGCACGGTCATACTAGTTGGGTTTGGACAGTAGTTTTTAGTCCAGATGGCAAACAATTAGCCAGTAGCAGCTATGACCAAACCGTGAAACTTTGGGATATTAGCACAGGTGAATGTCTGAAAACCCTCAAAGGACATACCAGTTCAGTTGTTTCAGTCGCCTTTAGTCCAGATGGTCAACAGCTTGCTAGTAGCGAGTTTGACGGGATAATTAAGCTGTGGGATGTTAATACTGGCCAATGCAGCCAAACTTTAATAGGACATACCAACAGCGTATGGTCAGTTACCTTTAACCCTAACGGAGAGTGGTTACTAAGTACAAGTTTTGACCAAACCCTAAAACTGTGGTTAGTTTCCACAGGAGAATGTTTGCAAACTTTTACAGGACACGAAGGCCCGGTGATGGTGGCACAGTTTAGTCCAGAAGCTCAGTTTATTGTTAGTGGTAGTTTAGATCGCAATCTAAAACTTTGGCATATCTCTACAGGAGAATGCTATGAAACTTTAGTGGGTCACTCAGAGCTTATTTATAGTTTAGTGGTAGCCTCTGTCCCAATTGGAGATGCCGCTTCTGCCAGACTGACTGCTTTTAGTGGTAGCTTAGACGAAACTCTCAAAGTCTGGGATTTGCAAACTGGTAAATGTCAGCAAACTTGGAGAGCGCCTCGTCCCTACGAAGGTATGAAAATTGAAGAAATTCAAGGGTTAACAGAAGCTCAATTAGCAACTTTGCAGGCATTAGGTGCTGCTTCCTAGTAGTTCTGCGGGTTTGGAGGCAGGGGGTAGAGGTAGGAGCATGAAAACTAGTGGTCTGTCCCATTAATTTTGAGGGTTAAGAGAACAAACCGCATACCCTACGGAGAAGCAAGCTACGCGCAGCGTCTCGTAAGAGTTGGACGCAAAGAATGTCTCTTACCAATCTCCAGTCCCCAAAACCTTCCATTGTATGAAAATTTAGGATTTTTGGCAATCTCAGCAAAAACTTATCCAACTCGGAGTTAACTATATTAGGATGCACAAAGCTGTCATAATCTAAAATATAAAATGGTATGACCTATCTAGAAACAGCAGCGCAGTTTTACCGCGAAGTTGCCCAAACCCCACAAGTTGGACTTTGTTGTGTGCAAAGTACGCCCCTGCAACTACCAGGATTGAAAATTCCTTTGCCAATGCAGGAAATGAATTATGGTTGTGGCACTACTGTTCACCCCACAGAATTAGGAAACCAGCCTACTGTACTCTATGTCGGCGTTGGTGGCGGCTTAGAAGCGTTGCAATTCGCTTATTTTTCCCGCTATACAAGTGCTGTAATTGCCATTGAACCGGTTGCGGCTATGCGGGAAGCAGCCACACGTAATCTAGCAATTGCGGCTCAAGAAAACCCTTGGTTTGACCTCAGCTTTGTAGAAATCCGCGAAGGTGATGCTTTTAACTTACCTGTTGCTGATGCTAGCGTCGATATCGTGGCACAGAATTGCCTTTTCAACATCTTTGAACCAGAAGATTTAACTCTTGCTTTGAAAGAAGCATATCGAGTATTAAAACCAGGTGGACGGTTGCAGATGAGCGATCCAATTGCGACTCGTCCAATTCCCGAACATCTCCAACAAGATGAACGACTCAGAGCTATGTGTTTATCAGGCGCACTCACATATCAACAGTATACTGAACAGATTATACATGCTGGTTTTGGTCAAGTTGAAATTCGCGCCCGTCGTCCTTACCGTCTCCTAGATTCTCAAACTTATAATTTAGAAGAAAACCTACTTTTAGAAAGTCTAGATTCTGTCTCTTTTAAAGTTGTAATTCCAGAAGATGGTGCTTGCATTTTTACTGGGAAAACAGCAATTTATGCTGGTACTGAACCTTTCTTTGATGATTCAGCAGGTCATCTACTTCAGCGAGGTATTCCCGCAGCAGTGTGTGATAAAACCGCTGCTAAACTTGCTGCTATCAAGCCACAAGAAATTATTGTTACCAATTCAACTTGGCACTATAGCGGTGGTGGTTGCTGTTAAATTTTTTATAAAGAATTCAGAATAATTCTGTACGACTGGGAAATGAATGCACAATTTAAATATTTCACTAATTTCATTCTGGATTCTGATTTCTTCTTGATAAACCCCGAAATGTTATTAATTAGTCTATTTTTAGCTACGCTTTTTTTAGCATATTCAAATGGTGCAAATGACAATTTTAAGGGTGTAGCAACGTTGTTTGGTAGTAGAACAAGTAGCTATCAAACAGCAATTTTGTGGGCAACTTTTACAACTTTTGCTGGCGCAATAACTGCAACTTTTTTAGCAGGGACACTAATTAAAAACTTCTCTGGAAAAGGACTATTACCTGATGCGATCGCTAATGCCCCAGAGTTTCATATTGCAGTAGCGATCGCTGCTGGTTTAACTGTACTCATTGCTACCCTCATGGGGTTTCCCATTTCTACAACTCACAGTTTAACAGGTGCGATTGTTGGCGCTGGATTAGTGGCGATCGGACTTCAACTGAATTTTGCAATTTTAGGAAGTTCCTTTATTTTGCCTTTATTACTTAGTCCAATCCTGGCTATTCCTTTGGGAGCAGGAATTTACAGCTTATCTGGCTATTTTAATTCAAAATGGCATCTACCAATCAATCAAAAAACGATTGATACTTGCCATTTTCTCAGTGCTGGAATTGTCAGTTTTGCTAGAGGATTAAATGACACTCCTAAAATTGTTTCACTCATTCTGATTATTGAGTATTTTTCGATTCAAGGAGGAATGATCACAATAGCGATCGCAATGGCACTTGGCGGTTTACTCAACTCCCAAAGAGTTGCTGTTACCATGAGTGAAAAGATTACCTCAATGAATCAGACTCAAGGCTTATCAGCCAACATAGTAACCGGAGTTCTAGTCATTGCAGCTAGCGGGTTTGGGCTTCCAGTTTCTATCACGCACGTTTCAGTTGGTTCTATTTTTGGAGTAGGATTGATTAGCAAAAAAGCTAATAGGCGTGTTTTTTCTCAAATATTACTATCATGGGTTTTAACTTTACCAACTGCTGCAATTATTAGTGGAATAGTCTACAGATTATTGCAAGGCTAGAAAAATTGTCTAAATATATTTGTTTGTGCAATTTTTAAGGATAAGTAAACAATGCAAACTCAATCAATAATTACACTAGATACAACAGTAACATCATTTAATCACAAACTCAGTTCCCCCTTAACAAAAAAAGGAATCACTGTTTTACAAATTAATCTAGGCAAGCGTTGTAATCTTGCCTGTACACACTGTCATGTCGAAGCGGGGCCAAAACGTACAGAAGAACTTTCTCCTGAAATTTGCGAACAATTGATTTCGCTAATTCATAAATTTCCCGAAATTAAAATTGTGGATTTGACTGGTGGCGCACCAGAAATGAATTATGGATTTAAGCCCTTGGTGGAAGCAGCAAAAGCAACTGGAAAACAAGTGATTGTCCGGTCTAATTTGACCATTTATTTTGAAGATGGCTTTGGTGATTTACCAGAATACTTTGCTAAACACCAGATAAGAGTTGTGGCTTCTCTACCCTGCTATCTAGCAGATAATGTTGATAAAATGCGCGGTGCAGGTGTTTTTGATAGTTCAGTCAAAGCTTTGCAGTGGCTTAACAAAATTGGCTATGGTAAAGACCAAAATCTAATTTTGGATTTGGTATTTAATCCCCAATTACCCAACGGTGAAAAGTTTTCCTTAGCTCCTGAACAGGTTAACCTAGAACGAGATTACAAAATGTTCTTACAAGAACATTTTGATATTGTATTTAACAACCTCTTCACCATTACCAATCTACCAGTTGGTAGAACTAAAACGCATTTAGAACGGAAAAAGCTATACACCAGCTATTTGCAGTTTTTAGAGTTGCATTTTAATCCCAGTACAGTTGAACATTTAATGTGTCGTGACGAACTTTCAATTGACTATCTGGGCAATGTATATGATTGTGACTTTAACCAAATGATGAATTTGCCTGCAAAAACTCGCAATGGTGAAACTTTAACAGTTGGCAAACTGTTAGAAGCTGGCAGTTTAGACCTGATTAGTGAGGTACAAACTGCTGCTTATTGCTATGGTTGTACTGCTGGGTGTGGTTCTAGTTGTGGTGGCGCTTTGCTGTGAAGGGGGCAGGTTTTGCTAATCAAGCCTCACAGAAATGGTGCTGAGTGCTGATTGCTGAGTAAAAAAAGTAATAATCGCACTCAGCACTCCTGAAGTACTGAAAGCTAAGAATTAGGAAACTCTAACTCAGCGCTTCCCCGTCCCAACTGCACCACCCCAGATGGTAGATGTCGCTCTAACCAATCTTCTAAATCAGCCAGTACCTCGCGATAATTGATGTCACTTTGAAGTTCGTGATAAGCTCCTTGATACTCGATTCTCAGCTTATCTGTGTAGTTTATTCGTTGGTAAAAAATATCACTTCCGGCTGGTAAAGCAACTCGGTCTGCGCCACCGTGGAGAATCAATAATGATAAGTGCCAATCAGCGGCGTGAGCATTAATCCAATCAACTGTTGCAAAGAATTCTGTAGCTAGGCGGGCGGTAGCACGGGTATGTCGCAGTGTATCTTGGGTAAATGCAGCTAAAACCTGCTGATCTCGTGAACCAGCGCTGATGTCTATACCTGTATTCAGGGTGAAACGCGGCCATACCCGTGAGAGCATTTTTCCTAAAAGTATCCGAATCGGTGAAACCCCAACTTTGCCTAAGGTTGGTGCGATCGCGATCACACCCTGCAATAATGATACTTGTTGGGGATAGCGCAGAATGTAATCTAAGACAATCACCCCGCCTAAACTATGACCCAAGATAAAAACTGGGCATCCAGGATTTTGAGTCTGAATTAACTCTAAAAATGCTCCCAGGTCATCGCGAAACTCGCTCCAAGCACTAATATAGCCTCGCTGACCTGGTGAACGTCCATGACCACGCAAATCTAAGGCGTAGACAGCGTATTGCTTGGGTATCAAATGCTGAATTACATTACTATAGCGATCGCTGTGCGCTCCAAGTCCATGCGAAATAGCTAATATTGCCCGTACTTTACCCTCTGGATGCCAGCTTTGGTAATACAGGTCAAGTCCTCCAACACCTGGGAATGTACCTTCTCTATGAGATGCTAGGCGATCGCTATGCTCAATCATCTGGTTAATTTTTTATCTATTTTCCCATCAAGCTACTAACCTGTCAACTATTGTAGTAAAAATAGCTTCCAGAATTGCAAGCTGCATATCCCTAACTTCTTTAAAAAGTTGAGGATCTTGTTTGTAAAAAATCATTCAGGATTGTTGTATTACTGCTCTAAAAAGTTTGTCACTTTGAAATTCGATGTTCCCTCCCAACAGTGGTTCAAAAAAGCGCTTACCTGGGCATCTGCTGAATCAGCCGATTCTCTAGAAGCGTTAAATTGCACTGCTGTCACAATGTACTCAAAGATAATTACAAACTGCTTTTGGGGTGAAATTCTTTCGACTACAATTGTTTCGCCTATTTTAGGAATTTGAGGCATATTTACCACAAATGTCTCAATTTTCGGTTTATCTAGTGGATTTTTGAAATTGAAGTATTTACAGTAAACAATAATTTTCACTTAGACAACCACCAATAACAATTCAAAATTCAAAATGACGCTCGTTCGCTTTTAGCGTCTCCCCTTTTCCCAAAGGGAGAGGCTAACGCCAAGGGAGAAGACTCGCTAACGCTACGCTAACAAAATTCAAAATTTAAGAGTATATGTAGGGTGTGTTGCACAGTGCTAACTTACCCTACGTTTATTCCAAAAATCTGAATTGCAAAATTGTGAATATTTATTATAGTAGATTTTTCAAAAATATCTCTTAGCTTATTTACCCTGCCATAGTTGCCGCAACGACTGAAAAATCCTTACAAATCTCTCTTCTAGCCAGAGCATAACATAATCAAGCCATTCCAGAAGTTGCTCTAGGGGGTGTTTCTCATAGCCAGTTAAAGTTGCTTTGGTTTCTATCCAGTCTGGCTGTGCCTCAACTTCACTACTTTGGTGAAACTGCTGTTTCAACATTTCCCCTTTACGACTCTCACTTTTAGTTTGAGAAATGCTGGTTCGCGTTTGTTTTGCAGAGGCGATTTTTCCAGATGTTTTTTGCCTTAAGGCGAGATTATTAGTTGGTTGTTTTCTTTGTACCAAGCCAGATCCGAATTTAGGTTGTTTTACACTCAAATTCTTTTGTGGAAAATGCTCTACTGATAAACTTGGTATTAAAGCAGGATTTGTCCTTTGAGAAAGTGTAACTGACTTATCAGCAATGGTTTCGGTGTCACCAAATAAATCATTCAATGTTAGCCAAGGATCATCTGTTAAATCTTGGTTCTCTAACTGAGGGCTTTTGGATAAGGCTTTTCTAAGGCGTGATGAGAATAGTTTACCTGGCAATCGCTCCTCATTGGTTGTTGCTTTAAGTATTTTTTTATTGCCAACACCAAAAAAGTAATTAAGTGCCGCCTCAATCAAAGCTTGAATATTTAGTGTATGAGTTTCCAAACCATCAGCATTGGGTGAAATTTCTCCCCTCACAGCTAATTGCTCTTTGCCATAAAGAAATATATTTAACTGACTTTGGGCAACTTGAACAATTTCCTGGCTACGTTCTTGCACAGGTACTAAAGCGTTTGATTCTAACTTAGCAAAGGCTATATCTATAAATGTTAATAGTCTATCTGTATTCAGTAAATCTTTTGGTATACCCTCGGCTAAAACTGGAGTTTTAGCTGTATTTCCGCCAGTTAGTTTTGCTAATAACTGGTCAATCTGTGGTAATAGCTGCTGCGTTTCTTTTTGAGCTATAATCAACCGCCAATACTGCCAATACTTAGCAACTTCGTTAATAATTCGTTCTTCTAATTTTGTCTGCTGTTGGGATGTTAAAATATCGAGAATTTCATTATCGGCAGTAACTAGTACTAAATTCCGATTCATTAAATTTGTGGCAATTCCCCGCACTATAGGAAGATGCTGTTGCAGGGAATTTTCCAATTGTAAAGGGTTGATACTTCCGGCTTGATTCTCTGTAATAATTGATGCTTGAATAAGATTAGAGTTATTCTCAACGAATTTCGACCGAAAAATTCCCAAGAAAGCCAAGGGTTTGAAAGGTTCAGATGTTTTCGCTGGAGTAGAGGCGGCTTCATCAGATGACAGATAATAGACTGCTTCTAGTACATTTTGAATGGGGCTATCAGCATTTGGCGGAGTTTGGGGCTGGAAATCGGTGTCATAAGGTTGTAACTTTAGTCTAGTTTGTGGTTCTTTGGTGTGTAGCGTTTTCCCAGATGATTCAGATGACTGAAACAGTAGATACACTGGGTAAAGTAATACCTCCACACCCCACTTAGTAGCAACTTGCAAATGTCGGTAGGTGTGTTCCCATTGTTGTGTTACCCGCCGAGATTGCTGGTGGACAAAGTTAAATAGTCTGCTTTGATAACGACCAGAGGAACCAGAAGACATAAGTAGTAATTTTTTAGTTCAAGTCTTGTTAAGTTGTGAGACTCGCGCCAAACAATAAAAACAACCAACACCTCATCTTAGCGAATATATGACCCCGACTGTCTCTCAATCCCAGACCAAATTTATCTCAGAAGTAATTGAGCAACTGCGCTCTTTTTGTCAAGTTAATCTTCAGTCTAATTGGCTGTACCAAGAATCTGACCTGATTATTACTGATGTTGTAACTGCTGATTTGTCTCATTGGCAACCTGTCCAGTTGAATGCTAAAGAACATATTGCTTGGACGGGCGGGAAAAAGGTGCTATGGCTAGTGCAAAGATTAGTGGTTCCCCAAGATTTGCAGGGTTATCCCTTAGCTGGGTTATCTTTGCGACTAGCGCTGGTTTGGTGGGCGGATTCTGCTGAGATTTATGTAAATGGGGAGTTAGTGCTGGAGGGTGATTTATTTGATTGTTCGCCGAGAGTGCTTCTCAGTCAGGAAGTGAGGCCAGGGGAAGAGTTTATTGTGGCTTTGCGGTTAGTGAGTCCGGGACATTGTGATGGTGCTTTAGTGCGATCGCTCCTAGTTTATGAATCTATTATTGATAATAATCCCGATCCCGGTTTTGTCGCTGATGAGTTAGCTGTGTTGCAGCTTTATTTGGAAAGGTTTGCACCGGAGAAGTTGGATGTTTTGGCGGCGATGGTGGAGGAGGTTACGAACCGCAGAGGCGCGGAGGACACTGAGGAAGAAAAGGGAGAGTTAGTAAAGTCGTTTTTGTCTCTACGCCAAAACTTAATTCAATCTGATATCTTAGCCCCCCTTTTGAAGGGGGGTTGGGGGGATCAAAAATCTAAAATTTTCCTGTTGGGTCATGCTCATTTAGATTTAGCATGGCTATGGCCTGTGAGTGAAACTTGGAATGCGGCGCAAAACACTTTTGAGTCGGTTCTGAAGTTGCAAGCAGATTTTCCTGAGTTAATTTTTTGTCATTCGACTCCCGCACTTTATGCTTGGATTGAGGAACATCGCCCGGATTTGTTTGAGGCGATTCAAGCACAGGTGGCTGCTGGACGTTGGGAAGTTGTCGGCGGAATGTGGGTGGAACCGGAACTCAACCTAATTGCTGGTGAATCAATAGTCCGTCAGCTATTGTATGGTCAACGCTACATCCAGGATAAATTTGGCAAGCTTTCAACTGTGGTCTGGGTTCCAGATACTTTTGGTTTTTGTGCAACTTTGCCGCAGTTTTTCGCTAATGCTGGAATTGAGTATTTTGTGACGCAGAAGTTGCGGTGGAATGATACTACTAAATTTGATTATGGGGCTTTTTGGTGGCGATCGCCTGACGGTAGCGAAGTCTTTAGTTTGATGTCTGCACCCATCGGTGAAAGCATTGATCCGGTTAAAATGGCATCCTACGCTCTTGAATGGCAAATCCAAACTGGTTTACCAGAATCTCTCTGGCTTCCCGGTGTCGGCGACCACGGCGGCGGCCCCACCCGTGATATGTTAGAAACCGCCCAACGTTGGCAAAAGTCTCCTTTCTTCCCAGATTTAGAATTTACAACGGCTGAAAAGTATTTACAGCAAATCAGTAAAGGAGGCAGAATTCAGGAGTTAGAATTCAGGAGTCAGAATTCAGGAGTCAAGAGTTATAATTCTCCTTCTGCCTCCCCTACTCCGCCTCCCTTCCCTACTTGGAATGACGAACTATACTTAGAATTCCATCGCGGTTGCTACACTACCCACGCAGACCAAAAACGTTGGAATCGTCGTTGTGAAAATTTATTGTATGAAGCGGAACTATTTGCTACCTTGGCAACGGTAAGTTGTGATGTGACATATCCCAAAGCAGAAATTGAAGCAGCTTGGAAGTTGTTGTTATTTCAACAGTTTCACGATATTTTACCTGGTTCTTCAATTACCCAAGTTTACACGGATGCGTTACCCCAATGGCAGCAAGTGGAACAATTGGGAACGAAGATATTACAAGAATCACTTTTAGCGATCGCATCTCACATTACCCTATCAGAACCACCAAAACCCAATAGTTTGCCTATTTTCGTTTTCAATTCTCTCAATTGGCAACGTTCTGAGGTAGTCTCTGTAGCCCTACCCACACCAGAAGAATGGCAGATTTACGATACTTCTGGAAAGCAACTTATCTCCCAATTATCTGAACCATCAACCCTACAATTTCTCGCCCCCGAAATTCCACCCGTAGGCTACCGCATATTTTGGCTTTCCCCCACCCTGCGGGAAGCTAAAGCTACATCTCCCTTATCCCCCTCATCCCCCCCACTCCTCCCAGACTGGATTTTAGAAAATGAATTATTGCGAGTTGTGATAGATCCTGATACTGGAGATTTATCAAGTGTTTTTGACAAAACTTATCAAAGAGAAGTTTTGAGTGGGGCGGGGAATCAACTGCAAGCTTTTAAAGACAGTGGTCAATATTGGGATGCTTGGAATATTGACCCTAATTATGCCCAACATCCTTTACCCGCAACAAATCTTCAATCCATTCAGTGGTTAGAACAAGGCCCAGTGCAAAGTCGTGTGCGCGTAGTGCGTCAGTTGGGTGAATCGGAATTTTGCCAAGACTATATTCTGCAAGTTAGTTCACCTCTGCTGAACATCGCTACTACAGTCAATTGGCAAGAAAATCATGTATTAGTGAAAGCTGCTTTTCCTCTCAATATTGAAGCCGACTTTGCTACCTATGAAATTCCCTGTGGCGCGATTCGCCGCCCAACTAAACCCTTCGGGTACTCTTCGAGAACGCCTTCAGCGAACGCAGTCGCCTACGGAGGGAAACCCTCCCGCAGCGCTGACTCACCACAAACCCCCGCAGAACAAGCAAAATGGGAAGTCCCCGCTTTGCGTTGGGCTGATTTGACAGCAGAAGATACACAGACAAACACCGCAATCCCAAATCGTTATGGTGTCAGTTTACTGAATGATTGTAAATACGGTTACGACAGCAAACCAAATCAACTCCGCTTAACACTGCTACGCAGTCCTAATTGGCCAGACTCCGAGGCTGACAGAGGTTTTCACGAATTCACATATACCTTGTATCCTCATGCTGGTAGCTGGGAAGCAGCCCATACAGTACGGCGTGGCTATGAATTGAATATACCGTTGCAAGTAATCTTGAATCCACCCAGAATTCACAACAGGCTAAACGCCCCACTAACACTAACAGAACTCAGAACTATTGAAGGGGCGAGTTTCTTAGATTTATCAGCTGAAAATTTAATCTTGATGGCCTTGAAGCCATCTGAAGATAACCCACAGCAGTTAATTCTGCGGTTTTATGAATGTCACGGAGAAACAGCCGAGTTATCTTTGCAAAGTGATTTAGGGTTGAATCTAGGAGATAGAGTAGATTTATTAGAGCGTTCCTCTAGCACTGAATTCTCATCTAGGCAACAAAACTTGACGATAGAGCCTTGGAAAATTGCCAGTTTCCAGGTGATACCAGCAATAAATCCCAAGCTAGAGTAAGCCACGATAGCTGTGTCAGTGGTCAGTTGTGGTTTTCCACTGACCAATGACTCTTTTAATCTTCGTGGTCATCAAACGGATCGTTCAATTGCTTGCTAGGAGGGCCAAAAGAGGTATAAATCGACAGTACAGTGATGACAACCACCACGGCAGCCATAGAAATGCTAAGAACTATTGCGGGTTCCATAATTGAGAGATTGATTATGAGTGCTATTCTTATAGAATATTACAGAAGATTAAAAAAAGCTTTGGCAAGTAATCTTAGGTGAACTATGGCACAAAGGACTAGGTTGGGAGATATCCTGAAACCACTGAACTCTGAGTATGGGAAAGTGGCTCCAGGTTGGGGTACTACCCCGGTGATGGCTGTTTTTATTTTGCTATTTTTCGTGTTTTTGCTGATTATTCTGCAACTTTACAATCAATCATTCTTGATTCAAGATGTAGTTGTAGATTGGCGGAGTTTAGGACGCTAAAAGATACACAGCGATCGAGTTTGGATAACAAGTTAAGTTACACCCGGTTCTTCCGGGTTTTTTTGTCAGTTGCGATTCAGAATTCATATCATGTCCGCATAATTATAGCCCAATACACTTGTCTTGACGGCGATAAATCGCGTCTTGAAAACCCAAAATTGTTGCCAGTCGCCCTTAACCCAAGCGTATTGAATTATAGCCGTAGTGATACCATTTCACTTTAATAATGATACAAATACGCTGGTAAGGGCATGGCATTGCCCATAGGTATCAACTTAACGCGAAACCGCTTGTCCGCCGGGAATTAAAATTCTCGTCTCATAGCTAAAGTCATCTGAAGATGACTAAATATCGCCATAAATCTCCAGTCTACTTCAGTAGACTTAAGCTATTAACCCGAAAATTTATTTCCGGGCGGGCATGGAAGTTAAGGCAAGAGACGCGATAAATCGCCGTCAAGACAAGTGAAATTGTCTGTTCAGGTGGTTAATTCAATCAAACTCAGGTGACCACAGTTCTGCGATCGCTAATTCCCAACCTGGCAGTAATTCTGGTATTGTCAGTTTATCGTTATTTTTTAAAACTACTGGTTCAAGGTTAGGGCGATAAACTGTTACTAAAACTTTGTCAGGGTCAATGAGAATACCCAGTGTAGATCCAAGTTCTAAGAATAGCTTAATCTTTTCTTGGAGTGGTTTGATGCGATCGCAAAGTGTGTCCGAAGAACTCTCGCTTTTCGATTTGACCTCAACCATCAGGTCAGGTACTAACTGCACAAAGTCACTCTAAGTATTTAATTGTCAGAGACATAAAGCATCACTCGCTTGTGGGGCGTTAGCGTAGCTCGCCGCAGGCATCGCCTTCTATGATAGGCGATTATTGAGTAGACTACATAATAATATGCGAGTTTCTGTAGTAGTTCTATAGTTTACAGGAGACAAAAAATGAATATATTTGGTATCGGTCTACCGGAAATGGCTGTAATTATGGTAGTAGCACTGTTAATCTTTGGCCCCAAAAAGCTGCCAGAAATTGGTCGGAGTGTGGGCAAAACAATTCGTAGTTTCCAAGAAGCTTCCAAGGAGTTTCAAAATGAGTTTCAAAAAGAAGCAGAACAGTTAGAAGAAGCTGTAAAGACCACTGCTGAATTGGAACCTAAGCAAATCTACCCTGCCAAATCTGAGCAGGATACCGCAAGTTCTTCTCAATCTAGCTAGGAGAACATACGAATTTTGGATTTTGGATTTTAGATTGTTTTGCGGTTCATAGCAATATCCTTGGTGGATAGAACAAATCCAAAAGACGCTCGTAAGCGTTGCGTTAACGGTGCAGGAGCGTCCGACTTGTTAATGCTGCGCTATCGTCAATCTAAAATTACTAAACCTTGTACCCTTGCGGTCTGTTTCAATCCAAAATCTAAAATCTAAAATTGATTGACTGTAGGCAAAATGACAGAAGTTGTTACGCAACCAGCTTTGGTAATTCCCCAGCTAATTGTCGGGTTGGGGAATCCAGAAGCTAAGTATGACCAAACACGCCATAATATCGGCTTTGCTGCTTTAGAAACTCTCTCGCGTTCTTGGCGCATTTCTTTAGCAGAAAACCGCAAGTTTCAGGGTGAGTATGGCGAGGGTATGGCCCCAGGCGGAGGTAAGATTCGCTTGCTGAAGCCGTTAACTTATATGAATCGCTCAGGACAAGCAATACAAGCGGTGACAAGTTGGTATAAAATGCCGCCTGAATCAGTGCTGATAATTTATGACGATATGGATTTACCCTTGGGAAAAACTCGGCTGCGTTTATCTGGTTCGGCTGGGGGACATAACGGCATGAAAAGTGCGATCGCACATCTTAGTACCCAAAACTTTCCCCGTTTGCGAATCGGTATTGGTAAACCCAAAGATGCAGCTAATAACGATGATTCCGGTACTATCTCCCATGTGCTGGGGCGATTTTCTGCTGCCGAAAATCAGCAAATGTCTCTTGTACTTCAGTTCGTAGTTGAATGTCTTGAACTAAGCCTCAAGCAGGGAGTAGAAAAGGCAATGAATGTTTGTAATAGCCGCACCATTAATAATTCTGAGTCTTAGGGTTCGGTGAATACTTCCCTATAAGCTTACTAAAGGAAGCTAACCGATGTTTAAAGGCGCTTATAGCGTTTCTCATTCAGATGGGGTATACGTTATATCGCAAGGTGTAGGGGCACAGTATGCCGTGCCCCTACGGGTATACCTCATGTAAACGAGAACCGCTATAGTAATGTAATCTTAGCTACTAAGATAGATAAAAAATATGATTATATTTATAGATTTTAAAAGTTGATTCTACCTTCATTTAGTAATTTATATCCAGATGCTAATGCTGTAAAAGCAATTATGAAATTCCATAAGCTAGTTGGCTTTAAAATAACTCCACCACTTAAGAAAACTAATACTATGCCAATACCTAGAAAAACCCATCCCAAATTACCAGTTTCTCTACGAAAAAAAACTAATGCAAAGATACCTGCCATAATTGCCAAAACCGAAGCTGTAGCAGGTAAGCTACGGTAAAAATATGAATAGTAACCGCTAACAAATATGATATTTTGACCAAAAAAGTATAATCCTGTGAAAAGTAGAATTAAACCTATAAGTTTGATTACCAACCTACCCATAATATTTTGATATTTTTAATAGCTGAAGCCAATTTTCATCCGATTATAGTAGCGTTTTTCAAATCTTGCCAAATTTTACCTTAAATTAATTTGTATTACGTAAATATACTGGAGAAGAGCCCAGGCTGTCTGAAGATGTTAGTACAAGTAATGTTGATTACATCAAGTAGTCCTTGCCAGCGTTTTATCAAGGTGCTTTAATAGCGATGTCTAACGACAAGAAGCAGAGCTTCTACGCATTCTGCAAAACAGTTTAACCAAGAATCCCTCGCCTTCTAGGCGTCGGGAGTATCAAAGATTCAAAACATTAAACTCAAAGATATGACAAGCTAGTACCATATCCTTGACATTAAATTCTCCCCAAAGCTGAATAGGAGCATACATGGAGCCAATTATTGCTATAGTTTTAGCCCTTATAGGTTATGCATTAGGTTCTGCAAAACTGATTAATCAAGG
Organism: Nostoc sp. NMS8; assembly: GCF_017115045.1. GTDB lineage: Bacteria > Cyanobacteriota > Cyanobacteriia > Cyanobacteriales > Nostocaceae > Nostoc. Next base: position 94,461 of record NZ_JABXKK010000048.1, on the reverse strand, counting down.
AAATGAAGCCCTAGTCGAACGCCTGGGGCGGTATCATCGGAAACTTAAGCCAGGGCTGAACTTTATCGTTCCCTTGGTGGATCAGGTTGTGATGGAAGATACTACACGAGAGCAGTTTTTAGACATCAAACCTCAAAATGTGATCACCCAAGATAATATCTACGTAGAAGTTGACGCCATCGTATACTGGCGCATTAGAGATATTGAAAAAAGCTTTTACGCAATTGAGGATCTCCAAGGAGCATTGACACAGATAACCACAACCACGCTCCGCGAAATCATTGCTCAGAATACCCTAGAGCAGACCAACGTCTCCAGAGCGGAGATGGACTCAGCTATCTTAGACCAGTTGAATCATATAACGACAGATTGGGGAGTTGAGATTCTCCGGTTAGATATTCAGAGAATCACACTACCTGAGAGTGTACGAAAGTCTAGAGAAGAGGAACAAGCCGCTGTAATCAAAAAACGGGCGCTGATTACCGAAGCAGAAGGGGAAAAGGAAGCTGCGATTAGGAAAGCTGAAGGAACTATGGCTTCAGTGCAAATCATTTCTCAAGCTCTCCGTTCCAATCCAGATAGTAGGGACATTTTGCGGTATCTCGTGGCTCAAGATTACGTAGATGCTAGCCAAAAACTTGGTGAGAGCAGTAATGCCAAAATTGTCTTTGTAGACCCAGCTAACTCAAGTGAAATGTTTCAGGAGTTGATAGCCGAGTCGGTAGTTACAGAAGGTCACGGCAAAAAATCCGAAAACGGTAATACTTAAGAGTCAAACAATTTTGGATTTTAGATTTTAGATTAACCCCATAAATAAATCTAGAATTTGCTTGCTGTTTAACATCAAGGAATTATTGGTCAGGCTGTGCGGCTTGTCGGAATATGGCATCGGCTACTAATGAAACATCGTGCATTTCTTGAACATCGTGAACTCGGAGGATATCAGCGCCATTAAAAATAGCAGCAGAACAAGCTGCTGCCGTTCCCCAAACTCGTGCTTTGGGATCTGGTTGATTTAAAATGCGACCAATGAAACTTTTACGAGATGCTCCTACTAAGATAGGACAGTTGAGTGCTGCGAGCGATCGCAAGCTCCGAAAAATTTCTAAATTTTGCTCATAGTTCTTAGCAAAACCAATACCAGGATCAATAATAATTTTATCCAGGTCAATGCCCACAGTAGTTGCTGCCTTAATTTGCCGAGCCAAAAAACTATAAATCTCAGCAAGCAAATCTTGATAATCAGCCTGTTGTTGCATTGTCTGTGGTGTTCCTCGGATGTGCATTAAAATCATCGGCACACCTAACTCTGCGACTGTTGGTAACATTTCTGAGTCAAAAGTGCCGCCAGAAATATCATTAATAATATCCGCTCCAGCTTCTACAGATGCCCTAGCTACAGCAGCACGAGTCGTATCTACAGAAATCGGGATTGAAATTTCTGGTCTTAGCACTTCTAACACCGATAGTACTCGGTCAAGTTCTTCCGCCAGAGTTATTTGCTTTGCCCCTGGTCGAGTTGATTGACCGCCCACATCAATTATGTCAGCACCAGCAGCTACCAATGCTTGCGCCTGTACTAAAGCGGCAGAGGTAGTGTTAAACTCACCCCCATCACTAAAGCTATCAGGCGTTACATTCAAAATACCCATCAAATAAGTCCGCTGTCCCCACTCGAAACAGCGTCCTCTAATTATCAAGTTCCTTGGCATAAATCTACATTAGGCATTCCCATGCTCTGCATGGGAACGATAAAAAAGCACATCACAGTAACTTAAAATTCACAATCCGAGCGAAACTGTCAGGTTCTAGACTTGCTCCACCCACCAGAACACCATCAATTTCTGGTTGAGCCATAATCTCATCAATATTATTTGGTTTAACTGAACCGCCATATTGAATTGATACATTTGGATTACTCAACTGGCTACGAATTAAGCCAATTATCCGATTTGCCTCCGTTACTTCACAAGTATCACCAGTACCAATCGCCCAAATTGGTTCGTAGGCAATCACCAAATTATTCTGATCTATATCTACCAAACCTTTGTCGAGTTGGAGAGCAATCAGTGATTCAGTTTCTCCTGCATCTCGTTGTTGTTTAGTTTCGCCAACACAGAGAATTGGAGTCAAACCAAACCTTTGAGCAGTTCGGAGGCGCAAGTTAACAGTGGCATCCGTTTCACCAAAGTATTGCCGTCGTTCGCTATGACCGACAATCACAAAGCGCACACCACTTTCTGTCAGCATTGGGGCAGAAATCTCACCTGTATAGGCTCCAAATTCTTCCCAATGGATATTTTGTGCCCCCAATTGGATGAGGCTACCGTGTAAAGTCTTGGACAAAACGCTTAAATCAGTGAACGGAGGGCACAATATCACTTCCCGCCCTTGGGGAGTTTCCTCTAAGTGGGGCAGAAATCCTTGTAAAAACTCCTGGGTCTCTGCCTGAGTTTTGTACATTTTCCAGTTGCCGGCAATAACGATTTTCCGCACAGGTAATTTAGTCAAGATTCTAACGCGTTATATTAGATGCATTTTTCAGTTTATGACTTTTTGTTAGTCATTAGTCTACGAGTTGGGCATTGGGCATTGGAAAGAGGCAGTGGGGTGGGGTGCGGAGGGGAAAACTCTTCTCCCCTGCTTCCTGTCATCTCGCCAAACCCTTGCTAAAAATAACTAGGATGGTAGAGGGGGTGTATCTAAAATCTAAAATCTAAAATCTAAAATTATTAATATGACTTCGACCTTGCCTATGCCTGAACCTCATCAAAGCGATTCCGCTAACACTGATCCAAATTCTCTCAGTTGGGAGGAAGAACTGGATAGTGCTATTTTCAGTTTTGAAGACATTCAAACAGAACTGAATTATAAACAAGCACAAACGGCACTGCGAAATTTGGTAGCCAATCTCGACCTCACCCCCCAAGAAAAAACCGGGTTAGAGACGGAAATTGCTGAGTTGGAAACCATGCTAGGGAAGTTAGACCGCATGGTGGTACAGATTGCGGCTTTTGGCATGGTGGGACGTGGTAAGTCTTCGCTACTCAATGCTTTGGTTGGACAAACAGTATTTGAAACTGGGCCGCTGCACGGTGTCACCCGTGCTGCACAAAGAGTTAATTGGAGTATTAGCGAGGAAGCAATTGGGGAAAATGAACGGGCTTTGCGAGTTACTCTCCCTGGTGTAGGTCAATCGCAGGTAGAATTAATTGATACTCCTGGGTTAGACGAAGTTGATGGTGCAACCCGTGCCGCCTTAGCTGAACAGATTGCCAAACAAGCGGATTTAATTCTGTTTGTGATATCTGGCGACATGACAAAGTTAGAATACATGGCCCTTTCTCAGTTGCGGGAAGCAGGTAAACCGATCATTTTGGTGTTTAACAAAGTAGACCAGTATCCACAAGCAGACCGGATGGCAATTTATCACAAAATCCGGGATGATAGAGTGCGGGAATTACTTACACCTTTAGAAATTATTATGGCTGCGGCATCGCCATTGGTGAAGACGGCGATTCGTCGCCCTGATGGCACTAGGGGTATACAGTTACGTACAGGGAATGCCCAAGTTGAAGAACTGAAGCTGAAAATTTTGGAAATTCTACACCGTGAGGGTAAAGCCCTAGTTGCTCTCAATACTATGCTTTATGCCGATATTGTAAATGAGCAATTGGTAGAGCGGAAAGTGATGATTCGGGAACAGAATGCCAATCAGTTGATTTGGAAAGCTGTGATGACTAAGGCATTAGCGATCGCACTTAATCCCGTAACTGTGGTAGATATTCTGAGTAGTGTAGTCATTGATATTGCTCTGATTTTGGGTTTATCTAAACTCTATGGCTTCTCCATGACCGAAGCTGGGGCTGTACAATTGCTACAAAAAATTGCCCTGAGTATGGGCGGCATCGGTGCTAGTGAATTGTTAGCAAACTTGGGCTTGAGTGGATTAAAAACTTTACTTGGGATCTCTGCAACAGCTACAGGTGGCATTGCCTTAGGCCCTTATATATCGGTGGCGCTTACCCAAGGGGGAGTAGCTGGTGTTTCTTCTTACGGTATTGGACAAGTTACCAAAGTTTATTTAGCCAATGGTGCGACTTGGGGGCCTGATGGGCCGAAAGCAGTGATTAATCGGATTTTGGCAAACCTGGATGAGACTTCAATTCTCAACCGGATTAAAGATGAATTACTCCACAAAGTAAAACTCAAAAAGTGATGCCTAAATGTGGAAATTCGTAATTCGTAATGACGCTCCTACGTCGCTCTGATTTTTCACGGCATCTGGAAAACCTCTCTCTAAATCCCTCTCTTAAAAGGAGAGATACTTTGAATTTTCCCCCTTCCCGCGTCGGGCTATCCATTACCCGGATCTTTCTAAACAAAAATACAAGTTACTTAAAAGAAGTCAAAAGGATTGATAGGTATAGTTTTGCAGTGAGAGAGTAATCGGAGGTAATGGATAGCGTTGTAGGGAAGGGGTTGGGGGAGAGATCAAATAATACTTGTCGAACTCACGTTAATTTTAATTATGAAAAAGTAAAAAATGTGCGGTGTCCAGATCCCCGACTTCTTTGAGAAGTCGGGGATCTAATTTTTCATGAAGGATTTAGGATTGCCATATCAAATGTTTGAATAAACGTTTGAATTACGTATAAATTGTATACTCTCAACCTAAAACATTCTCAAGTTATAGATGATGTTTGACATCTTTACTTAAAAAGATACAAAACATGTTTGATTTATTCTACTAAAACAGAAAATATCAACTATTAATTAGAGGAGTCTTACGCATGGCTGCAACCTTCATGAAGGTGCCTAAGTTTCGCAATGCCCAATGGGTGAGCTTTGTTGGTGGAGAAGGGATTGTACGCAGCTACACCCCTGAATTTGGCACATGGACGTATCTTATTGAGATGGTATTAGGGCTAGAGCCTGACTTTGGCAGAGTTGGTGCAGAAACGATGATCCTCCTTACCGAGGCAGATATACTTACGACATACAGCGAATTTCAAGCTGGTGAAGTAAACAATCTAAGTCTCAAACCCCGGCGTAAAGCCTGTTTGACTTCTGTTAGCGCAGTGGGGCGTAGCCAATTCTGACTACTGAATTCTGCTGTAAGTAGGTTTTTGATCGGGAGGATGAGAAGGTGGAAAATGTTTAAATCTACCGATTTAATTCGGGGTAAAATCTACTCTTGCCGAGGGGAACAAATCAAATTTAGCCATCAATCTCGCAATCAGAGATTCTTCTTTGTAAAGAGTAATGGTAAGCGCTTGATGTTTACATCCAATTTCATTCAGCGAGAACTTTATGAAATCAGAGTACTAGCAGAACAGTAGGGGAAGCTTCATCCAGCAAGACAATTCTGATTTAGTCAAACAAATCAAAGACTTCAAAACTTCTATTTACTCTTGAGATAAAGTTATCCAGAAATCCAATTTTGACAAACAATTACAACAAGACTTCAATATCATTAATGCTCATTTTAGCTGGTTATAAATCAAGTGCCAGTCCCTAATATAGCGGTTCTCAGTTGCATAGAATACAGACCTAACCCCCAGCCCCTTCCCTTCAAGGGAAGGGGAGTAAAATTCAAAGCCTCTCTCCTTTTAGGCTACGGTGTACACACATCTTTCTAGATCCCCCTAAATCCCCCTTAAGAAGGGGGACTTTGAGAGTTTTTTGCCCCCCTTAAAAAGGGGGGTTGGGGGGATCAAAAGCCTGTAACGCAGCTTTAGATAGACTTGTGTGTACACCGTAGCCTTTTAGGAGAGAGGTCAAAGTGTATTGCATCCGAACGAGAAACGCTATAAATGCTAGAAAATTTTAAACAATGGCTAAGATGAATAGCGCTTCATTAGCAGCGAGTAAAAAGGAATTACCATGAGACAACTTGTTATTGCTGAACGCGTAAGCCTTATTGGTCATATCGTGTCAACAGTATTTGGATTGGTAGGAATATTACTGGTTGTACCTAATGCCCAAGTAATTTTTAACTTATCCGAGGTTGGACAAACTGCCATGCAATGGAGTATGGCAGGAGGCGGTGTAGTTTATATGATTTTAGGCGCGGCAGGTGTTTTCTTGTATGCCACGCGGATTTTGGGTTTAGGTCGCGCCTTAGCATTTCTGTTGCCATCAGTATTTATTTCTCTAGGAAGTGAATTACTAGGAACCAGTACTGGTTTTCCATTTGGTCATTATAGTTACCTAAGCGGTTTAGGTTATAAGATTGCGGGTTTAGTCCCATTTACAATTCCCTTGTCGTGGTTTTATTTGGGATTTGTTTCTTACCTGCTGGCACGTGCAGGGCTAGAAGTGGACAAAAAACCCAACTTGTGGCGGCATATAAGTGCGATCGCTTTGGGTGCTTTATTACTAACCTCCTGGGATTTTGTTCTCGATCCTGCGATGAGTCAAACTTCTCTACCCTTTTGGTATTGGCAACAACCAGGCCCATTCTTTGGAATGCCTTACCAAAACTTTGCGGGGTGGCTGGGTACTAGCTCAGTATTTATGGCTGTGGCTGCACTGTTGTGGAGAAATAATCCAATTAACTGGGAGCGATACCAACTTAATATACCTTTTGCAGTTTATTTAACTAACTTTGGTTTCGCTACAGTCATGAGCTTAACAGCTGGATTCTTTGTACCCGTGTTGCTAGGCTTGTTGCTGGGTGTCACTCCCGCAGTGCTACTGTGGTTGAAAGGCTCATCTACACCTGTCCAAGTTCCCACTAAACCACCAGAAATCTCTGTAGCTAGAGTCATTGCAGTGAAATGAAAAAACATTGAGCATTGGATACAAGAGGCAAAGGAGCAAAGGGGCAGAGGGGAAAGACTTACTATAGCTGTAGTCACCGAATAAGGCAAAAGTAAAAAGTAAAAAGGGATTCATAAAGAAAAAGAAAAATGGTTTGTTCGCGCAGCGTCTCTGAAAGAGAAGCCCCTAAATTTATTTATGGAACGAAATAAAAACATTTATAACGATAGCGCAAGAAATAATACGGACTTAATCATTTCCCCTCAATTTATTTATGGGGATTATCTTTTTACTTTTTAATTTTTACTTCTTAAATAGGTTAGGAAAGTGTTGGTTGCTCAAAACCTTGAATTAAACGGGTTTTTACTCAGCACGGGCTAAACGGCCTGCTTCCGCTAACAGCACTCAGCACTCAGCGCGATCTTCCTCTATTGCTGCAATAGTTCGTTTCGTAGCAAAGCCGTTGAGAATTATGCCTCGAACTAAGGACACCTCTTTATCCAAATTCATTGCATGATCCTCAAATTTTGTTGCGGCACTAGTTAAATTGGAGCTTCTCATCTGTTCTGCCATTTGACGGGAGAATGTAACCTTTTCTTCCATTACCCGCACAGCCGACCACAGCGCATTTTCGAGATTATGAGTTTGCTCTGCCAGGAACACATTAGCTGTAAAGGAATGCCCCGTGTGACAGCGAAACCGTAGCGGTTGTTTTTTGCCAATTTGCCAAATGCTGCCGTTGCATTCAGGGCAGGTGTAAGTCGTTCTAGTCCCGATCGCTTCTACATTCTTTAAAAACTCCTGGGTATTCATCTGCTGTTCAGCAATCTTGGATTCAATTTCGATTTCTTTGGTCACGGGATATGCCTCCTCCTGGGCGGCGGGTTCCTTTGATAACTCCACTAGCAGGTCTGGGATTTCTGCAAGCGGCAGGCAGTAATCGACATTCACATACCGCAAGGCGCTCTTGGCCATGCTGGGGTATTCTGCTTCGTTCGGGTCTTGAACGATCGCCACTCCGCCCCGTTTCTTGATTGCCTGCAACCCCACCGTGCCATCATCAAGATAGCCAGTGAGTACCACACCTACCACCCTTGTACCATAAGCGCGGGCGGCTGAACGAAATAACGCATCGATCGCGGGGCGAAAGCGGTTTTCTTGGGGCCCGCGCACGACACGTATCGAGCCTTGATTGACCAACAGGTGATAATCGGGCGGTGCGACATAGATGCGCCGGCTTTGAATTGACTCTCCATCTACCGGGTGAGATGCTGGGAGAGAGCCTACATCTGTAAGAATTTGGGGGAGAATGCTGGGCTTCTCTGCTGCGAGGTGCTGAACAATAAAGAAAACAGCATCAATCTCAGCAGGCAGAGCGCCTAAGATTGCGCCCAGCGCTTTGAGTCCGCCTGCGGAAGTACCAATAACAATAATGTCATGTCTAAGCATAGATACCTTTTCTTGGTGAATAAAAGTTTTTTAGGGAACTCCAAAAAATAAATTATCCAATTTCACTCTTTCAAAACGACTTTCCCTCCTCCTGCTCCCTGCCCGATCACAATCCTTGCCATTCTCGCTTAGAGAGTTCTTCTATCGGCAATAAACCGACTTCAATCTCCTGCCGCACAACGTCTGTTACCTCACAGTTGCTATTTAGGCAATCGAGAAGCAACTGATTGGCATCGTAATATTGTTGCAATACTTGCTGTTGCTGTGGGCTGAAGTGCCAGTGATGCTCAATGTTTCGATGCTTGGCGATCGCAGTTTTTAACTGGTCTATCCAAGCAGGATAACTTGTTTGCCACCATGTCTGAAACCTTTCTCTACTTTGTTCTGGATCGGGCAGTAGGTCTTTAAGTTGTTGTAAAGCTTGATGTAAGCCAGCATCTTGAGCGATCGCTAAAGCATAACTCAAAGCATCGTCGCAGGCATAGGCATCGGCAATAGTGCATTCCATCACTAGGTTATCTAATGCTGCATCCAAAAAAATATCCCGATCGAGGATGCAGACAAGAGCAAAGTGCGATATCAGGTGAGGAGTTCGAGCCAGAGTAAGGTAAAACGCGCGAATTGCAATAGGCTGGGGGGGAGCAGCAAGGGACTTGTGACTTGCCCAAGTTAAAAATTTTTGTAAATATGTATCTTCAGCCACTAGCGCGTCAACTTCTTGCTTCATCAACAGTACTAAGAAATCTGCACTCGGCAGCATGGCAACCGTTAACAAAAAGATTTCGCGCCACCTGGGTTCAGTAATATGACTCACCAGACATTCTAAGGGTCTTTCTAATGCTTGTAAATTATAACTGGCAACGATTTTTCGAGCAGTCAGGTATTCTTGAAACGTCAAATAAGAGAAGGAGAAAATTCCTTGCACTCGTTCTGCTAGTAATCCATGTTGTAACTCTATCGCCTGAAGTACCTCTTCACTATCTAATTGCAATTCCTCTGGTTCCGTCGAAGCATTCGGTAAATCAGAGATATAATCGCTAATGTATTGTTCAACAATGCGTTGTTCAAAAAAGTAATTACCCTGGTCAAATGTCGCGCTAGCAACCTGACTCAGCAACTTCAGATTTTGTGATAATGAGAAACCTTCGTACACTTCATCCCGTTCAATTGCTTTAGTTTCATCCCATTTGCCCAGGAGGAGGTCTAAACATTGCTTATAAAACGCAATTTTTTGGTTTGGGAATTTGTTCTGATGATGAAAAACCCAGCAGGCGAGATGTAAAAACAAGGGGGAGACGGCAAGTCTACGAAATTGTAAGTTTTCGGGTAAATCTAGTTTCTTAATAAACTCAATTGCCTGTTCTTCTTTATTCTGGATGTTCGTTTTTGTAAGTGCTGTAAACCACTTCTGAGCAAAAGCAACAATTTGGTCTTGACTAAATGGGGCAATTTCAACATCTGTAAAGCGTCTAAGATTGAAAGCTTTAGCCGCCGTGCGGCAGGTGACGACAAATATATTCTTTTGATACTTTTCAGAGAATCTGCGAATCTCATTGGCAACACCCCTTTTTTCTTGATGAAGCACTTCATCTAATCCATCTAGCAACACCAACATACTGCCTGACAACAACAAAGTTTCAAGCACAGATGGATCTGAAATTCCACAGGTAAGGAATTCCTTGTAAATATAGTTGAGTAAATTGAACTCTCCTGCAACTCTCGTTTCGTCGGCAAAATCTCTTAAGGTGACAAAAATAGGAACCCGATTTGCAGCAAATCTCCCTCGGTTGCATTGAATCGCCAGATGTTGTAAAAAAGTGGTTTTACCTGCTCCCGGTTTACCCAATACCCGCAGCTTTGAGTAAGTTTGAACTGCCGCGATCCCCGCCTTTTGTGTTTGGGATACTTCACCTAAACCAAAGCGATCGAATTCTTTTGATGTAAACTTTTGCAAATCAGCAAACTCTAACCACTGAAGGCTTGCAATCTCCTCCAAAATGTTGACATCTATATAAATGTCGTCGATTCTAACGGGGCGACTAACATCTAATAGCTGCAAAGTGCCGCACTGGTCTTGAATTTTGTCAAAGCGTTGCGATCGCACTTGTTGTACTAGAGCATCAATATCCAAAAATTCAGCAGCACCAAGTTCTTTTGATTCAGGGAATTCTTCTGGAGGATTAGCCGCAATCTCGCGCCAATTCAACGATAGCACAGAACAAATTTCTATAAAGATATGACGGTCAACTGAACGCCCAGTAAAAAACCGCCAAATTGGTTGGCGAGTCTTTAAGTTGACTTCAAAAGCCAAATTGTCTTGTGTCCACCCTTTATGAGCGAATGCTTTTTTGGCTTGTTCAATCCCGGTGACTGATCCCTGGAGCGATCGCTTGACCATAGGAGCTTACACACATCAAATAATAATTCTTCAACTTGACATTATTGCAACATGCAGTTTCGGAACTACTTAGAAACTATTTGAGTTTTTTTAATGCTAATGATTTATTCAAAGCATCTTCCACTAATATCTATCATTGCATTGTTCTCAGTTAAAGATGATTGGTTTAAGTGTTATTTTTAGCTTTTTATTTTATGTATTAGGAAAATGTAGTATATTTAGTGACTCTAGTGCTGTGGCAATCTAAACTTTATCTAAGATTAAATAGCTGTTGTTATTGTACTACTCTTTAAGAGGTTGTTTGAAAAGTAGTTAGCTGTGATTTTAGGCACTTGGAGATCCCCCCTAACCCCCCTTTTTAAGGGGGGAACCGGAATCAAAGTCCCCCTTTTTAAGGGGAGCCACTGCGGTCTTCTCCCAAGGGGAGACGCCAAGGGCGATAGCGCCGGCGGCAAGCGAGTCTGCGTTCGCTTTTAGCGTCTCGTAGAGAGCGTCTGGGGTCTCCCCAAGTGGAGCATGTGGCGTGGATTTAGGGGGATCTCCAAGGGTTGGGTGTATACAAAAGAACTTTATACACAACCTTAGAGGTTGTGTATAAAGTTAACCTAATATTGTTAGAAACTAGATCGATTCTTAAAGGAGCTAATGAGATAGTTTTTGACAAGATTACTGAACCCACGAAGATGCAACAAAAGGCTTTAGATTTGCTTGGTGTTTCCCTGATTTGTACCCAGTAAACCCAAAGCGAAAATCTTTAAACCCCTTACTATGCATTGCATACGACTTTTGTCAAACGAAGAAGTTCAGGTTAAAAGCCATTGAAGGAATAAACTCTGAGCTTGAGAGGTAGATAAATATTCTATTAATGACTCTTAAATATACAGTTGTTATCTTTCACTAGGAAGACGCGATCGCACAACTGCTTCCGTAGGATGGTAAAAGTCGAAAGCTTGTAAGCCATTGGAAGACCAGTGGAAGCGATCGCCATTAATGCCGGAGTTGGGGTCGGTGGCAAACTCATTGAGCCAAGAGCGGCTAAAAATTAATCGTAATCAGGGAAAAATCCTATGGTCAGCCAATTGCAGAAGTTACCGACAGATGAAACATTAGGCACACTGGAACCTGTTGTCCACTTTGATGGTGCTATGCCTACAGGTGTAACGGTATCTCATACTGGACGGATCTTTGTCAATTTTCCGAAGTGGGGTGATGAAGTTGCATTCACCGTGGCAGAAATCCGAGATGGTCGTCCGGTGGCTTATCCCAATGAGGCAATTAATCGCACAAACTCAGATAATCTTGCACAAACCCTTGTATCTGTGCAAAGTATTGTGGTTGATCCGCGCGATCGCCTGTGGATTCTCGATACTGGTAGCCCAATGTTCCAACCGACACAGTACGGTGGGCCCAAGCTGGTTTGCGTTGATTTAACAAGCAATCAAGTCATCAAAACGATTCTCTTTCCCCAAGATGTAGCATTGCCGACGACTTACCTTAATGATGTCCGATTTGACTTACGGCGCGGTGCTGAGGGTATAGCATTCATTACTGATTCATCGGAGCAAGGCGCGAACGGGATTATTGTCGTCGATTTGGCATCAGGCGAAAGCTGGCGCCGACTGCACGATCATCCTTCCACAAAAGCTGAAGAACTATCGAGCTTTCTGCCTGTGGTTGAGGGTCGCCCATTCATGGAACGTCAGCCAGATGGGTCAACCAAACCTGTCAAAATGGGGGCTGATGGAATTGCGATTAGTGCAGATGGGTCACGTTTGTATTACTGTCCGCTTGCTAGTCGTCGTCTCTACAGTGTTGCGGTTGATGCTCTTGTGGATCGAGCGAGCGATGATCGTGCTGTTGCTGCAACGGTAATTGATGAGGGAGATAAAGGCGGTGGTGCAGATGGACTCGAATCAGATGCAGCCGGATGTATTTATGCAACGAACTATGAACACAATGCAATTCTGCGTCGTCATCTTGATGGAACATGGGAAACGCTAGTACACGATCCTCGCCTCCTTTGGCCTGATACCCTTTCAGTAGCAACAGATGGTTATCTTTACGTCACAGCTAACCAGTTGCACCGTCAAGCAAACTACGAAAAGGGACGCGATTTACGTCAGTTGCCTTATAGCCTCTTCCGCATTCGCATTAATGCTCAACCTGTCCTGCTGCGATAAATTATTCGATGCAGCTGATTGTTGCAAAAGGAAATACGCAATGGCATTGAATATCAAAGATTTACAGATTCATAGCCCTGCATTTACTTCTTTAGAACATATCCCGAAACAGTATACCAGTGACGGTGAAAACATCTCACCTCCTTTAGGATGGAGTGGATTGCCAGCCGGAACCCAGCAATTAGCACTCATCTGCCACGACCCGGATGCACCCCTGCCACAAGGGTTTACTCACTGGTTAATCTATGGCATTGGGCCAACAATTAACCAGATTTCGTCAGGAGGTGGTAGTAAATTTACTGAAGGTGTGAATAGTACCAATCAGCCAGGATATACTGGGCCTGCTCCACCACCGGGGCATGGACTTCACCATTACTATTTTTGGTTGTATGCTCTAGATGCAGAGCTTAGACTAAAGCCAAATATGAACCGCGAGCAACTACTTAATGCGATCGCTGACCATGTAATTGAACAGGCGCGGCTGGTTGGAGTTTATGAGCAAAAGTAAATAGCTAATCGACATGAATACTACCGCCACCTCTTGATGCAGCATTTGCTGCATCACTATGCACCCGCTCAACTATTCCGATATTACCTGTATGTGCTAAAGAAACGGCAACGTTAATCACGCCAATATGCGAAAAGGCTTGGGGAAAGTTACCAAGATGCGCTCCTGTCTCAAAGTCAATTTCTTCTGCAAATAGTCCCAACGAACTGCTTCGTGCCAGCATTTGCTCGAACCAAACACTAGCCTCTGTAGCCCTTTGAGCCAAGATAAGCGCGTTGATCAGCCAGAAGGTGCAAAGAACAAAGGATGCCTCTTTACCACTCACGCCTTCTGGTGCATCTCGATAACGGTAACACAGTCCATTCTCAACTAAATGTTCGATAGTCGCATCAATTGTTGACACCATACGCGGGTCAGTTCCATCAATGAAGCCAACACTAGACATTAGTAAATTAGAGGCATCAAGAGTTTCATCCTCGTAGGATTGCTTGAAGGCACCAAGTTTTTCGCTCCACCCTTTTTCAAACACTTCATTGCGGATTAGTTGCCGCTCCTGTCGCCAACGGGTAGTATCACCAGTTAGCTCAAGCGCCTCAGCCATTTCGATGCCACAATCTAATGCCACCCACAGCATCACTTTCCCGTAAACAAAATGTCGCAAACCCCCACGTACTTCCCAGATGCCGCTATCTGGTTCGTGCCAGTGTTCAGCAGCCCAATCTACTAGTGGGCAGATGTGTTCCCAAATTGCAGTTGGATCGTACTTTCCAACCTTCCAGGCAAAATGTAAAGCACTAACCACCTCACCATAGACATCAAGTTGAACTTGTCCTGCTGCACCATTGCCGATCCGAACTGGCTGCGAGTCTCGATATCCCCGCAAGTGATCTAAGGTTTGCTCAACAACCTGTCCACTTGATGTAATCGGGTAAAGGATTTTGATTCCAGTTCCTTCTATCTTCACAGTCTGGGCGATCCAATTGAAGAACTGACACTCATCATCAAGATAACCTGCTAATAGTAATGCATGAAGAGTAAATGATGAGTCCCGAATCCAGGTGAAGCGATAATCCCAGTTCCGCTCCCCACCAATTTCTTCTGGCAACGAAGTTGTCGGTGCAGCTACAATTGCTCCTGAAGGGGCATAAGTCATTAACTGTAAGGTCAGCGCACTGCGAACAACCGCCTCTCGATACGCTCCTTGATAAGTACACTTATTCGCCCAACGCCGCCATTCAGCGCAAGTTGATGCCAGGGCATCTATTGGATCTAGATTTGGCAGTTGTGCGTCCTCCTCAGTCAAAAGCGTGAACACCGCTCTTTCTCCAGCATGGAGGATTATGTGACACATAAATGTATTGCTTGTTGTGTCCAGATGCCATTCAACAGGCCCAGTAATGGTGAATGAATTAAACCTGACTTCGTTGCCAGATTTGACTAACTTGGGAATTGTGCGCCCATAGTCAGGGCGAGGAGAGCAAGTACTAATAATTTCAACTGTTCCTTCACTAACCTCGACAATTCGGATTAGCTTACCAGGTGCTATTCGGCTTTGTTGCTGCTCATTATTGCTAATATCCATAAAATCCAGCAGCGAAATTCGGCCTGACTCACACCTAAAAATTGTTTCTAGTACATTAGTTTCGTTTAGATACTGATGACTACTTGACCAAGCAGTAGTTGGCTGAATACTCCATCTCCCGCCACATTCTAGATCCAAAATTCGAGCAAACAAAGATGGCGAATCAAACCGAGGCAAACAAAGCCAATCAATCGAACCACAACTACTGACCAGAGCTGCGGTATGGCAATTCCCTATCACCCCATAATCTTCTATGGGCAGAAAGGATTGGGTCGATGTTGGGTTACTATTGGAATCAGATGTAATACTCATTACCGTCTTTAGCTGCTGATAACCTTTTACAAAAATCTTGTTTGTAATTGGGATTTTTTTACAGATTTTATTCCTTTAGATATTAATCGTTAATTTATCATCTTGAAAGTTATTTGTCAGAAGTCAATTTTTCCAGCTAATCTCTCTAAAGGAATAGTCAAACATAAATAATCGAATATAATCACGATTTAGCACTATAAATCGGATTAAAGAATCAAATTAATCTGCATTATGCATACTTAATTTATTTAAGAACCTTCTGTTATATAGCGGTTCTCATTCACGTCAGGTACACCCGTAGGGGAAGCCGCTTTGCATCTACATGAATTGCCCCTACACTTTGCGATATAGTTTTGTACCGCATTTGAGTGGGAACGGCTATAGCTCCTAGTGCCAAAAGTGACGTTCGCACAGATTTCCTCAAACCAATGACCCCTGTAAATTCATGCCTTCATAAGATTTAGAAGTTCTGTGAATTTTCAGACATTCACCTGTTTCGACATTCCATAAGTGGATGGTCTGGTTTTCACTACTGCTAGCAAGAATTAGACTTTTAACCGGAGAATGGATAAATGCGATCGCAGCGTCATGAATTTTCTATTTTGCAACGGAACTTTAGAAGAGGCGATGCCTACGGCGGTAAACTACGCAGCACTCAAGGCAAAAATACTAGAACTTTTTCAAGCTTTTCAGTAGTGTAGCCGCAGCGCTAAATGGGTAGGGCGATCGCGTGTAAAATGTGTTTAGTGATAGCTATCCTATTAGATAGGGTTTTAGCAAAATCATGTCTCTAACAATCAACAACAAAAATGCAAACTCTGCCAAAGGGAGATGGAATCTTTGACTGTTGATCGATCATCTATTTTCTAACAAACCTCCGTAAATGTCTGTTCGCTGATTACTGAGCGGTGAAAGAAAAGAATGCAAGAGATAGCCATGAGCGGCGTGGATTTCGATAACTTGAAAAGCAGCTTGCAGCGCCCGCTCTGCTGCTTGCACAAATGCGATAATGGTTTCTTCAATACCACGCTCATCAAGGGATATGGGAACAGGACTATTACCATCAAATCCAATTGAGCTTGGTGCAACTATATATAGTCCAAGCCCCTTGTTCAGGTGTTAAAGGTGAACCGCCTAGCAAAGGAACATTACTACTTGCCTTTCGTCCAGCATGAGCCAGCTGAATGCCCACAACCGCTCCTTGTTGACGAACAAAGCGCACAATACGTGCTAATGGTTCAATCTGAGCATCATCCCAAAGACCGAGATCGCCGGGTGTAATTCGTCCAATGGATGTCACTGCTGTTGTTTCCACCATAATTAAACCAACACCGCCAGTTGCTCTGCTCCCCAAGTGAACAAAGTGCCAATCATTTGCTATTCCATTCTCTGCGGAATATTAACACATTGGTGACATTGCCACGCGATTTGGCAAGATTAAATCTCGAATTTTTAGTGGACTAAATAAGTCTAATTCAGGTATATCCTGATCGTGTAAATAAGCTGATTGACTTCCATAAGACTGTAGGGATTCTAATCCCTCATAGGCTACGGATGATAAATTTGTTAGATTCTGTGTAGACATCTATTTGTTAATTCCTCTAGACTTTGAGCTAACAATTAATTTTCGGCGTATATTGCCAAAAGCAATTTATTTTAAGCACTAGCTGGCTCTGCATAACCTTGAATATTTTCCGGCTCAAAAGAGCGTAATATGCCCGTAGCACGTCGAGTTAGCTCCTCTGTTCCTTTAACCACTATTAAATACTTGCCTGCATTTAAACGATTGCGATATGGCAAAGCATCACCACTACCTACGGTCAGACCAACTCCACCACCTACTAGATAAGCCCCTAAAACACCAGAAGCTGCTCCTAAAATTCCGCCAATAATATGGCTGCCAATATCACCGAGCGCAAAGATTTCAATACCAGTTAGATAATTAAATGCATAACCAGCGATAAACCCAAAAGGTATTAGCCAGTATAATAATCGCTTTGCTCCTTTACGAGCTTGTTGATTCGGGTCAATCAGATTGTAATCATCAGCACTTTTATAACCATTGCCCAAAATATCTACTTGGTTTGGAGATAAACCATCATTTGTTAAGGCAGAATAAGCTGCTTCTGCTTTTGACTTGTCTGGTAAAACTGCAATGAGGTAATTCATAGAACAAAATCCCACTAGATTATTTTCAAAAGTTTTATCAACAATAGGCTATTTTCTAATTACTCGTTATTTCGGCTAATTTACTATTATTTCTTATGGAGCTAAATATAAAAATCAATTCGGTATTTGAAACCTGAGCAACCTAAATCGCACATATTAACTAGGACACCAGACCCTAGTCTTTAAAACATCTTTCTAAAGAGCCACTTACAATAAATAATTTTAATTCTTTAGAAATAACTATTTATATTAATTTTTAACCTTCCGATAGAAGTTCTTCTTAGATAAACGTCTATGATTATGCTCAGTTTTTAAGCTTAACGGCAAAAGTCACAATCTTATTCTTACTTCAGAGATACGCATCTCAGTTAAAGTTTTCCTACCCTAAAAGGGTAAAATTTTGGCTTGGACAATGGCAAAGTTTACTGTTAGCGACTATTTATTGCTTCGTCTGGAGCAAATTGGCATCAAGCATATCTTTGGCGTTGCTGGAGACTACAATATGGAGTTTCTCGACTATATTGTTAACCACAATGGCATTAAGTTAATTCCTACTTGCAACGAACTTAACGCATCCTATGCTGCCGATGGTTATGGTCGGATTAATGGTGTTGCGGCATTAGTAACTACCTTTGGTGTTGGTGAACTCAGTGCTATTAATGGTGTCGCTGGCGCTTATGCTGAACACGTTCCGGTTGTAGCGATTACTGGTGCTCCTGCAACTAAAATTCAAGCTCTTGGTTCACTTATGCATCATACGCTTGGTACTGGTGATTTCTCAATATTTGCCCGAATGTATCAACAGGTAACGGCGGCTCAAGCATATTTAACAAAGGAAAATGCAACAACGGAAATTGACAGAGTTTTAGGTATCTGTTTACTGAAGAAATTACCTGTTTATATTTCCCTACCTATGGATGTTGTTCTGGCTGAGGTGTCTGCACCGTCTGATTTTTTTATACCCCCTGTATTTCAAAGTGATGGCGCTACAATAGCAGAAATAACTGATGTCTGTGTAAACATACTGGAAAAAGCTTCCCAACCTGTGATTATTGCTGATATTGGTGTAGCTCGTTATCACTTGCATGAACAATTGCGAGAACTGCTAACAGCTACCGGATACCCTTATGCCACGATGAACATGGGAAAAGGATTGCTAGAAGAAACCCACCCCCAATTCATCGGCATATATAATGGTGCTGCCAGTGAGGAATCTGTTAGAAAACGTATTGAGCAGGCAGATTGTGTTTTAACTATCGGTGCTTTGATGACTGATTTCAACACAGGCAAGTTTTCTGCCAAACTCGATCCCAGCCAAACTATTGAAGTGCATGGGGAGTATGTAAAAGTTAAACATGCTTTATACAACAATGTCGCTATGGCAGATGTGCTTTCTGCTTTAAGTCAACGGTTGCAGCACCGCGATCCTCAAACGCTTTACTTCAAATCAGCAACAGAGAATTTAGATCCTGGTTTTATAACGCCAATCGAAGGCGGCTCTTCGGTACCGATTACGCAGAAGTATTTTTGGCATAGATTTGCTCATTTTCTCCAAGAAGATGACATTATCGTTGCTGAGACTGGAACTTGTTTGTTTGGCGCTTCTATCGTTCCTTTACCAAAAGGAGCTACTTTCGTTGGGCAAGTACTTTGGGGATCGATTGGTTACTCTGTTGGTTCATTACTTGGTTGTGCCATCGCCGCATCACAACGTCGCTCTATCCTACTGGTTGGTGACGGGTCTTTCCAAATGACTGCACAAGAACTTTCAACCATCTTACGCCATAATCTAAAACCGATTATATTTTTGATCAACAATGATGGATATACTATAGAGCGTGATATTCACGGTGAACGTATGCCATATAACGACATTCAACCTTGGAATTATCATCAGCTGCCTAAGGTTTTCGCTGGCAATGCCTGGACAATTAAAGTTAGTACCGAATCCGAGTTAGACAAAGCATTACAAACAGCTCAACAAAACCGCGATCAACTTGCTTTTATTGAGGTTGTAATGGATAAAATGGACAGCCCAGAGGTTCTGTTGAAGATGTTGCAGCAATAAAGCAACATACTGCCTCATCAACTTATATCATACGTCTCATGTTAAAGGCATCTCAATCTGACCATTCCGCTATCGGAGTCTCCAGTTTGGATTTTGGGGCAGTACCTCGTTTTGCAAAGTTTGTACTGGCGCTGCTAAAGCTAGCGGATCTAGACGAACATCATTATCAAGTAGCCAGACATATATATAAAATTTAACTCGTGCTGTACAACCTCCTATAATTAAAATCAAAAACCATCAGCAAGTAGGGTAACTTGCTGATGTCAAAAAAGTTTTTAGTTCACAATACAACTTTGGCAAAGACTCTAAACATTAGCTAAAGCTGCTCCAGGGACTAATTCTACCTTCACCCAACCTGGTTGTCGTTGGTCAAATGCCTTATATGCATCAATAACTGACATTAGCGGCTCGACTTGTGTTAAGACTTTTGTGGGGTCTACTGTGCCATTACGAACCAAATCCACCAACGTAGGAATATATTTGCGGTGATTACAATTGCCCATGTTGATTGTGAGATTTTTGTTCATTGCTGTGCCGATGGGAAAGAAATTATGGGTGGGGGGATAAACTCCAATAATCGAGAGTGTACCAGCTTTGGCTAATGCTTGAACTGCCCACTCTAATACTTGAGAAGGAGCATTACCTGGATGCCAATTTCCGTTTTGAGGATTGGTTTTAGGGGCAATTTGTTGTAACTGCTGTTGGAATTGTTGTGCTTCTTGTCGTGCTTTTTTGGCTGCTGGACCACTGTCAGGAGCATTCGCATCTACGCCAACTGCATCAATAGCTCTATCCACACCAACTCCTCCAGTTAGTTCGCGGATTGCTTCAATTGGATCTTCGGCATTGTAATCAATGATTTCTGCACCCAAATCACGCGCCATTTCTAAACGTGAGGGAATTGTATCCACTGCAATGATGCGTCCTGCACCGAATAATCTGGCGCTAACGATCGCAAACTGCCCAACGGGGCCACAACCGAAGATGGCAACTGTATCTCCTGGTGTGATCTCTGCAATATCGGCTCCAAAGTATGCCGTAGGGAAGATGTCAGACAACAGAATTGCTTGGTCGTCTGTAACCTCTTTTGGTAATTTTACTAACCCTGCATTGGCATAAGGAATTCGAGCATATTCCGCCTGCAATCCATCGAAGGGGCCTGTTGCTTCTGGGCCTCCGAAGAAAGCTGTCCCAGCGTTATGCCCCTGAGGATTGGCGTTATCACATTGAGCATTATATCCAGTACGGCAGTAAGAGCAGTAGCCACACGCATAATCAGCGATCGCTCACTCGGCAATGCCTCTGCCCATGCCACTTGACTACGCTGTGCTTCTTGATAAGCATCTTCTAAATCACGTTTGTCCGCCGCCAAGATTTCCATAATCACGTCTTGACGGTATGGGTTGATGGGTTGCAATTTGTGTTCGGAACGGCCTGTAACCCAACGTCCCCCAATAAACAGGCGATCAAATCCTGTGTAGGGAACAGGTGAATTACTAGGATTTGAACTAGTTGTACGGTTGGGTGTTGTAGTTGTCATTGAAAAAACCTCATTAGTTTCAGTTGGGGTAATCTCTTGTGTTCTAGCTGCGATCGCTTTTAAATTTATCGTCGTGGCTCACTTCTCAACTTTTGAATAAATTTATTAACGAATAGCTTTTGGGTTCACACCGAGAATTAACTACTTTCCTCACCTTTGAACAACCGATGCCAATATTTGGTCAATCGCTGTCAGTACATCCGCATCTAGCTCTACTCCTGATGCAGCAGCGTTATCAACAATTTGTTCTGGACGGCTAGCACCAATAATTGCTGAAGACACACGCTCATCTCGTAGTACCCAAGCTAGAGCTAACTGTGGCATACTCAACCCTAAGTCTTGGGCAATGGGTTTAAGCTTTTGTACTGCTGTTAGTGTGCGATCGTTAAATAACTCCTCCATCAAAAACGAATTCATCTTTTCGTTCGCAGCACGAGAATCTGGAGGTGGAGTTTGCCCTGGCTGGTATTTGCCTGTGAGTACACCTTGTGCTAACGGCGACCAAACAATCTGACCGATGCCATTAGCTGCACATAATGGAAACACCTGTGCTTCCGGTTTGCGCCAGAGCATGGAATATTGGGGCTGGCTGGAAACAAAGTGTTCAACATCAGCCAGATTCAGCGCTGCTTGGATCTGCTGCGGACTCCATTCGCTAAAGCCGATGTAACGAGCTTTTCCCTGACGCACTACCTCAGTGAGTGCCGTCATAGTTTCTTCTAAAGGCGTATTTGGATCGTAGCGATGGCATTGGTACAAATCAACGTAATCGGTACGCAGTCGCTTTAAGGAAGCATCAATTTGTTTTCTGATTTGGGCTGCTGA
Source organism: Nostoc sp. NMS8 (assembly GCF_017115045.1). Lineage (GTDB taxonomy): Bacteria > Cyanobacteriota > Cyanobacteriia > Cyanobacteriales > Nostocaceae > Nostoc. Next base: position 72,665 of record NZ_JABXKK010000048.1, on the reverse strand, counting down.
GAGTCCTCGCTCATTGGCTGACATGGGAAAGAAAACTTTGGTCGCTAAGACATAACTTGAGCGCTCAGTACCTTGCAATACTTCTCCCAAAAAGGATTCAGCCCCTCCCTGAGCATAAACATTTGCAGTGTCAATAAAGTTAATTCCAACCTCAAAAGCTTTGTGTATGCAAGCCTCTGCATTTTGCTGCTCTACACCACCCCCATAAGTCAGCCAGGAACCGAGACTAATTTCAGAGACGCTCAACTCGCTATTTCCCAATTGTCTGTATTTCATTTGTATTTCTCGTTTCACTGTTGTTTTCATCTTTGATTAATCTCCAAGAAGCTATTTCTAGCGTATTTACAAACTTTGTCTCAAGCCACCAGAGCTTTCCTCATTCAAATTGCAGATATTTTGTCTGTTTACATATACCTAATGAAGAGTCTCAATCTCTGCGCCATCGCTTTACGACTATAAATTCCGTGACAAAAGCAATCTTATTTATATCCGAATGGCACGAAAATTCATGTGAAACCTAGCCAGGGCTATGTTGTTCACAGATTTCGCAATCAAACGGGATCGCGATCCCCCTGCTCAACCTCAAGTCACTGATTCGTTGGCTTAAGTGCCAAAAACGCAAAAGAATTTTGACTTCTAGACAATGATCCTACTGCGATCGCTTTAAGGCATCTGCCCGAAAAAGAGATTTATATCCAATTAAGAAATTCATCGGCAAGGCACTCGTATTTTCCATAGTTTTGCAGTAAAGTGTTTATTCTGTGCTTTTTATTTACGCCTAACTTCTCCCAACTTTACTGCCATCCAAATTTTGAACCAATGCCTTCAAAGGAACAGCCAATGAATACTTCTAATGAGATACATACTTTGAAAATCATTAAAAAATCCGACAAGCTTACCCTGAGACAGATGAAGTTAATCGAAGAAGCAGAAGACCAACTTCTTCAAGCTAATACTGTCAATTCTTCAGCCCCTGTGGTTGAGGAGAAACCAGTAATCACAAGAGAACCGAGAGAACCTGACTATATTCCATTCCTTGACAATCCTCCAGTACAGTCTGTTGGCAACTCTGGCTGGCAGGTTTCTGATGTCTGGCGGGATATTCGGGTGGATGATTTTTGTGGATAGACCCCCATTATTACAAAGCGCTCATGCATCTATACCCTCTGTGCCCCTTTCAATTGCATTGGTTGAATCTATGCATGACTCCTGATTTGATAATCGTTCAACCATCTGTATTAAAGCTAACTGCATTTCTGGCGTAAATTCCAACTTACCAGAACGCAGATGTAAATCTAACTGAGCAAAAGGAATTTCAATTTTTTGTTGCTTTAATACTTCGTAAATAATGTAGTATAAATCACTTTTGAGCAAAAATTGTTTATTAGGTTCCGCAGTCCAGACTAATAACTCAAAATTTAAGGTGTTGTTGGCAAAGTCTTTAAACAGTACTAGAGGCAAAGGAGTCTGCAATACATTGGGATGCTTAGAAGCAGCCTCTAACAGAGCAGATTGCACTGCTTTGGGATCTGAGCTGTAGGCAACGCCAACGGGGAGATGAAGGCGAGAAATCGGGTTGCGATGGCTCCAGTTGATTACTTCTTTTTCCAAGAAGCGAGAGTTGGGTACAATAATTGAAACGTGGTCAAGGGTACGAATCTCGGTACTTCTGGCACCGATTCGTTCGACAATACCTGTATATTCCCCAACTTCCACAAAATCTCCAACCTGAATTGGACGCTCAAATACTAGTACTAAACCACTGCCAAAATTCTTAGCAATATCTTGTAAACCAAAGCCAATTCCAACGCTTAAAGCACTTGCTAAAATTGTCAAAGAGCTAATGTCAAGCCCCCAGATTTGTAGCAGTACCAGTGTGCCAATAAAAATTAGACCATATTTTAAAAGTACTATAATCGCTTCTTGAGCGCCACGATTGATTCCAGTAAAAGATAGAATCCGAGAACGTAAAAAATTGGTTAAAGTTCCAGCAAAGATAACTAAGCCAAACAACAAACCAACCAAAATTATTAATTCAGTAAGAGAGTAAGGATTCTTTCCTAATGTCAGAATAGGTGAGGTAAAACTGGTAATTAGGATATTTGAAATTTGGTAGCTCCATTGACGAGTGAAAGGAAAGAGATTAGTGATATAAAGAATCGCACTCATCCAAAGCCCGATACGCATACTTGCCAACACTAATTTGAAAAATAATTCTAATACTTTAAGCGTTTCCGAATTAGGTATGGCATTGCTAGTAGTTAAGCGAAATGAAGCTACTCGGATAAATTGATGCTTAATCCATCCCAATAGCCAACTAAATCCCACAGTTATGAGTAAAATTGCTGCTGCTATAAAACTTGTTTGTTGAAGATAGGTTCTAGTTCGCTCTAAATGAGCTTGCTGTAAGGCTCCTTCAATTTGCTGCGCCCAAATGTGAGCCTGCTCATCGAGTGTACTACCTGGTAAAGTATCTTGTTGTGTAACTGTTAATAGATAGCGGTCATTTAATAAAATAGTAGGTAGCTGGTTGCGTTTTTCAATTTTAACTTGAATAGACTCAGAAGCTGAAATCACATTTTTTAGTTGTGAGTTGATTAAATTTGTCCGTTCTTGAGCGCTATACTGACCAGAATCGCTGATCTGAAAAAGCTGTTGTCCATCCAAAATAACAGGAGCTTTAGTTAATGCTTGAGCAACGACAGGAGTTAACCAGAAAAATAAAACAAAAGCTAGTACTGTAATGAGAATATTGAAATATTTTGATGGCAGTCGCAAACGATGAAAATCAAACATGAAGATTTTAATCAGATATTTTTACTTCAACTAATTAATATTAACTAGATTTCCTCGAAATCAAATTATTTTTATAATGGTTCCTATTAGCATTCATTGATGATGTCCTCATTACCATCCTACTGGTGTAATATACTGAAATCTATAAGTGGGATAGTTGACCGTGGAATTATCAACACTACAAGGACTACCAGTAAGTATTCTCGGTTTAGCAGGGCAACAGTCAATGAATGCTGCAACTATTGCGTTTGCATCTGAGGCTTTAATTAATTACTTCTTCTTTTACAATTTGGAATTTAAAAATTTCTTGTGTTTATTTTTCTTCTTAATTTTTAATTAAAAAAAGTCAAGCAATTTTTAAATCAGCGATGCAATAATATTAATACTCATCGCTAAAATAGTGGTATTGAAAAAGAAGGATAATATACTGTGTAACAGAGTCAAGCGCCTCATCTCGCGCGATCTTGTCTCCACATCTGAAACTTGGCTAGTCATACCAATTACAAAAGAATAATATAAAAATTCCCAGTAGTCTGGATAGTCGTTATTAGGAAAATCTAAACCTCCGATGATTTCTTCACTGTAATTATGATTAATATATTTGTAATAGCTATGTGCATATTGCACTGCAAACATCGTATGTACTAGTAGCCAAGAACCGACAATGGTCATAATTGAAAGTACGACATGTAGGGTAAGTAAAATTGTAGACAACCCTTTTTTATCAGTTAGTAAAAAACCAATAGCTAAAACACTTGCACAAGCCGCAGCAATCACCAGCATGAATATAGCCAAATGTCCTTCATATTCACTCTCAGCATAACGGCGAATTTTTTCTGGGTTCGCCCTGGTCATTTTCCACCAAGTTATGGCTAAGAAAAAGTCAATACCAGAGTTCCAAGCGCAGAGAATGCGAGTCGGTAAGTGTAGCCACTGGGGAAGGATTACTGAAACTAATACAGCAAGTCCGACAGCAATGATTAGTCGGGGGCGGGAGTCAAAGTTTTTAAATAAATTAAGTCTCACAAATATGGCAATATGGCGATCGCAGAGTTTAACTAATTCGTAATTTTCGGTAAAATACCATATCAAATTATATATAAAATTGTTGGTCTTGATAGCTAATAATTATGCAATATTTGGTTTTGGTCTGAATCCACACAAGTAGGTGGACAAAAATATTTACTAAAACATCGGTGATGCGATCGCTCTATCTAACTAGATTTTTTCTCAAAATAAAGCCTGTATTCATTGCTCAATCAAAGTTACAGGCTATACATCTATCTATGGAATATTCAAATTAACTCGGACAATCAAATCGTTGTAATTGCGATCGCCGCCATTTGCCAAATCCTCAAAGCCAAAAACATTATTGCTTAACAGGCTAATATGATCTGCTTTGTACATCTATTCGCTTCTGTTCTGTTCTCAGTTAAGAGTTCTCTTCCTACGCAAGTAAGTTCAAGAATGAAATCGGATTCCTATATGATCCTGTAAGTATCGTCTAGACGAAGACAGATTATGACGCAAACAATTTCAATTAACGACTCTGGGCGCTTGCAACTCACACCGCTAGAAATCCCATCCCGTCTACTGTTAGGGCCTGGCCCATCCAATGCCCATCCCACAGTTCTCCAAGCGATGAATACCTCACCTGTTGGGCATCTTGACCCAGCTTTTCTCGCACTCATGGATGAAATTCAGTCGTTGCTACGCTATGTATGGCAAACAGAAAACTCACTTACCATTGCAGTTAGCGGTACGGGAACAGCTGCAATGGAAGCAACCATCGCCAATGCTGTAGAACCCGATGATGTGGTTTTAATTGGTGTAACTGGTTACTTCGGTAATCGCCTTGTGGATATGGCTGGACGTTATGGTGCTGATGTGCGAACCATTACTAAACCTTGGGGACAAGTCTTCAGCCTTGATGAACTGCAAACTGCCTTAAAAAGTCATCGTCCAGCTATCTTAGCTCTAGTTCATGCTGAAACTTCCACCGGCGCACGTCAACCGTTGGAAGGGGTAGCTGATTTGTGTCGTGAATTTGGTACTCTGCTGCTGGTAGATACGGTGACAAGTTTGGGTGGTGTCCCCTTATTTTTGGATGCTTGGGGAGTTGACTTAGCTTATAGTTGCAGTCAAAAAGGGTTGGGTTGCCCGCCAGGTGCTTCTCCTTTTACAATGAGTGCGCGTGCAGTTGAGAAATTGCAACAGCGCCAAACAAAGGTTGCAAACTGGTATTTGGATATGTCGTTACTGGGCAAGTACTGGGGTACTGAACGCACCTATCACCACACAGCACCGATTAATTTATACTATGCCTTGCGGGAAGCATTACGTTTACTGGCAGAAGAGGGGTTAGCAAATTCCTGGCAGCGACATCAAAAGAACGTAGAATATCTCTGGGAAGGGTTGGAAAACTTAGGGCTGAGTTTGCATGTTGAGCAAGAATATAGACTACCAACGTTGACCACTGTCCGCATTCCAGCCGGGGTAGATGGTAAAGCGATCGCACGACAGTTACTTAATGAATATAATATTGAAATTGGGGGTGGTCTTGGCGAACTCGCGGGTCTTGTTTGGCGCGTCGGATTGATGGGCTTTAATAGTCGTAAAGAAAGTGTTGACCAACTTTTAGCAGCGCTGCGGCAAGTTTTACCTAAGTAGCTTTTGTGTCATCAGGTGCGTTAACAGTAAGATAACGCACCGAAAAAAGAGCGTAAGCGTAGCCCCTCGTAGGCATCGCGCTAACATTGTTTGAGAATTAAATGTCAGCCGAAACAATCGCTGCTATATCTATATATCTACTAGCAGCAACAAGGTTCCATAATGATCGATTGGCTTTACCGTTACCCGCCTTTGTATCCTGGTATTTTACTCAAGCGTTACAAGCGGTTTTTTGCAGATGTTCAACTTACTTCTGGCGAGATAGTGACAGCACACTGTCCCAATACAGGGCCAATGACTGGAGTATCGACTCCCGAAAGTGCGGTACAGCTTTCCAAAAGTGATAATCTTAACCGCAAATTGGCTTACACTTTAGAACTAATTCAGGTACATGACAACGAGCCGACTTGGGTAGGTATAAATACGTTTTTGCCCAATCGGGTGGTAAAGCTAGCTTTGGCGAAACACCTTTTCCCAGAATTGGGCAACTATAGTCAAATTAAGGGCGAGGTGGTTTATGGATTAGACAAAAAAAGTCGAGTGGATTTTTTCTTGACGGGGAGTGATGAAGAACGCCCGATTTATTTAGAAGTAAAAAATACAACTTTGTCTGAAGGGAGATTAGCCCTATTTCCTGACACGGAGACTACAAGAGGGCAAAAGCACTTGCGAGAACTAATGGCGCTACTACCTTTAACTCGCGCAGTGATGCTTTACTTTATCAATCGAGGTGATTGTATTGAGTTCTCTCCTGGCGATCGCACAGATCCTATATATGGTAAATTATTACGCGATGCGATCGCTCTCGGTTTAGAAGTATTACCTTGCCGTTTTGACATTTCCCCCGAAGGTATCCGTTATTTGGGTTTAGCAAAACTAAAAATTTGATTATATCTAATTTATAGCAACGGACAAGGAGGTTAGGACATTAATTGATGATAAAACCTATATACAAACAGACTTTCAACCCAGTCCCCAGTCCCCTGCTATAAGAGAGACTAGCAATTGCAACCTCTCTACATGCATGAAACAATAAATCCATCTAGATAGTGTCTAGATGGATTTATTGGTAGTTGGTATTTATTAAAAAACATCCAACCAGGCTGTAATGAAGAAACGACTATAGGTAGTCGCCGCCCCAAAAATAGCATTTGCTATTCTGAAGCTTGCTTATGCAGGAATCAAAACTGTGTCAATGACGTGGATAACACCGTTATCAGCAGCAACATCTGGTGTTGCAACTGTTGCATCATTGATCTTAACGCCGTTAGATGCGTCAATTTTTACATCTGAACCTTGAACTGTTGTAGCTGTCTTCAGTTTGACTACATCAGCAGCCAGTACCTTGCCTGAGACAACATGATAGGTCAAGATTTGCTTCAGCTTTGCAGGATCTTTCAGTAATGCGTCTACTGTACCTGCTGGAAGCTTGTTAAACGCTTCGTCAGTGGGTGCGAAGACGGTGAATGGCCCAGGGCCTTTAAGTGTATCTACCAGACCAGCTGCTTGGATTGCTGCAACTAATGTCGTGAAAGAACCATTGTTAGTGGCAGTGTCAATTATGTTGGCCATGTGTTTTACCTAGTTCTGTGTAACTTGTTACAAATCTAAACTGTTTTTTTAATAAAATCTATCTATCGTTAGATGTATGTTAAATCATTTTTTTTATTGATACAATCAAAGATTATATATATTTTTATACAAATAAAGAATTATATGTACATTGTCCAGGCGGATGAGTTGCTGGATGCGTAGTTTATCGCCGCAAGCATCGCTCTTTTTTTACACAGTAGTAGGGAGCGATCGCTGTTCGCTAGATCAATGCAGCCCTTTATTACCAAAAAATTAGTAGCAACGATAATTAAAACTACTTTGTTGGTAAAAACAGGGTTTTAGATATTTAAGAATTATCTGGTATTTTTATAGCATAATTGATGCTAAGTTCAGGAACTCAGGGTTTTTTCAGGATTTGTATGCGGTTGCCTTAGCTTTTTGTCAGGGTTTAATAACCAAAAATGTTGGTAGTGTGCATATTTAACTGATATTATTTCATCACTAAATACATTTCACTCGCTGTTTGTGTGATTCTACTTGGAAATAATAAACGGCTCATTACACCAATGCTTTTAGCAATTGCGATCGGCCATTTATTTCCAAGAATTTCTTGTGCGTAAGACTTACGCTAAACGCCTCTCTAACTCCCATTTATCCATATTCTCTACCTCTGCCATTTATATGCTTTTTCGCTCGCCTGTGCCTAAGTCAGGTATGTCAACAATCAAACTTTTAGGTACTATTTTCCCAAAACTATGAATTTCATGAACAGAAGAAGATTTATTACTTGGATGGCTACGGCAGTTACCAGCATGATGCTGGTAATAGGCTGGCAGTTTGTCAATTTATCACCAGCCGCATCTGCAACCAACGTTAACGTGTATGCGGCTGTCAGCTTAACGAATGCACTCAATAGCATTAAAACTCAGTTTCAAAATGCTAACCCAGGTATCACCATTACTTATACATTCGGTGCTTCAGGTACTTTGTATCAGCAAATACAAAACGGAGGTACAGCAGATATTTTCATTTCTGCTGCCAACGACCAAATAGATGCCTTGCAGAGTCAGGGTAAATTGGTTTCAGGTAGCCGTAAGAATATTGTCAGAAATCGTCTAGTTTTGATTGCCCCGACGACATCTCCTAGTCCCGGTAGTGCTGCTCTCAGCAACATCCCTGGTTTAACCAACGCTAATATTAGAGGCATTGCTATAGGTGACTATACAGGTACTCCGCCAGTTGTACCAGCAGGGGATTATGCCAAACAAGTTCTTACAAAACGAGGTATTTTCAATACTGTCCAGCCCAAATTGGTTCTTGGAAGCAATGTGCGTACCGTTTTGACTGGTGTTGAAAACAAAACTCTTAACAATAAGGTTATTGACGCAGGTTTTGTTTACAGAACTGATGCTCTTATTTCTAATAAGGTAAGAGTTGTAGACACTGCCCTCACCTCAGACAGCGAGGCTATTGTCTATCCACTGGGTATACTCACCAGAAGTACAGGTACAACTCGCACAGCAGCACAGACTTTTTCTACTTACTTAAGTGGTAGTACTGCCCAGAACATCTTCATAAACACCTATGGGTTTCTTGCGCCTTAATCACTACAAAGCAAATCAAGTAGTCGTTGTCGTGAATTTTAAACTATTTGGAGTCATGTCTTGTGAAGCTCACTAAAAAACTCTCAATTACTGTTTGTAGTTTGACCACTGCCTTAGTTAGTACTGCTGTGATTACCAATGCTTATAAAGCAGTAGCACAAACAGGAGGAGGACCAGAACTGATTACGAACGGAAGCTTTGAAAGCGACCCTCTCATAGATCCTAACAATCCCACCGCTCCAAATCCTAATATTACAGGATGGACTAAGTCTGAGCCTTTCAATCCGGCGGACACACCTGGTGTTAATATATCGGGTATTAGAATTAGTAATTTTCCTAACTTTGGTAATCAAGGGTTATCGCTGAGTTCGATAGCTGGATCTCCTGAGATTAGCTACATATCACAGACTATCCCTACAGTTAAGGGTCAGTACTACACACTTACTTACTATTTCGCATCCATAGAGGAAGCACCTGATGTGAAAAATAAATTTCAGGTCTTTATTGGTGGGAAGAAGTTTAGTAATGATAAAAATACTGCTTTTCAACCATACGCGCCAACAACCATATCTTTCAAAGCGAAAGGAGAATCTACAGAGATAAAGTTTGGTTACAAAGTCAAGTATGCGTTTTTATTCTTGGATGATGTGAGTGTCAAATCTGTACCTGAACCTTAAGGATAAAACTATCGCAGGATGACTAAACCATAGACCTGCCATATCTGGCTCTATAATGTCGAGAATGCCACTGAAATTTATCTGAGAAAAACTCAATCATGAGTTTATAAAGAGATTGTCTTAAAGTATATGAATTATCATTTATATCAATAGCAAACTCTTATAAACTAGAGTCAAACTTCAGCTTTATTGACACTACTTAGAGCCAGCATAAATGTAATTATCAATTTGTTATAATTGCCGTAAATTGGAATTATTTTGGAGTCAAGTTTCATGAAATTAACTAAAAAACTTTCAATAATTGCTTTTGGTTTTACTACTACCTTAGCTAGTACTGCTGTGATTACTGGTACTTATATTCCAGTAGCGCAAGCAAATTACGATCATAACTGGGTTCCAGATCCTAGTGACATTGTTTTTAACGGAGGATTTGAACTTGACCCCCTCGTAGATCCTAACGATCCCACCGCTCCAAATCCTAATATTACAGGATGGACTAAGTCTGGTAATCCGATAGATATATCAGGGACTAGAATTAGCAACTTCCCTCAAAGTAATAATCAGGGTTTAAAAATTGGTGGATTTATAGACCTCAGCTACATATCACAGACGCTTTCTACAAAACCTGGTCAAGAATACGAACTGAGTTACTATTTAGCATCTATAGCTGAGGAACCAGATATTGATAATCAGTTCCAAACATTTGTAGGGGGAAAAAATGTTTTCGATCAAAAAAATATTGATTTTCAACCATACACGCCATATAAGTTCAATTTCACAGCAGACACATCATCCACAGAGTTAAAGTTTGGAGCTGTGGATAGACGCGCAATTTTATCCTTAGATACTGTGAGTGTTAAGCCTGTACCCGAACCATTCAATCTAGGAGGAATAGCAATTGCAGGCTTGCTGGGATTATGGCTGAAGAAAAAGAAGGCAATTAGCTAGTGGTGCATTAGAGCAAAAAAAGTAACCAGCCTTGTTTTCTAAATCCACTTACCTTGGAGAGATGCAAGGCGTGAACAATATAAAAGTGACTTTTTCGGATGTTCGCGCTTGCGTCTTTAGAAGGAGAAGGTCAGTCACTTTTTTTTATAGGTTATGCACTGAAAATAATAGTCATTTTTTCCCCCTATTGGAAAAGGTAAAAATTCAGCACTTAAAAGTAAAAATATAAAATTAATTTATGATAATTGTTATATTGATTTATGAAATTTTCCCCTGATTATTTAATTATTCTGAATCCAGAATTATGACTCCTGAATCATTACTAAAAATCACAGATAATTTATTTTTTATATTTTAATTGTCATACCAGGCTCTATTTACCAATTTATTTGGTAATTATTTTAGTTTTTACCTACTTTAATGGTATAATCTCATCTATTCTCTCCCTTTTACTCTCTGTTTAAGTAAACCTACTGGAAAATCGTCAATTTCCATCGTCGGAAACGCTTTGGGTAATTCCGGCTTGGTTTTTTGTTTCCAGGTATCAATAGATATGAGTGATGGGATTTCATCTTAAACTATAACTTTCATGAACAGAAGAAGACTTATCGCTTGGATTGCTACGGCAGTTACCAGCATGATGCTGGTAATAGGCTTCCAGTTTGTCAATTTATCGCCAGCAAACTCCACAACCACACTTAGAGTGTTTGCGGCTTCCAGCTTAACAAACGCGATGAATGACATTAAGACTCAGTACCAAACTGCTAACCCAAGCGTCAGCATTGTTTATACCTTTGGTGCTTCTGGTACTTTACTTAGCCAAATACAAGGAGGAGCAGTAGCAGATATTTTCATTTCTGCTGCCACCGACCAAATGGATGTCTTACAGAATGCAACTCCAAGTAAATTGGTTTCAGGTAGCCGTAAAAACATTGTCAAAAACCGTTTAGTTTTGATTGCTCCTACAACACCTCCTGTTAGTGCTGGTAGTGCTGCTCTGACTAGCTTCAATGGTTTGACTAACGCCAACATTACTGGTATTGCCATAGGTGATTACACAGGGACTCCACCAGTTGTACCAGCAGGAAATTATGCTAAACAAGTTCTGACTAGCCGAGGTATTTTCACTACTGTTAGTCCTAAAACATACCTCGCTAGCAATGTGCGTAACGTCTTAACTGCTGTTGAAAATAAAACTCTTGTAGTTGGCGGCGTAAGTAAAACTATTGATGCAGGTGCCGTTTACAAAACTGATGCTGCAATTTCTACCAAGGTAAGAGTCGTAGAAACGGCCCTCACAACAGAGAGCGATCCGATTGTCTATCCACTGGGCATACTCGCCAACACTACAGTTTTATCGACAGCACAGAGTTTTTCTACCTACTTAAGTGGTACTACTGCTCAGAATATCTTCAAAAATACTTACGGGTTTATCTTGCCTTAATCACCACAAAGTAAATCAATTAAGTACTCGTTGTCGTGAATTTTGAACTATTTGGAGTTATGTCTTGTGAAGTTCAATAAAAAACTCTCAATTATTTTTTGTAGTTTGACTACTGCTCTCTTTAATGCTGCTGTGATTACCAATACTTATAAGTCAGCAGCACAAGCAGATGGAGCAGAACTGATTACCAACGGGGGATTTGAAAACGATTCTCTTGTAGATCCAAATAATCCCAATGCTACAAATCCTAATCTTACAGGATGGATTAAAAATGGCGATCCGGTAGATACGTCGGGTACTAGGATTGACAATTTTGCTAACAGTGGTAACCAAGGTTTATCGCTTGGTGGATTTTCAGACTTGAGCTACATATCACAGAATGTCCCTACAGTCGTTAATCAATACTACCGACTTACTTTCTATTTAGCATCTACAGAAGAAGCACCCGATCTGGATAATAAATTTCAGGCTTTTATACGTGAAAAGCCGGTTTGTACGAAAACAAATACTTCTCACCAACCCTACACACAATACACGTTTTATTTTCAAGCCAAAGAAACATCCACCGAGATCAGGTTTGCTTCCAGAGTCAAGTATGCATTTTTATATTTGGATGATGTGAGTTTCAAATCTACAGATCAACAAGGTCAAAACTCTGTATGTGAGTGATGCTCCGGGAGTGAATAAGCCACAGAGCGCGAGCTAACCATCACTCTCTTCAAATCCCAAGCGATATCTGGCTCTATAGTGTTGAGAATGCCACTTAAATTCATCTGATTAAAAAACTCCATCATCGCTTTATGGAGAGATTATCTATGGTGAATAGCTAACTTTTATCAACCTGAATAAAGTGTTTATTTTTCTTGACACCAATTAGAGCCAGCATAGATGTAACTATCAACTTGTTTTAACTGTCGTAAATTGTAATCATTTGGAGTCAAGTTTTATGAAGTTCACTAAAAAACTTTCAATTATTGTTTTTAGTTTTACCACTAACTTAATTAGCACTGCTGTGATTACCAATACTTTTAATACAGCAGTACAAGCGGCAGAACTTGTTAGAAATGGAAGCTTTGAACTCGATCCTCTCGTAGATCCTAACAATCCCAACGTTACAAATCCTAATGTTACAGACTGGATTAAATCTGGCGATCCGATCGATACATCAGGGATTAGAATTAACAATTTTCCTCAGCGTGATAGTGGTAATCAAGGTTTATCGATTGGTTCATTTGTAAATCCTGCTTACATATCTCAGAATTTGGCTACAACTATCGGTAGTAATTATAATCTCAGTTTCTTTTTAGGGACAGATGAAGATAGCAGTCAAGTTGATAACATATTTCAGGCATTTATCGATGGAAATCAAGTTTTTGATAAAATAAATACTATAAATGTTGCTGGAAATCCTTTCACCCAATATGACTTAAATTTTGTGGCGACAACATCATCTACAGAGTTAAAGTTGGGTGGTAGAGCTAGCTATGGTTTTTTATACTTGGATAATGTGAGTGTAAAACCTTTGACTATTACTGTACCTGAACCATCAACTATTGGAGGGATAGTATTAACTGCTGGGTTGTTAGGAGGATGCTTGAAGAAAAAGAAGGCAATTAGCTAGAAAACAGCCCTTTTTTATCACTCTCATAAAATAACAGAATGCAAATCCCTCAAATTACTATGTGGTAGTGATGAGGGATTTTGTCATTTGTCATGCCTCAATGCTATTACATTTACATTTATACCAATATTATTGGTAATGTGTAGCACAGGATACAATCTTGCCGATCGAGTTCAGCTTTGATAGTTAGTATTAAGTCGTATGAATAAGTTGGCACAGCACAATAAAACCAAACTATGTGAAGAAAGATAAACTAGACTAAAACACTCTTCGCTCCTGCCGACGCTCGCAGACTCGCTACCGCTGCGCTATCCTGCCTTATCCCAAAGACAAATTTTTACGCCGACTTACTTACTCCATCGAAAATATACCAACTAATGCCAATAAACGAGGCACAAGCTTTTTCATGAATCCAGCACAGCTAAAAAAAATAACTGTCAAAGCGAGTCGTGTTACAAGAAAACTTCGCCGCCGTTTTTACCTTACACAGTCTGCGATACCCCTACTTAAAAGACAGCAACACGAAGGTAGAGAAGGGATAACTGGGGCGGCGATCGCACCATCTTTGCTTACTTGGTTCGAGGTTATTGGCTATACAGTTTTATTAGAGCCAGATATTGCTTTGGGTAAGCACCAGATCGGGCGGAGTAGTTATAGTGACGTGGTTTTGTATCAGCGCCTCCATCAGGCTTTGCAGAAAATTAACCCAAAAAAACCTGATGAAGCGATCACCGCAGCTATCCATCAGGTTACTTCCATTCCGAGTTCTGACTTGCTAGAAAATAACCGTCGCTTTCACAAATTATTGACCAATGGTGTGGAAGTTGAATACCTGTGTAACGAAGAAATAGTTCATGACAAAGTTTCACTCATTGATACGTCTAATCTACTAAATAATGATTGGCTAGCTATTCATCCCTTGACTGTAGTTGAGGGGAGTTATGCTCACTATCCTGATGTAGTTGTCTTTATCAACGGTTTACCTTTGGCAGTTATTGTCTCGATTCAGCCCAGTGATGAACAGGCTACTTTCAAAGAAGGTTATCAGCGAATTCAGACCTACATCGAACAAATACCAAAGCTATTTTCCTACAATATATTCCTAGTTATTACTTATGGAAATCGGGCACGAGTCAGTACATTAACCTCAGATTGGCAGGAGTTTTTACCCTGGCGCACCATTGATGGCGAGGACTTTCCTGCCAAGGGCGCAACTGAACTAGAGGTAATGATTCAAGGTATTTTTGACAAACGGCGTTTCCTAGAGCAAGTATTACACTTGATAGTATTTGAAGAGAACGGAACCAGCATTAGGAAAAAATTGCTTCGCCGACCTTTTTGTACTACACAGTATTTCAAAAAATCTTTGCGCCAAAACTGGCCACACAATTTTGAATTTTAGGTTGACCCTAGCAATCAAGTCACTGGCTCTATTATTTAATTTTAGATTTATTCTTGCGTTTAAATTCGCTTTGTCAATATTTATTTGGAATAGCTTGCTAAATCTAGCTTTCACACAAATCCTAAGAGAGGCGGAGCCTCAACGACGAGCATTCCCAGTCGGAGACTAGGAACGAGGCAAACGAGGCAATCTAAAAGCTTGTACTAGGCTAGTTTTCACGTTAAGGAACGTTAACTGTCTTAACTGTCCTCTTAATTGTCTTAAATCTCTAGTTAGGCAGAGGTAAAGACAATTAACAGTCTTAAAGTTGCTATTGCATTTTCTTAATAAAACTGAGATTATCTGTTAGTTGAAGTTCTAAGTAGCATCATTGACCAAGATAGCTTAGAATTATCCCCAAAATCATCTACAGAACACCTTTCAATGGGAGCTTGGCAGGTAAAGTCTTGGTTGGTTTGGCAAATGCACTTATTCTTTTCTCGTACAAAAACTTGTAACGAAAGTTTTCTATAATTTATAGCAAAAATTAGAGATAAAACTAACTTTGAGGATAAATATGGATAATAGTAAGCATTCTGATATAGAAATAGAAATTTTGCTTTTGGGAAAATGGCGTTTTGATACGTCTTCGGAAAAAATCACTATTGAATTTAGAGATGATATGACTTATGAACAAACCAAAGTTCAAATGCTTCTTTTCTCTAGACCGAAAGAAATCATAACAGGTAATAAATTTACTGGGGTATGGTACGTAAGTCAAAAAAAATTGTATTTAAATGTTAGAGCAATGCCAAGATCATTTTTTAATTTCAGGGTACCATTAGCTTTTAAGATTTCTCTTGCAGATATCGCAGCTACTTTAGCTTCTGTCTTTATACCAGAAAATTATGACGTTATTAGAATTAATAGTTCTAAATTTTTTATAAAGGATAAAGAGCAATCAATTATTGGCACAAAATTAAATAAGACTAGGTAGGTGGGCGTCAATATTTGTCGTTGGGATAGCGCAGCAGTAAGTAGCCAGTCTGCGTACCCTTATAGAGAAGCAAGCTACGCTTTTAGCATCTCATAGAGAAGAGTCAGTGTAGGAGTATGTCACTAATCGGTGAAGGAAAGTAAAATATTACGATTTCGCCGCAGGGTAATAGAGCGCAATGGTGATTAATGCCGCTGCTGCAAGGGCTGTTGCTGCGCGAATGTGGTTCCAGATTGTCCAGTTGCTAAGATAGCTAGACCACAGGCTTGCACCTATGGCAGTATCAGGCTCGACTTTCGCCAGCGCTTCGTTGAGTGGCACATTGAAAACGATTGTCACGCCAAAAGTACCAATGAGGTACAGCAAGCTGCCAAGGAGCAAGTAGACAGCATCAGATTGATGCCACTTTAATAGCGAGGAGATAGCCAGAAAGATGCAGGCCATAGCTGTTCCCAAGAAGACTACCATGAACAATGGATTGATCACTGTGATATTGATAGATTGCATGGCAGCAATGCCTTGTGCTGGCTGGAGTCTGGCAAGGGCACTCATCACAAAAGACGAGAAGGCGAAGAAAACTCCGGCTATTAAG
Source organism: Nostoc sp. NMS8 (assembly GCF_017115045.1). Taxonomy (GTDB): domain Bacteria; phylum Cyanobacteriota; class Cyanobacteriia; order Cyanobacteriales; family Nostocaceae; genus Nostoc. The sequence goes on along the minus strand of NZ_JABXKK010000048.1, from coordinate 56,381 downwards.
CCACATCCCAGTGCTGAGAAAAGCTTCAACACGAAATAATGTTGTTGAGTAATCAGATTTTGCAGCATTGCCTTATCCTCCAACCATTTGGGTAATTTGAAGATGAGCCGATGCGATCGCATCTGTTAACTTTTGCTCACCAGACTCATTATTCTCAATTAGTATTAGTATCTGATGGTTTCTCTATTGTTGGTTGTTGTCGTGGGCTAATGAATTCGGTCTTAATTGGTTTTCCTATTGTCTTCGGAGGTTGTGGTTTATCTTCTGTGGGTTGTGAGTTATTATTGTCGCTCATGTTAATTTCTCTCCTTTATAGGTTTCATCATTTGGCTGTTTTCAAGATTTCTTCCTGAAAGTGAATCAAGCAAGAAGTTTTTCTGATAATTGTGACTCCAAGCAATGTAATCTCAATTCCGTAATCCTGTTTAAAATTTTGCTCCCACTCCGAGAAAGTATAGTATGTGCCTGCCTAAAGCAGTCATTTATAATACAAGTAATTTACAGCTTTTTCATCCAATGGCACGAGTACAACTTGTTTATCCTAAAATCCCAGATAGCAAAAATTGCCCTTGGGAGCATTGTATCGCTTTCGAGAAATATGATGGTACAAATCTCCACTGGGTTTGGGAATCAGAGCTTGGGTGGTATGCCTTTGGTACACGTCGAGATCGATTTGATTTTGATGATATGGGGATTGCACAATTCAACAAAGCACATCCAGGTTTAGAAGAAGCTCCTGAGATTTTTAACAGAGATTTTGCCGCCTCTTTAGAAAGAGTATTTCAAGAAAAATTTAATTGTCAATACACTGAAATTACTGTGTTTACAGAGTTTCTGGGGACTAACTCTTTTGCAGGAATGCACCGAAGAGATGACCCAAAACAACTAATTCTCTTTGATGTCCAAATAGATAAATATATTATTACTCCCGAAGAATTTATTCAATATTTTAGCCAATTACACATTCCACGGGTTGTTTATCGTGGTAAAATCACAGGTCAATTTATTGATAATGTTCGAGAAGGTAAATATGGTGTAGCTGAAGGTGTTATCTGTAAAGGAGGTGGCAGCAACGGTAATAAGGGATGGATGGTGAAAATTAAAACCTATGCTTATATGAATAAATTACAGCAAGCTTTTAAGGATGATTGGAAAACATATTGGGAATAAAGGAACTGGCTTTAAGTAATCCCCTATATGATTGAAAAAGACGCAAGAGAGCAGGGAGCAGGGAGCAGGGGAGAAGGAACAGAAAGGGGAGATTCGACCCCACCTGTTGCGTTAGCTTCCCGCAGGATATGAGAACCACTTAACTCTGATTGGGGGACGTAAGAATATGTTCCCCCCTTCATTCCACGCAGGAGTCAGGGGTCATTTCCCCCCGCTCCCTGCCCCCTTCTCCCTGCGTCTTCGTTGAAGCTGCAAACGCTTATTTGTTAAGATTTCCAGTGCGACAACATTGAAACAGGGCAACTTCTCATCACCATGCCAACATCTACAATTGACGATAAAGACGCAGCAGCTATCGAAGCCGCCAGAGTTGGGGTTGCAATATGCGATCGCACCGCCTGGGGACGCATCAAAGTGTCTGGCGACGATCGCCTCAATTTCTTACACAACCAAAGTACTAACAATTTCCAAATACTCAAGCCAGGACAAGGTTGTGATACGGTTTTTGTCACTTCTACAGCCAGAACAATTGATTTAGTAACCGCCTACGTGAGAGAAGACGCGGTAATCTTGCTGGTTTCGCCTAACCGCCGCCAGTTTCTCATGGAATGGCTAGATAAATATATTTTCTTTGCCGACAAGGTGGAATTATCTGATATCACAGAATACACCAACACCTTCAGCCTCATTGGCCCAGGAAGTGATGCTGTTTTAGAAAAGTTGGGTATTGGCGAACTCATTGGCCAACCTTATGGTAGTCACAAAGTATATACAATTGCTCCGGCGGAGGGAGTGCGGATTGCTGTGGGTAGCGGGTTAGCGGCTCCCGGATACACGTTGACTTTCCCCTATACTGATAAATCTTCAGTGTGGAACAAATTGTTAGAGGCTGGGGCAGTTGAGATGAGCGATCGCGCCTGGGATACTTTGCGAATCTTACAAGGACGCCCAGCCCCAGATTCGGAACTCACAGATGATTACAATCCCCTAGAAGTTGGTTTGTGGCAAACAATTTCTTTTAATAAAGGTTGTTATATTGGGCAAGAAACCATTGCTCGGTTAAATACATATAAAGGTGTAAAACAACACCTTTTTGGGATACATCTCAGTGCCCCTGCGGAAGTGGGAAGTGCGATCGCAATTGGAGATGAAAAGGTCGGCAAACTTACCAGTTACACAGAAACCGCTGATGGTTACTTTGGACTAGGTTACATTCGCACGAAAGCTGGTGGCGTAGGCTTAAAAGTCAAAGTAGGAGAAATTGAGGGTGAAATAGTAGAAATCCCCTTTGTCTCTCACGAGTATCCATAATTCGTAATTGCTTGATTGAGGTACTAAGTCCACATACTTATTTCCCCAGTCCCCAATCTCCAGTCCCCAGTCCCCAGTCCCCAGTCCCCATTTCAAATCAAAATATCCTCTTTCCCATCCCATCTAGTACCTTGACAAAATTGATCTACCCAAGAAGCTAGATTACGGGCATTAGTGGTTGGTAAATTTACTTTGCTTTTAACTTCTTGTGGTGGAATATTCTGATGTTTACCGTTGCTTTTAAGCTCAGTAGTAATTGCTAGCGATCGCACTGGTTTACCATTACTGTTAATCTCCGTGGTAATTGCCAGGAATGCGCCTACAGGGATTCGGGCAGATACCGCGTTGCTTTTGGCCTCTGTAGCTAATGCCACAGATGGCATAGTTTTGGCTTTGCTGTTAACCTCAGGAGTCATTGTCATCGTCAGCGAGGTTCCTGAAGGGAGGCGTTCAAGGGGCGATGTCTGACGATAAGCTGCAAAGCTGCTATGTAGTGGTTGATATTCGCTGAGAAAACTGGAGGATGGCGTTTTTATCGGAGTATCTGGAGCAATTTTAGTAGCAAATGCGCCTACCAACTCAGGTTTGCGTGTGCGAACTACCTCCGTTGTCGCTGTAACTGATAGCATAAGTTGATCGGTGCTTGGCGACGTGGAGTCTAGAGTCTTAGCAGAAGAATCAGGTGCAATCTTGGTAGCAGTTACAACCGATGACAGATGTTTCTCCTCAGAATACTTCTCATCTGGCGACTCGTTTTCAGCTTGGCTTGTAGCCATAGAATACTCTGATTTTATTAAACGTAACTCTTTGTCAGGATTAAAGTTAAGACCTAAAGCGGTGACTATTTTATCTGGATCGTTATTCAGATCCACCATAAAAGAAAGTATTTCATCAAACTGGGGTTCCAAAACAGACAGTGTTGCCAAAATAAAACCGGACAAAGGACGGCGCAGACCATCGTAAGTGCCCCAAATTCGCATTTTGACCAACCAGGAAATATTTTGTTCGTAGTAACTCAGCCAGTTTTGTTTTAAGGATTGACACAGCTGTTGGATATTCATTGGATGCCTCTCTTCAGTCAACAAGATTGCAGACATTGATATTTAGTTTGATTTTTGGGGATGAAACCGATAATAGAGCATCTGTTCGACTATTTGACCACTTAGCAAATGATGTTCTACCAGTAGAGATACTTCATCTGGTTGAACGCTGCTATACCAGACCATATCGGGTAATACCAGCACCATCGGCCCATTGCCACATTGTCCCAAACAGCTGCTAGCCGTTACCGTTACACCAGGGATTGGCAAAGCTGCAAAAGCGGCTAATACCTTAGCTGCACCTTGCTTTTTGCAGGTGCGATTTTGACAAACTTGCACACATCTACTTGTGGAGAAGTTTGATGATTGAGTTATGTTGTTCATTTGTTTTTTGTCCTTTGTCATTTGTCATTTGTCAAAAGTTGGAAGCTAATGACTAATGACTAATGACCAATGACCAATGACTAATCTATTGAAAGTCCTTTTGAGGCTAGCCATTCCTGGTTAAATATCCGCGACTGATACCGAGAACCACTATCACACAAGATTGTGACAATGGTATGTCCTGGGCCTAACTGCTTCGCTAAGGCAACAGCTGCCGCAACATTAATACCCGTTGAACCGCCCATTAATAACCCATCTTTCCTCAACAGTTGGTAAACTACCCGCAAAGCTTCTTTGTCATCTACTTGAATGGCATCATCGGCTGGTGCGCCTTCCATATTGGCTGTGATACGACTGTTACCAATGCCTTCGGTGATAGAATTTCCTTCTATCTTGATTTCGCCAGTTTTGACATAGCTATAAAGTCCACTACCCAGGGGATCGGCTACAACGCATTTAATCGCTGGATTTTGTTCTTTTAAGTACAACGATACACCAGCAAAAGTACCACCAGTACCAGTTGCAGTTGTCCATCCATCTATTTTACCATCTGTTTGCGCCCAAATTTCTGGCCCTGTGGTTTCGTAGTGGGCGCGGCGGTTGGCTAAATTATCAAACTGATTTGCCCAAATGGCATTTTCTAACTCAGCAGCGACTCTGCCAGATAGTTTGACGTAGTTGTTTGGGTCTTTATAGGGTACAGCAGGGATGGGACGAACTTCTGCCCCTAGTGCTATCAGTGCGTCTATTTTTTCTTGTGACTGGGTATCGGGAATAATAATTAGACATTTGTAGCCTTTGGCGTTGCAAATATGAGCTAGTCCAATGCCAGTATTACCAGCGGTTCCTTCGACAACAGTGCCACCAGGTTTGAGTAGACCTTTCTCTTCTGCATCTTCAATAATGTAAAGTGCGGCGCGGTCTTTGACGGAACCGCCAGGATTGAGAAATTCTGCTTTAGCAAGGATTTCACACCCTGTTTCTTCGCTGAAGCTGTTTAAGCGAATCAGAGGTGTGTTGCCAACAGTGCCGACGAAGCCATTTTTAATATCCATTTTGACTGTACCTGTGTGAGTATCTATAAAAATTTTGGCTTATAGCGATCGCATAATTTACATTTAATTTGCCTAAAATCCCATATCGCATTTCCCTACTCAGCAATTCAACAATAATCATAATTGTCTAAGCGATCGCATCTGGCAGAGTAATATTGAGGGATTGCATAAGCTGGTTACATTGTGAGCGATTAATTTAAGAGTAACGCGATCGCATTTCCCCTCAGCAATTCAACAAAAATCATACTGTGCAACAATAGCTGTAGCTTAGTCGGAGTAAAAACTATTGACCTGTGATTTCTTGCTTTAATTTCTTAGGCAGGCATTCATCAAGCAGCACTTTCATAAGAAGATAATACAGTTTTAAGAGCTAGCTTGAGAAATGTCGTGTTTCAGCTAAAATAAATAACACAGTCATGAGGCGCGAAGCCATGAGCATTCAAGAACTAGAGCAGCAACTCCTCAGCCTCGATTTAGCAGGAAGGATTCGCATTCTCCAACTTTTGGCTCAAAGCCTGACAGTGCCCTCAGCATCACAGCCATCCCAATCCACTGACGAACTTGATTTAACCCGCGATCGCAGTCCTCAGCATCCCCTACGCAGAATCCCCATTACTATTCCTCCAGATTTTGACGAACCCATGCCTGAATTATGGGATGCAATGGATCAATGATTTTACTTGACACTCACGCTTGGCTCTGGTGGCTCCATACTCCAGAGCAGCTTTCCGAACGTGGCCGTACCCTATTAACCATAGGCGAAAACCAAAACTCGCTCATGGTTTCTGCCATTTCTGTTTGGGAAATTGCAGTCAAGCATAGTGCAGGAAAACTACCCCTCCCCCTTGCCATCAATGAATGGTTTGCAATTGCAAAAACTCGACCTGGAATCACCATAGAACCACTTGATCCACTAGATGCAATAGCCAGCACTCAATTACCCGGCGATTTCCACAAAGATCCAGCCGATCGCATTATTGTTGCAATCGCCTACCGCCGCAATATAGAACTCATAACCTGCGATCAAAAAATTCTCAACTATCCACACATCAAAACAATTTGGTAAGTGTGGTTGCTCTTGTAGTGCAAGCGGTGACTTGTAGTGCGATCGCATCTGGCAGAGTAATATTGAAGGACTGCATAAGCTGGTTACATTGTCACAACTAATTTTAGATTAACGCGATCGCATCTCTGTTATCTCTATCGCACCTTCTCTCTGGGCAAGCCAACAAAAATCATTAAGATTAACGCGATCGCATTTCCCCTTATTTACCCATTGAAACTTGACTGCGGTCAAACAACCACCCATTGCCGACAATTTCCTCTAGGCGTTGATTGAGTCGGGGGAGGAAATATTCTGGATCATTTAACCGTTGCTGGACAACCCAAGCATCAAACGCTTCCGGCATTTTAATTCCTTGGGCACCCGCCACATCTAATACAATCTTGAAACTACGCTTTTGAAGTTCCTCTAACTGAGGATGACCTTCACCTCGGCGCTTGCAGAAGAACATTGCCGTTGCTCCTAGCAAAGCTTTTAGCTCATCACCTTGAGGCACTCTATTATATAAAACACGGATTAATTTAATGGTATCTGCTAATGACGCTTGAATCCTTAGCGTCAGCCATATTGCTTGAGCTAGGTAAACCAAACCGTTACTTTCAACTGTTAAGCCTAAATTACTCAGAACTGTTACCAAATCACCATAGGCACTTATTTGTGCAAGCGTGGAAGCAACTTGCTCGTAGAGTGTGATCGCTTTTGCGGTATCCCCTTGTTGGGCGATTACCAGTGCCATGTTGTTGAGAATAGTGGCTTTACCTTTGACATCGCCAATCTGCTCAATTATTTCTAAGGATTGCTCCCAAAGTGCGATCGCTTTTGCGATGTCCCCTTGTTGGGCGAATACCTGTGCCATGTTGTTGAGAGTTGCGGCTTTACCTTTGACATCACCAATCTGCTGTTGTATTTCCAAGGATTGCTGCCAAAGTGCGATCGCTTTTGCGATGTCCCCTTGTTGGGCGAATACCTGTGCCATGTTGTTGAGGGTTGCGGCTTTACCTTTGACATCGCCTATCTGCTCAGATATTTCCAAGTCTTGCTCCCAGAGTGCGATCGCTTTTGGGATGTCCCCTTGTTGGGCGATTACCAGTGCCATGTTGTTGAGAATAGTGGCTTTACCTTGGACATTACCAATCTGCTCAAATATTTCCAAGGATTGCTCCCAAAGTACAATCGCTTTTGCTATGTCCCCTTGGTCGGCGATTACCTGAGCCATATTTGCCAGGGTAGCGGCTTTATCTTTGACATCACCAATCTGCTGTTGTATTTCCAAGGATTGCTCCCAGAGTGCGATTGCTTTTGGGATGTCCCCTTGGTCGGCGATTACCTGTGCCATGTTGTTGAGAGTTGCGGCTTTACCTTTGACATCACCAATCTGCTCAGATATTTCCAAGTCTTGCTGCCAAAGTGCGATCGCTTTTGGGATGTCCCCTTGTTGGGCGATTACACCAGCTATATTTGCCAGGGTTGTGGCTTTACCTTTGACATCGCCAATCTGCTGTTGTATTTCCAAGGATTGCTCGTAGAGTGCGATCGCTTTTGGGATGTCCCCTTGTTGGGCGAATACCAGTGCCATGTTGTTGAGGGTAGTGGCTTTACCTTGGACATCGCCAATCTGCTCCTTTATTTCCAAGGATTGCTCGTAAAGTGCGATCGCTTTTGGGATGTCCCCTTGGTCGGCGATTACCTGTGCCATGTTGTTGAGGGTAGCAGATTTGTCTTGCAATTCCTCTTCAGGGCAAAAGTCTAAGGTTTGGTGAAAATGAGCAACAGCTTCTTGCACCAAACCCAAAACCTTTTCAGCACGGGCAATGGTTCCCAAGATGCGGTAGTCTGGAAAAACTGCCAGAACTTGCTTACACAAATCAAAAGTTTCCACAAAGCGGGAATTGCTCACCCAATTGTTTGCAATCCTATGCCCAATGCTGACAGCAATTTCCTCTTCTCTTGCCAACAATCCCAACCGCACAATTTCCAGTAATTCTACTTCTGTGGGGTTTTCATTCTCCTCCCACCAAGCTTGATGGATTTTCCTCACCCCTTGTTGTCGCGTTGCTTGCCATTCTTCCTCATTCAACACTGGTTCTAACAACGGTTCTAAAATTGTCGTCACCCGATAATTAGCTGGCTGGTTGGGGTGAGTGGTGGCCGACTCGACTAGGCTAAGGCTGGTTAGCTTGGTTAATTTTTGAACAAGCCAAGTATGAGATCCCCCCAGCTGCGCCGACCCCCTTAGAAAGGGGGTTGAGGAGGGAATATTGCCCCCCTTTTTAAGGGGGGTTGGGGGGATCTCAGAAGATGTGGGCAAAAAAGTAAGAACTTCAAAAATCTCCTCTGTCACCGGCAAGTGAAACACACTCAATCGTGCGAGAAACTTTTGTTCTTCCGGTTCCAAAGCAGCCAGTAGAGTTTGCGCCAAGATATCTTCGCGGAATTTTTGCTCAGTCGCCTCCAGCCGATTGAGTAATTCATCCGTCGCTATTCCTGGTTGCTGAATCACCTCTAACAACCACTTCAGCAAGCGGGGATTACCATCAGCTATGTGGATAATTCGCTGAGTTTTTAACTGCTGCCTAACTTCTTTATCTAAGGGAAAGCAGATTTTATCAATATCACTGCTGCTCATCCCTGCCAAAGATTCCAAATGCAGGCGATGAGGTGGCAAAGTGTCTTCTTCCAAATAGCGACAAGTAACAATCAGCCGACTTTCTCCCCCGTTTTCCTCCAACGCCCCACAAATCGCCCCTAAAATTTCGTAAGCTTCTGCCGTCATCCGCAGCGAACCATCTTCAATATTAGCTGTGGGGATATTCTGCTCAAAGTCATCTAGCACCAACAGCAAAGGTTGGTTGTGTTCCTTTTCAATCGCTGCAAAAAAGTTTTGCAACCGCCCTTTCAGAGACACCTTTGGTTTATTCAAAAGTGCTGGCACATCTGCAAACCGCTCAAACTTATTAGAAAGCTTATTCAGCAAACCTATTTCATCCAGAGGGCCAATCAACACGACTCGCGTAAAATTATCACGCTGCGTCTGCACCCGCGTACATAACCGCGCCGCCAGGGTACTTTTGCCCAGTCCGCCCATCCCGGCAATAAACACCCCGATTTGATCGCTGGTTTCCCGCAATGCCCTGAGACACCGTTGCAAAGGTCGTCTGCGTCCGACAAACTCAAACCTACTGGCAACTTTAACTAGATTATTCTCATCGAGAAATTCTTGCTCTGGCGCTGTAAACTTCAGCTTTTCACGATTTCTTGTTCTCAGAGGTGTCACCAGTTCGGCAATGGGGCGCGTATCCCGATACATCCGCAACAGATGCCAGTCAGTGCATTCTTTGTCAATCATCTCCTGCTGCGCTGCTTTGACTGCTGCTTCAACAGTTGCCCCCGTCGCCAAAGCTTGGTAAAGTGCCTGTGCTGCTACAATACTCGTGCGGTCATACACCGGACGCGCCCAGCCTAAAACTATACCTGCCCCTGCCTTCACCAACGCTTGCGCCATCGAGGGTACTGTCCCCTTATTAGCAACCTGTCCTGTATGACAACCAGAGAGAAAAGTTACACGCGGCCAGCGTCCCCGAAAGGCTTTAGCTAAATCATTGACGGTAGTAAGCTGCATATTCCCCACCTCATCTTCAGTGATGAAGCAGGGGGTATTATCTGGCAGCGTTGCACCTTTTGCCAGCAAATAGCGGTAGCCTTGTTGGGTATAAATTATCCCGTGTCCCGTGAGGTGAAAGACATCAAAATAGTCTTCGGGGTAGGATTTCACCAAATTGGCTAACTCTGCAACCGAGCCACTTTCCTCAACAATCAACGCCAAAGGCTGATCCTTAGTTGCTTGCAAAATGTTGGCTTCTTCCTGCTCAAACCCTAGTGGCGGAACTCTCGGATCTTCAGGAGAAGTCGCCATAAACAGCAAGCGCAAGGGGCGATTTTGCACGCTAATGATTTGGGTTTGACGCTGCTGCACAGAACGCACTGGTAAGACGGAAATATTTTGACGTTGCAGTAAAAACCCAATGCCATCATGCAGCAACTCCCAAGGCAAATGCGCCAATCCCAAGGCTACCCGTTCTGTTTCTGGGTTCAACCCCTGCGCTTCGCTGGTTTTAATCAAATCTAGAAGAATCGTTTGCTCATCCGCGTCATCCAGCGCCCTTCTCAGCCATCCTTCCTTACCATCCAGCCATTGATAAAGTTGCCGTCCCAACTGGATGAGATAGGGTAGATTATCTCTTTGTTGAGCATAGTAATTTTGCTCACACAAATTAATGAGTGCTGCCAACTCCGTTTTATCCAGGCGACGTGAGCCATAATCACAGCGCAGTTCAAAAGTTTCCTGTTGACTGAGGGCAAAGGTGAACTTTAGGAGCATGACTGACAGCAGTAGTTTCAACAGTAACCTTCACCTTATTATCACCCAATTCCTCAAAATTCTTGGTAATAAGCTGATATAAATCGTGTGTTCGGCGAGATACTGGATTAATGCGATCGCAGTTCAACTATAAAATCAGGACAGATAGAGGCAAATCTTTGCTGTTGTTAGGTCTGTGACTATACAGCACTGACAGCTATTATGCAATACAGACAGCCAGACCGCCAGCCAGACCGCCAGGGAATAGAATTCCCTGTCTAATGGTGCAAGTCCTCTAGAAGAGGACTAGAAAAACTTGGGTTAAAGCATTGACAGCTATTATGCAATACAGTACAGTTTTTCTTCTTGCCCTTTCCTATCATAGCTTTCAGCTTTGAGGATGTACCTCATAGCTGCCGGAAGCGCTGTATTGATTGATATTCGTTCAGAACACAAGTCCATTCTGTCAGAATACAAGTCCGTTCTGACAGAACACAAGTTCATTCTGCCAGAACGCAAGTCCATTCTGCCAGAACGCAAGTCCATTCTGTTAGAACGCAAGTCCATTCTGTCAGAACACAAGTCTATTCTGTTAGAACGCAAGTCCATTCTGTTAGAACACAAGTCCATTCTGAACGATTTCTCGTCTAGCATAGTGCAATTACTGAGCTATTAAGCTAATCTTTTTAAAAAAAACACCTGTTTTTGTAAGCTTTACTGAACCGCTACATTGTCCCATTGAGACACTCTAGAAAGATAAAGTTTAGTAAGAAGCATAAATTGATGCCACGCAAACAAAGAAGCTCTTCCGTCCTAGAAAAAACCGAAAAGAGAGTAATCGGATTTAAATCGATTGATTCTAGCCTTGACTTTGGTGATTCTATGAGTTTAGACAATTTAATCCAGTTAACTGGACAACTCCGCAACCAGATCGACCAGTATAATATGATGCTAACTGCCCTTGATTCGGCAAAGGCAAAAATAGAAACCCTTGAAAAGAGCATTTGCGAAACCTCAGAACGCTTAGTTAGTGGTGTGGTGTTGAAGTATGGCAAAGATAGCCGGGAATATGAGATGACAGGCGGAGTACGCAAAAGCGATCGCATTCGTAAAGCCACCATTACCCGGTTAAAATCCACCGCAGACTCAAAAGCGGTTGCTACACAGACAATACAATGAGCGATAAGTAGGTATTATTACACCCGATACAGTTCGGATCAGATCCCCCCGCCTGCGGCGACCCCCTTTTTAAGGGGGTAAAGATCAAATTTAAATAGTAATTTTACTGGGGTTGCTAAATATTTGCGTAAGTTACGATACAGCATGATTAATGAGTGAATGCTGATATCTTTTCATTGTCTTAGACGGGATGAACACCGATGACATCTGAGAGTGTAGGCGAAGCCCGCCGTAGGCATCGCCAAAAAGAACTTGAACACCGGGAACGTTTACTACGAGAACGAGAAGTTGAATTGCGACTCCGGGAAATGGAAACTAACCTCCATACTAACGATGCGGCTTTTCATCAAACTGTGAAACATCAACCAGAAAATTCTCAGAAACCTTGGATGCAAAAAGTGATTCTGGGTGGAAAACTGTTTGCTCTTGGTGTGGTAGCACTGGTTGCAGTGAGAATAGCTTCAGTGCTGGCTGGGTTTATTATTGTTGGTGCGCTGGGGTGGATGTCTTACAAATTATTTTTGGAATCTAAAAAACCTAATCTTTAATTAAGGTGTAATTATAATGAGCAATCAGGTAGCAACTGACAGATTTATCCAAGATTTAGAGCGTGTTGCTCAAGTGCGATCGGAGATTTCTGTATGTTTGAGTAAACTGGCTGAAACAATTAGTAAAGCTGAGTTAGCTGGAGATTCTTCATCAGGAAAACTCAGTTTAGAGCGAGATATTGAAGATATTACTGTAGCTAGCAAAAACCTCCGTCAAGGAGTATTTCGCCTTTTAGTTTTGGGCGATATGAAACGGGGTAAAAGTACCTTTCTCAATGCCTTAATTGGTGAAAACTTATTACCAAGTGATGTTAACCCCTGTACAGCAGTATTAACGGTTTTACGCTATGGGCCAGAAAAGAAAGTTACTATTCATTTTAATGATGGGAAAAGTCCGCAACAGCTAGACTTTCAGAACTTTAAATATAAATATACAATTGATCCGGCTGAAGCTAAAAAATTAGAGCAGGAGAAAAAACAAGCCTTTCCCGATGTTGATTATGCAGTAGTGGAGTATCCCTTAACGCTATTAGAAAAGGGAATTGAAATTGTCGATAGCCCAGGATTGAATGATACAGAAGCGCGAAACGAATTATCTTTGGGTTATGTAAATAACTGCCATGCAATTTTATTCGTGATGAGAGCTTCTCAACCTTGTACCTTGGGTGAGCGTCGCTACCTAGAAAATTATATCAAAGGTCGAGGATTGACGGTTTTCTTTTTAGTTAACGCTTGGGATCAGGTGCGGGAATCATTGATTGATCCTGATGACGTCGAAGAACTCAAAGCATCTGAAAATAGATTACGGCAAGTATTTCACGCGAATTTAGCAGAATATTGTTCTGTAGAGGGTCAGAATATTTATGACGAACGCGTGTTTGAGCTTTCGTCAATTCAAGCACTCAGACGACGCTTGAAAAACCCTCAAGCTGATTTAGATGGGACTGGCTTTCCGAAGTTTATGGAAGCCCTTAATACTTTTCTTACCAGAGAACGTGCGATCGCGGAACTACGTCAAGTCAGAACCTTAGCAAGACTTGCCTGCAATCATACCCGCGAAGCAGTTGCTAGACGCGTACCATTACTTGACCAAGATGTAAATGAATTGAAAAAACGGATTGATTCAGTAGAACCAGAGTTTAACAAACTCACAGGTATCCGAGATCAATTCCAAAAAGAAATTATCAACACCAGAGACACTCAAGCAAGAACAATTTCCGAATCTTTCCGCAGTTACGTTTTAAACTTAGGTAATACTTTTGAAACCGATTTCTTACGCTATCAGCCAGAATTAAATTTGTTTGATTTTCTCAGTAGTGGTAAACGAGAAGCATTTAACACCGCACTGCAAAAAGCCTTTGAGCAATATATCACTGACAAATCTGCTGCTTGGACATTAACTGCTGAAAAAGATATCAATGCAGCTTTTAAAGAACTTTCTCGCAGTGCTGCACAATATGGCGCATCTTATAGTCAAATCACAGACCAAATAACAGAAAAGCTCACTGGACAAGACGTAAAGGTACATGCCACTACTACCACTGAAGAAGATAACTCTCCCGGCTGGGCAAAATGGGCAATGGGATTATTATCACTCTCTAAGGGAAATCTTGCTGGTTTTGCAATGGCTGGGGCTGGATTTGATTGGAAAAATATCTTGTTAAACTACTTCACTGTAATTGGAATTGGTGGGATAATTACCGCAGTGACAGGTATTTTTCTTGGCCCTATTGGGTTTGCGTTGCTAGGTTTGGGAGTAGGATTTTTACAAGCAGATCAAGCGCGTAAAGAGTTAGTTAAAACGGCGAAGAAAGAGTTAGTTAAACATCTCCCCCAAGTTGCACATGAGCAATCTCAGGTTGTATACAATGCCGTGAAAGAGTGTTTTGACTCTTATGAAAGAGAAGTGAGTAAGCGGATTAACGATGATATCGTCTCTCGTAAATCTGAATTAGATAATTTAGTTAAGCAAAAACAAACCCGCGAAATCAATCGTGAGACTGAGTTCAATCGTTTAAAAGATTTACAAGAAGATGTAATAGCTCAGTTGCAAAAAATTGAAGCAGCCTATAGCAACCTATTAGCTTACTATAGCTAATATATCTCATTACTCTCGTTCCCAGCTTCAAGCTGGGAACGCAATTCATTGAGGCTCCACCTCAAATTCTAATGATTATGGGAGGCGGAGCCTTTTAGTAGGCATTCCCACCTAAAAGCTGGGAACGAGGAAGATAGGATAACTATGCAGCAACAGTATGAAGGTTATAAGGATTTAGCAGATTCTCTAAAATCTGCATCTGCATTACTGAATTTAGAACGCAAATCGCAACTACATCAAGATATAATTACCATTTGCAATCATTTAGTTAATCCTAGTTTTCGCATTGCGGTATTTGGGCCCTTTAATCATGGCAAATCTACCTTGCTGAATGCCATGTTAGGGAATCGCACCTTACCGATTGATTTAATCCCTACCACAGGCGCATCGATTACTGTCAAGTATGGTTCTGATGTGCGAACTCGCATCATGTTGGTAGATGGTACAGAAATCTATCGTAGTGGCACAGAAATTTTACAACAATTTGCAATTCTTGATGGTAATAGGCAGATGCGAAAAGATGTAGCATCTGTGGAAGTTTTTTGTCCGCATCCCTTCTTAGAAACAGGTGTAGAATTTCTTGATTTACCGGGAACAAATGATCGAGATGAACAAGATAATTTAGTTAGAGAACAACTTTTAAGCGCAGATTTAGTTATCCAATTATTAGATGCACGCAAGTTAATGACTTTAGGTGAGCGGGAAAACTTACGAGATTGGTTATTAGATCGCGGTATTAAAACAGTTATATTTGTTGCTAATTTTCTGAACTTACTCGAACCCGACGAGCAAAAACAAGTCCAAAATCGCCTGCTGTTTGTTGCAGAAAGCTTTCGAGCTGAACTACCTCCAGGTTTTAGTAATTTATATCGTGTTGATGCTTTACCAGCCTTAAGAGCCAGATTAAAAGGTGATGTTGCGGCTGCCAATAGTAGCGGTTTAGCAGCTTTTGAAACAGCGTTGCAAAATATTGTCGGGATTGTGCAACCAAATCGTGGTAGCGTGCGTTTGCCAAGAGTGGAAGCGATCGCTTCTCAAATCCAACTCTCATTAAAAGCTAAAATTGACCCAATTTCTCTTGAAATAAAATCTTTTGATGATAAACAAAATACTAAAATTGAAATTAAACAAAAAGCAGCCGACTTAATTTATAAAGGTTTTGTGACTAGCGTGGGAGATTTACGCGATTGGCTAGCGTTACCTAAGTTACTCACAAAATATCAAGCTGATGCAGCAGTTGCATTGGCAGAAAACAAATTTAAGGATTGGCAAACAAATACTTTTAAAAAAGACCTAAATCAATTACAATTAGCTGCGGTTAAATGGCTTTATCAAGCTTACGAATTTTTTCAAGAAGAAAGACCACAAGATTTATTAATTCCCTTTTCTAGCGAACCACAAGTAATGCTACCCCCAAAGCCAAATAATAGTGATGATTTGAGTGAACCTGGTTCTATCGCTGTTGGTGGTGGTATTGGTTGGTTATTAGGCGGCCCAGTGGGTGCTGCTGTCGTCGGGAGTATTTCTTATTTGCTAAACAAGAATATCCAAAAACAAGACGAACAATTAGCAAAGGAATCTTATCATCAGGAAGTTGCTAAACTTTGTATAACTGCGGTTGAAGATTATTTATCTAGTTTTAGCAGTCAAGGGTTATCAATTTTAGATGAATATGAACAAAAAATCGATAAAATAATTTGTTTTGAAGTCAGTCAAGCACCACTAGAAGTTACTAATAAGCGGGAAAGTTTGCAGCAATTACAAAACGGTTTTAATCATTTGCTACGAGAGTTAGAAAAGGTAAAAATACTCTCAAATTATCAACCTTATAAAGAAATACCCAAATCCAACAACACTAATAGAAAATATTCGCCACAGCCAAAGAGAGTTGAAACTTCTCCTGAAAAAGATACTGGTGTTAAGCGACAACAGGAAAATCCTGCTAAGAATACTCAGACAAGGGTAAAATCTGTTTCTCCACCACCGCCAAAAGCTTCTCTCTCTCCACAAAAAGAAGAGGTTGAGGCAAAATTTCGTGATTGGGAACTCAATGAGGAAATAGCGCGAATGAAAGCAGAGATGCGTAGCCCTAAGGCTTATCAGACATCGCCTGGTTCTGAAACTGGGAAAAAGCAAAATACAACTCAAAGCAACAAAGCACCAAATCAACCAAAAACCCAGACGGAAAAAGATCAGATTACTCGCGCCTATAGCATTTTAGGATTGCAAACAAATGCTTCTCAGGCTGAGGTAAAGCAAGCTTATCGAACTTTAGTAAAAAAATGGCATCCAGATTTGTTTGTGAATCAGCCACAACTGCTAAAACAAGCACAAGAGAAAATGCACTTAGTTAATGAAGCGTACACAATTTTGACTGATAAACAACCAGATCCCCGACTTCTTTGAGAACTGGGGGATCTTTAGATTTCAGGCTAGCAATTTGATTAGAATTGGGAAATTGTTAGGTGAGACTTATGGAACTGCTATCTTTGAGGAATGGGTTTTTGGCGTTAACCTTGAGTGCGATCGCTTCAGCCAGTGGGTTAATCACAGGCTGTACTAGTACTGCTTCCCAGAACCAAAGCCAAGCGCCAGAAGCAATCACCACTAATCCTAATGACAAGCAGATGATGAATCACGGTGGTGGCATGAATCACAGCATGGGAATGGATTTAGGCCCAGCCGATGCTAATTTTGATTTACGATTTATCGACGCGATGATACCGCACCATCAAGGGGCTGTGGAAATGGCGAATGTTGCACAGGTGAAATCAAAACGTCCTGAAATCAAAAAATTAGCAGACAATATCATCAAATCGCAAAACCAAGAAATCACTCAGATGAAGCAGTGGCGACAAGCTTGGTATCCGAAGGCGGGAGATAAACCAATGGCTTATGACAGTCAAATGGGGCATACGATGGAAATGTCACCTGACCAAATGAAAGCTATGATGATGAGTCAAGACTTAGGTGCATCTGATGCTGAGTTTGATCTGCGCTTTATCAATGCGATGATTCCTCACCACCAAGGGGCTGTAACAATGGGGCAAGATGCCTTGGGTAAGTCTAAGCGCCCTGAAGTTAAGCAATTAGCTCAAGAAATTATCAAAGCACAAAATACAGAAATTAAGCAAATGCGGCAGTGGCGAAAAAGCTGGTACAACAAGTGAGTCTAATTCGTAATTCGTATTTACCAAACTTTACTCATATTGAGAATAAACCCAGGCAATACTGACTCGCCACTTACACTAGCAGGATTATCTAAACATTCCTCTGGCAATCCAGGACGATAAATATAGACTTGATGCTGCTTACGGTCAATTAACCACCCTAACTGTATTCCTGGCTCATTCATATATTCCTCCATTTTATCCTTCAAAGTTTGGAGGTTGTCGCTAGGAGATTTGAGTTCGACTACAAAATCGGGACAAATGGGTGCAAACTTTCGCTGTTGTTCTGGAGAAAGAGCATTCCACCGTTCTAGTTTAATCCAGGAAGCATCTGGAGAGCGTTCTGCACCTGTTGATAACTTAAATCCGGTACTGGAGCTAAAAGTTATACCTGTACCATCTTGTTCTGACCAAACCCACAGCTGTCCTGAGATATTAACTTCTCGGTTTCCTGTCTCTGAACCAGTTGGAGGCATAATTACCAATTCTCCAAATTTATTTCGCTCAATGCGTAAATCACGATTCATCTGACAGAAATCAAAAAATTGTTCGTCTGTCATTTGCATTGATGACGGAATTTGCAAAACCAACGGAGATGAAAACATCGGAATTTCCTCCAGGTTCGGATGCCTAGTTAACTAACTATAATTCTCACGCAAATAAACAAAGACGCAAAGTTATATCTTTGCGTCTTTGCTTTTTATCCGAAATCATTTTCAGATTTACTTGTTAGGCTGAGGAGTTAGACGCAGATAGGGTTTTACTTCCTCGTAACCTTTGGGGAATTTCTGTTTGAGTACTTCTGGATCTTTCAGTGAGGGGACAATTACGACATCCTCTCCATCTTTCCAGTCAGCTGGTGTCGCCACACTGTAATTATCAGTCAATTGCAGAGAATCAATCACCCGCAAAAGCTCATCAAAGTTGCGTCCCGTACTGGGAGGATAGGTGAAAGTGAGACGGAGTTTCTTGTTAGGGTCAATCACGAAAACCGATCGCACTGTCACCGCCGCATTAGCATTGGGGTGGATCATGTCGTAAAGATCGGAAACTTTGCGATCTGCATCCGCCAAGATTGGGTAGTTAAGGGTGGTACTTTGAGTTTCTTCAATGTCTCCCACCCAGCCTTTGTGAGATTCAACGTTATCAACGCTGAGTGCGATCGCTTTGACATTGCGTTTGTCAAATTCTGGTTTTAGCTTGGCAACTGTGCCGAGTTCTGTTGTACAAACAGGTGTAAAATCAGCAGGGTGAGAAAACAGCACAACCCAGCTGTCACCTGCCCATTGGTAAAAATCGATGTCGCCGTATGTTGAGGCTTGCGTAAAGTTTGGTACTGTGTCACCTAGACGAACCATGTGAGATTCCCTGTAGTTAGAAAGGCATATATATTCTAGTATGCTATCATCCCATAAAACTCCCATTCCCCAATCGGGCTTTAGCGGTTTGAAACAAAATTTTAGGTTGTCAGCGCTCTTGGATATAAGATGAAACAGAGATAAAAACTATTGACTAAAATACACATATATGCTTTTCGATAGTGTGTTTTTCATACAGATTTTTCTTTACATAGAGAATTGCAAATATCAGGCTGATATCTGACTACAAGCCATTGCACATCTAGGCTTATTGAGTTCCAATTTTTTAAAATTATTGCAGAATTATGGGAAACTTTCTTGGTATGGATGCAATATTGTGAGAAGTCTCTAAGCTGTTACAAATTGAATTCTCATAAAGTAAGTATTGAGAATAAAGACTACAAATATATTTATTATTTTTGAATTTTGAATTACTTATGATGATAGTAATCTTTTTGGCGATTGGTGTTATCCTCAGCACAAGTGCAAGTTTTGTTTTTGGAATTCCCTGGTTGATGCCGATTTTCGGTGCTGCTGTCCCCTATCCTATTTTCTTTTTAGAAGTACGTCGTCAACAATATAAAAGTGCTTTTTGGTGGATGTTACTGTGGGGAGTATTGCAGAGTATTGCCGTAATTATAGCAACAGCGATCGCACCAGAAACAGCCGCAAAAGTGATCCTCCGTGGACAGTCATACACTACAGAGATGCTGCACTGGATTCGCACGGCAGAAGGTATGGAAGGAAAAATCAGTTTATTTTTACCAGACCATTTATTGCACTACGGGATTTTTTGTATTCTCTGCGTTGTCACCTTAAGTAGTGCGGCATTGATATTCGGTACTTGGATGCTGAATTACATGAATTTTTATGTTGCAGAATTGGTGAAAGTTAGTGCTAAACCTTGGTTAGCAGCTATTTTAGGGTGGTATCCTTGGTCAATTTTGCGGATAATCGGATTTATCGCCACTGGAGTAGCTTTGGCTGCATTGGGATTGAATTTAATAACTCGCATTAGAGGCGAAGTTCCGAAATCTCCCTTTCCAAAAACTTATATGTTGATTGGGATTGGTTTTGTGATTGCGGATATCGTTGTGAAAGCAGTTCTAGCGCCTATTTGGCAAAAACTGCTATTGTCTGCATTGGGTTAAATTCATTTGTTCGTCAGAATTTTATGGTACGCTTGGATTGTCTGCTTTGCGATCGCATCCCAGCTAAAATTTTCCAAGGCATACTTTTGGGCGTTTAATCCCCGTCGTTGGCGTTCTGCGGGATTTTGCAAAGCTTCTTGCAGTAACTCTACCAGCGCTTGCACCTCTGTTGCGCCTACCCAACCCGACTCACTATCACGTATCTGTTGACAAATATGCACTTGGTCAGAAATGACTACGGGTACACCTGCTACCATCGCTTCAGCGACAGCAATCCCAAAATTTTCGTAGTAAGAAGGCAAGACAAATAAATCAGCAGCTTGTAGTAAACTAACTTTAAGTTCACCAGTGACAAAGCCCGTAATTGTAGTGTGCGATCGCAGTGGTGAATTTTGAATTTGGGAAATTATCTTTTGTTCGTAATCTGGATCTTGAGGATTTGTCCCAGCTAAGACAAAATGAAACTTATAACCAACCCCTAATAGTTTCTCTAGCGCCGGAATCAACAAATTTAACCCCTTTTTTGGGTCAATTCGTGACATAAACAGTACCAAAGGTACGTCTTTTGGTATTTCTAATTGACTACATATATTTGTCAAACTAGATTGCGGGGGAATTACACCCAAAGGAATCACCAAATCTGGTGTAGATACTCCAAATCGTTCTGATATTTTAGCTTCTTGATCGCTGGTAAAATGAATTGCTGCGGCACTAGCTAAATTTTGACGTTCTATAATTGCCACATAAAGCTGTTTTAATTGCTTTTTCTTCCGTAAATCAGCCGGATCGAGAGTACCCAAAGAGCGGAAAATATAAGGTAGTTTTTGCTGACGACACACAATAGCAGCAGCACTAATTATAGGCGAGAATAAAGCATGAATATGTGCTATGTCAAACTCGTGAGCATGACGTTTTAGCCAGTTTAATAAATCTAGGGAAAATTTGTAGCGACGAAACGGGGCGCAATGAAAGTAAATTATTTCATAGCCATCTTGTTTAATTGGGCAATTTAAAGGAACATCCAGAGGTATTTGACCATTATCGCCATTACTATCAGTTGTCAGAATTGTAACTTCCACTCCCTCTTTTACCAACGCTGGCGCTAGCCCTAGTACCATTTGACTAGGGCCGCCGTAAATCAAAGAAATTGAGGGGACAATTTGTAATATTTTCATTTTTTTGTCATTAATCAAGAGATTTTAACCCACGGAGGTGGGTTTTGTCTGTGTAGCCGCGACTTCTAGTCGCTTCTAGTCGCCAGGGCTAGTAATAAATTAGACTTTTCAAACATCTTATTAATGACTATTAACTAACTCTTGATAAAACTCCAATTGCTGTTTAGCCAAAGCTTTATTTGTATATTTAATCATCGCTTTTTGATAACCCATTTCACCAAGATTATGAGCAAAATCTGGTTGATCCATTAATTGAACTAAGCAATTAGCAAGGGCTTGAGGATCACCTTCAGGAAACACTAAACCAGCATCGCCAATTACATAGGGGATTTCACCAGAATCAGAACCAATTACAGGGACTTGGCAAGCCATCGCTTCAATTAGCACATGACCAAATTGTTCTTTCCAGCCAATAGAAGTTAAGGTTTTAAACTTGTAAGTCGTTTCTGAAGGTAATACTAAAGTACTCATTAAGTTTATATAATTTGTCACCTCGTCATGAGGAACACTTTCTACCAAAATTAACCGTTCTTTAATATTGTTTTCTGTAGCTATCTTGATTAATTCACTTTGCAACTCTCCCCGACCCAGCAAGAGTAATTTCCAAGGTTTATTTTTCAAGGTAATTAAGGCTTGTAAAAGTGTCAATAAACCCTTTTCTTGCACAAATCTTCCAACAAAACCTACCACAAAATCTTCTTTTTCAATGCCAAATTTAGCTGCCAACTCTGGTTGGGTTTTGGGAGTAAATAGACTTTCATCTACACCCAGTTGTGGCATAACTTTAATTGCTCCTTGATATCCCCGTTCTCGCAAAACTTCTGCTCCATCTTGATTACCAGAAATAATGCCGTGGCTGTGATTGAGGTTATATTTTTCTAATAAAGCAATTGGTGGTTTGAGATTATATGGAAGATTCCACCAGGTAAAAAATAAATTTTTTGCCTTGAGTCCTAATAGCTGATTTAAGGCAATCATTTGAGTATAGGCTAAGGCTCTAGACCCTTGTTCAACTTGGATGATTTGGGGGCGAAATTGTTTTAATAAAGATATCAAATCAGCGCCAAATGTAAGAAGTCCCTGATGATTTTGACTAAAATTAGAAACTGGAACTATTCTAAATCTGCCTTCATCACGGTATTCAGTTTCAATAATTCTGTTTTGGACACCACCTGGTTTCCAGCGCTTTGGAACTACAACTGTCACTTCAATATCGGGTTCTAATTGAGATAAAGTGCGTAATTTTTCACAGTTGAGGTCTACGATATAAGTATGACTAGCAACTAAAATTTTCATTTATCCTTTGTTATTCACTAATGACCAATGCCTAAACTTGTTCATCTAATCGACTGTAAACTTGACCATCGTTCCATATTGATTGGATGACAGTACCCAAAGCTTTGAAAAAACCCAAAATGTAGAAAATAGCGCGAGTAGCAATTTTGATGGGGGAACCGCTTTTGTGACAAGGTGGGCGTCCTAGAACGTGACAGTCAAATAAACGGGCGTATAGGCGCAAAGCTTGAGTAACAGTGAGGTTTTTCAGTCCCAGTAAAAAATGATTGTGGTAAAAGGTGAGTTGATATTTTAGCGATCGCATACTAATATCATGACAACCCCCAGTTTCTTCGCCTAAATGCACCAAATGGGCTTCTGGGTCGTACCAAATCTTATACCCTGTTTGTCGCACCCGCAAACAAAAATCTGACTCTTCGCGTACTGCACTACCACGAAATCTTTCATCAAACCTCAGCCCGTACTTAGTAAAGATTTCGCGGCGAAATGACATATTGCAACCCCTTGTTGTCAACACTTGCTGGGGTTTGGTGGTATGTACTAAATCAATATGATACCAAGCAATTCCTGGGTCCATAGCTTCGGGAGGTAGATATTCAATCTCTAAATCTCCTCCAGAATCACCTAATTTCATTCTGTCAAATACCCGTCCAGCAACAGCCCCCACTTCTGGATTTTGCAAATAATTTTTCGCATGGGCTGCTAACAATCCAGGGGTTAGCTGAACGTCATCATCAATAAATAATATTATTTCACCAGATGAGCGGCGAACAGCATAATTCCGCGCCCCTGGCAAACTCGCCCAATCTAAGCGCAACCATTTAATTTTAGCTGCATCCGCCATCTCTTCTAGGTAGGTTTGAATTTCTGGTTGATGCTTTGGAGTTTGGTCTACAACTAAAACTTCAAAATTGGGATAGTCCTGTTTTAATATATCCACAATGCTATCTCGTAGCGCTTCTTCCCGCCCGTAAGTCGGAATGACTACAGTAATTAATGGCCAATTATTCATGAGTTTTTTTAAGTAATTTTACTATTTCTATAATAACCTTGTAAAAATTAATTTTCTAGTTTTGTAGTGGCGTGACAAGCAAAAAAATAGTGCATTAGAGGATGTTTGAAAAGTATTTGACTGTGATTTTAGGCACTAGTTGATCCCCCCTAACCCCCCTTATAAAGGGGGGAACCAGAATTAAAGTCCCCCTTTTTAAGGGGGATTTAGGGGGATCTAGAACGTTTTGATACCTACAATAGGACTTTTCAAACATCCTCTAAGAGAAAATCAAGAGTTTTTAACCCACGGAGGTGGGTTTGGTTTGTATAGCCGCGAATTCCATTCACCCGGTGAGTAATGTCTTTCATCTCAGCACGGGCTAAACCTTAGCTATCCGCTAACAGCACTTTTCATACTGCTGCGGCATAGAGATTATCAAATAACTCATTTTGCTTTTCAGAGTTATGCACAATTTGGGCTTGAGCTAATGCTCCTGCACTTAAAAATTCATAGTGTTCTTGCTTATCGCTTCTATCAAAAAATTGGATAATTTGCTCCAATGCTTTTTCTGCTAAATAGTCATAAGTACTATTAAGAATTTCCCAATATTCATTACTTTTAGTTTTCTCTCCATACATCCAATCACTCCAGTGCCTAATTTCATTAACTGGCAATTCTAAAATATAGCCATTTTCACCGTGATGGACAAACTCTGGTAATGCACATACATTTGTCGTAATTACAGGAGTGGCAACAGAAAATCCTTCGATGATGCTAAAGCCATAAGTATCGTGTAGTGTAGCCATTAATTGAAAATGGCTTTGCGATAGTAATTCAAGAACTTTATCGTTAGGAATATCTTTGTGAAAAACAACGTTATTTAAATTTAGTAACTTTAAATCTTCCAGATATTTGGTGGTATCGGGGAAATCTGTAGGTACTCCTGAACCATGTCCCAGTCCTGATATGATATGGATGGTAAGAGGTAAACCTAGTTTTTCAGCTTTCTTTGCTAGCCTTAAAGCGACAACTCCACCTTTTCTAGCAATGTGATGCCCGACGAAAACAAGCTGTAAATTTTGGTCTGGTTGATAAGCTTTAGGTTGATCCACTCTGGCAGTAAAATTTGGATGAATTACATCCAATTTATTAGTTAATTTTTCTTCTGTTTTCCAGCCTTTTATCCGGTTAATAAATCTCAGCTTTGCATAATCTGATATGGCTATCAGTTTTTGACAATTGTCTAGCGCTAACCGATTGTTTAATAAGTCATAAACTATTGCCTCTTGTTTATTTTTAGGATTCCTATATAAAACCCGATGATCTTCAAATGTGAGAAACCAAGGCTTATTTGTGTATACAATTCTGTTGAAAGAATGAATAGCGTGGTATTTTCTCCATAAAGGTTGCCAAGGTAGAAAGCTTGCTAAAGGATACCAAAGTCTTTCTATCGGATATCTACCTGTAGGAAAAGATTTGACTTGGAGTAGTGTATGTCTAGAATTACGCGGTAAGTTAGGAGTTCTGATGTGGTTCTGACCGCATACGATAATTTTTGCCATTTTTATTTCATTTAAATTGTTTTGAGACGTTTTTTCTTGTTTTTTTGCTGAGGATCGGCCTCTTCTTTATCTTGTTTCTCCAGTTCTGGCAATTTAAAAAGAACTCCCGCAAAAAACCAATAGTAGACAGCAACCGGATCGACATCCAAAGGATAGTAGTAGGTGTTGTAGCTAATAAACAATATAAACACCCACAAAGCTGCTCCGTAACTGCGGAAATTACGGTTTTTTATGGAGCGATAGGTTTTAAAGCCAATAATGGTTAAACTTGTTACTAGACCCAGAAAGGCGAGTACTCCAAAAATTCCAACTTCAAAAAGTACTTTGGGGTAATAGGTTTCTACAAGCTTAGTTTTACCCATTACTCGGGCAGAGTTAGTTGCTCGACCTAAGCCACTTCCCAAGGGGCCGTCTACGTTTTTCCAATTCTCTTCAAATTGCTGGACGATAAAATCTTGAGGTGGTGAAGCTTCCCATCGACCTGTAAAACTCTCGGTTCTCTGTTGCACGACTTCAGGGTTAGTCACCATTGCTATTCCCACAACTAGGGCAAGTCCTATGCCTATGGGGATAAATCGTTTCAGGTTGCCAAGTTGTCCGGTAAGCAGTAGCAAAATCCCGAAGCAGATTGGTACTAAAGCTAAGGCAATTCTCTGTCCAGAGATTACAGCATTGACAAATACTGTCACTAAAGAACCTAAACCAATCAGCCGCCACATTGGGGAGGGATCGGTGAAGCCAGTGGCAAAGGTAAAAAAGGTGCTGGAAATTAAGAACCATGCCCATTGCCAAGGGGCTACAAATGTCCCTGGTAAGCGAATAACCCCTTCTTCAGGACTATATAAGAGCGCTCCACCAAAATAACACCGAGCTTCTAGTGATGTGACAAATAGGGCATTTCCTTCAAGACCTCTAGTGCCTTTACATACACCAGTTAGTAGTAAAAAGTATTGAATAAATCCCAGCACACAGCAAATCAGTATGAGAGAAATCTGGAGGCGTGATAAAAATAGAAAATCCCGCTTATCTCGAATTAGATAGTAAGCACAACCAATCAGGGGGACATAGCCTAAAAATACTTTCAGTCCCAGAATGCCCATGCCTAAAGGTATTTCTTGGGTTGCTTTTTCCAGTAGTCCCAGTCTAGGCGGGTTAAACTGCTGTCCACCATTGATAAACAATAGTGTTAGCAGACTGCAAGCAAAGACTATATAAAGTGGGATTTTAATCCCTTGGGGAATAATTATGGGTAGTCCCTGCTTGCGACAAGTCTGCCAAAGCCCAATTAGCGCTGGAACATAAAAGGCATCTTTAGCTAATTGGAGTATGGGACTATTGCCCAAGTAGTAGGTGATAGTACCCCCAATAGGTACGTAAATGATGAAGGCATATAGCGCTTGGCGCGGGTATTTGTAGGAAAGGGATATGACGAATATCCCTAAAACGCCAGGGAGCGCTGCTTTAATTCCACCTACAAAAAAAAGTAGAATGCCAAAGAACACACTGCCAAAGGTGGCGCTGGTGACTAAGCTAATAAATTCTTTACGTGCTTGGGCTGCTTTGCGCTTTTGGGCTAACTGTTCTTTAAGGCTAAGAGTAGGAGTTTCTTTTACAGCCTGTTTTTTAGATTTTTGATTTTTTGACTTAGATTTTGGCATAGTGGCGCTGTAGCCGATCAGCCTTAAAAAACAATCTATAGCTTACATATAAATGGATTGCAATGGCTATAGTATGTACAAACCAAATTCATCCTTAATTGATTGAGTTAGATATTTTCGATCAAAAATATTAAAATTTAACTTCATTGAACCGTAAAAAAGATTTTCTCCTGTTTCTAGAATGTAAACTGCTCCCGGAAATGGTAATTTTTCAATAGGTTTATCTTTGCTTTCTAATACGCCTTTGATTTTACCGTGGTCTATATAATATTTGTAGTATCCATAGCCCCGATTATATTCTGCATTTTCTGGTAAGAAATTTAAGTCATATCGGATAATATTGGAGGTACCACACATGGAATAAAAATCTTTTCTTTTAATATATATATAATTACTACCTTCTTTATATTTATAACCCTTATTGATAAACCATCCATTAGAGTCAGGATGTTGCTTAATAAATGCGGCTAAGTTTTTGCTGATGCAATCATCTGCATCAACTGCCATAGTGTGAGTTGGAGAAAATTGATGAGCATACATTAATCCCTTCAAAATCTTTCGCCCTTTATCTGTGTCTCCTCTAGCTATAGGGTTTGTCTCGTTGGGAGAAGGAAAATCAACTGTAATGTAAGTAATTTGGGGATGATTAAATTCTATTTTTGGCTGTTCATGGCAAACGACAATAGCGTGAAAATCAGCAGAGGTTTGATTACAAATTGATTTGATACATCTTTCAAAGGATTCGGTGACACGCTCCCAAGAATTGGAAACTTGCGGACTTTTAAGTGGGACAACAAAAACAAGCATTTTATTACCTTGAAAAAGATAATCAATGAACACACACAAACCTCTTTTCTTGTGATAAAAGAGGTTTAAAATATACATAAAAGTGCAAATATGCAGCAGAACTCAGGAGCGGAGCCGGAGACACTCCGCCTCCGGTCAGAGTGGGCTACGCCCCAGAAGTAAAACAGTCGTTATCTCTGGTATTGAGACTTAGCTTGTGTACTTCACTCAACTTGAAATCTGCTGTAAATAGTAAATTTTCCACAGATGACCAAGGCTGGTTAATTTGCAGAAACTATGATGACGAAAAATTTGCATTTGTGGAAGGTAAGATAGCAGCTACTCCCTTCTCCCAAAGAATAC
This sequence comes from Nostoc sp. NMS8, assembly GCF_017115045.1. Taxonomy (GTDB): domain Bacteria; phylum Cyanobacteriota; class Cyanobacteriia; order Cyanobacteriales; family Nostocaceae; genus Nostoc. Next base: position 28,663 of record NZ_JABXKK010000048.1, on the reverse strand, counting down.
CTAATTTAATAAACTGTAAAGACGCGTAAGGGACGCGTCTGCTAGAGAAGAGAAGGACATCAAAAATAGATAGGTAATCTGATTGCGGGAAGGGAGTAGCAAATGCCTATATGTGTTGCTGGACTTGCGAAACTAATTCATTTGTCCAGTGGTTTGCAAGATCGGCATTGGCAGCTTCTACCATAACCCTGATTACTGGTTCTGTGCCAGAGGCACGAACCAAAATTCTGCCGGAATCTCCCATTGCAGCTTCAGCAAGTGCGATCGCTTGTTGGAGAGGTTGGCAATCTTGCCATCCTAAGCGGCGATCGCGATCGACGACTCGCACGTTCCGCAACAATTGTGGATAGGTCTGGAAGCTTTGATCTACTAATTCGCCTAAGGAAATACCCGCTTCTCTGACCAAAGCTGCTATGTGTAATGCAGTTAACAAGCCATCCCCAGTTACGGCATAATGACGGCAAAGAATATGACCTGATTGTTCGCCGCCTAGCATTCCCCCAGTGCGCTGCATTTCGGCTTGCACGTATTGGTCGCCAACTGCGGTACGAATTAAGTTACCACCAATTTGCTGCCAAGCTTTTTCAAAGCCTAAGTTGGCCATGACTGTAGATACAATCAGGTTGTCTGGCAATTGTTGGTTTTGTTGCAAGTGCCGTCCCCACAGGTAGAGAATGTAATCCCCGTTAACTTGCCTGCCTGTATTGTCTACTGCTAAGACGCGATCGGCGTCGCCATCGAAGGCAAAGCCGATGTCGGCGTTGTGTTCTTGTACTGTCGCTGCCAGAATATCTAGGTGTGTGGAACCACAGTTAACATTAATGCGATCGCCATCTGCTTCGTTATGCAGGCAGATTACCTCTGCCCCCATTTGTGTAAAGACTGATGGTGCTAACCCAACTGCTGCTCCCCATGCCAAGTCTAAAACAATCTTCATTCCCTGAAAATTTAGGGCACCGTTTAAGGGTTTTTTCAAAGCCTCGCTATAATGTCCCACTAACTCTAAACGTGAGTAATGCCGCCCACAATTACTAACTCTAGTAATAGGTGATATCTTGCCACGCAGTCCCGCTTCTATTTCTGCCTGCAATGTTTGCGGTAACTTTCCACCATTAGCACCAAAAATCTTAATCCCATTGTCTTCTGGGGGATTGTGGCTAGCAGAAATCATCACTCCGCCGATGGCATCAGTGATGCTGGTGAGATAGGCAATGCAAGGAGTGGGACATAACCCCAAATACCAAACTTCTAACCCTGCTGCTGTTAACCCTGCACTCAAAGCCATTGCCAGCATATCGCTGGAGTTTCTGGAGTCCTGTCCGAGGATGACTGGCCCTACTTGAGTCGCATGGTTACGTAAAACAATCCCCGTCCAAAAACCAACTTGCAATGCTAGGGGCGCACTCAATAATTCTCCCACTCGTCCGCGAATCCCATCTGTGCCAAATAAAGGATTTGCTGGTAGTGGGATTAAATTCTGTCCAAAACTACTCTCAATCCCTTTTACCAATCCCTCAGCTTCGGAAGCAGAATCCCCAGGAATGCCTGATGTTCGAGTTATAGATGAAACCATATTTTTAAACACTCCACACAATCACACTGAAAAATAGCACTTAAGACTTTATTCAGCAATTTTGACATGCTTTTTCTCTTTAGAAATTCATTCTAGTTTAAGGTTTTTTTCCGTAATAATACTGAATTTATGTCTCTGAAATTGTAAATATTTCATGAAGTAAGTATTGCTTTTTACATTATCAATAAAGTTTCCACATTTTAGCTAATTATTCCTTTTTTGCCCTCAACTTTTAGATTGATTTTTATTTTTATTAGTTCAGACTTTGCAATGACATAAAAATCCCATTTGATTTTTGAACGTATCGCGGTAGTCCCTGCCACCGAAATGTCAAGTTATATTCTCTTAGCCTCACTAATGTATTAAAAGCTACATGATTATTGGAGCTTAAAAAATTTTAATATAAATTCTCATCAAATAGTTTTAAGGTAACGTTTTAATGGCTTTTTTAGCCGTTAGTGAATCAAAACTCCGGCAGTTAACTTTTTAAAGTTGAGAAATTTAGTATGAGCAGCAATTTAGCAACCAAATTACGTGTAGGCACTAAGAAAGCCCACACAATGGCAGAGAATGTAGGTTTTGTCAAGTGCTTTTTAAAAGGAGTAGTGGAAAAAAACTCTTACCGGAAACTAGTTGCTAACTTCTACTTCGTCTACTCAGCGATGGAAGAGGAAATAGAAAAGCACCGCCAGCATCCAATTGTTTCTAAAATAAACTTTCCTCAGCTAAACCGCAAGCATAGCCTAGAGCAAGACTTGACTTATTACTTTGGTGCCAACTGGAAAGAGCAAATCAAACTATCTCCCGCAGGTGAAGCTTATGTCAAGCGCATCCGAGAAATATCTCAAACCGAACCAGAACTGTTAATCGCCCATTCATATACTCGTTACTTGGGTGACTTATCCGGGGGACAAATTCTCAAAAATATTGCTGTAACAGCAATGAATTTGTCGGATGGGCAAGGAACAGCTTTTTATGAGTTTCCAGAAATTACTGATGAGAAGGGATTCAAAGCCAAATATCGGCAAATTTTGGATGAATTACCCCTTGATGATGCTACAAGCGATCGCATCGTTGATGAAGCTAATGCCGCTTTTGGCACGAACATGAAGATGTTCCAGGAATTGGAAGGTAATTTAATTAAGGCGATCGGTGTAATGCTGTTCAACAGTCTCACACGGCGTCGTACACGCGGTAGTACTGAACTCGTCACTGCTGAGTAATGAGTAATGAGTAATGAGTAATGAGTAATGAGTGCTGAGTATGGTGTGTGGAATTATAAGTCCAGACAGCCTGATGAAGGATAATTCATAGGTCTTTCTGGAGAAAGAGCGAAAAACGCTCAAAATATTTAGGGGCAATAGCCTTGTGACTGCTTTTGATTCGTGAAAGCAAGCATGGGGAGATTGCCCCTCAATTATGTTTAATTAGCGATTAAATTCTTGAGAGCATCTTTAGCATCAGTGTTTTCTGGATCTATTTGCAGCGCTTCCCGAAAAACTGCCGCCGCCTCTTGTTTTGAGCCATCACCAGATTCACCATAGGAAATATCTCGGCCAAGTTTGATATAAAGTTCAGCCATTTTGCGACGTGGAATCATATTCGCTAGCGGCTGATAAAAAGCTATGACACCACTAAAGCCTTTTTGCTTGTAAAGTGGCAAATTTATATTGGAGCAGGTGTCATAACTGCCTTCACCAGTTTTTATCACCTTTTGGCAAATTGCCAAAGCTTCATCTAGATTTTCTTGTTGAGCTAGTGCTTTGGTTAGTTGACTGTAATAATAATCGGTAGGTTCTTTGACAATAGCTTGACGATAAAGAGCGATCGCTTCTTGGTGTTTTTCTTGTGTGATCAGGATATCGGCCAGTTCTGTATATGTTGAAGCGTCAGGCTCGATTTTGATTTGTTGGCGGTAGGCTGCGATCGCTTCGTTCACAAAGCCGCGCTTTAATGATAGTTCAGCCAACTTTTTATAAAAAACCTTGCTATTGGGGTCATCTTTAGTTAATTGGCGATAGATAGCTACTGCTTCTGAATATTCCAAGATTTCACCCAACTTCTCATAAGCGCTATCAGAAAAAAGATAACCACTTTCATCAAGTTTAATGGCTTCGCGGTAAGCTGCGATCGCTTCTTCTGGTTTGCCTATTTTGAATAAAGTCTCGGCTAAATAGTAGTAATTACTGGAATCAGGACTCAGTTTAACTGCTTGACGGTAAGCTACTAATGCTTCCTCTATGCTGCCAACTTGCTGCAAATTCCTAGCTAAAATAATGTAGTTGCTATCATTTTTAGGATCGAGTTTGACGGCTAGACGGTAAGCAGCGATCGCTTCAGTAGTTCGTCCCTTTTCTGCGAGAAAATTCCCTAATTTGAGATAAATTGCCGAATCGGGAGTTAATTGCAACGCTTGGTGATAGGTAGCGATCGTCTCTGTAATCTTGCCTTGATTAGATAGAACATCTGCCAGCTTGACGTAAGCATAACTGTTTTTGGCATCGCGCTCAATGAAACTCCGCCAAATATGAGCGGCTTCTTCATAATTTTTCACTTCTTCGGCAGATGTTGCTTTTTGTTCTAACTCCTCTACCGTTTGTGCCACAGTGATTTGAGGGATTAAAACCAAACCTAAACTCAACAAAAACGGCAATATTTTCAGGTTTACCATAGACTTTCAGCTTAAAATAACTAAGTCAATCTTCAAACCAAGCTTAATCTCAGTATTTAAGTTTGTAACCCGTAAAACTTACCATACTGGGTAAATCAGGCAAAAATATGGCTACGAAAATTCCTGTCACAGTGATTACAGGCTTCTTGGGTAGTGGAAAAACTAGCCTAATTCGCCACCTACTACAAAACAACCAAGGACGCCGCATTGCCGTTTTAGTCAATGAATTTGGCGAACTCGGTATTGATGGCGAATTGTTAAAATCCTGTCAAATTTGCCCCGAAGATGGTGAGGGCGACACTAATACTAATATCTTTGAATTAACTAACGGCTGCTTATGCTGCACCGTGCAGGAAGAGTTTTACCCGATGATGCAAGAGTTAATCAAGCGGCGAGATAGCATCGACTGCATTTTGATTGAAACCTCTGGTTTAGCCTTACCAAAACCGCTGGTAAAGGCTTTTCGTTGGCAAGAAATTCGCAACGCTGCCACTGTAGATGCGGTAATTACGGTGGTAGATTGTGCGGCGGTAGCAGCAGGGACATTTGCTAGCGATCTAGAGGCGATCGCAGCCCAGCGGCAAGCAGATGATAATCTAGAACACGAAACACCCTTGCAAGAACTGTTTGAAGACCAACTTGCTTGTGCAGACTTGGTGGTGTTAAATAAAATTGATTTGGTAGATGCCGAGACAAAAGCCAGAGTTGAGGAATTGATTAAGCAAGAATTGCCCAGAGTGGTGAAGATTGTCGAGACCGATGCCTACGGTGGGCATTCTCAACTTGATGCATCTATATTATTAGGATTCCAAGCCGCAGTTGAAGACAATTTAGATTCTCGTCCTAGTCATCACGATACCGAAGAGGATCACAATCACGATGAAGAAATTACCTCAACTAATTTAATTTTGGATCGTACCTTTGACCCAGAAAAGCTGCAACAGCAGTTAGAAAAATTAGCGCAACAACAAGAAATTTACCGGATTAAAGGCTTTGTCGCAGTGCCAAATAAATCTATGCGTTTAGTTATGCAAGGCGTGGGAACCCGATTTGATAAATTTTATGATCGCCCCTGGAAACCAGAAGAGGCACGGCAAACCCGCTTAGTTTTCATCGGACGTGATTTGAAGTCTTCAGAAATTGAATCACAACTTGTAGCTTTATAATGATACCCAGATCCCCGATTTCTTTAAGAAGTAGGGGGTCTTTCTCCTGAGAGTTACTATTTATGAATAATTAGTTAATTCAAAACAAAAATCCTTCACTTTGCAAAAATATGACGATTTCTCAACTATTTAACGTTGCCAATCTTTTCGTATTTCCATTTTGGGCGTTGATGATTTTATTGCCAAACTGGAAAGTCACACGTCAGATAATGTCATCATATCTACCCTTTGTGCTTTTAGCAGGGACATATTTATATTTGTTTATTAACAGCATTACGCCAGAAAATGCCCAAGCTTTATCGAATCCTCAATTAGCTGATATTGCGCGATTTTTTGCAGATGAAACTGCTGCTGCAACAGGTTGGATTCATTTTTTAGTAATGGATTTATTCGTCGGTCGCTGGATTTATTGGGAAGGACAGAAAACAGGTATTTGGACAATTCACTCTTTGGCTTTATCTTTGTTCGCTGGGCCTTTAGGATTACTATCTCACATCTTGACTGACTGGATTACTAAGACATTTTTTCCTAAGTTTCAGCAAAATGAAGGGGTGACAGTAGGAGAAAAAGCTGCGTCATAATCTGCCACATAATAGGGTAGCACAGCTGTACTACCCTACTATTACCAATTACCTGATTTTAAAATCATTAACCGTTGTCATGTCTATAGTTAGCATCTAACCAACAGCGTGGTAGAACTTCACCAGAAGGAAAAACAAGATTTTCTTTCTTAAAAGTATCAGGTGGCTGTTCTTCTTGACCTTGTTGTTCTTTTGCGTGAATGACATCATTATTCGGGTCAATCAATTCTTGAATTTCCAGAATTTCTACCAATTCGCCAGAATCTTTGATTTGTAAAAGCATAGAAATCGCCTCAATAAGTTTCCATGAAAGTTAGAAGTGAGTCTCAAGATATACTCACTCGCGTCTCAACCAATTTAGAAGGTCGAGATTCCTTATTTGTTAAAGGAAATTTTTTACCAGATATGCATAAATAAATTACATAAAATTCATCTATGTGTCTCTTTGTTTTTATCTTTATAAAATTGTTACAGTAAAGCAAGAAAATCTTCAATTCAGCATTTCGAATTAAATTAGGAAATACTGACCGAGAAAATTGTCTAATTCAAATAATCTTGGTTGTAGATATTAGATTTCGCGTTGATATTTTTCTAAAATATCAACTAATGTTACTTGGCATTGCAGTGGCAATAAATCACTTAAAGGAAGTTCGCTTCTACCGCCGCCAATTTTTACTGTAATTGATTTCAAGACTTTTAAAACTTGATCTTCACTTACATTCTTGGAAGTAATCAAGGGATACAACTGTTCCGCAACAAGGGTGTGCAGTTTGGCATTAGATAAATAAAGATGCCATTTGGCAATGTCTATGTAAACATTTTCGCCAATTTCAGCTGCTAGGGCTTCCAGTAATTCTGTGGTGTTAGTCTTTGCCATAAAAATAACCCTACATTAAGAAAAAGTGCGAAATCTCAGGCTTTTTTACATTATTGCTCAATTAACGGGCTAATTCCACTACCACAGGTTACAATCGCCCTAGCATTAGTCAGTCTTCAGGTGGATTTAGGCGGAGTTTCGCTGTAATTAGCGATCGCACTAATATAGATTAGATGCACCAATACTATTCCTATCCAACTTACAGTCAATAACGGCAGCCATTCCCAGGTAGTGGCTTTCAATATGTGAAAAAACCATAACCCAGAATTAATCGTAGCAGCGATCGCCACATGCACGGCAAAATTCATCCGGTCATCGATCTTGCGGTAATCAGGGTCTTTGCGATCGGGTTTGCGAGGCCAACGAGGAGGCATAAATATTTGTTACAGATTTAAATACACCCTATTCCGGGTAATTGAAACTTTAGCAGATTTTTACTTAGGTTTGATCGGCTTCGGTAAATCATTCACGAGAGCAATGCGATCGCTTGGATGACCTGCTATATAATTCTGATGGTATGCCGCAGCCTGATAAAAACCTGTATTAATTTTTAATTCTGCCTTGCGGTACTAGCTAGCCTGACCAACTTGTGTAGCTTCTGGAATTTCAATCAATTTCCCAGTTTTGACATCATATAGGTAGCCATAAATTGGAATTTCTGGCGGTACTAATGGATGAAAGCGAATTCGTTTCACGTCTGCATAGACGCTTTGTACCTGTTCGGTAATAGTCAACCAGTCAATAAACTCGGCTTCGCTTGAACCTCCTCCAGAACCAACATCATGCCAACCCGTTTCGTCTATTTTGGCGGTTTTCAAACTATTCGCCAGTAAATTTCGGATAACTTGGTCTGTGAAGGTTTCCATACCACAATTCGTGTGGTGAATCACGAACCATTCACGAGTACCAAGTAACTTGTAAGAGATTACTAAAGAGCGAATTGCATCATCACTAGCGCGTCCACCTGCATTCCGAATTACATGGGCGTCTCCTTCAGCCAATCCAGCAAATTTTGCTGGGTCAAGTCTAGCGTCCATACAGGTGAGAATAGCAAATCGACGAGCCGGCGGGATGGTAAGGTCGCCTTTGTCACCAAAATTTTCGACGTAAGCGTGGTTAGCTGATAGGACTTCTGTTAAAACTTGACTCATGATTTTAATTTGATGTCTCTGTGGGCAATAGTTTGACCAGTAAGTTGATGTTGCTGATTTAACTACTGTAAGTCGATAGATTTTAGATATTTTCTAAAAAGTACTTTCCCACGAGTTCATCTAAAAGGCAAGTATCGTTATTATATAGCCTCAAAAATAGTTTCCATCCCCGTTAGGGGAAGTGGTTATGTAAAGACTTGCCTTCTGGAAACCTTTCTGGGCAAGGGTTTGAGATACCCAAATCGACACCACTTTTTAAATTGTCAATAGTTATCAACTCATTCTCAATAATAGAGTGATTTTGTAGCCTGAAACCCTTGCTGTGCAAGCAATCAACACCAGTCAACGGAGTTATGCGGTTTTCAAGCTTCTGGCGAGTGGTGTCGATGAGTTCAACACACTTGCAAAAAAGGCATAGTACTTTACCTAAATTGTCAATATTTTGTCAAAATCCTTAATATTTATGAGCGAGATATCGGTAAATTAGGAATCTTAACAATTTTCTTCTGATGTTTCACACGCGGCAATACTCACCCTAGGAATCTTAACAATTTTCTTCTGATGTTTCACACGCGGCAATACTCACCCAGCGACTAGAACCATCTTGCCAATGTTCTTTTTTCCATATAGGGGCATTGTGTTTGAGCGTATCAATAGCATATTGACAAGCTTCAAACGCCTCACTCCGATGGGGACAACCCACCGCGACTAAAACGCTGATTTCCCCAACTTGCAAACGTCCAACGCGATGATGAATTGCGACTCGATTCACATCAGACATAGATAAGCGAATATCAGCAGCAATTTGATAAAATATCTGCAATGCCATTGGTTCATAAGCTTGATACTCTAGAGCAATCACAGGTTTACCATCGGTTTGATTGCGAACCATGCCACTCATCACAACCACAGCACCATTGGCTGGATCGTCAGACTTGGTGTAAATTTCTTCAAGAGATAATGGTGCAAAGGTAATGGCAAAACTATCTTCGGCTCTTGGTTTAACAGCAGAGGCAAATGTGGTTGTCATAACAGCTTTGATATTGTATAGGCTTTTTATATTGTCTCTGAAAAAAGCTTTGATAGTCTATGTTTAATGGCTTTTGTTAATGCTTGTGGGCAAAAGCATATTTTTGCAGTTGATAAATTTTGTTGCCCATGAGGATAGTAATTAAGGGTTAAAATTCTCTTTCCATAGTAAAAATAATTTTATTTGTTAGCAAGAAATTATCATGACCCAAATCTTCTAAAATCTATTTAAAATAACCCAATTTTACTATTATTGCCTTTAATTCATATTACTATAATGAAAGTAATCAAGTTATCTGCTTGTTAAATTATTTAAATGATCAGATAGGAATTTGATTGGACTATCCAGTGCAGTCAAGGCTGAATTGCCTACAAAAGTGTGACATGCAATCCAACCGTTACAAGATGTAGAAATCCCGACGGGAGCGGGAGAATGCATTTTGGTTGTAGATGATGAAACTGCCATTCAGGAAATTACTAAAACATCTTTAAAAAACTATTATTATACAGCAATTACTGCTAGTGATGGCATAGAAGCATTAGCAATTTATGCCCGGCATAAAGAGAAAATTAGGGCGGCGATTATTGATATAATGATGTCCAAAATGGATGGAGCAACTACCATTCGCACATTGCAACGCCTAAATCCGCTATTGCCGATTATTGCTGTTAGTGGACTGGCAACAAGTGAGCAAGTCCCAATCGATAAAACGGCTGAGTATACAGCCTTTTTACCTAAACCTTATAGTGTTTCCCGACCTAGTAGGGGCACGGCATGCCGTGCCCCTACACCTTGTGATGTAATGTTGTACCTCATCTGAATGGGAACCGCTATATACAACGCAATAATTATTGAAAACTCTACATGCAGTTATTAGCCATTAATCTGCACAATCTAGACGATCGCAATCATATCTACCTTTAATCTCTTGATTGAAAAAGCTGCCAATGGAGTCAGAGGAGTGTAAATCTTCCCAAGTATCCTCGTCTACGCCTAAGTATTGATAAACAGTGCCACTTTGAAACTCAACTTGCAAAATCTGTTCGTTGTGATCGTAGCCTACAGCCATAGCCATTGAGGAGACGACTGGTAGCATCAAAATTGGTTCTTCTTCAAAAGGTAATGCAGTTGTTTCGGCAATCGCTTCGTTGAGTTCTTGCAATCCTTCATAAGCTTGTATTGGCGCTGGAATTTCCAAAAACTCTAATTCGTCGCCTCGATCGAGCAACAACTGCAAATATCCATCAGAGTGAGCGATCGCTACTAAACTGCTCAAGTCTACCTTAGATAGCTTCATTTATTTGGCGCTCTCCTATTGGTGTAGTCGGGAGTGTTAAAGTTTTATACAATACTTAATTACTTTATAGTACAAATATACTATAAAAGCACTCTGCTGTCAAGTTTTTTCACCAAGGGAGAATTGTATCTGTGTATGGACTGGGCAGGTAAGATACCCACCCCACAAGGGTTAATTGGATATTTTTTTGGAAGTCTCTTAGTCAGTGCCTAAGTCCTGAGAGAGAATGGTATGTTTGTTTTTGCAAGCTTGTATTAATATCAAATGATCGATGGAGCTTCAAACTGAAATTGATAAAGCAATAGCAGCTGTTGATTACCAGAAACTTCAAGCTGAATTTCAAGCACAGAATGAATTGTTGGTGATTGAGAACTTTCTCCCAAACTCCATCATTGAGCAGTTTTTAGCGCTGTTACCGTCTTTGCAACCTGCTATTAACCGCAACTATATTCCCAATCATAAAAAGGGCGGTAGTATTAGCCGCTATAGTTTAGATAGTCTAGCTCCAATTTTCGGAGAGTTTTATCAACTTAGTGCCTTTTTTGACTTCCTCAACCAAATTACGACAGAAAAACTCCTTCCCTGTCCTGATGCTGATCCCCATAGTTACGCGCTGTACTATTACACTGAGCCGGGAGATCATATCCAGTATCATTACGATACCTCTTACTATCGCGGGAAACGCTATACAGTGTTGCTTGGTTTAGTTGATAATTCATCCAGTAAGTTGGAATATCAACTCTACAAAGATATTCCTGAACGAGAAACGCAAAAGCGATCGCTCTCTTTAACTCCTGGCACTCTAGTCTTATTCAATGGTGACAAACTTTACCACAGAGTTACTCCTTCGGGTGACAATGAACAGCGCATTGTCTTGACTTTGGAGTACGTCACCGACACCCGTATGGGTATGCTAAAACGTTTTGTCTCAAATATGAAAGATGCGATCGCCTATTTCGGGTTTCGCCAAGTGTTTCGCACTTTTGGTAAATAATATCTGGCTTCTACCTGTATTCTCCAATCACCTCGATTTTACCCACAATGTTGCTGTTTAACTCTTCCAGTTCTTCGGCTGGAATCCACCATTCTGTGTGACATGAAGCCCCGACTTGATGAACCTCATACTTATCCATGAAAATTTTTCTAACCTCAAACCGTGTCACATAACCTACGCCACTGTCTCGAATATTCCATTTAGTAGCAATTTCCTGGGCATACTGCTCGTTTGTCACTGGGTAGAAAATTGGCTGTTCAAGTAGTCTCGGCGGCCATTTGGTGTAGTCGCTTTGTTTAACTAGTTCTAGCTCTTTTGGGCCTGTGGGGCGATACAGAGTTATTGTTTCTTCCATGTTAAGAATTAATTAACAAATATTGTCTTGAGCAAAAAACAGTCATTATAAAATACTGGGAAAATTTTTAGATTTCCTGCTGTCATAGCTTTGTTGGTGACTTGACGATGAAGGCAATTATATTAGCTGCTGGCGTTGGACGACGCTTAGGTAAAGACGGGCAAATCCAACCCAAATGCTTACTGAAATTTAACGGCAAATCTCTATTAGAGCGCCATTTGAACTATCTCCGTTATTACCAGGTTAACCAGGTGGTAATTACTGTGGGTTATCAAGCACAAAGAATTCAGGATGAAATCAAAGCATTAGGAGCCGAAAATTGGGTCAGTACAGTTTATAATCCTGATTATACTAAAGGCAGTGTAATCAGCCTTTGGACTGTACGTCAGCATTTAGCTGCTGGTGATGAGATATTATTAATGGATGCAGATGTATTGTGCGATCGCCGCATCATCGAACGACTGGTAAAGACAAATATCCCCAATAGCTTCTTACTGGATCGGGATTTTGAACCGGGAGATGAACCCGTAAAGCTTTGTGTTAAAGATAATTATCTAGTGGAGTTTCGCAAACAAGTAGCTCTTGGTTTGGTTTATGATTTGATTGGCGAGTCAGTGGGATTCTTTCGGTTTGGAAGTGCTGCTGCTCAACGTCTTACTACTCGCACAGAAAAATATGTTGCAGACGGGCGAGATGATGAACCTTATGAAGAAGTAATTCGGGATCTATTGTTAGAAACTCCAGAAGAATTTGGCTATGAAGACATCACGGGATTACCTTGGCTAGAAATCGATTTTCCCCAGGATATTCAACGTGCCCAAAATGAGATTTTACCTCAGATAGAAGTTGCAGAAAATGTCTGAAAGTATCTTCATTTATAGCGGTTTTGGTTTGGATGCCTTACAGTTTGACCACTCTCCAAACCTCTCTCCTAAAAGGAGAGAGGCTTTGAATCTTACCCCCCTTCCCTTGTAGGGAAGGGGTTTGGGGTTAGGTCTGTATTCCATACAATTGAAAACCGCTAGCTATATTATATAGGTTGAAAAAAGCAGAATAAATGCATCAAATATTTGCACCCATTGATACCGCTGCAAACTTAAATAAGTGTGCCCAATTGCGGTTACTACTAGAATCACCTCAACTCGACTTCATTATGGAAGCTCACAACGGGATTAGTGCCCGAATTGTGGAAGAGGCTGGATTTAAAGGAATTTGGGCAAGTGGACTAGCCCTTTCGGCTCAATATGGGGTTCGAGATAATAATGAAGCTAGTTGGACTCAAGTTGTCGAAATGCTAGAGTTCATGTCTGATGTCACCAGCATCCCGATTTTGTTAGACGGGGATACTGGTTATGGCAACTTTAATAATATGCGTCGCCTGGTCAAAAAGTTAGAACAGCGAGGTATTGCTGGAGTCTGTATTGAAGATAAGCTTTTTCCGAAAACCAATAGCTTTATCAACGGTAGTCGCCAACCTTTAGCTGATATTGATGAATTCTGCGGCAAAATTAAGGCGGGTAAGGATAGTCAGACAGACCCAGATTTTTGCATCGTCGCCCGACTGGAAGCTTTGATTGCTGGCTGGGATCTTTCGGAGGCATTGCGCCGAGCTGAAGCTTACCACGCAGCCGGAGCAACTGCCGTTCTGATTCACAGTAAATCATCGCGCCCTGACCAAGTGCTAGCCTTTGCTAAAGAATGGGCGGGTCGTTCCCCTTTAGTGATTATACCGACTAAATATTACAGCACGCCTACTGATGTTTTTCGCAAAGCTGAAGTTAATTTAGTCATCTGGGCAAACCATCTAATTCGAGCTGCTGTTGATAGTATGCAGGCGATCGCGCGTGAAGTGAAAGCCAGCGAAACTTTAATCAACATTGAAGATGATATTGCGCCTGTAAAAGAAATTTTCCGGCTACAGGGGGCGGATGAACTCATAGAAGCTGAAAAACGCTACTTTAACAACGGACGACAACATACTCAAGCGATCGTTTTGGCTGCTAGCAGAGGCCAAGAGTTAGCAGGTTTGACGCAAGATAAACCAAAAGTCATGTTACCCCTTGGAGGTAAACCCCTGCTCAGATTGTTAGTGGACAAATTCAAGAAACTTGCCATCCATGATATTACCGTTGTCGCGGGTTACAAAGCAGAAACTATTAACGTTCCGGGGACTAAAGTCATCCGTAACCCAGATTATGAAACAACGGGAGAATTAGCATCCTTAGCCGTAGCTCAAACCAGCTTTGGCGAAGAAATGCTGGTGCTTTACGGCGATTTACTATTTAGAAGCTACATTCTGCGGGATTTATTAGAATGTCCTGGAGAGATTGTCGCTGTAGTTGATTCTGTCGCGAACAGTAAGTCTGTTAGCGGTTCACCTGATTACGCCTATTGCTCAATCCCAGACGATCTTTCTCTCTTTGGACAGGATGTCAACCTGTTGGACATTTCTAAAACAACACAAACCCAATTAGGAAAATCTAGCGGACGCTGGATTGGGATGTTGCGCTTGCGGAGTCAAGGTAGACAATGGGTGAGTGAAGCACTCAATGAATTGCAAAAACGACCAGAATTCAACAGTTTGGGTTTGCCAGAATTATGCAATTATTTAATCGAGCAAGGAAAACCGATCAAGGTACTTTATATTCGCGGTAACTGGTTAGATGTTAATTCTTTAGATGATCTTGACCTTGCTTTTCAATTGAAGCAATAGGGCATTGAAAAGAGGCAGAGGGGCAGGGTGCGGGGGGCGGAGGGGAAAATTCTTCTCCCTGCTCCCTGCTCCCTGCTCCCCCTCATCCCCAATCCCCAATCCCCAATCCCCTTTCCCCTTAATTATGATCCAGGCAGAAGAATTTGTAGAAGCTGCGCGTAATCTTGGCTTTGGGTGGTACACTGGCGTACCGTGTTCTTTTCTCACGCCTTTTATTAACTACGTCATCAATGACGTTCAACTTAAATACATCTGTGCAGCCAATGAGGGAGATGCTGTAGCGATCGCAGCTGGAGCCGCAATTGCTGGTAAACCTGCTGTGGTGATGATGCAAAACTCTGGTTTGGGGAATGCAGTTAACCCGCTAACCTCCCTCACTTATATCTTTCGGATTCCACTGCTGCTGATTTGTACCCTGCGAGGCGATCGCCTATTACAAGATGAACCGCAACATGAATTAATGGGGCAAATCACAGATAAATTGCTGGAAACAATGTCTGTACCTTGGGAATTTTTTCCCACAGATGCAGCAGAAATAGAACCCGTTCTGCAAAGAGCCACAGCCTATATGCAGCAAGAACGCCGTCCTTATGCTCTAATTATGCGTAAGGGAACAATTGCCCCTCATGCACTCACTCGTTCTTCTATCCCAGAGCGAGAAAATAGTACTAGCGCTCATATTCAGCAAAACTTTTTTTGCGATCGCAAAGAACAACGTATTTCTCGCAGCGAAGCATTAGCTAGGATTGTAGAACTGATTGATGCCAAAAATACTGTAGTAATTGCCACCACTGGTTACACAGGACGCGAACTATTTGCCAGTAAAGACAGCGCCAATCATCTTTATATGGTTGGCTCAATGGGTTGCGCTTCCTCAATGGCATTGGGACTATCTTTAGCACGTCCAGACCTCAAGGTAGTAGTAATTGATGGCGATGGAGCAGCATTAATGCGAATGGGTAATTTTGCTACCATCGGCACTTACGGCGGTGCTAACTTGACCCATATTCTTTTAGATAATGAAGTCCACGATTCCACAGGCGCACAAGCCACCGTCTCTGCGGGTATTTCCTTTGCCAAAATTGCCGAAGCCTGCGGTTACGGCGTTACATTAGCTGGAGACGATCCCGCCCTTTTAGATGCTTTATTTACCTCAGATGCCAACACCAGACCTAAATTCGCTCATTTAAAAATCCGTCCCGGAACTTTAGAAAAGCTACCCCGCCCCAACCTCACCCCAGAAGCAGTTTTGCAACGCTTCATGAAACACATTGGTTCTAACTCGAATGGCACTAAGTTAAGCTGAAGAGTATGCAGCGTAAGGATTGCAGAGGGGCAGGGGGGCAGAGGGGAATTTCTAAATATCCGAACGCAATACCTAAAACTTCTTCTTTCTCCCCTGCTCCTCTGCTCCTCTGCACCCCTGCTGCCTCACCGATTTTCCCTTTTCTTAGTGCCATTCGGTTCTAACTCCTAACTCCTAACTTTGGTAATGATTTTACTAAACCCCGGCCCCGTTAATTTGAGCGATCGCGTCAGAAATGCCCTGTTGCGTCCCGATTTGTGTCATCGTGAGGTGGAATTTTCCCAACTTCAAAACAGAATCCGCGAACAATTACTTCAAGTTTATGGTCTTGGAAGCGAGCGCTGGGCAGCAGTTCTCCTCACGGGTTCTGGAACCGCCGCGATGGAAGCGATGATCAGCAGTTTAGTACCCACAGACGGGAAATTGCTGGTAATTGAAAACGGTGTATATGGCGAACGACTATCCAAAATCGCCAAAATCCACGGCATTGATTACATCACACTTTCCCATCCTTGGGATGCCGAAATAGATATCAAGGCTTTAGTCAAACTCCTGGATGAAAACGCCGACATCACCCACCTTGCTGTCGTCCATCACGAAACTACTACCGGCCGCTTAAATAATTTGGTGGAACTTGCGCC
Source organism: Nostoc sp. NMS8 (assembly GCF_017115045.1). Classification (GTDB taxonomy): domain Bacteria; phylum Cyanobacteriota; class Cyanobacteriia; order Cyanobacteriales; family Nostocaceae; genus Nostoc. Next base: position 12,308 of record NZ_JABXKK010000048.1, on the reverse strand, counting down.
AATTTGCCAAGAACGCCGCATCAAACTATTAGTAGATGCAGTCAGCAGCTTTGGTGCTGAGGAACTAAATTTTGCAGATTGGGGAATCACCGCTTGCGCTGCGACAGCTAATAAATGTCTGCATGGTGTCCCTGGAGTATCCTTTGTTATCCTGCAACGGGATGCACTACCGCCAATAGACACAATTCCCCGCACCTTGTATTTAGATTTAGCAACCTATTGCCAGCAGCAAGACCGAGGCGGCACACCGTTTACGCAATCAGTACAGACATTTTATGCTTTAACAGAAGCTTTGCAAGAAATGGTAGAAGCAGGAGGTTGGCGTGTCAGACACAGCCATTACAACCAACTTGCCAGCTTAGTCAGAGATGGTTTAGCCTCAATCGGAATTAAACCCTTACTTCCTCTTGGCAGTTCATCCGTTGTCTTGAATGCCTACTACTTACCAGACGGTTTCAGCTATGAAGAATTTCACGACCAACTGAAAGCACGAGATTATATAATTTATTCTGGACAGGGAAATTTAGCTCAATCAATCTTTCGAGTATCAACAATGGGAGCCATTACCCACGCGGATATGGAACGCTTTGTTGGCGTTGTTAAAGAAATTATTCGGTAAACTGACTTGAAGCGTAAGTTTTACCCCTCCCTAACCCTCCCCTTTGCAAGGGGAGGGAACCGGATTTTTCTTGTTTCCCCCCTTTATAAGGGGGGATTAAGGGGGGTAATTCGACTTGTGTGTACACGCTCGCTTTACAAGGGGGGATTAAGGGGGGTAATTCGACTTGTGTGTAAACCAGAGAGGTTATTTTCCCTACTCCCCATTCCTTAAATACTGTGCGATCGCATTTATCAGTGGGAATCATAACAAACAGATTTACCACAGTAAATAACCAATGGCATACCAAAACATCACCGCTTCCCTTTCCCCAGCAGATATCCAAGAAATTAAAGCAGCCTTTGCGACTATCCAAGCAAAGATGCCTTTTCTCGTAACCCTCAGTGCAGAAGAACGACGCAAGTTATTTAAGATGGGCGATAAAAGACTAGCTTTTGTCAACACTAGCCTGATTGCTGCCCAGTCTAACAAAGAAATCTTACCAGCCAGCTTCGATTTAGATGAGTTTGTCCGGGATTATCAACTAGCCGCCAACCTCACCGAACTGTTGATTGGACTGCGACAACTGACAGAACAAGTAGATGATACCCTAATGGCAGTTGGTAGCGAAGCAATGGGTAGCAGCTTGACAGTTTATGATTACGTCAAGACAGCAGCTAAGAAAACTCCAGGGTTAAAAACTATAGCTGAACAATTAGGCGATCGTTTTAAAGCTATAAAAAATAAACCTGCCAACAAAGCTGCTGTCGATTCTTAAAGGCTTTTAAAAAATCCTTTAGTGATCTAGCAAATACTTTGAGATCCCCCTAAGTCCCCCTTAAAAAGGGGGACTTAGATTCTAGTTCCTCCCTTTTTGAGGGGGAGCTTTGACTCCGGTTCCCCCCTTTTTTAAGGGGGGTTAGGGGGGATCTCCATAACTATGCACCAAAACCTACGCAGTATTGGGTAAGGGGTATAAACACTAGAAAATATGACAAACAAACTCAATAGCAGCAATCACCATTTACCTTACAATCTAAAGCTTGTAGAAAGAGCGAAAGAACTTCGTAAAAATATGACCCCAGCAGAAAAAAAGCTGTGGTATGAATATTTGAGAAATTTTCAATATCGGGTTTTAAGACAACGACCGATTAATCATTTCATAGTTGATTTTTACTGCCCTACTTTAAAAACAGTGATTGAAGTTGATGGGGATAGTCATTTTACAGATGAAGGTCAAGATTATGATCTAGAGAGAACAAACATTTTGGAAGGCTATGGTTTAAAGATTATTAGGTTTACAAATAGTCAAGTTTTAAATCACTTTGATAGTGTGTGTGAGCAGATACAGCGCTTGATCCCCCCTAGCACTCCTTAAAAAGCTACGGTGTACACACAAGTCTTCTAGAGTTGCGCCACAGGCTTTTGATCCCCCCAACCCCCCTTCTTAAGGGGGGCTAAAAGCTCTTAAAGTCCCCATTCTTAAAGGGGATTTAGGGGGATCTCCAAAAACGGAGAAAACTTCTTAAAAGTCCCCCTTCTTAAGGGGGATTTAGGGGGATCTACAATGGCTATACACCTTAACCGAATCATATCGAGAGTATCTTGATTTGCAAAACGAGATGTATATTTTGGTTAATGAACCTCAAAGCATCGCCGATGAGCCTTAAAGCTTCGTGAATAAACCTCAAAGCATCATCGATGAACCTCAAAGCTTCGCCGATGAATATCAAAGATTTGGCGATGAATATCAAACATTCGCCGATGAATATTAAAGCCTCATCGATGAACCTCAAAGCTTCGGCGATGAATATCAAACATTCGTCGCTGAATATCAAACATTCGTCGATGAATATCAAATATTCGTGAATGAGTATTTAATACTCGCTCACGAATATTAAAGGCTCTCAATCAGGAATTAGGAATTGCAAGGCTGATATTATACCCATAACCGCGTGTAATCTGCCGCCTTGCCCCAAATTATGCTCACCACACCCCGCCACAGCAGCAAGCCTTCTCCCTTTATTCTTTATGCTTTAGCCTTTATCTTCTCCTTCCTCCTCTGTTTACCTTGGGTAAGCGCCAAAGAAACCCCCAAACCCAAACCGCAACAGTGGCAGATTGACGGCATAGTAGCAGCCCTTGACGACAGTTACCTCAAAGTAAAGCAATATGCTTTTGACAAATTAGCTAAATATAAGCCGCAAGATTTAAAAATTCTGCTTAAAAAACCGGAGAAAATTGCCCAGATAGCCGCCAACATCCTCAAGGATGAAAAGGTTCCTTCAGATGTTCGTGGCAGTGCGGCATCAGCATTGGGCAACCTGGGAGAGGCGGCTACCAAGTATATCCCTGACATCGATCGCCAACATCCTCAAGGATGAAAAGGTTGACTCAAATGTTCGTTCTGGTGCGGCATCAGCATTGGGTAACCTGGGAGAGGCGGCTACCAAGTATATCCCTGACATCGCCAACATCCTCAAGGATGAAAAGGTTGACTCATATATTCGTGGCGATTTGATTTCGGGATTGGCCAACCTGGGACAGGCAGCAACGCCGTATATCGCTGACATCCTTAACTTCCTCAAGGATGAAAAGGTTGACTCAAGAGTTCGTGGCAGTGCGGCTGAGGCATTGGAAAATATAAAACAACTCAAGTTAGAAGAGGTTGTTATAGTTTTGAATTATGCCTATGAACCAAACCAGGAAAGGCTTAAACAAAACGGAGACTTTGAATATTGGCGGTTTTTGACTTATTTCCTGAGTGGTGGCAATGATGAAGTAAAAACGCTACTCACATGGGTAGGCAGACCTGAGAGAAAAGCAGTTCCTCCTAAACTTACCCACGAACAGGGCAAGAAAACACTAGAGGTTTTTCTCAAAGCCTGGGAACCTACTCAAGGGTTAACAGAATTAAGAGAAGACTTAGCCAAGCAAATTTCCGAAGTTACCGCCAACAAAAACGTGACTTGGAAATTAGATAATCTTCTCTTACTGCAAAGCCATTACAACAACCTCAAACAAGTCAATTCCACCAATGCGAATGCGGTGCAGTCAGTTATAGATAATCTGGAGGTGTGGCGATGGTTTGTCCGCGCCAGAAATACAATCCTCATCCATGCTGCCTTGTGGCTAGCCCTCATCTTTGCCTACCCCAAATTTCCTCAAGTCCAAGCCATCTTCTTCTGGAACCCGTGGGTACGCCGAATTTTCGGTGTCGGCTATGTCGGCTTTCTCCTCGCCTGGGTTCCCTTCCTGCGCCGCAAACTCTTTGAGCCGTTCCAGCCTTCTCTATTAGCCGATGCTGGCTTAGATAACTTTAATGACCAATCATACTTCCCAGAGTCCAGAGTCAAAATTCCCACCTCCGAAGAAATCCTCCCTGTCACCGTAGCCTTACCCAGTATCAAAGGGCAAATAGTCTTAGAAGGCGATTCTGGTTTAGGCAAGTCGATGTTTTTGCGCCATCTCGTCAAAAACTCCCAGCAAATTCTTGTCTATCTCCCCGCCCAGAAATGTCATAAAGGCGTAATTGAAGCCATCCAAGACAAGCTACACGGCCAAGCCCAAGATGCCGGCTTCCTGAAAAACCTGATTTACAGTGGTGCAATTGACATCTGCATCGACGGACTCAACGAAGTCACCGCCGAAACCCGCGCGAAAATCTGCCAATTTGTCGAAAGCTATTTCCGGGGCAACATTATCATGACTACCCAGCCCCTAGAGTGGACACCGCCCTCAACCGCCAAGATATATAAATTGCAGCCCCTTGAACAACAACAAATTCAAGAGTTTTTGATATCCCGTCAGCTGCGACTCCCCAAAGATGCCCAAGTTCAAGGTGCTGATTACGCCAAAGCCTGCACCAACTATTTAACAGAAGTCTTTCAACAGCCACAAGCCAAAGAAGAGTTAAACGCTGTCCGCCGCATTCTTTCCAATCCAATGGATCTAACAGTGGTAGCGCTGATGTTATCACAAGGTAAACACCCAAACTTGTTTCGCCTGCAAGAACAGCAATACAATTTAATGGCGGCAGAATACCTCAAAGAATGGAATCAAGAATTTCCCTTAAAGAAATTCTCAGCCGCCGTCTACGAAATGCGACTCGAAGACAAACAAGCCTTACCTGGGGATGAATTTTATCAAGTTGCCATGTCTTTGTCAGACGAAAAATACAAGATGGTAGTCAGCCGTCAGTGGCAAGATGAAAAAGGCGAAGCCCAGAAAGAATGGTACTTCCGCCACGATAAAATCATGGATTTCTTCTTAGTGCAAAACTTTCTGGGCGAAACTGATGCCGCCGAAGGATTATTAGTTGATAGAATGGGCGATCCGCGTTTTCGTGGTGTTTATTTCTTGCTAGCAACCTTACTTGAGATAGATGCAGCCAAAGAACTACGGGAAGAATTGATTCAATACGCCGCCGACACTAAAGACAATACGGTGAGTAATACTTTTGTGCAGTTATTAAGGACTCGATAGTGCAATGGGGAGGCAGGGGAGGCGGGATAGAAGCGCAATGTGAGATTTCATTTATTGATAAAGATATAGCTACGGCAAAACTTGTGTGTACACCGTAGCCTTGTAAGAGGATGTTTTAAAAGTGGTTGGCTGTAATTTTAGGCACTTGTTGATCCCCCCTAACCCCCCTTAAAAAAGGGGGGAACCGGAATTAAAGTCCCCCTTTTTAAGGGGGGAACCGGAATCAAAGTCCCCCTTATTAAGGGGGATTTAGGGGGATCTAAAACGTTTTGCTACCGACCAGAGGACTTTTAAAACATCCTCTAAGACAGAGAAATAGAAGTGAGGTTTCAAATATCTTTAACAGGGCATCAAAGCATTAAATCTCCCTAATACTGCCATATCTTCTGCATCTAACTCTGACGGAATTCCACTGCGAATCAATTCTGAAAAGTCTTCATTGGGAACCATAACAGTCAAAGTGTACAAGCGAGTAGAACCAGTGTTTTTAATCAAATGAGTTCCAGTAGGAGGCACTAATAAACTATCTCCAGCTTTGATCGTGGCACTCTTGCCGTCACACATAGCGATCGCTTCTCCTTTGAGAATAAAAAACATTTCCACTGCCCACTGATGGCGATTTGGTGGTGTTTGTCCACCAACATCAAAAATTTCTATGCAGCAAGTCAAGGAAGTATTAGCATTTATCGAATCAAAGATGATTGCTAATCGATTAGAGTCGTTGGGACTTATGCGATATACTTGGTAATCTTTGGGAGATTTGATCACCGGAATTACACAACGAGTAGCGTACATTTATTTATCCCCTCTGAAGTTATCAATGGGTATGAAAATTCCTCAAATCCAAATTTTGAATCACAGAATTTTAGATTTTAAATTTTGGATTTTAAATTATTCAATCCAGAATCCAAAACTTAAAAATTTCTGATGGCAAGCGAATTAAAACGCAGTAGCAATAAAAAATCTAAAATCCTTGATCTAAGAGGATGTTTGAAAAGTTCTCTTGTCGGTATCAAAAATTTTAGATCCCCCTAAATCCCCCTTTTTTAGGGGGACTTTGATTCCGGTTCCCCCCTTTTTAAGGGGAGCCAGCGCAGTCTTCTCTGCGAGACGCTGCGCGATGGGGTCTCCCCAAGTGGAGCGACTGGCGTGGGTTAGGGGGGATCTAAAGTGCCTAAAGTCACAGCGAAACACTTTTCAAACAGCCTCTAAAAAACAGTATTTAGACATGAGATCAATCTAAAATCCCAAATCCAAAATTGATTCACTCCTCACTCTTTTGCAGCGCTGTTAAAATTGCTTGCGATTCAGCAACAAAACCGAAGCATTGTTTGACGTTATACAGTGTCGCCTGCCAACAATATTCAGGAGAAGTAGTAGCGGTACAGTCTTTAACTAAAACGCAATCATATCCTAAGAAGTTGGCATCACATAACGTGGTTAGCACACATTGATCGGCATTAACACCAGCAAAAAATAATGTTGTCCTTCCCAGATTCCGCAAGATACTATCTAATGGCGTATCCCAAAACCCACTCATGCGGTATTTATCCACACAAATATCTTCGGGAAGCTGTTCTAGTTCGTCTACTACCGCCGCCGCCCAACTACCTGCCATGAGTACTCTAGCACCATTGCTCGGCAGTGGATCGCCTAATCCCACGCCCTCCCCTGTGGGATTATAGACGTGACGCGAACTAGCACTAATATTGAGCAAGTCGGGACGATTCCCCCAATTTACCCAAATGACTGGAACACCAACCTCACGCAGTTCGGGAAGTAAGTTATTCAAAGGTTCAATGGGCTGACGCGCCGGAGTTACATCCACGCCGATATGCGCTAACCAGCCATCAGGGTGACAGAAGTCGTTTTGCATATCAATGACGAGGATAGCAGCTTTTGCCAAGTCTAGATGCAGGGTTTTTGTTTCTGTTGATAAAATAACAGGCTGTGGGGTCTTTTGAGGACGAGTGATATCTGCGATCGCATCATTCACTGTCCACGCATTTGGTGATACTCCCAATGTCCGAAAAGGCAGATTCATAAAATTGCAATACCCTACACCATTTTCTATTTTTAACTTGAAATTCAGTCAAGAATACAATTGCTTAATCAAGGTTAAATATGTTAAGTTTCACGATTCAGAATGTTCTGATTGCTATCAGTGATGATTATGCAACGGTAGATGTACAGGTTGTAGATGGTAAAATTGCAGCCATTTCCCCCAATCTACAAGTTATTGGCACTGCCATCGATGGCAAAAATAAGCTACTGCTACCTGGCTTTTTCAACGCCCACACCCACTCATCAGAGATGTGGCAGCGAGGAATTATGTCAACGTTCCCTTTAGAATTATGGTTGGCGGAACTGTATGATTTTGCCCCCCTCGATCCCGAACAGGTTTATCTGAGTGCTTTAGGTACTGCGGTGGAAACCTTACTTTCTGGCGGGACGAGTGTGGTAGATCACCTGGTGTTAATTCCCGGACTTGAGTTAGAAACCATCGCCATTGCAGCTCGCGCTTACAGAGAAGTGGGAATTCGCGCCTTTATCGCCCCCTTAATTCAAGATGAATCCCTTAGCGCAGGTATCCCATCCGGGGAATCAACCCAAAGTCATGAACCTTATTTTCGCTCAACTGCGGCAACCTTAGAAATCATCGAAGAGGCGGTGAGACAGTTTCATCGCCCAGATGAGGGTGTGAGTATTTTAGTTGCACCAACAGGGATACAATTGTGTACTGATGCTTTATTTGCAGGATGTATCGAGTTAAGCGATCGCTACAATCTTTGTCGTCACTCCCATTTACTCGAAACCAGGGCACAGGAAAAACTTGCCCAAGAAAAGTACGGTTGTACTGCTGTAGAACATTTGAAAAAAATCGGATTTTTGAGCGATCGCACAACTCTAGCCCATTGCGTCTGGTTAAATGATGCTGATATCGCCATCCTCGCCGAAACTCAATCTACAGTTGTTCATAATCCCTTAAGTAACCTGCGTTTAGGCAGTGGCATTGCCCCGATTTTAAAATATCGCCAAGCTGGAGTAAATGTAACTTTTGGTTGTGATGGGGCATCTAGTAATGACTCCCAAGACTTACTAGAAGCAATCAAAATTGGTTCAATCTTGCACAACGTTACAGACTCAGATTATCAACACTGGATTACACCCCGACAGGCAGTAGAAATGGCATCTTTGGGAGGTGCAAAGGGATTTAATCTTGCAGATCAACTCGGTTCTTTAACTGTCGGCAAACAAGCCGATTTAGTACTTTATGACCTCACCAATTTATCATTACTACCGCGTACAGATCCCATTGGATTGCTAGTTTTAGGACGACCTAGTAATGTTGTTGATAGTATTTGGGTGAATGGTAAACAAATTGTTACAAATCATCAAGTGACAACAATTAATGTTGATGAATTGCGGCAAGAATTATTTAACCGTAGTCAATGGCAAACAAAGCGTAAGTCTGAAACCGTCGCGCAGATTGAAGCACATTATCGCACAGTTATGGATTTGTGAAACAGCGAGATTATTTTGCGTTGCTGCCCAATAAACAGGTAAAGCTTCTCTGGTTCTGACAATGAAAGAACCTCGTGGATGAGTATTTTTTACTTGTGAGCAGACGATCTACTGATTTTGCGATCGCCTTTTGTTTTGCGTAAACAACGTTGTGGTAAACCACAACGCTCTCTTTCTTGTTTTGGCGTAGCCTCATATTTCTGAATTTCAGTTATTTTCTAGCAAAAATTCACAGCACGAGGTTGTAGAGAAGGTATTGAGTGGTTGCCCTAATTGCAGTCTTATGAAATAGCAAAAGGCGATCGCATACTTTTGGAGTAGCGATGCCTGCGGCGGTAAACTACGCCTTGATTCTGGAATGTTGATTTTTTGCAACCATTTTTCAGACTTAGTTAAGTCATCGGACTTATCTCCGGCGATTTGAGCGTTACAAGGTTACTTCCAGCTACTCCGGTTTTAGCTCCGGCTACTTTTCCCAGCGGCACTTCAGTTTTGGTGCGTTGAATGTTCGTTGAATTAGTAAAATAAATGTGAAAAGCCCCAGACTTAATCTTTTTCGATTACGCCCTGAGCGTTCTGAGCGATCGCTCTTCTTCCTCCATCCCTAGATTTCCTTACTCAGCACCCCATCACCAGCAAGCATGTCGGCAGGGAAGAAGCTCAAAGTCGCGGATGTCGTCTTTTATAATATTGTTTTATTTAATGTCTTAACTCTTAATCTAAATAAATTCTGGCACAAATGAGCGAAATACTCCTTGTAGTAGATATGCAAAACGGGTTTATGTCGGAGAAATGCAGACATATTATTCCTACTGTCATTAAACTAATTGAGCATTTTTTAGAGGCTGGTAAACTCGTTGAATTCACAAGATTTATCAATACTGCTGATAGTAATTATGTCAAATTAATTCATTGGTCAAGCTTGATACATGAACCAGAAACGAGCATTATTGATGAACTTCATCCATATATAAATAATATTTTTGATAAACCTTATTACTCTGTATTTACGGAGAAATTTTCAACTTTTATTACTCTTAATCAAATCAGTAAAATATATCTTTGTGGAGTTGAAACTGATAGCTGTATTCTAAAGACAGCAATTGACTCTTTTGAGCGTGGTATTGAGCCAGTCATTATCGAGGATGCTTGCTTTAGTGATGGTGGTCAGCAAGCACATGATGCGGGTATTTTTTTACTCAAACGTAATATAGGAAAAAACCAAATTCAGATGAGTAATCAGATTCTTGAGAAGATATCATAAGTGCTAAAACTCAATATTCTTATTTTTCAATTAGCCTACTTTCAAAAAGGAACGCACTTTTTCAACAACTTGAGTAAGTGCGCCAGGTTCAAATGGACAAATGAGATTTGCCGAGCGCACTAATTCTCGAAAGGATGCAGAACCGCCGCGATCGCATAACGCAATATACTTTGCTAGCGTCTTTTCATAATCTTCTTCTCCTTTGACCCAAAACTGCAACGCGCAACACAGAACCAAAGTATATCTGACTGAACCTTTGTACACTATGCCTTCCATTAACTACAATCTAAACTACTATTAATTGGTAAGTTTGCAGTATATTTTGCTAAAAAGCTTATAATAGCCATATTACAAAAGTTCTGGATTAGCGCAGTAGAATATGACATTGAAAAACACTTTCGGTGAATATAGTTTTGTCATTAAAATAGACGTTACTGATCTTGAAGCTAGTGCCGAGTGGTACAAGTCCAAGCTTGGGTTAGTTTCTCAAGAAAAATATGACACACCTAGCTGGAGACAGTTTAGTTTCCCTGATATTCCACGCTTTGCAATCGGATTAAACTTAAGTAACTCAGTTGAACCAGGTAATACTGTTAGTACCTTTGTTGTCAATGATATAGTTACTGCTCGTCAAAGCCTGACTGAAAAAGGAGTCTCAGTTGGGCCAATTACAGATGTTGGTCATGGAGTGCAATTATCCACTTTCAACGATATTGAAGGAAATTTGTTAGGGCTTAGGCAAAATCCGCAGTCTTAACCTGGATTTACACCTAAATCGGGGAATTAGACAGGGATATGATTTCATTTGCAATTTAACCTAACTGTCTTAGTGGGGAGCAGCCTAAAAAGCTTGTAAAACGAATCTTGACCCAAGATTGACCACCAACTCCCCACTCATGACTCCAATAGTCCACCTCAGTAGGATTTTCGGTAATCAAAGGGGAAGGTGGAATTAACAGTAACTTAATTTACTTTTAAATTAACAATGTACTATGTAGAAGTTGCTTTTCTTGGAAAAAATGAAATTAAGAAAAACTAAAGTGGTTAAAGATTGTTTAAGGATAACTACATTAGTTATGTAGATTAGTCACTTCTATGAATAGAAGTGGAATTAATGGCATACTAAACCTGAAAAATCGAAGAAAGATTAATATAACTGCTTGCAAATATCTAAAATACAGAATAAGGTGTGTATGGGCTACATTTTGCTTAACCTACTACTCTGCATAATTGTGCAAGTTGACTTTTACTGATTTTTTTCACTTTCTTCACTGAATCCACAGCGTCAAGACCATAAAGAGATTTATTATGGCTAAACTGAATCCAGTACAGCTACAAAAAAATTTGAACCAAGTTAACTATCCCCTTAGCAAGAAAAACTTGGTTAAGTATGCTGAAGAAAAAGGTATTGACGAGAAAATCCTGCGAATCTTGAAGAAATTGCCTTCAAAACAATATGAAACCCTGGCTGATGTAGCCAACTTAATTGATGAAATATTCATTACTAAAATCAGTCCAGTACAATTAGAGAAAAACTTGATTGCAGTTAACTATCCACTCAGTAAAAAAGACTTGGTTAAGTATGCTGAGGAAAAAGGTGTTGATGAGAAAGTCCTGCGAGCCTTAAAATGGTTGCCTTGTAAACAGTATGAAACATTAGCTGATGTAGACAATGCAATCAATCAACACTGATTGGATTAATACTAGTAAAGTAAATACATATGTATTGGTTAAGGTGCTACTTTCTCCCGAAACTGTTTTCCAGGGGAAAATGCAGGCACTCTGGTAGCTGGAATTGTCATTGTCTCCTGGGTTTTGGGATTACGCCCTTCACGCTCGGCACGTTCGCGTCGCTCGAATGACCCAAACCCTACCAGCGTTACCTTATCCCCATTGGCTACAGCCTCAGTAACGACTGACAGAAAAGCACTAATCACTTCATCGGCTTGCTTTTTTGTGATGTTGGCCTTGGCTGCTACAGTATCCACTAATTCACCTTTGTTCATAAATTATCCTGAAATATTGCCACTAACGAAAATCTAGCATTACTAGCCTTTATTAGCAAAGGGGAAAATTGACATTTAAGCGCTAACCGCTCGCTTGTGTTCTAGTGGGGTTTGCTGAGAGGTGTTAGATGAGCTAGTCATTAAGTGGCATCGAAATATAAAAAACAAAGACAATAGTGCCTATGTTGCAATTTAAATGCCGATTAGCTTATTGTCAATCAGAAAGTAGCCTCAAACAATTCTTTAAAGGTAAATCGCATCAACAGATGATGCAGTTTGTTGCCAAAAATCCTGGCAGCTTATGTTTGTATAATGAGATTTATCAACCTTGACAGGCGGGTAAGTATGTGCATGAACCGCAAGGGATGGCAACAATAGAGTTGTCGGGAAATAAGAGAGAATAGACAGCAGTGCTAGGGAAGGATGATGC
>NZ_JABXKK010000013.1 GCF_017115045.1 Nostoc sp. NMS8 | reverse complement strand
GTCCGGATCTAACTGAGAGGTGCGCTGGATAATACCAGCCATCGACTCAAACCAAGATAGAGCGGATCTGCTGCGGATTGATCAAAAGCGCAAACACGCTTTAACTGAAGTTGCAGCCCAATTACATCAAGATTTACAGGCTGAACTTTGGCGGCATGAAAATAAAATCAGCAGCATAGAAAATAAGCAAACTGTGCAAGCTGAGAGGCAAGCAATTACTACAGGATTAAGAGAGAAACGACAACAACTGTTAGCCCGTGCGAGGTTTGGCTCAAGGGCATTAGAACCCAATCAAACACCCCAAGAAGTCATACCAGTTACTAGCCAAAATCATGCACCAGCATCAAGTGTTTCTGCAACAGGAACAGTTCGCGGTTGGGGTGCAATGTTGGGTAACTTGTGGCAGAAGTTAGGCGATAGATAATTAATCAATAAAGGTAAGGCTGATGCTAGTAAGGAAACGAAATGAAGATCCTCATAGCGTCAGCCCTTTTTTGCATGAAGGGCTGGCACAAACACCACAATCAACTAAGCAGCATCAACAACCAGAACAGCCACAACCACTGCCAGAAAATAACCGGGGTAGAACATTTAGACGTGCTGGTAATGCCTGTGAGATTGTCGCTGGCAGTTGTCTAAATTCGGCAGTGATTTTCACCTTTCATTTATTACAAGTTCACCCAGTTGGAATGTTCTTAGCTGTGGGTACTGCACACCTGTACTTTACTGCCACTGCAACAGGTGAAGGGTTTAATAATTTTGTCACTAATCTAATGACTGGTTGCAGTGCGTCATTAGCCCTATTGTGTGCGCTCAATGAACCCATTAGTGAGTGGAATGAATCGAGAACTTCTACTAGTACAGTTAAGACTTCTATTGAGTCGGTTTATAAGCCAAAAACTGCTGAATCTTCAAGTTGGATGGATGGTGCAGGAGTGGGCATATTTCTAGTGATATTAATGATTTTTCTATTTCGTGGTGGTAAGAGTAAATGAATTATTTAAGCGAGAAACATAAACAGTTATCTGAGTCACAACAATCGGGTTTAATGTTGTGGTTCGGACAGTTGCCGATGGACAAGAAAGCTGTTGCCATTGGGCTGAGTTTAACTGTAGGAATTAGCTCTGCGGCAATGGCTTGGAAAGGGGAGTCAAGCGACCGCATTTATTTTTGCATTCGGACTCCCCAGAAAAAATTGGTATGTCAGGATCAGAATAACAGACCTTTTAGGATGACCCCCCATTATTGGGAGCAATGGCAGTTAGATGGAATGCCGCGCCAAGTAGTGCGTGACCCAGCTATGGGGGTAAACGGCTTAGTCAAAGCTACCAACCCATACAAAGCGTTTTGGGCGTTTGGTGGATTCCTGGGGTTTGCGCTAGCTGGGTGGATGTTGCGCCATTGTCAGTATGAGGAGAAGCAGAAAGCCGTATTTGAAGACATCGCCCAAAAACGGGACGCAGCAAAAGCAGAGATGGCCGCACGTTCCGAGTTGTTAGAGAGCTACCGAGATGTTGCGATCGCAGAAGTGCAACTGCAAGCCGACTTGGATCTAATCGCCAACGAGCGCACTGTTGATATCCAAAAAGCAGAGATTTACGCCCACACTGAGATTGAAGTTACCCAAATGGAGGCATCCGAGGCTATCTTTGAGGCGCAGACGGCTGGGATGACTGAGCAACAGAAGGCGGAGTACATTTTGCTGTTGCGTGAGATGAAAACGCCTTACTTGCAAGGGAGTCAGACTTTAGCAGGGACGATTGACCCCTCAGACAAGGTTACTGGCAGTGAACAACAGGCGATAAGAGACGGCGACAAATATCGCTGGATCAACAACACCATCGGCTACCCCACGCTGATATTTGGGGGCATGGGTGCAGGTAAATCATGGACTACCAGAGAGATTATCTGGTCAAAGCGTCAAGCCGGATGGAACATCGTAGCGCTTGACCCTCACGGAACTTCGGTCGAATGGCGAGGTGTGCGGCTGATTACCGGCTACAAAGAAATAGCGGACTTTATGCAATGGTACATGGATGAAATGCGCCAGCGCTATGAAGATTACCGCCGTAGTGGGCTAACTGAAGAACAGTGGACAGAACGGTTAAGAAATAGCGGCAAGATGCTATCAGTTATTGCTGAGGAATTCACCACCTGGACAGATAACATAACTGAGCCAATGCCCCAAGATTGTGACCTCGATAAATGGAAACCAGATCCAGATTTTATTGGTAAATGGTTTCGCTGTGCCATGACTGAATCTCGCAAACAATTAATGATTCCTTTGTTCGTAGCTCATGACCGCACAATGGAAATCCTAGCCAAAGCCAAAGGATTATCAAAACTTCGGGATGCTGCATTACTAGAGATTGAACTAATCGCAACTATTGACCCGATTACCACAGAAGCTAAAGCTAGCGGTCAGGGCAAGATTAAGCTACCTGGGCATGGTCAATGGATTGATATTGAACTGCCTAAACTCGACCACAAGCGAATTGATTTTCGGCTTGATGAATCCTTTCAAGCTGATGCTCAAGGCAACACCAGTCATGTAGACCCCAAACTTTCCACTGATCACCAAACAGCCGAGCGCATCTGGCAATTGGAATTTAATTTAGATAAGCCCCCAGATGACTCTAACCCTACTCCATCCCTAACACCCTTTGCCCAATCATTGCTGCAATACCTCCAGCGCACCGGAAGAACATCGGCAGTCATACAGGAGATACAGCCAAACTTCAAGGTAAAAGGTCAACGGTTCAGTTCCGAACAGTTGAAGCGATTGTTTAATGAGTTGGTTGAGAACAGGCTGGCCGTCTGGCTAGATGCAAATACTATCGAAATTACCCAAAATCGGACAGAGGGACAGAACGGACAGAACTAGACATAATCCTTGTACAGCAAGGCACAAAGGAGACAGAGAGCAAGATAGAACTCAGACAGCAGACAGATAATTTTGGAGCATGAAAAAATGAGTATAAAAAAATTGTTCACGATTATTAACGGCGAATGCGAAAGTGAGGATGGATTACTTGAAGCGTACACAGGACTTGTAGAAGCTCCAAAATCTCGGATAATTTTACTGGAGAAGTTTAGCGCCAATGGTGAAACACCACTATTTAGGGTAGTTGTCCGTTATGGTCTAGTTAATGAGAACGGAAACAACTTAGAAGATGAGGAAAGGACACTACCAAGCTGGATGCACCCTGAAAAAATCTATTTGATGACACACCCTAGTTACAAAGTATCTTTTTAGCCATGAGCTTTGGTATCAAAGAAAAATATTAATCAATACAGAGTGGATCAACTTTATACAAATAAAAGGTAAAATTATCACTTGTAACTTAGTTTCAGAAATTTATTGTATTTAGTATTTAAAAAGCCAAACTCATCAATAGTTTTACGTACATAATTATTTTAACGTTCTACTTGAAACCGTATATTATAGGACACTAATCAAATCAAACATCCAGCAAATATCATGAAATAAGAACTAACGATAGCTTTGGCATCTTGAATATAAATGATATCTCCATATAGTATTCATGCCTAACCCTCAAGTGCTAATTCTAGATGACGATGAACGTTGGCTAGCTCTACATGAACGTAGGTTAAAAAATGCTGGAATCGATTACTACCCTACTCAGCATTCCACTGACGCTATTGAGTTTGCCAAAAATAATAACACCAAAATAGCTCTGATTGATGAGATTTTATTTGTTCCCCCTGTTTTTAATGAGCAAGAAGGAGAATTACAACACTGGCAAGGAAGAGGAGTTGTCCGTGAGATCATCAATCATGGTCTAGATACTCAGTTTATATTCATTACCTCCGCTCCTAATAAGCGAGGTAAGTTGACTGAAAAAGAATTCTGGCAAGAAGTTGTATCTTTAAAAATTCTTCCTGGCGTAGTTGAAGTTATCAATAAACAAGAAATAGATCACAATATAGAGGACTCCTATGAACGAATAATTAATTTTATTAGGAAGTTCCATCAAGATGCTCACAAGGCAGGCATTTTTAATCTAAATAAAACTCCATTCAACAGGGTTTCACAACAATTAAAAATCATTCGTATCCATGTGAGTTTAGGTTTCTTCAACATTAATTTAGATAGGACACAAAACATGACTGCAACGAATTGGATTTTACCCAATAACAAGGGTATTTTAAACGTTGACAATACAGTTAACGGACATCAAAACGGGACTCAAAATAACTACTCTGCAAAGCAAGATTTAATAAAAGCCGCCGAGGAAATTCACGCGATACTAGATTATCTTTCGCAAATATATCCTACAGACACCGAACCTCAAAAACAGATATTTGCTACCGAATTTAAAAAAGAAATTGAGCGGAAACCAGAACTGAGGACTAAAATTATTTCAGCTCTTCAATCTGGTGGTAAGGAAACTCTGAAGCAACTTTGCAGTCATCCGGCTGTGGATATTGCGATCGCAGTTTACGAGGGTTGGCAGAATCCTTCATAAATCTCGCGTGCGAGTAGCAATGGAACCAAAATGTACGCTAACGACTGATTCCTGTGATAACAATAAAATTTCTACTTTTTTCAATGTCTCATTTTCATCGGTTATTCAGGCTTTGAGGCTATTTTTCCTGTGATAAAAATTGTTATCACAAGAATAGATATCTTTGAAGACGGCGGCTCAAACTCAGGTACAGTATGCATCTTGGGCTTAACGTATATTCCTGTTCCAATGCTACTCACGGGCGAATCTTCATTTGCCCAAAGGTAAGATTTTCGTCCTAAAAGACAGTCTAAATCGTGGTAGGGTGTCGAACTAACTGCATCACTCTACTACCATAGACAAAATCAACAGTTACAACTATCGATTCTTGAGGTTAATGTATTAGATTTCCCAGAAAGTTATCTAATATCGACAGTACATACGACAGAGGAAGATTTAGCAACTCAGTGCTTGTAACTTGGTTACAAGCATTTGTATGAGCAAACGCTTGAATTATTTATGGTGTAACAGTTAGAGCAGCTAATTCTCAAAATTAACTTTGTTGTAACTTTTTTAATTGTTACACAAATTGCAGGCGTTAAATTAGAGGTTTTAAAAGCAATGGACAAGTATGCAATCATCTCGCTGTGGAATTGCGATCGCTACTCATCAATTTTACAAAAATTAATTTTTATTTAGAACATCAACTAGATTTAAGGGGGTGAATGAGGAGGTTGGTTTTCTATGTCATTAGCAGCTAGTAAAGGAGGAGTATATGCAAAGTATAATGACCCCATTGGTTATGATATCAATATAGTCAGACAATGGTTATCTGTAGGTCAAAAACAAATTACTAGTTATCAACTCTATCAAAATCTAGTTGAAACGTCACGTCTCATCCAGTTAGAACTAGGTATAGGTAATACCTGTGGACTGGAATGCCAACATTGCTTTTTGGGTTACGAAAGTGGCGCTATGATCAGTCAATTAACACCCATGCCTGTCTTACTAAACACAGTCACAAACATGATTGAACAAATGGGTACAAGATTAATTGCAGTCACAGATAGAGATGCTCTTACACCTAAGCGTTCAATCCAATTTTTTGAACATATAGCTAAACTTCGCACAAAGTATCCCCAAATCAAGATGGGAGGAGTTACTAATGGTTTAGTAATTGATAAATATGCTGATGATTTAGAGGCAATTAAACTCGATTATTTGGATATTTCATTAGACGGGTTACGTGATGAACATGATCAAATTAGGGGAAAAGGTAAATTTGATTTAGTCTTAAAAAACTTAAGAATCGCTCTGAATCGACAATTAGCAAAAAGAGTAATTGTTGCTACTACACTTCAACGCTTCAATGATGATTCAGTGATTAGATTAATTCATAAACTTATTATTGAAGAAGAAGTACAATGGTTCGATATTGGTCCTTTGATGGCTGTAAAAATGCACAAATACCAGCTACAAGCAAAGGATATAGTAGACTTTTTAGACAGCCTCTCTCAATCTCTTATACCAGTAATAGTTCCAAAATCAGTCACCATTTTAATAGAAATATGTGCTTATTGTGCTGCCTTTATTCCAGCATTAATAGATAGTGGTTGGCTAATTCCAAAAAATCTTCGTCAAGATGAATATGGACATTTATATCAAAATATTTATATTAATGACTCCATAACCATCACACTTCGACCAGAACTAATTCCTGAATACTGGCGACACACTTTGCGGATTTCATCCGATGGTTATGTAATCGGGGGATGTGAACCTTTAACCCAAAGAGATTATACTCAGCTAGCTATAAGCAATATTCAGTTGGAAGATATCCAAAATATTTACCACAAAGCCTTAGCAATCAACTCACCTTTTCATCATGCTATTATGAGTTATGACCAGTCAAAGTGCCGTAATAAAGCTTGTTTTTCTCATTGTTTAGGTGGAGATCCTCTCTTAGCTAAGTCGGTATACGACGATTACAACGTGAAAGACCCTAACTGTATTTGGGATGAATATGAATATAAAAATACCTTAGATAAGGAAAAGTATTTCAATTTTTCTTAATTATTTAAAGCGTATTTACAAGGGCTGTATCTTCCGACAATTATTAAATATTATCTTAAAATAATAATTTTTGTTAAATATGATAAATAAACTTTAATTTTCGCGAGAAAAAATCTTCAAACTGTAGAATTTAAAAACAGGAGTATATTTAAATACTTGGTTAAGTACTTTATGACTTCTAATCCATATTTTGTCAGTTATGTAGAAAGCATTCAAGAATCTTTAGCAGTTTTCTCGATGACTGATTCCGAAGCTGCTAATTATCTCCAATTGAGTGACTCCATTAATAATTATCGACCCAAGTTTTTAATTTTTGAAATTTTATTTAATTATAAATACCAGGAGAATGGGAAAACAGTTCTTCAAAGAAGATTTGACCCTCATGTTTCTGACCGATTGTTAAACAACTTTCAGGCAGAATCTTTATTAGATGATGTAAAAAAATTATATGCTAATGCAAAACATCGGGACTTAGATTGGCAATCTGTTAGGTGGGAAAGCCCAGAGGCTGATGAATTTGGCGTATCAGATTTGGCGGAAGATATGCGGCATTTAGATACAATTTTCTACAACAGAATACAAAAATTAGAGCCAGGTGAACTACCAACAAAAGATGACTTGGATAAAATAAAGCGTATAATTACAAAATTAATTAAAAGATATGAAATAGAATTTATTCCCACTAATTTTGGAGCCAGTGCTGTTATTTACGAAGCATGGAAACTAGGAAATCTTCGTCCTTTAGGCAATTACGAAGCAGATTCGCGTAAATTTCAGAAAATGATTGATGGGTTATTTATTTGCCAAAAGCAACCCAACACAACAGATATTTTATTATCAATGGCTGATAATTTAGGTCTAGCACATTTAACAGAAGTCGAAAAGAGTAAACTGAGAAATGGCAGGACTTGGACAAGAAAGTTATATGATCACCCATCTCAAGCCTGGTTTGCTTGTGTAGAAAAATCTTTAATTCATAAAATTACCTATACTACTGACTCTTCAGATACTTCAGACAATTATCTAATCCATTATCCATTAATAATTGATAATTACTGGTTTGCTGGCATGGCATATTTATTCGCCAAATGGGAAGATTCTTTTGGTGCAAGAGATTCACAAGTAGTAGATAAACCAGAAGTGTTTAAAAGGGAAAAATATTTTAAACTCTACAATGTTATTCAAACAGTCTCAGAGACTCTGAAATTCTCTCTTAAGTTCGATGCTTTATCCAAGCTAGAAGATAATTTAAACAATCATCTGGACTTTAAAGATTTATTTCTAGAAACAGTAAAAGATTATTTTGTTAATTTTAATGTTTCTAAAACCGGAGAAAGTCCTAATAAATCTTCAACTAATGAAATTTTAGTTTATTCTAACCACGGCGTTGATATTTATGGGCCTAAATGGTTAACAGAGCAGCATAAAAAATTAATTAATGCCGAATTAGATGGACAGAAAAAAATAGTCGGAATTGATATTCCTGGCTTATATGAAGAACTACTTTTACGAAAAAAGGAAGCAGAAAAAATTCAAATGCAGGGTAAGGAAGAACAATCTCGGCAAATAGCCCATCAAGCAGCAGGCTTAGTCGCGGAAGTTTGGGATGATCCTGTCAAAGAAATGCTTAAATCAAGGACAAAATCATCTCTTTGGCAATTAAAATCCTTAATAGATATTTGGGGTAATTTTGACCTCAAACCATCTAAAAATATATCGGAAGAGCCAGAACCTGATTTTCCTGAATGGGAAACTTTAACCAATAAACAAGTTTTCCAGGAATTGATTAATATCAGTTTGCGCCATGCTTTAAGACGTGCAACCTACATTAGGACGTTAGAAGAAACAACTGATATTCAAACTCAAAAAGCTGATACAAAAACAGTCGATAAAGCATTAGAAATCTCAAAAGCTGTAGAGCCAATATCTGCCTTTAGTAATGAGGTATTTGAAACTTCTTTAGCAGAAGCTATTGAATGGTTAGATAGAGATTGCCCAGAGTGGCTAAGATGGCGAGGATTCGCTATTTGTTTCCATCATTGTTTTTGGCAAGCCGCATATCATGCTTTTCGTGCTAAATGTTATGAACAGTCAGGACCATATCTACAGATACAAGTAAGTTATGAGCAAGTAATTATTAAAAATCGCAAAAAGTTCGACTACTTGCAAGTGGAAGATCCAAGAGACTTGACTTTTTTTGAATCTTTAAATAAGCGTATGCAAGGCATTTTTACTATACAAGTGCCAGAAGTAAAAGATGATTTTTGGTATACAATTATCAGGAAAAATTGACCTTTATGGAAAGACTAATCCAATATTTTAGTCAAGATGAAAGATGCTTGGGATATGTCTGGAAACAAGACCAAGGACAAAAAGTAATAATTGTTGTTGATGATTGCTTTAGATTGGTTGAATATGATAATCCTCCCAATGCACATGGCTATGGTCTAAAGGTAATTTTTGATAAGCTAAGTCGTCATCAAGATACACTTGCCATTGGTTTTTTTGACTTACCACAATCACCAGAAAATCCAGATATTGAATTAATTATTAATACTATCAAAACTTGGATTGGTGAACTGGAATTTACTAATTATAAGCTGTATCTACTAGTAGATTATTTTCATGGTCAGCAAACTATGGAAAGTAACGCACATGGTCTGAAATTTGTTGATTACTGGTATGAATATCAACCTTTAGCAGCCGAAAAAATTGCTTACTTAAGTATAGGTGGTGCAGACTTACCTAATCCTCATGCTTTAGAACGGTTTCAAAAAACATCAATTCATGATCATAAACAAGAATATAAGCTGCTACCTGAAGATTTTTTACGTTGGTTAGATATTGATGAACATCCTCTTTCTCGATTGTGGCGTTACTCTGATAGATGGTTTTTAAGTGATGATACAACAATCCTGATCAAGCATAACTTTGCGGAAGCTAGAAAATTTTTATTCGACTCAAAAGACGAGACTGCTGTTTATCAAGCTAATGAATACAAGAAGAAAATTGCCCATGCTTTGCAATTAGATATACCTAAAGCTTGGTGGGAAAATGAGGCATCTGCTAATCATATCCATGAGTCACTAAAATGTCTAGCTGGTGCCTTTTTTTGTGGTCAAACTGATAATGCTGCAAAACGGCATCTTTCTGTTGGTGCGGCTTATCTCATAGCATTGATGGCTCATCAAAAAATTTATGGCAATGCTGATGTTTTTCTAAATGATACTGAAGCTTGGATTAAATCTTCACAAGCGAGTAGTCCAGTTTTTCCTTTACAAGATCAAGTAACTGCCCGTAAATCAGCTATAGCTCTCTATGACTTTTTCATTTGTCTATTTACTCTACGCAGTGAAAAGATTTCTCAGGATAATTCATCAGAAAAGTCTTTAGTCCGGAGTATATTTTTTTATGAGGCAGGTAAAGTTCTCAAAATTCAACTTACATGGAATGCACAAAATCAATCATCAGATCGTCAAGAAAGTCTGGCTCAAATTATTAGTGCAATATTTAAGCAACCAACAATCAATATTTCTCCAGAGGCCAAAAACACTAGAAATACTATTTTGAATTTATGGGGTCAGATGGCAATTAGTGAGAGTGGATTTATGAGTCCAGGCACTATATACATGGAAGCAGACACACTAGTAATTGCTGCTACAAAATAAACTAAACCTAAAATCAATAAATAAATTATGAATAACCTACCATTAAATCAACCTTATCTAATTGCTTGTGTGATTTGCAGAGATACTAGAAATTATCTCTGGGCAAAAGCTTTATTAAATCATTTTGCTGAAGTATATATTATTGCATCTAACAGTGATTACAGAAAATTCCACAATGGTGATACAGAAGGAGTCATTATTCCAGAAAGCAAATTACCTACATTTGTGGATGCTATATTTTTTCATTCTAGCGATGAACTGCTTTGGCGTAGTTGTAATGTGAATTCTCAACATATTTTTGAATTTAATACTCCTGGTACTCCTGAAGTTAAAGAAGGTATTCTGCCGATATTACGTCCAACAGCACCTGATTTTTTAATTCAACTAAAAGATATTGAAGAGATAGCTGATTATGTAACTGGAAAATCTTTAAAGTTACCTCTTATCTGTTGTAAAACTTTAGAATTGCTGCCAGCTCTGTCATTGCTTTCTCAGACTTATCTAGCAGTATATTCTCAGCAAGAAAAAGTATGGCATCCATCATGGTGGCTTAACGGTTTGGGTATTTCAGAGTATAGCCAAAAACAAGCCGATTACCTGATGAGTTTATTAGATAGTGAGTGGCAGATAACCAGGAGAAACAATAGTGATAAACAAAATGTTGCAACTTTAATCCATCAAATTGCTTCATCTACAACTTCCGAAAAGCGAATCACTTTAAATATGGTAGTAGAGGCAGCTCAAGCCCTTAACACTCAACTGTGTTTACAACCTATTGATTCATTTTTGAGTAAAATAAAATCTCAATTTAGTTCAATTCTGGCTTTTAAGGGCAGTTTGACAAGTGTTGCTACAGCTACTATTATCTCTACATTGATTAATATTCCTACGTTATTTTTTGATGAAAATGAACATTTATATAACTGGAAGACTTTTAAAAAATCCGTCATTATCATGACAGAAAGTCAGTTAGCATACCTACCAATGCTGAGGCTGGAAAACTTTAGCGGTGCTGTTTTAGTTTTGACTTCTACGCCATTTTCACTCTTAAAACAGCAGTATCGAGTTCTGCGTTTTGGTTATGGTTCTCATGATTCTTTGGGCAATTATTGGTTACTTCCTGATTTGCTCAATAAGATAGCAGAGTTAGTACCACTAGAGCCAGAGAACTTTAAACTATTGCATAAAGAATTACAGGCTATGCAGAAAATAAGGAATAATCAAATAACATCATGTATTGAAAACATTCAATATCTCAAAGATTTGCGTTATCAAGATAATCAGA
This sequence comes from Nostoc sp. NMS8, assembly GCF_017115045.1. GTDB lineage: Bacteria > Cyanobacteriota > Cyanobacteriia > Cyanobacteriales > Nostocaceae > Nostoc. The sequence continues at coordinate 17,183 of NZ_JABXKK010000013.1, read as the reverse complement.
AAATAAAAGAGATAGAAAAAGCTGTTGAACAATGGCGCTCAGATGCTCGCGTAGCTTGTCATACAGTTGTGAAGATTGGTGATGAAAGTCAACAATTGCAACAGCACTTTCAAACAGCGCTAAATAATATTAGTATTCAGGATAACGAACAAAGATATCAGGCAATATCTAGATTAGAAGAAGCATTTAATCATTTAAAAGACCTGTTGCAATCTACAGGTGAAAAATTTATTTCTTCATATTAAAAAGGTGAGAGTGTGGTTGATTTCAGTATTTTAGTGCTGGATGATGATGAACTTTGGCTAGCACGACATGAACGACGATTAAAACAAGCTGGTTTTATTTGTTACTCTACTCAAGATGCCAAAGAAGCTATCAAAATAGCCAAGACCAACCCATCTGTTAAGTTTGCACTAATTGATGAAATTCTTTATGTCACGCCCACTCCTGTAGCTGAAAAGCAACGAGAACTCCAGCGATGGCAGGGAATGGGCGTGATCCGAGAAATTTGCGCCCAACGCGATGATATGCAAATTATTGTAGTTACAGCAGCACCCGTTTTTCTGAGTGATGGTGATAACCAACTATTTAGACGGGAAACAGCAAAATTGCGGAGACAAAAAGGAGTAATTGATGTTATTCACAAATCAGATATAGATGAAGATCCTGATAGTTCTTATGACTGGCTTATAGACTTACTTCAACAGCCTGATTTTTCTGTTAAAGCTTCTGTAGTCACACCAAAGGTTTTGATTGGTTTGGGTTTCACAAGCGAAGAACATCAGGCTATGGCTGAACAGATGAATATGCCTAGAAAACAATATTTGCCCATAGCTCCTTTATTAAAGAAAGGTAGACAGAAAATACTAGATAGTTTTTGGGATAAAGCAAAGGAAAAATCTGTATTATTAGAAATGCCTGGGTCTAAAAAATTTGACCCTTTATTAGGAATAAAAGCAGATTCAAGTGCTTTTCAAATATTAGCTTTTTTGGCAAATAAAACTGAACAACAGGCTCAGGTAATTATTCGTGAGCAGGATTATCATCGTTCACCACGTAAATCAAAAACGCAAGTAGATGATATTCCGGAAAATGATGCTTTAGCTGTTCGTGATTATGCTTATGGTTACGAGACAGATCATGGCTTGGGGTTGCGCTCTGGAGTTCAAATTGAGGGAGGAAGCAGCCAAAATTCTCCTCTGAAAGTAGCGATACATAGATTAAGTAAGCAACTAAGTGAATTCAATGTTGGGCCTGCTCGCAAGTTATTTATCTATGAACCAGAGAATAAAGGCTACCATCCTTGTTTTGAATTAGGTATTGTTCTCTACACAATTAAAAACAGGTAAGGGGGTAAATGAGCAAAAGAGCGAAAATTATGTGCTGTTAAACCCTTTTTACTCACTGAACCAGAATCAAAATGGATATTGATTAATTTTTATCAATCATCCTTCTTCAACATTCCCGTCAACAATTCCGACATCTCCCACAGGTCTTTATTCCTGTTGTCATCATAAATCATCAGCGTTCGCGGGTCAGCATGACGGCTCAATTTCTGCACCTTTCTAATATTCCCATCAGTTGCATCAAGCGCCGCCGTAATTGCCGAATGTCTGACCCTGTGAGGTGACATCGGTTTCTTCACCCCTGCCTTCTTAAAAGCAGTAGCAACTATTTTATAGATAGCATCCGTAGTCAATCTATGCCCTTCATTATGAAAATCCAATGCCGTAAATATCGGTAAATTGCCATTCAAATCACCCCTAGCAATTAACCAATCTGCAAGAGCAGCCGCTACATCCTTGGACATATCCAAATATTCTTCATTCGTTCCCTTACCCTTCCCCAAAACCCTCAACTTGCGTCCATAAAAATCAAAGTCACCCACATTAAGATGGCATATCTCTTGGCGACGCAATGCTAAACCCCACAGCACCAAAAAAATCGCATAGTTGCGTTTACCAATCAAAGTTTCTCTATCAAACTGCTGAATCACGAGTGCTATCGCTTTGCTATCAACCCCCCGCGTATCCCGGTACGCCTTAACCTTCTCGCCGGAAACATCTTCCAGGGAATAGTTGCACACCCCCAACTTCCGCCCCATTTTCGCCAACGACTTAATCGCTGCCAACCGCCGATTGATTGTCGCCTCCCGCAACCCAGATTTAATCAACATCGCCTTGTACTTCAACACCACCATCACCGCCTGCTCTCGCTGCAAGTGCAGAAACTCCAGCACACTATCACCAGTCGGCGGCACAAGAGTCATCTTCAGAAAGAAATCCCTCAAATCCTTTTCATAAGCCCGTCGAGTATTGGGGTTACGCTTATCTGCCAACAGCTGCGCCAACACATCTGGGTCAGTGTCAAGCTGTGCGTCAAAATATCTGGCTAGAGGTGCATCTAAACACGCCTCCAACTCGACTTTTACTAGCTCACCAAAAATTGGCTCGTTAGGCATAAATGCTCACTAATTCGTTATCGATAATGCGCCTTTCCAATAACGTTCATCATTACATACAATGTTCTTGCTCTACTGTTTACACAAGATATAGCAATAGCCACTTGTTGCGGAAGTTACTAAGTATCATTAGCACTGTGGTAGTCTGTAAAATTGCTGCTTTGATATCGAAATTGATATCAATTTTGGTAGCACAAGAATACTGGGGACTCTGCCCCAAAGTGATGCCTGCGGTTCAAATAGCCAACACCCAAAAACTGCTGCCGTCTATGGTAAGTAGGCTAATATTACCTACTCGTACTTTTTTCAACGGAGTGTCTGGTTGTTTTCGTTTTACTCTGTTGAAAATTGTTCGAGCCACGGATTTAAGGCGTTTGTTCTATGAAAGTCTTAACCCTCATCAGCAGATTGCAAGACAATTGCATACAACTTTTGGCTAACCCGAAAGTCAGCAGTAGTAATTAACTGATCAATCAATGGTTTAATAGCTGGAATTAGCCCTTGTTTTTTGGCTTGTAGCAAGACTCCCAACAGACCCGTTACATTTAGTCCATAACTTGTAGCGACTCCTCGTCCTCGGCGTTCATCCATTAATAGCAAGTCAGCTTTCAGTTCTAAAGATAAAATAATTGCTTCGGCTTCTCCTAAGTCAATATTGTTCTGATTTTCCTGAATTTCTGTAACTTGTTGAGAATTAACAACAGTTATCGTCTGAATCCAAGATAGCTGTTGTACTTCTACTGCCCCAGGGACAACTTTATCTACACCTACCATCTCGTTATAAACGGCTTGGGGAATGATAAGGCGACTATACAACTGACGCAGTAAATCTAACTGACCAATCGCTGCCAAGTTTGTGATCGGTGATGTGTCGCTAACTATAATCACAACAAGCCCATTGATTGCAGTGTCCGCACATCGGATTGGAAGTCTTCTACATCATAGTTGATGTGTAAACCGCGTTTAGCCAGTTCATGCTGGAATTCAAGTACTGTGATTCCTGTCCAGGCTCGGACTTTGCCACTGCTAATTTTACCTTGCTCATAAAGCAAGATGCCAATTTCTAATTTCAGTTCATCCTCAGTCATGTTTGATGCTCGGAGGATGTCATCGGGAATTATGACGCTCATAAGGGAAAACTCCAATTCATAGTTTATTCTAATTCTTCTGTCGTGCTGGGCAAGAAATGTCCATAAAACCTTTATAGTATTAGACCTTTATAATTTAAAGTAATTATACCTTAATGAGCTTATAGGTTTAGTAATCGTTTGAGGTCTTCAGCATTCTTGATTTGGCTCCAGTCAACCTCACAAGAAAGCAATAGTTCTATGGCAACTCCGATTAGGTGCTGAGGGTAAACCCGCTCACCAGGGGGAACTGCTTCTGTGTTGTTGTCCCGCACTGTTCGGGCTGTATCCGTTAACCAGTCATGCTGTGTGCGAGTAATTTTAATATTGATCGTCACGGGCTTTTCTGATATTACTGCTGAAGAAGTTGGTGATGCAGTAGGCGCTTCTAATGCTGACTTTGGGGCTGGTGATGTTATAGGCATTTTCTCAACTACTGGGGAAGTTGGTTCTACTTCGGTGGTCTGAGAGGTAATCTCTGGCTCTGTTTGGCTCTTAATTCCAGAAAACTGGCTTAATTTCATGCCAGACATTTTCTTTTTGGTCATTTCATCCCCCAATGTTTAATGCACTCTTTAGCCAAAGATTGGTAAGCTCTAGCACCACTGGACTTGGGGGCGTAAGTGCTAACTGGTTGTTGCGCTGCGATGGATTCAGCAACAGCTATGTTATCAGGGATAGTTGTGTGTAAGAGTCGATAACCTAACTCCACTGCTGCCTCAATTAGCAAATCGTCAGCCTCTTTAGTCAGAACTAACCGGGGCTTATACCGAGTTCTGACAACATCAATGGGAATATCTGCCCTTTCCCCTCGAATTAGTTCTACAGCTTCCGAAAGTCCTTTTAGGGAAGCAGGTTCGTTCATTGTGGGAATAAGAATGCGCGAACTGCTAAGGATGGCTTGCACTGATGCTACCGACAGTCCAGGGGGACAGTCCATTAAGACTACATCAAACCCAGAAAGTCGTGACAGTGCTGGAACAAACAAGTTATCCTCCGATGTCAGGCGAAACATACCTATATCACCTGGAATCAGACAAAGGTGTTTTACTTGGGTCTGTTTGGGTGCGATCACTTCTTTACTGGTTAGCCAGTCAAGGGTTGTTGGCTCAGTACCATCCATGCCTAGACCGAACGAGAGAGTACGCTGTCCATCTAAATCAATCAGCAGGGTTTGGCGTTTGGGAGATGCTAGAAATGCCCCTAAGTTCAGGGCAGTAGAGCTTTTACCTGTCCCACCTTTAAAGTTGAATACACTGATGACAATCATTTGTTAAAAAACTAAAGCGTTAATCAGTGTATATGATAAAGGTCTAATACTTTTATATCTATACATTTAGACACATCGCCTGAGTTTTCAATGATCATATAGGGGTGATCGCCTCTGGTTAACTAATACCATAAAGGTCTAATACTTTTATACATTATTCCTTTAAGCTTGTGCCTAACTCAATTTTTAAGTTTACGTAAATATACTAAGAAGATCCTACTTTTCCCGACCTTTTTCCGACCGTAAAACTTTATACTTGGCATTAAAGTATTTAGAAGACCAGTTATAGCGAATAAATCTGCGTCAACCCTCCTCCCTTGTCCTATCTGTAAAGACTACTCAAAAGATGAAAAATGCACACGTCCCCGGAAAAAATTTAATTGTAAAGTCTTCTTTAATTCTTGACCCGACACAGTTAACTTCCGTAGAACAAGCTTTATTTTTAGCACAGGAAAACTTACAAACTTTTACCAGTGAGCCTGATTTTAGTCAAAAGATGGCGATCGCTTTTGGCGAGGGTGCTAATGTTGACTCATTGAGAACGGCGTGGTCAGCAAATGATTTCAGTGATTTTCCTAAGATAGAAATTCGAGATGCAGCAGATATCAATGGGGCTAATGGAGCTTTTGCGGCGGCTACGAATAAGATTTATCTATCCCAGGAATTTATCATAAATCATCAGGAAGATGTAGATGCGATCGCTCGTGTATTGCTGGAAGAATTTGGTCACTTTGTTGACTCGCAACTTAATGAGGTGGATTCCCCTGGTGATGAAGGAGCAATTTTCTCATCGTTAGTAAAAGGTGATTTTATAGATGAAAAAAAATTACATCAACTAAAAATAGAAGATGATACAGCTCAAATAATTTTAGATGGTCATATCATAGAAATTGAGCAGGATAACTTTTCAATTGGTACACAATACGGCGGTAATATTTTTATAGTTACTAATGAATACTGGGATCAATTCTCAGTCTTTAAGATAGAAGATGGATATGCACAGATAGACGATTTAGAATTTACTGTGGTAGGAACGGCTTATTCCAGAATTGGCGGTGTAACCGCACCATTATTTAGTGGCAAGTTCAGTTTTTATAGTGAGGATATAAGAAATTCTGTTAGTGACCAAGTAGAGACAGGTTCATTTTCTGATAATGCCATAAACTCAGCACAAGAGTTTAAATTAGTTGGATTAGACGTTAATTTCAGTAAACTTGCTCTGAAAACTGATCAAATTCAACTTCAAGGTGAAGTTTTATTACCTTATGAACTTAGCGGTTCTTTAGAAAAATTCCCGATAACTTTTGTTGACCTCATCATCAGTCAGACGGACGTCAGCTTAACTGGTGAAAATCTTAAACTTCCTGAAAACCGTACACTTATTCCAGGAAAATTATTGGAAATTAAAATAGAAAATGCTAATTTAGCTTTAGACCTTAAAAAAAATGAAGGTACAATTCAAGGTAGATTTACCGTTCCTACTCTTGATAATGCTACCTTAAACCTCACAGGCAATAACTATATTGCATTCAAAGAAGGAACAGACGGTTTAAATCTAGCGATGATTGCCGAAATCTCTGTTGCTCCAATTCCTATTTTCGGAACAGAGTGGGGACTTCAAAATATTACTGTCAATGTTGACAAACAATTTGGTGCAACTGGCACGGTTAAGGCAAAAGCTGAACTTAAAATACCAGAGCAAAAAATCAACTTCGACTTAGTGTTTCAAGATGGTAAGCTTGCGCCTTCAGAAATTCAACTTCCAAGTGTTAAATTTGGATATGAAAATCTTTTCGACTTTGACGCTTCTAATTTAAAGCTTCGATGGGATCAAGACTCTTTCATAATTCAGGGAAATGCTACAGGAAATAGTCCTTTTCTAAACAATGCTACGTTTAATGCTGACTTCAATGGTAGCAAATATATTAAAGTTAGTAATAGCGGTATAGATGCTGTTGGAACTTTATCACTCGCCAACATAGCATTTTTAGGAAATTGGGGATTAAATCAAGCATTAGTTAATATTGATACTATTAACGATAAGATTATAGGAACTGCTGATATCCAATTACCTTGGGGATTAATTCGTGGTTTACAAGGAACGCTTGACTTTCAAAAAGGACGAAATGGTTGGCAGTTGAATTCGGCTGAAATAGAATCATCTGGCAATCTGCCTCTTCCAATTATACCACTAATATCTCTCCAAAAAATCAAAGGTAAGGTTATTAATTTAAGTCAAGAAGCTCAAAGTCGTATTACTTTTAATGGCGGCGTCACATTTGCTGCTAAACCTCTTGGATTATCAAGCATAAGTACAATTTTACCTGATTGGGTTGGTCGCCAATTTGTTAGCGATTCGGTTGGTATATTCACACTTGATGGCTCTATAAATCAAGATAGGCTCCTCATGAATGGTAACGTCAATCTTATTGGCGGATTACTCTCAGGTAGTATCCCTAATTTAAATATTGATTGGCATAATCTATCCTTAGCTTCTCAAATTAATGCAGAAGTCCTCAATGGTTTAATTAAGTTGAATGCTGGTTTTGTGGGTAATTCCAACTTGGATTTCACTATATTTGGTGAAGGTAAAGTCACAATTCCTAATATTGATATTTATGTAACAATGGGTATCAATGGGATAGAAATTTTATCTGCTGGTGCTGGTGTAAAGTTTATCAATAATAATGATTTATCTGATGATAGTGTTGCTGGGTGGGGTAGCATCTTCCCCTCAATAAAAGTAGGCTATCAAGTTTCCTTGGATGGGAAAACCGACATTATTGGAGCCGAAGAAATTGAATCTTATAAGCAAAAAACGCTTCCAGCAGAAGGCTCTATTTCTCTTGACAGAACTTTCAAGAATAATCAAGTTTCTTTACTGAATGACTTTGCCCTCTCGCAAGTCTTAGCATCAGCCTTACCAACTACTTACAGCTATCTGCAACAATTTTCAACATCACCAGAATTCAGCACTACAATGAATCTGGCATTTGGCAATAGTTGGAATACAACAACAGGCAATCAAATAGCTCAAGCTTGGGCTTTAGGCAACTTTGACACCATCCCAGCTATTAAAATACTCCCTGCTGCTAACATTGGGGATGCAAATGCTGCTTTTGCTGATAGTACTAACACCATCTATTTGGCTAAAGAATACCTTACTTATCATGCCTCAGATTTAAACAGCATTACTGATGTTCTGCTAGAGGAAATTGGTCACTGGGTAGATGCTCAAGTCAACTTAATCGATGCACCTGGAGACGAGGGAGCTATATTTTCTAGTTTGGTGCGGCATCAAACTTTAAATGAACAGCAGCTAGCACAACTCAAAGTTGAAGATGATACTTTAACCATTACTTTAGATGCTACAGATACGCAACTTAATCTCAACTTTTCTCAAGAAGATTCCTTTTCTATTGCATTAGATACCCCTTGGCTGCTATTAGCTGTTAATTGGAAAAATGAAGCCAGTAGTGCCCCCGTTGAAATACAAGCTCCTAATGGCAAAATTTACACAGAGTCTGATCTAGTTGATAATCAAACAATTGTCCTAGTTAATGAATTGGGTAGTTTGACTCGTAAGGTTGTTCGGATTGACAAACCAGAAGCAGGCATTTGGAAAATTAAGCTTCCTGACGCTTCTAGTTTAGGCAAAGTTGAGTTTTCAGCTTTGGGTGGACTGGAAGCCCCGCAGATGGCAATTAGCGAGTTAAAGCAAGAGCTAAATAGCTCCAATGTCATCATTAACTACGAAATCTCTAACATAGATTCCAATGCCCAAATTACTTTCTACTACGACACTGACAATCAAGGATTCGACGGCATTCGGATTGGAGAAGTAAATCCCCAGACTGAAGGCTCTGGCAAGTACGTTTGGAATACAGAAGGTATAGACCTTAGCCAGTATTATGTCTACGCCTTAGTTTTTGATGATAATCGCATCCCTACTTCTGCCTACTCCCTAAAAAGTGTCAACCTAAAAAATCCACCAGTTAACAACGCACCAATTCTGATAAATGCGATCGCCAACCAAACAGCCACAGAAGACACAACCTTCAGCTTCACTTTCGATGCCAACACCTTCAATGATGTAGACGCGGGTGATAGTCTTAACTATAAGGCAACGTTAGGTAACGGCAATCCTTTACCAACTTGGCTCAACTTCAATGCAGCTACACGGACATTCAGTGGCACACCAACCAACGGCGATGTTGGCACTCTCAGCCTGAAATTAACAACAACAGATATTGCAGGCGCGAGTAGTGAAGATATCTTTGACTTGCAAATAATTAACGTCAACGATGCACCGATTGCTGCTGACGACACCGCTAGCACTAACCAAAACACCCCACTCACGCTTTCAATTACAAACCTGCTAGCCAATGACAGCGATATTGACGGTAACTCCCTGAGAATCACTGCGGTTAGCAATGCCACCAATGGTAGCGTTGTATTTAATACACAACAAGGCAATGTTGTTTTTACCCCTGTTCTTGATTTCAGTGGAGCAGCAAGCTTCAATTACACAGTCAGCGATGGTAATGGTGGCACGAGTACGGCCACAGTAGCAGTTACTGTTAATCCGTCCAGTCAGCCGAATGAAATTACTGGTACACCAGGGCGTGATACGTTAACTGGCACTTCTAAAAGCGATCGCATCACTGGTTTCCAAGGTGCAGATACACTCACAGGGGGTGGCGGTAATGACCAATTTGTCTATACTAACATCCGTGATCGCGGTGACACGATTACAGATTTCGAGGTTGGCAAAGATAATATTGTCTTCACTGAACTGCTTGACAGCCTAGTTACAGGAGGCTACAAGGGCACTAACGCCATAGCTGATGGCTATGTGAAAGTTGTTCAGGGTAATAGTGCCAGCAATTTCAGCGTGCAAATTGATGCTGATGGCCCCACAGGCAACGACATTTTCAGACCTTTTATCACCGTAAATTTGGCAGGTACTGGCACTTTTAATAACGCCAGCAACTTTGTGTTTTAGCGCTTGACCTTAGCCCTTCTACGAAAAAATGGGAGGGCAACGATCAAGCCAGTACTTAGTTCAGTCTTCCAAATTAGTATCTATTGAGATATCTACTAACAAAGCGTTTTCATAAATTTGTAGGAGTTTTATATGTTGATTGCAACTTTTATCAAACGAAGAATGAAAAAGGCAATGGTTTTTAGCTTCTTGGGCTTGAGCAGTTTCACCATTGCCTCCCCTTCTTTTGCTGCCAGCCTTGATTTGAGCAGTTGGGACAAATCAGGTGATGTTTTTGCAGTTCCAAGTCAAGCGACCCTAACAAATGCCTTCTCAGATGGCAGTGATGACGCTGACAATTACAATGTCTCCAGCAATGACCCAACTTATATTAACTCCCTAGAAACTTTTTTAGGTCTTAACTCAGGAGACCTTGGTCTTGATGCTACCGAAGGTTCTGCTATCAAGAAAGCTTTAAATGTTCTGGCTGGGGATGTTATCAATTTCGACTATTCCTTTTTAACCTATGACACTTTCTCCAGCGATCGCGCCTTTGTAACCATTAGCAACTCAGTTATCCCTCTAACCGGAACTTCTCCTTTTAGCTACACATTCGCAACATCTGGCATCTACAATATTGGCATCGGTGTTATCGATGTGGATGATACTTTTGGCTCATCAATATTGTCATTAACAAATGCTTCTGTGACAAATGCTAATCCTCAACCAGTCCCCGAACCTTTAACTACCCTTGGTTCTATTTTGGCTGGGGGGTTTGGAGCTATGTTAAAAAGAAAACATCTAAAAAAAGTTCAGTCAAATTAGGCATCACCGTGCCAAAACGGGAAAATTGTACGCTAAGGCTGAAAAGCTTGCCTAGCAAGCATCTTAGCCACTGATTTTTTCCCCTTCACCCGAAGAGCGGCTGTTTACCTTCAATTGATTGGTGCAGAGTACTAGCAATACTCTGCACCATCAAAAAGACTAATTCGAGCCAAAAGTGATAAATGCAGGTATGCCATTTGCTCAAAACAACTAATTTTTATAGCGTTGAGGTTAGCATCAGTTCCAAGCGAGTACAATTTTCCCGTTTTGGCACAGTGATGCCAGATATCGTTACGATAGCGAAACTTGCAGGTCATGCGTCGCCAAGTACGACAAGTAAGTATGATAGGCGTGGAGAAACGGCGAAGAAACGGGCGATTGATTTACTGAATGTGCCTTACAAGAGACGTTAAATACCACGGTTGTGTTGCAAAAACTAGGTTATTAATGTTAAGCAATATTTCGCCAATGGCTCATTTCACCCCAGCAACAAGAAGTCTTAGATTTTATTGAATTTCTGCGAAATAGCAATTTATTAATCAAATTTATCCTCTTTTAAGGGGTGAAAATCCTAATGGTATTTATTTTTAAATAATGCCAATTATAATAGCCATTATTGTCTATTTTATCTAGATTTATGATGTTTCTAACATCATAAATAAGTTTGCTTAAAGTGAATTTTAAAGATATTTTAAATAAAAATAAAGTTAAATAAGTATAAAGTTTAGAAAGCAATAAAATATTTTTTTATAAACTATAAATTAGATTCTTGATCAATGGGTAGTGTAGTACAGTCGTCGAGGTAAAAGGTAAGACATACACCGCCAAGTTGCACATGAAATCTAACTAGTGGTCTGTCCCATTAATTTTGCTGGGCTACTAGAACCCCGACTTTTTGAAGAAGTCGGGGTTATAAACACCACTAACCTCTCAAAACTTTTGGGACAGAACACTAGTAGTCTATCAAGTTTATTTTGACAGGTTTGTAGTTAGCATTTGAGCGCTAGCTACAAACAATGCCTACCCTCAAATTGTTGTTGACGAACTAGCAGCAAAATTCCTGAGATTACGAAGAAAAAACTATGAATCTTTCCAGATTTACTGCGGCTGTGATAACTAGCTCTTTACTAGCAACTGGTTTTGTTACGGGTAATATATAAAAATCTCAGGCTTGTGATGGTTTCTGGGATTGTGCTTCTGAGGGGTTCCACAAGCTTGATCCAACTGATCCTAGTACGGTGCCAGGCAAGATTTTTGACAACCCGCTTCATGGAAAGTATCGCATCCAAATTAGAAACGCTTGTTCTGACACGATTTCGGCTGAAGTAACATGGGTTCCAGATAACGTGAACTACATCACTTCCAATGAGTCTACTAGCCATGAAGGACAGTGGTTTACTAAAACTCTCTCTATTCCTTCAGGAAGTATCCGAGAATGTCGGGCAGAGCAGTAATAGTGAATTTCAGTATCGAGCTTGGAGTAGTTCTGGTCTTACTTGGAACCTCGATACAACAAACAGATCGGGGGAATGCCGATTACGGTGGGGCTAAGCTAATATCTCTTACTTGTTAGTAAGAGTATTTATAACATTTTCGCCAATAGCGTTAATTAATACAAAAAAACTATATAGGAGAACAACATGAAAGATCATAAATATTTAGTCAGTTTTGCAGTAGCTAGCTTGGTTGGCATTACGTTCGCTATTTCTACGAGTAAGACTTTGGCACAGCAGACTCTTCAGCCTAGCCAAACAGTCTCTGGAATCATTAGTGAGGCTACTTCTCATCTTTTTGTCTTTGATGGCGAACAGTATTTAGGGGAAGAATATAACTTTGAAGGGCGAGCAGGAGAAAAAATTAGGATTGCTGTTGAGAAAGAAGTAGGTTCTAATCTTTTACCTATTATTGTACTGATTAAACCTAGTGGTTCAGTTGGAGTAATAAATAACAACGAAATGGAACTGGATCTTACTGGAACCTGGAAAGTTCGGGTTTTATCTTCACAAAAAACTCAAGGGCGTTATCAAGTTTCGCTAGTTAAAAGAGTTGATCAAGGTCAAGTTTTAAATGAGTTTTTAAGAACCCAACAAGAGGCAGAAGCAAGACGAACACGGGAAGCACAAGAGGCAGAAGCAAGACGAATACGAGAAGCACAGGAGGCGGCACGAGTGAAACTTCAAGAAGAGAACTTAATCCCGCCGAGTTGGGGACTGACTCGTGTAACCTGTAGCGGCGCAGGATTAGTAGAAATTTTTATTAATAGTAAGCAAGCCTGTGCTATTCCGACAGCCAATCTTTCGGCAGGACGGTATGGATACGATCCAGTTAAAGATGAACTGGTTCCCCTGAGTGTGCCAAATACCGTGAATCCAAATCCCTCTAACCAAGAGGGCTCAGGATTTTAGAAAGTGTTTGTGAGTTAGGTAATTTAGTTTTTGAGGAAATTGTTATGTACCACCAAATACAGGTTTTAGTTAGTACTTTCGTCTTCTCTGGATTGATAGCAACAAGTGTTGGAGCAGCGAATTCTGCTCCCCAAACAGGCAGACTTGCTGGAATCCCGTCTATCAGGGGGAACTCTAACAGTATAGAAAAACCTAGTCGTACTCCAACCAGTACAGTTTTTCGCTGTGTTTCTCAAGGTAGTGGTTATGCCACTGTTGCTCAGAGAGGTACAAAACAAGCTACTCTTATTGCCTGGAACACGACCTACTTCGGTCCTGAGTACACTCCTGAACAACGTTGTCAAATGGTTTCTAGCAAAGTAACACAGGCTGTAGCTACCAACGGCGGCAGTTTAGCAAACTTAATGTTAACTAATGGTCCAGTCAATGGTCAGATGGTGATTTGCTACCTCAATGGTGGAGCCACTTCCTGTAATTCAGCAAATATGCTCTTTACTCTCAAACTAGAAAATGCCAAAAGGGCTGCGGATATCTTGCAAACCCTCAAAACCTTTGGTCAGTTTGGTACGGGTACAATTTATGAATCTGCCGGGGATCAAGTGTACGTCAGTATAGAGGAATGGGCTAATCATAATTTAGGATCTGAGGTTGAAGCCGTTCCCCAAGAAAATAACAGTCCTAGCCTCCAGCCTGAAACTGTTCCAGGCCCTGCTTTTTAGGTGGGTTACTTTGATTAGGAAATTTTTGGTCAGTTTTGTCAGTGTAACAGTTTTATTAGAGTGGTCTTGCTTACCTGTAGCTCAGTCGTTAGTTAACTTCAGTTATCGTTGTGTCTACTCCAGCAACTTTCTTGTGCAAGCATTTCCAGTTCACCAACAGTTAGATTTATCTGTACTAAAAACAGCTAAACAAATCACTGTGAGAATTTTTACAAATCCAGGAGCAGGGTCTGGTGTGATTGTAGGCCGTAGGGGTAAAATCTACACCGTGCTGACCAATCGTCATGTAGTTGCTGATAGTGTAAACCATAACTACAGGGTTCTGACCATAGATGGTCTGATGCACCCCGCCGAGTGGCTACACTCAGTGGAATTTAAAGATACAGATTTGGCACTTGTGCGATTTACCAGTAAAAAGGCTTACGTTGTTGCTGCTATAAATGATTCAACTCGGCTTTCCCCAGGCGATCCAATTTATGCTGCGGGGTTTTATAACTGGCATTATCTCAATGCTAATGCCATTGAAAGTACGAGTTACTGGGGTTTACGAGCCTTTCGATTCACAACTGGAAAAATGGAAATGCTCTTGGCGCGACCACTATCCCAAGGCTACGGACTGGGCTACACAAACGAAGTTGAAAATGGCATGAGTGGTGGACCTGTTCTGAATCGGGATGGTCAGTTGGTTGGGATTAATGGACGGCTGAAGTATCCCTTTCAAGGCATTCGTGCATTTACCTTTATTGATGGCACGATTCCCTCTCCAGAACTATTCCAGCAAATGGAATCCCTCAGCTGGGCTATTCCAAGCGCAACTTTTCAACAAATGATTGAGTAAGGGAACCAGAATGTTTGTGTCTAAAAACCTATCTACTTGCTTTTTTGGGACAGCTACAGCTTTAGTTATAACAATTCCGATCCAGAATGCTTTGGCTTTGAATCCCCAAGAGCTTGATGCTTTTGCTTCTCAAACGACAGTTTTAATTGCCCCTAATTTAAAAAAAGGGGATGTTGAAGCCCAACACGAGTTTAACCCAGGCTCAGGGGTAATCGTCGCTCACAGCAGTACTACCTACTATGTCTTAACGAATCTGCATGTGGTTGAACAGGATGATTTATATGGAGTTCGCACCGCTGATGGTGATGTGCATATAGTTAACCCAGTTGATAACCCCTCTGCTATTTTCCGATTTGGTACTTTTCAAGGTAGTTTGGCATCCTCATACCGGCCGATTAATGGCTTTGATTTAGCAGTTGTCAAATTCGAGAGCGATCGCAATTATCCTGTTGTCCCAATCACTAATCAAGAACCTCATCAAGGAGAAACTGTCTTCGTATCAGGTTGGCCTAACCCTGAAAACCAAAGTGCCAGACGGCAACGTGTTTCTTCACAGGGACTTGTTAGTGCAGTTGTTGGTACTCCCTTTCCTGATGGTGGGTACAGCATCCTTTATAACAACTCAACTCAACGGGGTATGAGTGGTGGTCCAATATTCAACATTGATGGCGAAGTTGTTGGGATACACGGACGGGGACGTAGCCAAGGGGATGTATACTGCATTGATCCTCAGATAAGTATTGATAACAGTTGCGGAATTCAAGCAATTAACTTTGTTACTCAGGCTCAACTTGCTAATCTAAATTTGGCTTTTAACTACTCTCCACCGAATCATTCAGCTATTGCAGTTGGAATAGTAACTAAAAGCACAGCCGATATGATTGACGACATTTACGGGCTTTTTACTGATCTAGATAAACTGAAAAGTCATGTAACCAATCTGGAAGAGAGATTACAAATTCTTGAAGAAAAACGACATTAGCGTGGTATCACCTTTGTATAGCAATGGAGAAATTTTGGTCGCGAAGGAAACCGATGATGCTGAAAGCTAGACATAAAAAGCACTTCAACAATCAGTATCAATTCAGGCTACTCTGATATTTGAAAGGGTTAATTGAGGTTGAGCCGAGATCCGCACTCAAACGGAAATAGTGCCTCATAACCCTTGCTCAGTCTAGGTTTTAGCGATTATAGGCATCACTGTGCCAAAACGGGAAAATTGTACTCGCTTGGAACTGATGCTAACCTCAACGCTATAAAAATTAGTTGTTTTGAGCAAATGGCATACCTGCATTTATCACTTTTGGCTCGAATTAGTCTTGTAGTTTTATCTATAAGACACGCCTATTAACTTGCGCCAGCTTCAGCCGCCGCTACATCTGGTTTAGGCTCTTTCGCCTTCTTTTCAAAGATTTGAACCCCAGCATCAACTACCTCAAACCCGTTTTCTGTGCGCTGTCCAAGCTTTCCCGATACAGCCCCAGCCCAGTCTGCAAATTCCGAGGCGCTAGTCTCAGCCTTCCGCCAGCTTTTGGCGTTAACTTGAGCGGTGAAGACTATACCATTCTGATCGGTCAACTCGATTGCAACTTTTTTATTCGCTGCTGGTGTAGCTGTTGGTAGTTCGCCACTAAATTTTATTGTCACTTCGCTTTTGACTTCCATAGCTTACCCCTGGCTCATCATCAATTTCATTTTTCCCGCTCTTGATTTTATCTTGGATTAGGTTGACCACAAGATGCGCGATCGCTTGACTATCGTAGCTGTTCACAAACAAATTGAACGTTGAGCATTCGACTTGAAACAGAACCAAGACTCAACATTAAATCTACAAAAATTTACCCCGTTTTTGACCCCTTGTTACGAATTATTCCTAAAAGGCTAAAACGCCTATACCGTAATGCCTTCAGCCTTTGTAAATAAATCTTGTGAAAGATTACAATTGTGCTTTTATTTTGCTGTTTTGTGCATGACACCGAAAATCGCCCAAATTCCCGATTTTCACCAATTCTCACCAATTAAACTCAATATATCCCAATCCTACAGAACGCAAATTCAAATTCATCGCTGATTTTTTTACCTCTTCAACATCTTCCAGTCACCAAATTCTCATTAGCTCAATAATTCCCAATAAATCCCAAAAGTCACCCGATTTATCCCCATATTTACCTACTAATTTTAAACACGCTTGTTTAGTGCATAAGCCTTGGAATCCATCTTTTTCTGACGCACAGTACGCCATATTTGGCGGAAAGTTTTTGAGGATCAAAATTGAAAAGCAGAAGCCGAAGCAACAGCCATCAAAAAAGACTACGGAATAACTACACAATCACGACAAAAGCCATCGATGAGTTCACCCCTCTGAAAAATGCGGCGATTCTTATGCTAGTTCTTCACCATTGAAGCGGATGCTGTTGGCGAAGTTAAAAAACGTTCCGCTCGTGTTTGGGTAAGTCAATTCAGCCCCCTTAAACTAATTCGCTGCTTTTCGCAATTACGATGAGCTTTTTCTCAACTACTACTCGACACCAAACAGCTTGTTGATCTGTTTCAT
>NZ_JABXKK010000053.1 GCF_017115045.1 Nostoc sp. NMS8 | reverse complement strand
GATGACAACAAATTGGATGGCACAACACATCATTAACTTTTACGAGCAAACAAGGCTTAGATTTTCAAATCGTGACTATCGCTGATTCAGTAAAAATTAACGATGCTCTCAGAAATCGACCATACATTTGTCGTTTCAACATCTTTAATCGGTTGATATGCCCTTCAACAGAACCATTGCTTACCCAGAGCGTTACCCCCGCTTTGACAGCATCGTAGTCTTCACGCAAACTTTTAGCAAAGCGACGAAAAGGAGAAACAATGCTATTGTCAGCCTGTGCAAGCCATAGATCAAGTTGTTTAGGTTGTCGAGTACGCACCAGTTGAGCAAAATCTTGGGCTAATCCAATTGCTTCAGCTAATTCGGAGTGTTGTGCTGTTAGCAGGGCAATTAGTTTGGCACTTGCGAAAAGCGAAATCGTCTACCCCAAGAGTTTCTAGGAAATCGATTAATGGTAGAGGCATTTTACGCACCAGTCGCAGCAGTGTATTGCGACTCACAGTGAAACAAACCATCGCGCCGCGATAGTCTCACCCCAGCTGCACCGCCTAACGCTAAACCAATTGTCGTAAATTGTTGAGCCAACCGCAGAGTCCGACGCGCCCAAGGAGCGGTCACGTTAGTCAATCTTTCAGTAAAAATGCGCCGTTTACAATTAGCATTGAGACAAAAAAACTTCCGCACACGCATCTGTAAACTTATTCTGTAATCAGCCCACGATAAATCAGCTAACGTCCGCTCATAGTGACTATGAATTCGGTGAGTTTGGGAAGTGCAGATTGGGCACTGAGTAACAGCTTGTACTGAAGCGATAATTAACGTAATGGGAGCTTGTGCTTCGTTAATCAGTCAATTCTCAATCTTGTTGATTTTTTGTATTGGGTAATAGGCGACAGAGTACTTCTATAGCCTTTTGACCCATATTCGACTCTGAGTGTGTGATTCTCAACTATTTCTCGTTTTATTACCTAAAAGCTAGAGTACACAAGAAGTTTAGGCTTTTTATCTCCATTCTAGCTTTTATTGAATTTGTTGACACCATTATCAACTACTGAGGCGTTCGTTCTATCGCTATTGACTAAAAAAATTCATCTTTTGCGATCGCAAGAGAGCGGGTGCTTGCACCATCGCTCAATTGAGAGCATCCTCAAACAGGATCACCAAAAGTGGACAAGACCCTTAATCCTGGCTGGAAAATGTCTTGATTGCAGGTCTGAGCGATTAGTATTGCAGGTCGCTACAGGTAATAATCCCAGAATTAATCTCTTTACATCGCGGTCAAATCATTGGCATTGTCAGAATAGTTGATTGCCAGTTTTCACCGATTGCGTCAGGCTGGGGAATGGCTGACCAGTACCACTAGCATCTAGAGAATCCACGCGGGATTACACCGATTCCATACATTGGAAAACTGGGGATTTTTGAAGTACCAGATGAACTGGTGAGGAGTGCGATCGCCTCATGAAATCAGTTCTTTCGCTTTTCTCCGGTATCGGCGGACTATGCCACCACGGAATATCAGCCGCAGGTCTATCGCACAAATTCCGAGTCCAGCAATTTGTCGAAATCTCCCCTTATGCTCAATAGAGAAAGAGTCTTTATCATTGCCTACGCCGATGGCTTATTCCACCGTCAACAGCCAACCCCCTGGACAGACCAAATTGGAAATCAGATTACGCAAGTACGGCTCTCTCATGAAAACCGAAGCTATCAACCCGGCATTCGTGAGGTGGCTTCTGGGGTTTCCGTTGGAGTAGCCAAGGGAATCAAGGGGAATTACGATGCCCGTCGTGCTTATGGCTTGAGTTGCTCTCCCCGGCAAGCTGCGATCGCTTGGAAACGGATTGATTACTTGTGGAGTCTACTTTCAAATTAGAAGGTGCATTATGGTTAACCTAATCAACTCATTGGAAAGCTGCTGATTTATTTCCTCACCGTGGGGTCAAACCAATTCGCAATTCGCTTAATTAACAGCGCTTGATTCTACAACATTGAATAGCAGTCTCCCACTTTAACCGTACCAGAGGACGCAGGAATTTGCATCTTTCCTCGACCAAATGCCAAGCCTAAGTTTAACCCTCAAGTTTTTATTAGTAAATAAGATGCATTTGCCCTGGCGGGGGAAAGGGGAAAGAAAAAACCTTTAACCTTTTCCCAAAACCCAATTCCTAGTTAAAAATGCTTTACCCGAGCAGTATTGACACCTCGCATTCTCACAATTTCTGATGTTACTTGCCGTCCAGTAATGGAACGCTAATTAGCCTTAAACAACTACAAAATTTTCGTTACTTAAAGACAAACCAGCAGATAGTTGTGCAAGTTGTACTTTAGCAAACCCACCTGCATTGCCATCTTGGTCAAAGTACAGCCCACCTGTAGTCGAGTTATAAATAAATCGTTGAGTGCTAGTGTTTGCAGATGTTCCGATTTTCAACTGGCTAGCAGATAGTATACCTGCTGATAAACCGCCACTAAAGCCAGCAGCAGATATCTGAATTACTTCATTAGCGGTGTGGAAATCATAAATGCGATCGCTACCTTCATTGAAACTATTGAAAACAAAGGTATCAGTACCACTTCCTCCAATTAGGCTATCATTACCCTTGCCACCTGTGAGGATATCGTTGCCATTTCCACCTTTGAGGGTGTTCTTACCAGTGGCATCAGAGGCAGTGAGAATATCGTTGCCATCACCTCCATTAAGTAAATTATCACCTAATGAGTAGCTAACATCCAAATGATCGTCTCCAGCACCACCGTTGAGAGTGTTATTACCAGAGGAATCATATCTACCGTTGCTGGTGTAGTCGAACTGGGCAGAGGCAAATAGAGAATCATTGCCATCACCTCCAGAGAGCAGGTTATTACCACTTGAAAAGTTAACATTCAAGATATCGTTACCAACACCACCGTTGAGGGTGTTATTGCCAGAGATCGCATCGCCATACTGGAAATCTCCGCGGTAGTATACCAAGGAGCCATCGGCAAAGAGAGAATCATTGCCATCGTCTCCAGAGAGCAGGTTATTACCTGTTGAAGCGTCGAGATTCAAGTAATCATTACCTTTACCACCAATAATCGTATCATTGCCATTACTGCCACCGTAGAGTGCATCGTTACCATTAGTCCCGACAATCTTGTCGTCCTTGTATGTACCTGTAATATCTAATCGTTCGATATTACTGTAGTTAATCTGATTTTTACCCACCGTAATTGAGCCAGTATTAATACTGGCATTGAAAGTAGATGTGATTGTTTCAGTAGAATTGCGATAATCGATGTACAAAACATCGTCGTTACCTGTTCCTCCATCTACCGTTTGAGTTACTAAGGAAGCAGTAGATAATTCGTCTAAACGGAAAGTGTCATTGCCATCGCCACCATCTAGTAGATTACTACCTGTTAAATTTGTAACTTCAAAGTCATCCTCACCAGCGCCACCTTTGAGGGTATTATTACCAGACACCCCATTAATATATGTGCTAGAAAGAATGAGTGCATCATTGCCATCCTCTCCAGAAAGTAGGTTATCGCCTGTTGAATCTCTAGCACTCAAGAAATCGTCACCAACGCCCCCAAAGAGTAGGTTATCGCCTGTTGAAATGTTAACATTCAAGAAATCGTCGCCAGCGCCGCCTTTGAGAGTGTTGTTGCCTAAGGCAAAATAGAGATGCAAATAGCTATCTTGGTCGTAGTACTCTTGACCCTGAGCAGAGAGACTATCATTACCATTTCCTCCATCCAAGAAGTTATCGCCTGTTGAATAATCAGCAGTCAAGGAATCGTCACCAGCACCACCCTTAAGAGTGTTATTACCTGAGACAATAGTATTTAGGTACCGATTTCCAGAGGCACTAAGAGAATCATTGTCATCGCCACCATCCAACAGATTATTGCCTGTTAAAAAGTCAGCAGTCAAGGAATCGTCACCAGCATCACCCTTGAGGGTGTTATTGCCTGCACCACCAATAAGAGTATCATTTCCTGCATTACCCCGCAGCAGGTCGTCACCAGTACCACCCTTGAGGTAGTCATTGCCTGTACCACCAATAAGAGTATTATTGCCTGCACCACCGTTGAGGGTATTGTTACCTAACGCGCCAGAGGCACTAAGAGAATCATTGCCATCCCCACCATCGAGGAGGTTGTTGCCTGTTGAATAGTCAATATTCAATGTATCGTCACCAGCACCACCGTTGAGCGTGTTATTGCCTGACGTTACAGTATTGCCCCCCTCGTAGTCGTTGTACACGAAGCCAGAACCGGAGAGAGAATCATTGCCATCCCCACCATCGAGGAGGTTATCGCCTGATGAATAGTCAATATTTAATGTATCGTCGCCAGTACCACCGTTGAGCGTGTTATTGCCTAATGTGACACGATAATAACTTTCGTAGTAGTCGTTGTCGTCGTGGTAGTAGCCAGAACCGGAGAGAGAATCATTACCATCCCCACCATCGAGGAGGTTATTGCCTGGTGAATAGTCAATATTCAATGTATCGTCACCAGCACCACCGTTGAGGGTATTCTTGCCTGAAGCAGCGAAGAATCCTCCGTAGTAATCGAAGGAGCCAGAGGCTATAAGAGAATCATTATCATCGCCACCATTAAGTAGGTTATTGCCTGATGAATAGTCAATATTAAAGGTATCGTTACCAGCACCACCGTTGAGGGTGTTATCGCCTAAAGAGGGAACAATGCCGTATCTGGTAATTCTGCCTGAGGCAAATAGAGAATCATTGCCATCGCCCCCAAAAAGTAAGTTATCACCTTTTGAAGCTTGAATATCTAAGATATCGTTACCAACGCCCCCAGAAAGTAAGTTATTGCCTGTTGAATAATCAGCAGTCAAGGAATCATCATCAACGCCACCGTTAAGGGTGTTATTACCTGATGCACCAATATAACTGTAATAATCGAAGCCAGATAGCGACAGAAAATCATTGCCATCGCCACCATTAAGTAGGTTATCGCCTATTGAAAAGTCAATATTCAATGTATCGTTACCAACGCCACCGTTAAGGGTGTTATTGCCTGGGGTAGTAGCGGCACTAAGAAAATCATTGTCATCGCCACCATCAAGCAGGTTATTGCCTTCTGAAGAGTTAGCATTCAAGCGGTCATTCCCTGTACCGCCAACGAGAGTATCATTGCCTGCACCGTCAACAAGAGTATCATTCCCCGCACCACCAACGAGGGAGTCATTCCCCGCACCACCTCTTAAAGTGTCGTTCCCACTCAAGCCGTCAATAATGTCATCGCCCCCCTGACCATTGATGACATCATCTGAGTTATCAAAGCTGCTAACATTATTGTCAAGGTCGTTAAGAAAAGTGACAGTGTTTTTGTTGAAGATAGTGCTTTGGAGCGAGTTGGCGTTGAAGACATCAAAGCTATCTGTGGTGCTAGTTTGCCCATAAAACAGGATGTTGCCTGAGTCTACAGTAGCTCCTGTAGATTTGCTCAGGTTTTCCAGGTTTTCCAGAGCAAAGTTTTGCAGAATCACTTGGCGACCACTTACCCCTTCAAAGGTGATTTCTAGATTGCTGCCATTTTGGGTCAGCAGCAAATTTTGGGCAGTGAAGCCATATCCCTGGAATTCTAGGATGTCTACTTCTGCAATGACTTCTACCGAAGGATTTACACCTTTACCTACCCCACCAAAATCGGTGATGATATTAGTGTCGCTACTCTCGCCGCTGAAAACAAATTTATCCTTGCCGCTTCCACCAGTCAAAGTGTCCTTGCCAAAGGAAATTGTGATAGTATCGTTGCCAGCAAGACCTTTAATCGTGTCCGCTTCGTAACTGCCTACTAAAGTATCGTTACCGTTGGTTCCAATGATATTTGCCATAACTCTTACCTACCTGAATTGATTTTTTCACTAACTTCAGTTGTCAGTTTACAAATTGTGCAGTTTTCATGCACAAAAAATCACCGAAATCTGCATACTTCAAACCTCACCCTTGAGGAAGAGTCAATTTCTCGAAAATGCACCCAAAACAGAAGGCTTGTACTATCACTTATTTAGCTATTTTCTTACTCTCTAAGTCTTAAGCACTGTACAAATTCATCAACGTCTACATTCAAAATCCCGAATCATCAATCATTACAGGCTAAATAAATTATCTTTCTTTGTCCGTTAGAAATCAGTGAACAAGCATCAAAAATCCAGCCTTCATATTTACAGCTAATTGTAATCAAACGCGCCACTAGGATTTATTTTTGTGGTGGGTTTGATCGAAAGGTGCTGTAGTTTTTTGCCAGTGCCTAAATCCTACTAGAAGAGAAAATAGTCAATAGTTAACTCTGGCTTATTAAATATACTTTTATACCCTCCTTGTGGGCAATTATGTGTAAATGTCTAATTTGAGAATACAGAACATCTCAATAACCTAACACTCACCATATACTATCGTATTTACTTAGATGTCTTTGCTTCCAGACACATCTTTGCATATTCTTCACATTATTTACTGATAAATTTACGTAAAAATATTTTGATTTATGCACTATCAATGTATCGTCTTTTCCTCTTGCTAAAGACTATTACCAATTGGTATAGCATTTGTAACCAAAAAATTTGCGAGCGCAGACATTACTTGCGTCAGATGTTGGCACGCCTTCGAGAAACAGTTGACCGTCATATCTGGGTCAGAGAGTGGGGGATATCGGTTGTAGGGAATGGTTCTACATCCATCGGGAGATTGTTGAGAAGCTAACACGTCGCAACACAAGCTAACATTGCGCTGTTATCGGCGGCGGACAATGACGATTTGAGCTATGTTGACCAGAATTTTCAACCGGAGTCATTGCAGACTTGGAGTAAGCGTGGTTCTGTGATTAACGTTGAGATACGGCGTTATCGAGAGTCTGTGCTTGCGGGTTTGGTCGAAGATGGGTACACCGTTATTGATGCCGACGATGCCAATGATGATAGTGGAGCAGTAATCGAGTCGGTTAAAGCGGCAAGTGAGCAATTGTATGCTGCTGAGTGTAAAGCGTAGGCGTAGCCCGCCGCAGGCATCGCTAATTCTGATGAACTCTCCCCAACCGAATTGAAGAAGCTGCAAGACAAACGAGCGAAAACGAAAACCCAACGACATCAGCAGCGCAAAGCGGAATTGTCCCGTCGCTATGAAATTGACGTAACCCCTGAGCTTGTCGATAAAGATGACGATGGGTAGTATCCTCAACTGAGAATGCACTACTATTTGACCCTGAGGCGGGAATTTCTGACGAACCGTGATGCTAAACGGGCAGCAGCGCAATTAGAAGCTGGGGAGAATTCGATTTGGAAACCAGATTTTAATAAGGGGCAGATATTACCATCGGTGCTGTTGTTAGAAGAACTGAATCTGTTGCAGTTGCTTACGCCAGACGTTCAGTTACGTGGGAGTGACGAGAAGATGGTGGAGTTTAAAGCACTGGCTATAACGCACCGGCATGTTATTAAGAATTACTTGAATGTCAGTATCTCGGAAAAACTTACTTCCATAGCGATCGCTCAGAAGTTACTTGCCAAAATTGATTTGAAGTTGGACTATGTTGGTCGGTTGGGTAAGCGTGAAAATCGGGAGTGCGTTTATCAATTCGTTGCCCCTGATGATGAGCGTGATTCGATTTTCGGACAGTGGTTAAATCGAGATGAACTACAGCGCTTCCCGCTATTATGCAATACAATTTTCTCCTTGTCCCTCTCTTAGCATAGCTTTCAGCTTTGAGAATGTACCTCATAGCTGCCGTAAGTGCTGTATTTCTTAGTGAAGTGGTGTCAGTCACTAATAATATAAGTACAACTACACCAGTCATTGACACCCAATCCCAAAATATTCCCCAAACACTAACGCCAGTGGAAAGTTCAACTACTCAAGGATGGAGGGGTCTGAAGCTGAAATTGCGCCAAGGACTCGACAGTGCTGGTCAATTCTACAGTGAGTTAGTGTCCAAAATTGGCAAGGCTGTTGGGGTTGCTGATGGTGAACCTTATTGGAACGCCTACCTGGGGCAGTGGCAAGTTTGGGTTAACTTTACTGACGGGTGTAGGTCTGTGGTGTGCGATTGGCTGGTGTGGTGTAGGTCAGAGTAGTTCACTATTCCATCAAAACCGAAAATGTGAGTCGGTTATTCGAGCAGTTTCCCAGTTTGGAGCAAATAATCTCTATCGGCGGGCGAAACAGCGCCATAACTGTTGGAGAAGATGGGCAATACTAGTGAGCGTCGCGGTGTGATGCTGGAGTTTGAGAATGTGCAGATAACGAATTTTCTCAACTGGTGACAGATGCGCCGCAATAGACTGAGTGGATGGCGTAAGAAAGTTGGGCACAGATTGCGATCGCTAGAAGGTTAGTTACTCCCAAGCAAAAAGAACTAACTCTTATCCTCTTATCCAGCATCCAGGGATTATTAACTATGGGGACTGTCTTTGAGCCTCACCAAAATTCTAGTTACACACCAACGTTAAAGCAATTTGCAATTATCAGTTAGCAATGACGCTCTCCACGAGATGCTAAAAGCGTAGCTTGCTTCGCTGTAAGGGTACGCAGACTCGCTACCGTTGTGATTCTTTTGTTTCCGGCATTTTCAGCCACAACCAAAGAAGTCCGAGCGCAGCGATAACGCCTAATGTGATAAAACCAACTTTATAACCTGCTGCTTCGACCAAAAAACCGCTTGCTAGGTTGCTAATAGCAGCACCGATGCCAATCATCGTATTGATTGCTCCTTGTGCCAGATTAAATCGCCCGGTTCCTTGGGTTAAATCTGCAACAATAATTACAACTAGTACTGTAAAAATACCCGATGCAATGCCGTCTAAAACTTGTACTGAAACTAAAAACCAAGGGTTGTGGCTTATAGTATAAAGCCCAGTCCGAACTAAAACAGCAGCAAAAGCAATTAGTAGTAATGGTTTTCTGCCCCAACGGTTGGCGGCCGTTCCTGCCCAACCAGCTACGGGAATCATCGTTAACTGTGTCACCACAATCGCAGCAGAAATGTAGAGTGAGGGAGTGTTTTGCTGTCCTGCGGTTAACTCTTGACTAACTAAAGGTAGTAGCGCCCCATTTGCCAGATAGAACAGAACTATAGACAAAGCAAATATGATCAGCGTGCGATTACCCAACAAATCCTTAACCGTAGCACGTTCTTTAGTATCATTTTCTTGCTCATCACCGCGAGCCTTGGTATTGTCAATATCTTGATTGCGAATCTGAAAGACTGAAAAAATGGTGGCAACACACAAAACTACTAAAAAGTAAAAAATCCAAATTCGTCCAGCAAATTGTCCTAACAAACCAGCAACAATTGCTGCACACACGTTGCCTGTATGGTTAAATACTTCGTTGCGCCCTATCCGCTTGTTTAAACGGTCTTTTCCTACCACTCCCAGCGAGATAGCTGAAACTGTTGGGCCAACAATTACTGCTGATATACCGATGACAGCCTGAGCTGCGACCACAGCAGGCAAAGCCGAAAAGTTGACAATCACCATATAGCTAATTGCAACAGCCAGAGTAGCTGTTGCAATCATTAATCGTTTATGACGGGAGGCATCAACTAGCGCCCCCGTTGGTGTTTGTGCCAGAATTCCAGCAATGCTAGTGGTCGATAGAGCAATACCTACTTGGGCTGGATTCCAATGACGATCTGCTGCTAAGAAAATTGCTAAGTAAGGTTCAAAAACATCTCGCACATCGCCCAAAGAAAGGTTGAGCCGATCCAAACTACGAACAGATGTGCTTTTAGAATTACTCAAGGAATGTTTATAACGACCAAAAAGCAGGTTATTAATCTTACGTTTGAGTTTTTGCATAAATCTGCTTTGGTCTGATTAGTCACTATTAAAATATAAATCTTAATAATATGTCATATTATTCATCTCCTTCTTAAGACTGATTATTAGTAAAAAAATTAACTAGACTAGAATAGATGATTTAAGTATGATTAAGTATGATTTTCTCTCAGAAATTTGCGTTAGCAAAAAGGTATAAAAAATATGCCTTGATTAGTAAAGCTTTTAGTGACAGTAGACAGACTTTAGTTTTTGATAGCTGATGTTTGGAGAGCTTTAATCAACACTAATCATACTGTAGGTAGAGCCAAAACAAATGAGAAAATATTCAAAATAGAGTTACAAATATTAATATTTTCTGATCGTGGATGAAATCTTGTGTAGCTGCTCTTGGAGATGGAAAAATGGTTTTTATGGAAAGTAAACGCTTGCTCTTCGTTGCTGACTTTCCATCTGTACAGCAGGATAAAGACTTTTCTCAAACTTTAGTCCAAATACCACCGTCACCACATTGCGAAGTTTGTGTAATTGTTCCAGTTCGCAATGAAGCTCAGATGTTGGCAGCAACCCTTACTGCCCTGATACATCAAGTTGATCTACAAGGACAGCTTTTAGATCCCAGACGCTACGAGATAATTTTGTTGGCAAATAATTGTAGCGATGAGTCAGCAGCTATAGCCCGGAGTTTCGCCCAAGAACATCCAGATATAGCACTGCATGTAGTGGAAAAAACTCTGCCTCCGGCACAAGCCTATATTGGTCGAGTGCGTCAGATTTTAATGGATGAAGCATACCGCCGTTTGTGTAGCTTAGGACGTACAAGGGGGGTAATTGCTTCAACTGATGGAGACTCGCAGGTAAGCCCAACTTGGATTGCTGCCAATCTGTATGAAATTAACTGTGGTGCTGATGCTGTAGGTGGGCGAATTCTTGTTGAACGCACTGGTCGTGCGGATTTACACCCTTACGCCAGAGCTTGCTATCTGCGTGAAGTGGGCTACCGCTATTTAATTACTGAATTAGAAACTTATCTCGATCCCGACCCTGATGATAGATTTCCTAGACATTATCAACACTATGGAGCAAGTTTGGCAGTAACAGCAGAAATGTATGCACTGGCGGGAGGCTTACCACCAGTGCGGACTCCTGAAGATGTAGCTTTTTACCGTGCTTTGGTACGGGTAAATGCCCGTTTTCGCCATAGTTCTTTAGTGCGAGTAGTAACTTCGGCCAGACAAATTGGACGTACCAATGTTGGTTTAGCAAATCAGCTGAATGAATGGATAGAAATGGGACGGCAACAACAACCATTTGTAGTCGAGCCAGCAGGGGCTATCGAAACTCGTTTTGTTGCCCGCGGCCAATTACGAGTGATGTGGTGGTGCGTTCTTAATGGCTATCAGCCAGATCGTAAGAGCGTCGTATCCTTGGCAGAGATGCTGGGAGTTTCAGTCCAATGGCTTTTAGAAAAATTGACCCAACCTTATACCTTTGGTCAGTTGTTTGAACAAGTCGAAGAACGCCAGCAGTCAGAACAAATTTGGGCTTCGCGCTGGAAATTTGTGGAGATTGAACAAGCAATTGGAGACTTGCGCTTGCGTCTTGAGAGTTTACGGCTCACTCGGAGCAAACTCCAAAGAAATTCGACCCCGGATGATTTGGAACCACCTAAAGAGCTTTACCCTACGAAAAGCCTACAAAATGGGAGTCTTAAACCTTGATCTAAGCGCGTCACAGAACATCCCATCCCACAGATCGTTTTACCTCAGCAGAGGGCAGTTTTCCCTGAGCCTAAACTACTCTCTGCAATAACTGCCTTTTTTGGTAAAACTAAATATCAAAAAATAAGGCTCATTTTATAGAAGAGAACAGGACAAGAGGATTTGGGGACAATTCCCCTTGTCTGGTTCTTCAATTTTCAAACTCGCTCGAATAAATCAAGTCGATATTCTTCATCCCGTTGACCTTTTAAATGCCGCAGTTTATTTGGGGCCAACTCAAAAAATGAGTCATGAACTTCATCCCCACTTAATGGATAATCACGGGCATAGAGTGTCCAATGAACTAAAAGCAGATGCCCTCCAGGTTCCAGGTGTTCCAGAATGTACTGTTGGGATTTTTTCAAGTCTTCCCAGCACCAGTAATAGCCAACTTCCGAGACTAGGGTCAAATCAAACATCTCATCAGGATATTGCTCTGGAACACGCATAATCTGGAACTTGATATTGGAGAGATGCTGACAGCGCTCTTTTGCTCTATCCTGCGCCAGTTTTGAGACATCAATTGAGAGCAATGAGTCACAATGTTCTTGCAGTTTTTCAGTTAAAACACCAATGGAACCACCGATTTCAAAGGCAGACCGATAGCGGTCTTTGGGTAAAGCTGCGATTGTGGCAGCATATTTGTTAGCTTCGTAAACACTTGTCTCAAACTTCCACGGGTCTGGATTTTCGCTGTAGAGTTTATCAAAGTAGCTAGGTGGTAGGGAATTAGATTGTAACGGGTTCATCGATTTTCCTCTATATAAACTTCCCAAGGATGAGTAAAATTTGCTAACATTTCGGGAGTTAGGCGAAAGCCTTCTGGATCATCATCAATTAAGTCTGTAGTTTGGGAACGATAAGCAGCGATCGCTTGCTGTTTCAACTCCACTACTGCGCTAATATTCAATCGCCAAGTTGTCACCTCAAGAGGTACTGGCAGACTCTCTCGTTGGTCAAAGTCCCAATCCCAAATCGGATACTCAATCAATCGGGGGGATAAGGGCAAGTCATTCAGCACTGTGTGAATTAACTTCCACGTCGCTCGGTGGTCTGCATGAGGGTCATATCGCCAGGGTAAAAAGATAATTTGTGGGGCGATTTCTGTAATGTAAGCACGACAACTAGCTACTGCACTTTGATACTGTGTTGAAATTGACCCATCCTGCATTCTACAGAAGGTGACATCATTCACTTCTACACCCAACAATTTTAATGCTGATAGCGTTTCTGCTTCCCGCAGAGCTAGGAGTCTAGCTGCGGGATATTTCTGGGAACGAGGGTGTGAAAGAGTACCATCACTGATGACTAATACTTGCACATGACAATTTAAAGACCGTAATAGAGCGATCGCACCTCCACAACCTAATGTTTCATCATCAGGATGGGGTGCAACGATTAGCGCCGGACTACAAGCGATCTCGTTAACTGAACGCCAAGGCAAAACATTAGGATTGTGTAGTGGTAATGCGATCAAGCCGAATTCATTCATCATTCCAAAGTATTGAAGCCGGATTACTTTCATGCAACACATATTGCCCAACATTTGCCAAGGCTGCATCAAAAGCAGGTTGACGCAGATATAGAGTCAAATCTCGGATAATGCGTTCCATCGGATTTGGTGGTAGTAAGCCGCGAGTTCCAACAGAACGTTGACACAATTGCATCACATCAATGCAAATTTGTTCAATTGCTGTTCTGACCATGTTTGAATAGGCGACGAGTTGGTTTGCTTGTGGGTGGGTAACTGTAGGATCGCCACCAAACACTGGCGCGTAGGCTGCTACTCGATCCGCAGCCCCCCGCAGCCAGAGATTACCACTTTCAATGGTGATCGCCATTCTGCCAAGACGTTCCTGTTGATATGGATCGTTTGTATATTCCAACTTTTGCAGATACTGACGAGTTAGGTTAAACAGTGCTTCTGCCCCACCTAGTTGTACAGCAGCAAACCGAATCACCCCAACAGATAACCAAGGCTGTCGATAGTAATCTCCTGGCTGGCCGATTAAATAGCTCCGATTCAACTCGACACCGCTAAAATCCACTTTGTAACTAGCAGTAGCTCGCATCCCAGAAGGTTGCCACCAAGCGGGATCGCTAATTGTTGTCACTTCGTCCATTGGCACAATGCACATTTGCCAACCGCCTTCTGGCAATACTCCATTCACGAAAGGACGTTCAACATAGCCAGTACCAGTACAAAACGTTTTAGAACCTTCCAGCCGATAACGCCCATTCTCACAAGGAATTATCTTCACACCATCAGAGGCTTCAGCATTCCAAACGCCAAATATTTTCTGGCGATCGCGGGCATCATGAGCACAGCTTGCGATCTGTTCTATGGAACCAAAGGTCTGAATCAGTTGTAGGGCGTTGATATGTCCTTCATAAATTCGCCCAACTGCCAGATTGCCATGCCCTATCTGCTTTAATAGCATTAAAAGCTCGTAGGTAACATTAGCATCAATTCCTGCACCCCATCCGCCTAATTCTTTCGCCAATGGTGCAGCCAATAACCCAGCCTCAGCAATTAGCTCAAACTCTTGCTTGGGAAAAGCAGTATTGTAATCTATAGCAGTGGCATTGTTTAAACAATAATCCGCAATTTCTGTGGCACGTTTTAGATCCAGAGCAATGTTGGAACTATGCCATTTGGGGATGACCACATTCTTTAATAATTGGATGCTAATAACCGACTCCTTTCTGTAATATTTCTTTATATCTTGTTAATAGTAATTAAATTAAATCGGTTAGCATCTCTATCTTTTGTATGATTCTATACTCAACAAAAAGGGAGATTTAGGACAATGGACTACACTTTCATTTGAGATGCAATTTGCTGTTAATTTTCTTCATTCTCCCACATTAGACATCTCCGAAAAATGGAAGATAAACGGGGCATGGAAGGGCAAAAGTATCGGCTCAATTGCCCCTGGTGCTGTCCCAATGATTCGGACACTGCAACAACAGGGGGCAACACGAGAGAATATCATCGCCTTTATCAAAAGAGCGAAATCCAAAAAGACATCACCAAAATTAGATGTCTGCAAAAATTTTGATGACACAAAATTAAAACCAGTTCTTCCAGATTATGCACCGATCGCTGTAGTACTTTTCGCTGGTGGCGGCGGGATTGAAGCTGGTATGGTGCAAGCTGGTATTCGCCCAGTTATCGCAGTAGAGTTCGACCCAAGTAAACCAGAATTGAGTCGGGCGATCGCTTTCAACCATCACCGCAACTTTAGCGAGTACGGCTGTAGAGTCGTCCAGCTAACAGTTCAAGAAGTAGCGCGGTTAGGATTCATAGGTTTTCCCCGCCGCCCTGATTACCTCCACGCCTCCCCGGTGTGTGCCAACTTTAGCCAAGCCCACACAGCGAAAGCGGGTAAGGGCATTGAAACGGCTGATGATCTGACAGCTACGCTTGCTGTGGCAGAAGCCATCCGACAGTTACAGCCACGGGTGTTTACCCTAGAAAATGTCCTGCGCTATCAGAATAGTCAGAGTTTTGTCATCATCCTGTCAGCTTTGGAACTTAAGGGGTACTCGGTTGATTACAGCGTGGTAAATATGGCTGACTTTGGGTTGCCCCAGGCGCGGCGGCGGTTGGTTTTGGTTGCAAGTAGAGGTTGTCGCGTTGCTTTACCTTCGGGAACTACACCTTGCGGTTGGTATGAGGCGATCGCTCATCTCATTCCTACAATGGCTGATTCACAACTGCTGCCCAAACAGCAACAAGCTTTGGAGAAATTTTTAGCCGGAAATTCGCCAACACCACTGCTGATTGAAAGGGTTGGAGGACGTACAGAATCCAAGTGCAAACCTGGGCATTTACCCTGCAATACCATTTTGCGATCGCACTTCACAGATCACAAAGGCTGCAACCGGAGTAAATTCGCTGATATCTGGTTGCCTGGTGGTACGGTTAAATCCCTGTCAATTCAAGGTGCAGCCATTTTGCAGGGTTTTCCGTCTTGGTATGAGTTCCCGCCTGAGACTGCTACGGCTGGGTCAATCATCGGCTACTCCGTGCCTCCTTTGTTCGCTACTCAATTATTCACCTCAGTACAAAGTATTTTGAAAGCTGCAATTGTATGACTAACGGGACTTGCAATATTGTTGGTGGTTCACAGCAGGGACTTGACTAACTCCTACTTTTTTCCAAGGTTTCTACAGAATGACGAATTTCCAGATAGCGATGAAGATATTCAGTAATAATCCCATGCATGAATAAATCACGGGCAGCTTTGAAAGGACTGTTTGGTGCTAAAGGATGGCGATTTGTAATTAGATGATTCCAGTTATAATCATCAACAATTGTACTAATGTAGACGGCAAAATTTTCATCAAACTGTAGTGATAGTACTGCTCGTGTAAATTCATCACTAGTTAAACACAGGGAGTAAAATACTTTAAACAGTTCAATTGTTGATTCCAAGTCAAGAATCTTCCAAGGATAACGGGTGTCAAAATCTATATCTATTTTTATAGGCGTAATGCTATCGTAATTTAGTTTTCGTTGTTTGAGTTGTTCCAACCATTGGGGATTTGCTTGTTGCGCCTGGTGATAGTCAAGGACAAAGTTATAAAGAATCAGGTCATGCTCTAAAAAGGCATTTTTTTTAGCTAAGTCATCAACTGTACGTGGGTAAAGTTGAGATTTTTCTATCATTGGGTCAGGTCCGTTATCAATCAGGAAATTGATAATGCTTGACCCAAGACAGATGTGACGTACAATCAAATAACAAGCTTCTGGTGAGACAAAATGCTCGAGGAAAAATGCAGCAGATTTGTGCATCAAACCATGTGCATTAAACTGAAATGGCAGCAAGCGCTTGACAGTGATAATCAGTGCCAACAGCACATTTGCTAGCAGCTTAATAGGAATTAACAGATAGCGGCGAGTCCAAACTTGTAAGTCCCGAATCATGCAAGCTTTTGCAAGTGGGTCAACAGGAATCGCTGCATCCAAGTAGAGAGCATCCCAAACGTTGGGATCACGTCGATTATGTAGTTGTGATGTCCAAGGTTTAGGGGATTGGAATTCCTGGACTTCTGGTAGTTGCGTTGACTGGAGAATTTGTGAGGATAATATTTCTTTCATTACTTAATTTCTTCAAGTTGTAATTGATATAAGCGAGCAGTGACTTTACTTGTTTTAACAATCCCAGAGCATATTTCAGCAGTCATCCAGTCAGCATTAATAATTGACTGTAGTTTGTTAATATGGGATTGATCATTAGCACCGTGATAAGCTAAAAAAGAAACTTGGTCATCTCGCAAACCCAAAGTTTTCTGAATTAGGGAAGCCCACTGTGCAGCTAACTGATTTCCTAAACCTTCAATAATGAACATACTGCCAATCAGGTCAACTGGATTTTCCCGTGATGCCTGATGGAAAATAAACGCTGATAGCGCTTCCGAACCAATATTTTTTTGAGCCTCAACAATTTCTTCTAACACACCCCCAACTGACACATAGTTGCTTTCTAACATCTGATAGTCACGATGCTCATCTTGTGCATGACCAATAAAGGTAGAACGCAACTTAAAATCTGTCATATTCGATGCAGCACGAGCTATCCAACGCGCTCCCTCTACAACTTGAGGACGCAAATTACGTAACAAAGCTTTGTAGTCTTCTAAAGTAAACGCGCCCCGATGCAATTTGCGAACAATCGGTACAGAACGCAACTGGTGTTCAAACTCCAACCAGACTTGTGCTAATTGACGCAGTAAATCAGATGCAACCGAGTTTGGTTGTTCTGCTTGAATACTGTCCTGAGAAAAATTAACAGATGCAAATTGAATATTTTCTTTCCTTTGTTGGTTTAGGGAGAGTGAATTAGGGTGCAAGAAGTTAATTTCCTCGGTTGAATTACTATCTTGCAAAGAGTTATATTGTTCTGTTAGCCTGCTGAAGGCAACTGTTGATGCTTCTACTACACTCAGCATCATGTAAGCCGTTGTGTAGCGTCCACTCTCTGGTACAAAGCAGAAGATTTTTTGACCTGAGCGCAACTTACCCGAATAAAATAACTCTTCTAACATCAGGTAAATTGAGGCACAGCCAGTATTACCCCGTGTATAGAGGTTAGTAAACCATTTCTCTTGCGGAATCATACAATCAGCTTTTTGTAAAAGCTCAACTATTTTTCCTCGGAAGAAGTGAGAGGAGTAGTGGCACAAAAGCCAATCAATTTCCTTTGGTTCAACTCTTCGGGACTCAATCAACTTCAACCAACCTTCAACTCCCAATTTGATCACATCATCTAGTCTGCGGATATTTTGCCGCAAATTAATAGCTCCATTAGCAGCAGCATCAGCATAAGATGGATAATCCATCCAACTTTTTTGACCAGTTTCATCTTCTGTACCAGCATACATGCATAAAGGATAAGCATTAGCATGAGAAACTAGTTCAATCCACTCAATTTTTAAACTAATATTATTAGCTCTCGGCTGATTTTGAATTAAGAACGAGCCAGCACCATCTGAGAGCATCCAGCGAAGAAATTCAGTGTCAAAAGGTAATTTTTCTCCTCCATCTTGAAATCGAGATTGGGCTTCAAAGTGAGTGTGTTTAAATAAACGAGACGCTAGTTCGGACGCTACGGCAACAGCAACCTGCTTTTTCCCTAATTCGATTTGAGATGCTGCATACTTCAATGCAGCGATACCAGCACAACAAACGCCTTGATTTGAAGTAACTTCTAAAGAAGAAAACTCTGGTAATTCGCCATGTACCATACTGCCAAATCCGGGGATCAATAAATCAGACCAGCTAGTAGCACAAGCTAACAAATCAACCGCAGTCGATTCTAAATTCATCTTTAATAGTGCATCACGCACAGCAGTAGCAGCCATCTGGCTATTAAAATAGGTAGTGTTCTGCTGTCGGTCAAGGGCATAGTAACGTTGTTGAATACCATTACTTTGAAGGATGCGATGTCTGGCTTTAGAAGCCTGTCCGCCTATTTTACCCAAGTAGTCTTCTATCTGATCGTTGCTAATGGGTTTCCCAGGTAAAAATTTACCGATACTGTTGATATAAGCGCTGTTCATAGTAAAAGCTCTTTGTAAATTAGTAGATAGCTATACTCAAGCTTTGAGCATAAAAATATGTGATAATTTACCCTTTGTAAATAAGCATTTTTTGAGGAAATCAGGAAAAAAAAGCTTTAGATGGCAATAAACTATCTAGTTAAAGTATGGAATTATACTGGAAGTCTTTTCCAAATATTGTGACAGTTTGATGAACGCACGTTTAAAGTCACTCTAACTCATCAATGGGATTGAATAAAATACAAATTATATTCTCTAAATATTGTGACAGTTTGATGAACGCACGTTTAAAGCCACTCAAATTCATCAATGATATCCCTAAATTAGTTACAGTTAGTGGTGTCGCAGTTAAAGACACTAGCACAGTTGCACTGAACAAGGTGAAGCCGTAAAGCCTATTTCTAAGTAAAGCAAAGAAAAGGTGATACACCAAAATATTCCTTAATCCTGTAACTAAATGATGAATGTCTTACTCTTTTATATAGGAAACATATTTGATTTCTGAAAAAAACTACGAGATAATACTTAGAGATATCTCTGTCTAACAGTAAACAATGACAAACCAGTATCTACAAGCCGCGATCGCAGAACTACAAGAATTTATAGATTATCGCCCAGATGCGCGTGAAGTGAGAAAAGCGTTGGCAGTCAAACTGGTTTATCAAGGCTACAAATATGAGGAAATTCAAACGATTTTAGATGTGTCAGTTGGTTCAATAACAAGTTGGAAGCAAAGCTATGAAGAATATGGAATTTCGGGACTGCGCCTGAACCATAAAGGCAGGAAAAGCTACTTAACTGCTCAACAACGAGAAGAAATTTTAAGCTGGTTGCAAACGAAGGAATGTTGGGAAATTGGCGAACTCGAATATAAATTGGCTTTTGAATATGATCTAACTTATGAGTCAAAACGGAGCTATTACGACTTATTTGAGGCGGCAGGAATTAGTTGGAAGAAAACTACTTCTTTGAATCCAAAAGCTGACGAGGTCGCTGTTGCTGCAAAAAAAAAAGAGATTGAAACACTGATGTCTTGGCATCGGGAGGAAATCGAAACAGGAAAGTTGAAAGTATTACTACTTGATGAATGTCATTTAATGTGGGGAGATTTAAGCGGATATGTCTGGGGGAAAACTGACCAAGAGATACCAGTGAGAGTTGTTAATGTACGAGATAAACAGACATATTACGGGGCAGTTGACTATCTTCTGGGAGGCTTACTGCTCAAAGCATATAACGCAGGTAACTCAGAAAATACGATTGATTATCTACGTTATTTATTAGATCAATCCCCCAACCAAAGATTACTTCTTTTTTGGGATGGTGCTTCTTACCATCGTTCACATCTGGTTCAAAACTTTTTAGCCGAGATCAATCTTGGTTTGTCTCAAGAGCAGTGGAAAATTCATTGCGTTCGTTTTGCCCCTAATTGCCCATCACAAAATCCAATTGAGGATATTTGGTTACAAGCTAAAACCTGGGTGCGGCGTTTCTGTGCTTTGATTCCTTCGTTCTCTCATCTTAAATGGATGTTTGAGTGGTTTCTCCGACACACTACCTTTGATTTTACCACTCTTCAAATGTACGGAGCTTTTTCAGAAATCAAATACTAGTCCTATACCGCTCTTTTACCGTGACCAACTTTTTCCATTGAGTGTCCGCGATACAAATTTTTAGGCTTAATCATTTTTCTTAATCATCTTTATAGAATATTATAAACTGTCGCTCAATAATAAGAGTAGTTTGATTTTCTATGATGGCTGCTGATCGAGGGGATTAGCATAACTGTAGTGTTAAGTTTGTAGTGAGAACATGGCATTAATTAAATTAGGTTTATTTCCGCGTATATAGAGCATAACAAAAAGGTTTCTTCGCTTAAAAGTGCGGTTTGAGGTGATTATCCCGAAATTAGAATAACTTCAGGCTCTTGCCAATGGCTCCTCACCAATTCCCAGTTCCTTCTTACTATGCTTTAACTGTTTCCAAAGTTCTTTAATTTGCTGGTAAGCCTCTTTGGGGTCAAGCTTACCATTGCTTT
Organism: Nostoc sp. NMS8; assembly: GCF_017115045.1. Taxonomy (GTDB): domain Bacteria; phylum Cyanobacteriota; class Cyanobacteriia; order Cyanobacteriales; family Nostocaceae; genus Nostoc. The sequence continues at coordinate 8,098 of NZ_JABXKK010000053.1, read as the reverse complement.
CCAAACTGGTGATAATGGCAACTTTTTGAGCAAATTCTTGCAAGTTAGCATTAAACACTAAGTTTTCTGGTTTAACTTGTCCGTAGTAGCGACCACGAGGGGAAAGGAATTTATCTTTGTCTTCCTCATGAGACTGATTCATGACCTCACCTCCCTACTAATAAGTTTTCACCAATAATGTCAATCCAGTTTCAACTATCTCCTTAGCCAAATGGCTGTTTGGAAATATAGTTAGCGATTGCTAGAATCATGTCCAAAATCGTCAAATGTAAAGTGAAGAATTTTAGCCATTTAGCTTTTTGGCTGACAGATGGCCTTGCCATGAAGCTAAAAATAGCTTAAGAGTCTAATCTTATTCACACTGTTGAAGCGTTAAAAGATCAACTATCCCAATTCTTCAAGAATTGGAAGATAGTTCAGACACACAATTGCAATCATTGATGAGCTTGTGAAATGCTTACGACGGTAGCAGCTAGAGTTTTGTGTTTTACGCAGAAATAACGAAACTATATTGAAACTGCCGTCATACAAGAGTTAAGCGCCAGCATCAACAGCATCCACGATGTAACTCAGTCAGATGTGTGATCAATCATTGGTTTACATTCGTCACTCTGCCGCATACCATCATTACCCCAAATAAATCCACACAGGGGCAGTTATGTGCGATGGCGGCGTATCCACCCATCATAGGTGATCCCTTCTCAAGAGTGAAGTACGCTCAAGGCTGTCGTGAAGTACCGCAAACTATTACAATGGCGGCGATCGCCTTGTTAGTCGGTGACATTGATCAGCGCCCTTTCCCTTTCAACATGAACCCCTTTTCCCAATCTTTACCCACCTTTTACTTGGGTTGGCAGGCTATTAGACTTGCATCTATACAATTAAATAAGGTATCGCTCACTCCGATACGTTGACTACTAGCATACGCACTCTAATATTTTACATCCGTAATCTTGCTAAGTTAATTACACTCTAATTTTTCAGCAGAATTTTAATTTTGAAGCAAAACAAGGGAACTCTAGGTAAGAGTTGATTATTGTTGCGTTTAGTATCATTATGGCTTCTCAGAATCAAGGCTCAGATTCTCAGAGAATTATTGCTATCACCGTTGAAAAAATCCGTCAATCTCTTGACTTAGAATATATTTTTCAGACAACTACTCAAGAAATTAGGCAATTGTTCAACTCTGACCGTGTAATTTTATATCGTTTCAATCCAGATTGGAGTGGAAAAGTTGTCTCTGAATCCTTAGTACAAGGGTGGTTGCCTCTAATTCAGCAGCAAGTGGCTCAACCAGAATTAGTAGAAAACATTAGTGAATGTAACTTGAAAAATTTATCTATTCCTCCAATTGTAGATACTTATTTACAAGATACACAGGGAGGCCACTTTTCTCAAAATGAAACTTATCGTGTTTGTGACGATGTTTACAGTGCTGGCTTTAATAAATGCTACCTCCAAATTTTAGAGCAATGCCAGGCAAAAGCTTACGTGATTACTGCTATTTATCAAAGTCAACAACTTTGGGGGCTGCTAGCAGTTTACCAAAACGATGCACCTCGAAAATGGCAAACAGATGAAGTATATATACTTAGCCAAATTGCTTCTCAGCTAGGTGTAGCATTACAGCAAGCAGAATTACTCAAACAAACTCAAAGTCAGAAAGAAGAACTTGCCACAACTCTCAAAGAGTTACAGCAGACTCAAGCTCAGTTAATTCAAAATGAGAAAATGGTCAGTTTGGGGCAATTAGTAGCTGGAATTGCCCATGAAATTAACAACCCAGTCAGCTTTATTTACGGCAACCTGAAATCGGCTGATGAATACACCCAAAATTTGTTTTCACTATTAGACATCTACCAAAAACATTATCCACAATCAATTGCGGTAATTGAGGAATTTACAAACCTGATTGAACTAGATTTTTTAAGGTCCGACTTCCCCAAATTATTCAAATCGATGATGATGGGAGCAGAGCGAATTCGAGATATTGTTCTTTCTCTGCGGACTTTTTCACGCTTAGATGAAGCTTTCATGAAAGCAGTTAACATACATGAGGGAATTGATAGTACATTGATGATCATCCAAAGCCGCCTCAACTCTACTAGAGAGCATCCGCAAATTGAGTTGATCAAAGAATACGGTAATCTCCCTTTGATTGAGTGTTATCCTGGGCAGCTAAACCAAGTCTTTCTGAATATTTTAGTAAATGCAATCGATGCTTTAGAAGATTCAGCCCTTAAAGGTCGATGGGCAACAAAAAAATTCAATATGATGGATAATCCCCGAATTTATATTCGCACCCAATTGCTGGAACCAGCTCAAGCCACAATTCGCATTGCCGATAATGGTCTGGGAATACCATCCGATACTTTAAAGCAAATATTTAATCCTTTTTTTACAACCAAGCCTGTTGGACAAGGTACTGGAATGGGGCTGGCTATTAGTCACCAAATTATCACACAAAGGCATGGCGGTTCTTTAGAATGTATTTCGCAACCGGGAGTTGGTGCTGAGTTTATCATTCGTATTCCCCTTCAGCAACTTGTGTCGGCGCAGCCTCTATAAGAGTTGTATGTAGAAGTCTAGCCTACACCTACGCTAAAATATGATGTTCCCATTCTGAAATAATGGCAATTGAATCGCTTGTAACTGTTTGGCGTTATCCAAATTGGACAAGGAAATCCCCAACAATCTGATACTACGATTCTCCAGTTCAATTGATAAAAACAGTGTTTTGGCTATCTTAAAAATCGTATCAAGTTCACTAATAGGAGCAAGCATTGTCTTACTGCGGGTTAATTGCTGATAGTCAGAAAATTTGACTTTCAAGGTTAATGTGCGTCCTCGCGTTTGGTGCTGCTCTAAGCGTTGCTCCACAATTTGGGCAATCTGTTCGAGTTCTTGCAACATTTCACTATGGTCACTTAAATCTCTAGCAAACGAGGTTTCTGCACCAATCGACTTCCGAACTCGATTCGCCTCAACTGGACGGTCATCTTCTGCCCTGGCAATTTTGTAGTAATAATGACCTGCTTTCCCAAAATGGTGTGTTAACTCCAAGGGCAAACGCTCTTTCAAATCTGCGCCAGTGTGGATGCCAAGTGAATGCATCTTCGCCGCCGTAACTTCTCCAATCCCGTGAAACTTTTCAATCGGCAGCTGTTCTACAAAGGCGATCGCTTGCTCTGGCAAAATCACTGTTAGTCCATTCGGCTTGTTCTGCCCTGATGCCATTTTTGCAAGAAACTTGTTAATCGACACACCCGCAGTTGCCGTTAACTTCGTTTCTTCAAAAATTGCAGTTTTGATGTGTCTTGCGATAGTAGAAGCGTAGGTGATGTTTTGCTTATTCTCAGTCACATCAAGGTATGCTTCATCTAATGCAACTCCTTCCACTAAATCACTGTAGCGTTTGAATATGGCGTGGATTGCTGCGGAAATCTCTCGGTAAACGTCGAATCTCGGTCTGACGAATATCAGTCCGGGGCATTTGGCAAAAGCGGTTACTGAGGGCATCGCAGAGTGAATGCCAAACTTACGAGCTTCATAACTGGCTGCTGCAACTACGCCTCGCTGATTCGGACTGCCACCGACTACTAACGGTTTTCCTCGGTAGCTAGGGTTATCCCTCTGTTCCACCGATGAGTAAAAGGCATCCATATCAACGTGAACTATCTTTCTCACTTGAAAGCAGAGTGAAGCATTAGAAAGTTAGGCTAATCGGTGCTTAGTAACAATACTATATTACCAGTCTTATAGTACATTAGCACTACTTGGTTCAAATACCATATCTGCATTATTCCCCAACGAATTTCTGTTCTAATTCTTCAATTCGAGCCACAAGGGGAGCCATCATAGCTTCAACCTCGGTAGCAGAATAACGGATAGGAATGTGTTGAGAACAATTCTCACTCAAAGCTTCTACATGAAATAGAATAGCTCGCTCAACTTTTGCTGGATAGCCAGGGATGCGAAGTCGCTCAATTAAAGCACTATCCCCTTCAACATATTCTGCCTTACCCCAAACTTTGATACGTCTGCGTTGGCGGTAATCCATCAGGAACAGAAATGCTTTTGCTTCCCCTTCAAGGTTGCCTACGGTAATGTACTGCACATTCCCAGAAAAATCGGCGAATCCCAGGGTTTTCTCATTCAACACTTTCAAGAAACCGGGCGCTCCTCCACGAAACTGGATATAGGGATAGCCATTGGAACTGACTGTTCCCAAATAAAACCCATCCAAATGAGCAATAAATTCGGCAATTTCTAGTGTAATTAAATCATTGGCAGGGCCGTTGGCAATATAGCGTTCATAGGTTTGTCGTGATCCCCGTTGTGACTGGGCAGCTTCAACTTCTGGAGTAAAAGCAATTTCTCCAAATTTGCGTGGCATAGTGCGCTCCTAAACTCTAGCAGGTTCTTCAATACCAATCATTCCAATAAAACCGGGGAGATGCTTGAGCCGTTCAATCCAGGCTTGAACATGAGCATAGGGTTCGAGAGAAATCTTACCATCGTTCGCGAGGGCGATGTATGGAAATACAGCAACATCGGCAATCGTAGGATGTCCCAACTCTAGCCATTCACCTTCTGCTAAATGATTATTAAGTTGTGTGAGGATAAACTCTGATTTTTGATTCACTCGTTCTAGATTGATGTCAGTAGCTTTGAACAGGTGATATAAACGTGCCGATTCCGGGCCAAGCCGAACTTCTCCCGCAGTTGTAGATAACCAGCGAATTACACGACTCATCGGCTCTGGCTCCAGAGGCAACCACCCTTCTGTGCCATACTGTCGAGCTAAATAAACTAGAATTGCTTGAGCATCTGCCAATATAGTATTTCCATCAACCAAAACTGGCACTTGACCAAAAGAATTGAGTGCTAAAAATTCTGGCTGTTTGTGCGCTCCTCTAGGCAAATCAACTTTTACCCATTCGTAATCTAAGCCTAATAGCGACAACATTAGTTTTACTTTATAGCTGTTGCCAGAGAGTTCATAACCGTAAAGCTGAATCATAGATTAATCCTTCAGATGAGATAAGAACGAACAAGTTTAATCAAAGAAATTAAGTGGCACTTCCTATCTCATTTTTGTACCGTTCGTTCGGTATATAGTCACTGTACCGAACGAACGGTATAATGTCAATATGTGTTTTTCTCAACTCTTACAATGCCCAAAGAAACATATATTCCATATCTCATACAGCTGTTTCGCCAATTCGGGTATGATGGCGCAACTCTATCTAAAATTTCTGAAGCTACTGGGCTTGGTAAGGCCAGCCTTTATCATCACTTTCCTGGCGGTAAGGATGAAATGGTTGAGACAGTGCTAGATTTTCTTCAACAGTGGTTAGCCCAAAACATATTGACAGCACTTACCTCCCAAGGTGATACGCTAACACGATTACAAAGAATGTGCGATCGCCTGAGCGAACTTTATGAAGGAGGACACCAACCCTGTATGTCTGCCATTTTATTAATGGGTTCAGCCCGTGATCTCTTTCACACTAGAGTTAATGCTTTTTTCTGTATCTGGATTAATGCGATTGCTAATGTTTTAATCGAAGGTGGTATGGATGAAGAACTCGCCAAATATCGAGGGGAAGATGCAGTGATTGCTATTCAAGGTTCCCTAATTTTGTCACAAGGGTTGAATGATCCATCTCTTTTTATGCGTGTTATTCAACAACTACCTAGACAACTTTGTACTCCAAAGCCAGGGCTGCAAAAAGACGATTAATGCTGACACGCTGGATGCTGGGTATATTGGCTATTAACGTAATCAATTAATGATTGGTTATCATCAAAAAAGGCACCATAGTAAATCCCTTGCAGACGAACGGTTTTATAGTCTCGCCAGTAACAGGTTAGCTTTCGGTTTACCCCTCAGGCCACTTGTATGAGAAAAACTGCCCTGGGCAAGGAGTTCAGAGCAGCGCTTGTAAAAAAATATTAAATAAGGGAGTTTTAAGTCTTGTCCCTGTTTTACACATAATTCGTTTGGTATGTAATATTCTTCAGCTAAATTTTTGTACTTTATGCAGAAAGAACTAAAAATCTTGAAACTTTTATCCTATAAGGATTAGACCGAATATAACCCCATGATTTGTGTTTGTGTAAACCACTGGTTATCACGCATTTGGTCAAGTGCATTACCCCAAGAGAGCAATTGTAAGCTGTGGAGTCCGGTGTACCAAGGGGCAGCAGTAAAAGCGATCGCCAATTGACTTATTTATTGAAGTAAAATGCCGACCAATGGTCGGCAAAAGGCGATCCCTTATGCTGTAGCTGGAGTACCAAAATATCGAGTAGCACATCAGTAAGTAACATATCTGTATTTAAGAGCCTCTTTTCTTACACATACTCACTTAATCTAGTTTGCTCTCTGTGGCGATGGCTCAAGCGCCCGATGTAGGCGATGGCAACTCCAGTACAAGTCTACAACCTCGTTTTGCGGCGATGGCAACCGGGAGTGGTGAAAGATTACTCTTCGCCAGGGGGTTTTCTGGAGGTGCGCTGTGGGGGGCGGGTGCTTTTTATGTGTTCAATGGGGAATGTGTGGCGGTAGAGAGTTGGAGTGGGTGAGGAGAGAGATGTACTAAACTTTACTGTGGAGTAGTAAAAATCATCTACTTGCCACGCAGTTTCTGAAGTTTTGGTTACTTCTGGGTAGCAGTTGGCTTGCGAACGGTCGCAGCAGTTATACGATCAACCAATCCTGGCATAATTAGCTTTGCCCAAGGGAGTATTTTACCTTTCAACGTCATGATGTGTTCTCTTTTACGCTGCTCCATCGCCCAAATAATTTGATCTACACACTCATCTACTGACATATTGCCTTGCGTTTCATCACGCGGACTTTTGCCTAATGGTTTACCATCTGCTCCCAAAGCTCGTTGCCGAATATCTGTGGCGACAAACCCTGGTGAAACAACCAATACATCTACTCCTGTTGAGCGCAATTCCATCCGCAATGTATCAAAGAAGCCTTGCATGGCGTGTTTACTGGCAACATAACCTGTACGAGTTGGAACACCTGTTTTGCCACAAATTGAAGAAATCGCCACTAATAGTCCTCGACTAGCTTTTAGGTAGGGTAGGGCATAATGACTACAATAGACCGCACCTAAATAGTTGACCTGCATTACCCGCTCAAAAATTGATAAATCTGTCACTTCATCAAAGCACGTCAGCATTCCAATTCCGGCATTGTTGATCAAAATATCAATCTGCCCAAATACGGTAATTGCTCTCTCTATCAACTGCTGGCAAGCTTCTGTTTGAGTTACGTCTGTAGCTACTGCAATCACCTTGTGTGTATGCTTTGTGCAAGCAGTCAGTGTCTGTTCTAATCCTTCTTGATTACGAGCCGCTAGGACTAAATTTGCATCTTGTTGGGCTAACGAGATTGCCAGCTTTCGCCCAATCCCTGCTGATGCACCTGTGAGAACAATGGTTTTATTAGCAAAGCTCATAATGAATGTTTCCAGTCAGAAGATTGCCTATTGTAGAGCTTTATATTATCAGTCAATTTGCTTTTTTCTTTACAGCTAGGCGAAGATTTGGGGGATTAGTCAGCATTTGAAATGCTGGCTGTTCTTTGGGGGTTATCCTTCTCTGGTTCTGGCACAAACCCGAAATAAATCCCTAGCCTTCGTGGGTGGATCGTGGGCGTAGTCGATTATTCGTTTGTAATTTGGCTGGAGATTTATTTTTATGGATCTCCCCTACTGGGGCGGTTGATGCCTGTGTTGGGTAATGGTTTCCTGTAATCTTTATACTTTTACTGGTATTTATGTCATTGAGCAGTTTTGTTCCAACTTCTCTGCTTCACTTGATTAAAATGCCCGAATCAAAGTACCTAGAGTTGGTGCGCCTAAAACTGAAGAAGCTAAATTTCCTGGAATATTCCCATCAATTATCCAGCAGTCAATCCCTAAACTAGAAAGAGTCAAAAACTCTTCAACTTTCTTAGCCATCCCACCAGTAACATCTACTGATTTGCTCTTACCCAAGAAAGGTTTAATCTGAGAATAATTAGCTTGAGTAATATTGGAAACTACTTGCCCCTCTTGGTCATATACACCTGCAT
>NZ_JABXKK010000099.1 GCF_017115045.1 Nostoc sp. NMS8 | reverse complement strand
CTATCTCTTTACATTACCGTAGTTTGTGGTTCAATTACCTGAAAATTGCTGTAAGAAAACCTATAGGTCAGTTTCTACAATAGCGTTACACTCTATAACGGACTAAGCCTTTATGTAGATCCTGTAGCGCCTGATGAACATAGCCGATATCCTCAAAGACTCAATCTCCGTCGCAGTTTACTGCGGCGGAGATTGAGCAGTTAGAGCAGAGCATTACTCTGAAAGCAACCAAAAGTGGCAAAGTGCCTTATATCGTTTGTTTGGTGCGTCAGAAGGCAATTAAGCTAACGCCAGAGGAAGCAATTCGGCAGCTATATTTACAGGTTTTGAATAAACGCCTCCACTATCCCTTCAGTCGTATTCAAGTCGAATATGGGGTGAACTTTGGGCGGGAGGTGAAACGGGCAGATATTGTTGTGATGGACAAAGATCGTCCAAACACGGTGTATATGCTGGTGGAGCTAAAGAAGCCGAAGCTCAAAGATGGAAAGGATCAGTTGCGATCGTATTGTAATGCTACGGGTGCGCCGATCGCAATTTGGACGAATGGCGATCAAATTTCCTACTACCAGCGCAAAGATCCCAATTATTTTGAAGATATCCCTGGTTTGCCCAATGCGAATCAAACCCTAGCAGATATTCTTCAGATCAAGTTTACCCTGGAAGACTTGATCGCCAATGACAAGTTGATCAAGGAGAATAAATCTCTCAAAACCCTGATCGAAGAAATGGAAGATGAGGTGCTGGCGAATGCTGGGGTAGATGTATTTGAGGAACTATTTAAGCTGATTTTTACGAAGCTCTATGATGAGTGGTATTCTGGGCAGGGCAACCGCCGTAAAACTCGTTCTCTAGAGTTTCGCAATACGGGACAAACAGAAGCCGCACTCAAAAGCAAGATTCAGGATTTGTTTGATGGCGCAAAGAAAAAGTGGGAAGGGGTGTTTAGTGAAGATGCTAAAATTAGCCTCACGCCTTCGCACCTGTCGGTTTGTGTGTCGTCGTTAGAGAATGTGAAGCTGTTTAACTCCAATCTGGATGTAATCGATGAAGCCTTTGAGTATTTGATTAACCAGAGCAGTAAGGGAGATAAAGGGCAATATTTCACGCCGCGCTATGTGATTGATATGTGCGTGAAAATGCTCAATCCCCAAGAGGATGAGTACATGATCGATACGGCGGCGGGGTCATCTGGGTTTCCGGTGCATACGATTTTTCATGTGTGGCGGCAGATTTTGGCGGATGAGGGATTGCAGGCGAGTCATTTGTTTTCGTTGGAAGATAAACCGCCCCGTTGTAGTGAATATGTGGAAGAGAAGGTGTTTGCCATCGACTTTGATGAGAAAGCGGTGCGGGTGGCGCGGACGCTGAACCTAATTGCGGGGGATGGGCAGACAAATGTATTGCACCTGAACACCCTGGACTATGAACTGTGGAATGAAGTAACCGAACAAGAGGAATGGGATAACATTTATAATGCTGGGTTCAAACGTCTGAAACGATTGCGACCGAAAGGGAATAAAGATTTTCGAGAGTTTCAGTTTGATGTGTTGATGGCGAATCCGCCCTTTGCCGGAGATATCAAGGAACCGCGCATGATTGCCCGATATAATTTGGCAAAGAAGCCGGATGGTAAGTGGCAAAGCAAGGTAGGGCGCGATATTTTGTTTATTGAGCGCAATTTGGACTTTTTGAAACCGGGGGGTAGAATGGCGATCGTGTTGCCCCAAGGACGGTTTAACAACTCTTCGGATAAGAATATTCGAGATTTCATTGCCGAACGCTGCCGGATTTTGGCGGTGGGGCTGCATGGCAATACGTTTAAGCCGCACACGGGTACAAAGACTTCGGTACTGTTTGTGCAGAAGTGGAATGATGATCCGAAGGTGGGCGCACTCTGTCCTCGACAGGATGACTACAACATCTTTTTTGCGACGATGCAGAAATCGGGGAAGGATAATTCTGGGGATAAAATCTGGCGCAAAATTTCATCGTCTAGTTCACCGCCTGATGAGGAACTGAGCGAATTGATGCCGCCTTCTCCGATGCAGCGAGTAGTGGGGGTGGAGGGCGATTTTTTGCAAGATGTTCACGGTCATTTAGTGGTGGATCATGATTTGTATAACCACGAAGGACTGACGGAAGACGGCATTGCAGAAGCGTTTATTGAGTTTGCCAAAAAGGAGAAGCTCAGTTTTTTTGAATCCAGCCCATCTGTGACACCGTTTGATGCTGTGAGGTATCAGCAGTTAATGGATGGGCTTGAAGCAGTTGAGATTTATTTTAATGTTTTAAATGAAAATGAGTTTTTTCGATATGATGCAGAATACTTTAATAAAGAAGCTCTGGATATCACATCTAAGATAAAAAAAAGGCACTTTTTTTCGATTGAAGAAGAGTATGAAGTGACAAAGCTTGCTGGCTTTGAATTTACAAAATTCTTTACTTCTGAAAACATGGAATCTGATGATTTTTATATCGCCCTTACAAGCAAAAATATTCAACATGAAAGGCTAGATTTAACTGATTACATAACGATAGAGCAAGAAACAGCAAATACATTTCTAAAACGCTCAAGACTTCAAGAAGAAGATATAATCTTATCTTATACAGGTATTTACAGAAGATCCTTAGTTCTTCAAGAAGGATCTTATCAACTTGGCCCTAATATATGTAAACTCCGTAGAAAAGGACTTAAAATTAGCCCATACTTTCTCTCAACATTTTTTAATTCCAAAGTTGGTCAGGTTATTCTGGATCGAGAAAAAACTCTCTCAGCACAACCAACTGTTGCGATGTCTAGATTACGAAAAATCCAAGTGCCTATAGTATCAAAAATATTTCAAGACTCTATTAAGGGATTAATTAAATATTCGTATAAAATTTTAAAAATTAGTCAGAGAATCTATTTTGAAGCTGAGGATTTGCTGTTGTCGGAGCTCGGCTTGAAGGACTGGCAACCCACAGAATAAACCTTTGCCGTCAAGAGTTTTACTGAGTCGTTCCTGTCCTCTAGTCGCCTCGATGCTGAGTATTACCAGCCAAAATTTGACCAACTCATTGAACGACTTGAAGAGAAAGTTGAACTAACGCCCCTTGGTGATTTACTCACCCTCAATCAACGAGGAAAACAACCTCAATACATTGAAGACGAAGACGAGTATGAGTTAGGTTTACCTGTCGTTAATTCCAGGCATGTTCGAGAAGGTGAAGTAATACTGACAGACAATCGCTATGCTTATCTACCAGAAAGCGATAATCCGCTTACAATTCAAACTGATGATGTTCTAATCAACGGTACAGGTATTGGCACAATTGGACGTTGTGCCCCTTATCTCTACGAACAACAAGCTTTGCCAGATAACCACGTCACTATTCTTAGAACTGATTTACTTGACCCGGTTTATCTGTCGATTTACCTCAATAGCGTTATTGGAAAGCTATTCGTTGAAAAGCATTTTAAAGGTTCATCAGGGCAAATTGAGCTATACCCTAACGAAATTGCTCAATTTCAAATTTGGGATGCGCCAGATTCCGTTCAGCAGAAAATCAGAAGCAAAATTGAAGTCTCTCACCAAAAGCGGGAGCAATCCAAGCAACTGCTAGAAATTGCTAAAACAGGGGTAGAACGAGCGATCGAAACCGACGAAGCGATAGCAACGACTTGGATTAATCAGCAACTTGAAGCGTTAGGAATCAATCTATCAAACTCAAACTAACCTAATGGAGGCACAATGTCTGAGATTACTATAAACCTAGATCAACTCAAGGAAATCTTGAAAAGCGCGATCGCCGAATTAATTCGTGACAATCGAAAAGAAGTCTCTGAATTTCTGGCAGAAATTATTGAAGACGTGGCAATGGAGCAAGCGATCGCTGAAGGTGAAACAACTGAACTGGTTAGCCGTGAGTCCATCTTTCAACTTTTGGAGCCGAAAGCGTGAAAGTCGAGTTTAGGAAAAGCCTTGGACATTAACCTAACCACTACTACTTAACATCTTGGAGTAGCAATGAAAGCAGTTAAAGTCATGGCAACGATTAATGAGCAAGGGCAACTAACCTTAGATCATCCTCTCATAACAGATAAAAACAGCCGCGTAGAAGTTATTATTCTAATTCCAGAAGAGGAAATTCTACACGATCAATCTCAAGCAGAAGTCTTAGCAGATTTCCGGCAAGCTTGGCACGAAGCCATGACTGGGCAAACTATCCCGGTGGCTCAACTTTGGGAAGGGCTGGAAAATGACTGAATTCGTGAGAGTATGATTTCTGTGCAATCACCCCTCTCGTTTTCATGCCAACAAATGATTCTGAACTTCAAGCTCAAGCTCGGAAAATTCTGGATGCGATCGCCTTGCAGTTATTGAGATGGCGATCGCAAGTTTTCTTGACACAGAGGCGTTGGGTTTTGCAGATTGCAAGCCAGGGCGTGGACAATAAAAGCGTAAACTGGCGATCGCAGTCAGCGGAACTGGCGAAAGATATTGGTGTAGATACACAGGAACATGAGAAGCCGACGATAAATGCGTAGGCGTAGCTCGCCGCAGGCATCCCGTAGACATCTCCGAAAAAGAATGTAGAGACGTAGCACTGCTACGTCTCTACAAGGGTTCTGGGGAACGCATCTTTAATTTCTGGAGATGTCCCTTGCAAGAAAAACGGAATTGTTATGCTTGGCGTCAAGTCATGCCAGCGATGATTAAAGCCGTCTTTGATAACTTTCCTCACTCATAATATGCGAACATAATTTAAGTTGTAGCTGACTACCTACACAGAGATTTAAAATGGATACCATTGCAATCCCTGTTCTGAATTGCCCAGTAGATGCCACGGTAGAGATTCCTGTTTCTAAAAGTATTACCAATCGGGCATTACTCGTCGCGGTCTTAACACCAGGTAACTCGATTTTACAAAATGCCTTATTTAGTGAAGACTGGCATTTGCTATCACTGGCTAAAAGGTTCCAGGCATTGTAATAAAAGAACCTGGTTGTGCAGCGAAAACTTTTCCCAATTACTTACTCGATTTTTCCAAATGTTAGAACAATAAAAGGTGAATTGCAATGTCAAATATTCGAGAAGAAATGCCCGTACTTGTCCGTCATGAAGGAGATTGGGTAGGAACTTATACAGTAATTGATACAGCCGGAAAAATTCTCGACAAGTATGAATCTCACTTAACTTGTCAATTTCCAGAAAATGGCCCTCATCCCTACTATCAAATTAATCGCTACAAATGGGCTGATGGTAAACGAGAAGAATATGAATTTCCAGGAATCTATAAAGATAATAAGCTTTGGTTTGACACTGATCGCATAGACGGAAAAGCCTGGGAAGCTGATGATTCGATTGTTATTTTGTGGTTTAGTTATAAGACAAACCCAGAAATGAGCTTATATGAAATGATCTACATTAGTCCTGACAATAACAATCGTGCCCGCACTTGGCATTGGTTTAAGAACAATCAAATCTTTCAACGCACCCTAATTCAAGAAGAACGGGTAAAATAGTAATTTCTCCCCTAAAAGATAAAAGCTCATTAGTCTTCAGTCCGCGCAGGCGGACTTTGTTTGTGTAGCCACGACTTCCAGTCGTTGGGCTTTCATCTCCAATCTCAACTTAGTAAGGTACACGCATGGCCAAAGGTGACAAAATAAACTTTTCTACTCCTAGCGGATTTCCAGAATTTCTTCCCAGCGAAAAGCGTCTAGAATTACATTTGCTAGATATCATCCGCAAAGTTTTTGAAAGCTATGGATTTACGCCCATTGAAACACCTGCTGTAGAACGTTTAGAAGTCCTGCAAGCTAAAGGTAATCAAGGCGACAATATCATCTATGGCATTGATCCCATCCTGCCACCAAATCGACAAGCCGAGAGAGATAAATCTGGCGAAACTGGTTCAGAATCAAGAGCTTTAAAGTTTGACCAAACAGTTCCTTTAGCAGCATACATTGCCCGTCACCTGAATGAGCTAATTTTTCCCTTTGCCCGCTATCAAACAGATGTAGTTTTTCGGGGAGAACGAGCGAAAGATGGGCGTTTTCGTCAGTTTCGCCAATGCGATATTGATGTAGTTGCGCGTCGTCAACTAAGTTTACTCTATGATGCTCAGATGCCTGCAATTATCACTGAGATATTTGAAGCAATTAATATTGGTGATTTTCTGATTCGCATCAATAACCGTAAAGTTCTTACTGGTTTCTTTAAATCACTAGGAATTGCGGAAAATCAAATTAAATCGTGTATTGGTATTGTTGACACGCTCGAAAAGATTGGTGAAAGTAAAGTAAAACAAGATTTAAAAAAAGAAGGAATTTTAGAAGAACAAGCGCAAAAAATAATTGAATTTATCAAAATAAACGGTTCCGTTGATGAAGTTTTAGATAAACTCAAACATCTTGCCCAAAATCTGCCAGAAACAGAGCAATTGAGCTTAGGAATCACCGAATTAGAAACGGTAATTACAGGAGTGCGTAATCTTGGAGTTGCCGAAAACCGTTTCTGTATTGATTTATCTATTGCCCGTGGTCTTGATTACTATACTGGCACAGTTTACGAAACAACCTTATTAGGACATGAAGCTTTAGGCAGTATTTGTTCTGGTGGTAGATATGAAGAACTAGTCGGGGTATTTTTGGGCGAAAAAATGCCTGGTGTTGGTATTTCTATTGGCTTAACTCGCTTAATTAGTCGTTTGTTAAAAGCTGGTATTCTAAATACCTTAGCTGCGACACCAGCCCAAGTGATGGTAGTGAATATGCAGGAAGATTTAATGCCCACTTATTTAAAAGTTTCTCAACGTCTGCGTCAGGCGGGAATTAATGTGATCACTAACTTTGATAAGCGTCCCTTGGGTAAACAATTTCAATTAGCAGACAAACAAGGAATTCAATTTTGTGTAATTATTGGTTCTGAAGAAGCAGCAGGGCAAAAGTCATCACTCAAAGATTTGAAAACAGGCGAGCAAGTAGAAGTGTTATTAGAAAACTTGGCTGAGGAAATTAAAAGAAGGCTTACCTAAAAAAAACTGATTTATCGAGTAGCGACTGTCTATTGCGATGCGTTATAGCTTTCGCCTCATACACCTTACTTATTTGGAAGTCTTTTATGAGTTTGTCCGATCTCCCTAATCTCTGGGTTCCTTTAGCACTTTTAGGTTTAATTGTGATAGCTGCTGTATTTTTCAGCCGCAGCAATTGATATTTAAATAATTCCAGAAACTAAGTACACGTCAACATAAAAGAGTTCGGAAATATCGAGGGTTGATGTTGGGTTTCACTACGTTCCACTTAATTTAATTTTGAATTTTGAATTGATTCATGGTGGACACAGGGTATGGAGTAGCCTAAAAAAAAGTGCGCCATAGTGCAGAAAATCTTTATCAACGGCAACTACTTGGTACGATAAAGTACAGAGTGTCACAACTTACTCTCAAGTAAACACAAAAGGAATGCGTACATGGGAAAAGGGAGATTAGAAGCATTCAGCGATGGGGTGATTGCCATCATCATCACCATTATGGTGCTGGAAATCAAAGTGCCGCATGGGTTTGATTTAGCTGCGCTGCGTCCGCTAATCCCGGTATTTCTCGGCTATGTGCTGAGTTTTATTTATATTGGCATCTACTGGAACAATCACCATCACCTATTACAAGCAGTCCGACAGGTTAATGGGCGTATACTTTGGGCGAATCTGCATCTGCTGTTTTGGTTGTCGCTAATCCCCTTCGTCACTGGCTGGATGGGCGAGAATCACTTTGCCGCCGTGCCAGTTGCCCTCTATGGTACGGTCTTGTTGTTGGCTGCGATCGCCTACTACATTCTTAGCCGTGCCCTCGTTTCTCACCAGGGTAAGGATTCAACTCTAGCGATCGCAATCGGTGATGACTTCAAAGGGAAAGTATCAGTAGTTTTCTATGCTGTGGCAATTCCACTTGCCTTTGTAAACTCATGGCTGGCCTGTGCATTTTACGTTTTAGTGGCAATCATCTGGCTTATTCCAGATCGTCGCATTGAGAAGACTCTCACTTCCTAAACTAATTACGAATTATTTTAAAGCATTGCCAAACTACCTTGTGGTTCTTCTTCAAGTTCATAACCATTAGCCAATTTTTCAATTGCTTGGTCAATCATTGCCAAACCCTGATCTACTTTTTCAACTAAACTTAGCTGTCCTCGAAGTTCGGCAGCACCAACAAAACCCTTAGCATACCAAGTCATGTGTTTACGGGCTTGACGGACACCGCGATCGCCTTTATATTCCCACAAGGCTTGTAAATGATCTCTTGCACATTCCAAACGCTGAATTGGCGTAGGTTTCGGTAACATTTCCCCAGTTTTCAGGAAGTGATCGATTTCTCCCACCAAAAACGGATAACCCAAAGTCCCACGGGAACACATAACGCCATCAGCGCCAGTCTGTTCTAAACATTTCACCGCCGCTTCAACAGAAAAAATATCTCCGTTCCCAATCACTGGAATAGAAAGCACTTCTTTGACACGGGTAATCCATTCCCAACGGGCATTACCGTTGTACCCTTGGGCGCGAGTGCGTCCATGTACTGTAATCATTTTTGCCCCGGCATCTTCCATCCGCTTGGCAAAGTCGAGAATCGTAATTTCGTGATCATTCCAGCCAATACGGGTTTTTACTGTCACAGGGACATCAACAGCTTTTACCACTTCCCGCACAATTGTTTCTGCTACTTCTGGTTGCCGCAACAACGAAGAACCGCCACCATTTTTAGTGATTTTATTTACCGGACAACCCATATTAATATCAACAGTATCAGCACCTTCGGCAACTGCCTTGATTGCTGCTTCTGCTAAGAAATCTGGACGACAATCAAATAGTTGAACGCTAATTGGGCGTTCGTTAGGGTCTACCTCCATGATTTTGGGTAATTGCTTGACATAATGCAACCCCGTAGCATTTACCATTTCGGTATACATCATTGAATCTGGGGCATAGCGACGCACGATACGGCGAAACACCATATCTGTCACTCCAGATAGAGGCGACTGGAAAACCCGACTTTTTACCTCGAATGAGCCAATCTTTAAGGGTTGGGAGAGTCTAGCTTGGAGAATCGGAGAGAGCGAAATCATACAAAAAATTAAAACTTACTTATGCGGATGAAAAATAGCAGGAATATTTAGGGGTATTTGTCATCACTGCTCATTTTAGGTTACGTATCCTGACTTGGAGGCTGTTTTTGCAAATCAATCATCTACTAAAAAGCCATCCGCAAGAAATAATCAGTGCAGGTAAAGGGCATTGGGCATTGAAATAGAGGCAGAGGGGCGGGGTGCAGGGTGCGGAGGGGATAAACTCTTCTCCCTTGCTCCCTTGCTCCCCTGCTCCCTGCTCCCCTGCTCCCTGCCCCCTGCTTCTTCCCCAGTCCCTAAAACACCCGATGCTGTAAAGAGGGCATTTGACGGCGGACTTGTTCTAGCCTAGTGGGCTTGATTTCTGCGATCGCAATTCCCGGTTTTTCTCCAGCATCGGCTAAAATTACACCCCAAGGGTCAATAATGACGGCGTGGCCGTGGGTTAGACGACGGCTGTAGTTATTTCCCGTTTGGGCAGGAGCAATGACGTAGGCGGTATTTTCGATGGCTCTGGCTTGTAGTAGTACTTGCCAGTGGTCTTTGCCTGTAAAGGCGGTAAAAGCGGCGGGAATAAAGATAACATCGGCTCCCTTATCTGCCAGATGACGATACAGTTCCGGGAAGCGGACATCATAACAAATAGAAAGCCCTAGATTACCGAGTTTTTCTGAAAAATAGACGGGGGGTAGTTGCGTACCAGCCACAACCGTGCTGGATTCGCGATAGGTGTTGCCGTCGGGGACATCAACATCAAATAAGTGTACTTTGTAGTAGCGCGCAAGTTCTTCACCGCTGGGATCGATAAGTAGAGTAGTGTTATGAACTTTGCCTGTATTATCTACCGGAAGTGGAAAGCTGCCGCCCAAGATCGTAATTTGAAAGCGTTGGGCCATTTTTTTGAGAAATTTTTCACTTTCAAGAGCGATCGCATTTCCTTGTGCGAGTTTATCTTTTTCTTCTCCCATATAGGAAAAGTTTTCTGGCAAACTCACCAATTCAGCACCTTGACGCACGGCAAGCTCTATTAATTCTTCTGCCTGTACCAAATTTTTCTGTAAATCGGGCACACTGGTCAATTGAATAGCGGCGGCTAAATAAGACTTCATAGATTCAACAACGAACAGTTGATTTATGCAAGATAGATTATCAAAATATATCGCTACTTCAACATCTGTGGAACTTAATTAGAAATACATCACTGTTGATTTTCTCTAACAGACTTGTTTTATTGGTAATTTTAATCTGTCTCTAGTGGCGTGGCAAACTGAGCAAGATTGCAATTAGGTTGTGATCAAACCCTGATAAAAGCTGTCTAGTGTGAATATTTCTGTATTTACAGAGCAACTAAACACCATTTTGGATGGAAATCGTCTTGATGCCCTGGCTTAGTCTGAATTCATCTGTCGCAATAATTTTTCAAATTGGTATAAATTTTTTCTTTATAGGATTGTTAATTTTGAATGTTGAATCCAAAGCTTACCCCGCTTGGAATACAATTCTTTTGACTTTTGACTTCCGCCTTGCGGTAGGTACTAGCCTATAAAAATTGGTAGTGCAGAAATTAGGGAATTGTTTTTGAGGTAGAGGACTCCTAAAAATCTTCTGAAACTGGATACAAATGTAAACAAGTCTGAGAAACGAGGAATTGGCGTCTCTCAAACTTGTTTATAAAAATTAACTTAAAGTTAGAAAAAAATGGATAACTCAAGAGGATTTTATTGCCGATTGAGTTTCAAAGATGCTTTTCGAGAGTGGAAGCTAATGTAGTTTTAGGCACGGCGCCGACCACCATATCGACTTTTTGTCCACCCTTAAAAATCATTAGCGTGGGAATACTACGGATGCCGTACTGACTAGCAACTTGAGGATTTTCATCTGTGTTGACTTTTACGACCTTTATTTGACCTTTGTACTGTTCGGAAATTTCATCCACAACAGGAGCTACCATACGGCATGGTCCGCACCAGGGTGCCCAAAAATCCACTAAAACAGGTACATCGCTTTCGAGTACTTCTTGCTTAAAACTAGAATCGGTAACTTGTGCGGCTGCTGACATGCCTAAAACCTTCGCCAATAATATCTGAGCTTGGTGAAAATTCTACCATAGCAAAAACCTCAGCTTGGGAGTAGAGGATGTACATTTGCAAAGAAGCTCTAGAATTTATTTACAAACATAAGGAACCGCCCGGACAATAGTCCGGGCGGAGTGTGGTGTGAGGAGTGAACGGAAACATGCGTCTCCGCTATCTCCATTGTAGGTGACATATCGGATTTTTCCAGCAATTGTTTGGGGGCTGGAAAAATTTATTGAAGAATTGGGGAATTGGGGACTGGGGATTGGGAATTAATTATTTCTTCCCTATCTCCCTCATCTTCCCACTCCCTCTACTTACCCATACCTAATTGTTGAGCTTTTTGGTAAACTTTACCCTCCGTTAATAAAGAAGGCGCAATCACAACTTCGACTTGCTGCATTTCTTTAATATTTTTCGCTCCTAAAGTACCCATGCTCGTCTTTAAGGCTCCTACAAGGTTGTGTGTACCATCATCTAGTCCTGCTGGGCCAATGAGTATTTGCTCTAGGCTGCCAGTGGTGGCGACGCGAATGCGGGTGCCACGGGGCAAGACGGGGCTGGGAGTCGCCATACCCCAATGATAGCCCCGTCCTGGGGCTTCTGTGGCTCTCGCAAAGGGGGAACCAATCATCACACCATCGGCACCACAGGCGATGCATTTGCAAATGTCGCCGCCAGTGATTAAACCGCCATCAGCAATAATGGGGATATAGTTACCAGTTTCGTTGTAGTAATCATCTCGTGCTGCGGCACAGTCTGCGATCGCAGTTGCTTGTGGCACACCCACACCTAACACCCCACGAGAAGTACAAGCCGCACCTGGCCCAATTCCCACTAGTACCCCAGCTGCCCCAGCTTTCAACAAATTCAAGGTAACTTCGTAAGTTACGCAATTCCCCAACACCACAGGGATGGGCATGGAACGGCAAAATTCTGCTAAATCAAGTGGTACTAAAGACTCTGGTGAAAGATGTGCAGTAGAAACGACTGTAGCTTGGACAAAAAATAAATCGGCCCCAGCTTTTGCCACCGCCTCACCGTATTTACTTGCACCGGCTGGAGTTGCACTTACCGCTGCAATAGCACCTTGTTGTTTAATTTCCTGAATACGTTGTTCAATTAATTCCGGCTTTATTGGTTCGGCATAGAGTTCTTGCATCAAGGCAACAAATTCATCTTTACCTACAGAGGTAATTCGATCTAATATTGGCTCTGGGTCAGCATAGCGAGTTTGAATCCCCTCTAAATTGAGGACTCCTAATGCTCCTAACTGTGACAAACGTACAGCCATACGAACATCTACGACACCATCCATTGCACTGGCAATTATCGGGATTTCTCGCTCAATATTACCAATACGCCACTTAGTATCTGCCAAACTAGGGTCTAGTGTTCTGTTACCAGGGGCTAGAGCAATTTCATCTATTCCGTAAGCTCTGCGAGCTGTTTTTCCCCGCCCAAGTTGAATTTCCACGCTTTAAATTTTCTCAAATCTGTTTAAGCTAGGGTATCAAATTGTGGGGGGAGTTGGAGTGTTTTTTTCCTGAACTACACTAGACATTTCCGAACTGTCTAAGTTGCATCTCAAAACTTTGGTGGATACAAAATACACACCAAGGAAGCAAATGAGGAAAAGTTGTTTATTTGTTTGACTAAGTTGATGCTAATAATTTTGACATTATAGCAATCCTATCTGAATTTGTGAAAATTCGTAGTTTCCAGATCCCCGACTTCTTTAAAAAAGTCGGGAATCTAATTTTTCACGAATAATTTATTAATGCTATATTCTCTTTCTTTGCTTGTCTTTACTTAGGTCAAAATCATCCAAATTTCCCTAAATGCCACCAAATTGGAATATTTTGCATCGTTTTAAAGCGATAAATATTAAGATTCAGAAGATTTTCAAATCCAAAATCCAAAATTGATTTGATTTACCGTTTATTTTTAGCGGCATCTACACCTGTGTAACCAGTCGCTAACCAAAGTATCGCTCTCGCCCCATCGCGAACAGATTTTTCGATAGATTCAGGAGGTTTTTCTGAAGGAACTGGCACAGGTTTTAAATAAATACCCCGACTACCCAAAATAATTTCGCCGATGACACAGGCGCGGCGCATGTGGAAGTCTGAAGTAATCAAATAAACGCTCTTGATACCGCGACGTTGCAAATCATCCACCAACGTAGTAAAATTAGTAACTGTATCTACTGCTTCGTAATCCAAGTGTAAACGTTTAGGATCGACACCAGCTTTGGTAAACACTCGTTGAGTGTATGTACGTGGACTACCGCCTGTAATCCAAATCGGTATATTTGGATGCTCGCGAACGAATTTTGCTGTAAACTTCTCTCGCTCTAAATGTTTCGTTGAACCACCCAACACTACAACTGCTTGCGGCTGCACAAATTGGTTTTGTACTTCTTTGTATCCCCACCAGATGATTAGCGGTAGGGCAAAAGCCGTAAAGCGAAAAGATTTACCCGTAAAGATTAGCTTATTCAAGGCTCAATAACTTTATTTACTCAGTTCAATATTTTCTCTGACTAGAAGAAAAAACAATTGATAGTAGAGTAGCAAACTTCCAAAGAATCTGCCCAAATATAAATTTGGTTGATTCTTGTGTTGCAACGCGATTAAGCGTGCTTGAAGTTTTTCCTCTAATTGATGGATTATCCTAACCTGTCTCGGACGATTCATCAAAAGGTTTTAACCACTTTATATAGTGCTTCTCATTTCTATGATGAACAAGGTAGGTAGCACAGTTGCTTATGCTACCCCACAACTGCTATATATATAAATTGCCTGAAGACAACGGGACTGGTGCGACTTGAACGCACGACCTGACGCTTAGGAGGCGTCCGCTCTATCCAACTGAGCTACAACCCCAACTGTGAAGCATATATAATTATAGCAGTAGTTTCAGCGAGATTGCCAACAATTATCCCAAGAACCGCCGCCTACTTCTAAACCACACAAAAGACTTTCTGCTTTGAGAATTATTTTAGATTTTCTGCCATTTAGTTCTCGTAATTCTAAATTTAGTTTTCCTTGCATGGTGTCTCGGCAACAGTATTTTAAACCTTCTGCTGTGGGCGCACGTAAAGGTTTACCAGGTAGATGGGTGGTTCCTGTCAATTCAATTTCGTAATTGGAGTTACTGGCTTTCATTTGCCATCTACCCCAAGGCTGAATTTCCCAATCTACTTGGGAATTCCAAGGAACGAATTCATAAAACTTGCCTCGATAGTGCAAACCAATCATCGCTACAGATTCCATCCACCACAGCACGCCCCGCCGTCCACCGCCAGCAGTTAATGCTAAGTCGGGTTCGCCTGCAAAGCAATTGCAATTTATCCAAAACCATTTTTGCGGAAAAGCACCACCCCAATTTTTCTCGCCGTAGGCTGGGGCGTTGGTGAATTCGTAGATTTTACCATTCCAGTCAATTTTTCCGCTGGCTAAACCGTGAGCCATCAAAATTTGCCATCCTGGTTCAAAAATCTGCAAGAATGACAGCCAACCTGCGGTTGATTGCTGAATGCTATTTTGATTTCCCCAACCGTATACTGGTTGAATTTCATACTGCCAACGGCAATAATTATTGGTGGCGCGATCGCGAATTATTCCCTGATTCAAGGTGGCTGTAGCTTGATAGCCTTCTTGAACATGATGCTCAAACTCCGCTGGTAGAAGGTATAAGGGAGAAACTTGCAAATCTGTTTTACCCCAATGACCTAAACCCAAAACATCCCGACTACCCCAAAATTTCTTCACATCAGGGAAAGTACGACATAAATATTCATCATCCGGGCCGAGGATTTGGGCAGCACCGCCACTGTGAGGTTTACCGCCGATGGGGTCTTCAATGGAGTACATAAAGGCGAATGTTTGTCCAATTTCCGGTAGCGTAACGCGGTAATACCAGCCTTCAAAGAAGCGGCGACTACTATCATCCCAGTGATAACCAGAATGAGGGGTTTGGAGAGAATTTACGGGAATAGTTAACATAGATGTAGTTGCCGATTTTTTCAGTATGCGCGATTGCTTCGATATCAATGATGCTTATGAAATTCTTGGGCTAGAATCCGGCGCCTCTCAAGCACAGGTAAAGCGAACTTACCGTAAACTGGTAAAAATTTGGCATCCCGATCGCTTTGTTGACCAAAAGCAAAAGCAGGAAGCTGAAGAAAAAATTAAATTAATCAATGCAGCTTACAACAAGCTCAAATCGGAAAGTCCATCTGAGCCTCCCATTCCTGAAAATCCCTCTTCATCTTCGCCTAAAAATCCCCCAAAAATATCTGTCAATCGTTGGGATGCAGAAACTTTCTACACTTTAGGGGTAGAGAATGCTACTCAAGGAAGATATGAAGATGCGATCGCAGATTTTACCCACGCAATTCGTCTCAATCCTTACTATGTTGAAGCATATAAGTATCGGGGGCTAGTTTGTTCTCAACTGGGATACGAATATAGAGCCGCTTCTGATTTAAATAAAGCTGCACAAATAGAAGAATTAAGAAATCCGGGTGCTGCGCGTGTATCGCGATCGCCTAGATATGTATCAAAACCTAGACCTTTGCTAAAAAGATTTTGTCAGAGGATAAAAAGTTTACTGCGATTAAATCGGCGTTGGAGATAGCAGCACTATGCCTGGAGTTAGTTAATATTTATACTCGATAATACTAAATATAGTTAGATTTGCTGCTGATTTCATAGTATGAGCGATCGCTTTTAGCTCAGATGGTCAGCATCTTGTTAGTGGTAGTGCAGATCATACTGTAAAGCTGTGGCACGTTAGCACTGGACAAGAACTTTACACTTTGAATGACCATTCCGATTGGGTTAACTCTGTCGCTTTCAGCCCTGATAGCAAAACTTTGGTTAGCCGAGACATGACCATCAAGCTTTGGCGATGCGATATCTAACAACAAATTAAAAATTTAGAGAATTGAAGCAAATTGCTAGATTTTTTGAGCAATCCATTAATTGACAGTTTAATAACATCCATCTTTGGGATACTCTTTCTCTTGATTGAGTATTAACTCTCTGGAGATAGAGCCACTTGTTTCAGGACAGAGGTTATTCTGAGATTACCAACAGTTGAGTAGCAAATAAAACTCAATATTTATCAGCAACATATATTTTCAATTCATTAAAACCTCTTGTTTTTAGAAAGCTTTAGTTTGTCAATATCCTATTTGAGGAGTGAAATCAATGTCTATTCCCAATGAAAGCGAAAGCAAAAACAGTGAAGTTAGGCAAGAATCTTACACTGATATTAATGGCAATACTCAGACCAATTTCACACAAACCACTGAAACAGTTAAGAACAATACAACTAATCCCAACTCTTACACTAACGGTTACGTACATGGTCGAAATGTTGAGCGTAGCAATCAGCAAGCAGATTTAGCCCAGCGTGATGAAAACAATGCTAGTGGTGGTTTGCTGTTGGGTATTATCATTACTTCCGTGCTTGGTTTGGTTATAGGTGGGGTTTGGTACTTCAACCAGCAGAATAATGCTGCGGTTAACAATGCTGTGCCGGTAGTGGTTCCTGTACCGAGTAAGAGTAATCCAACGCCCAGTGCATCTCCTCAACCACCAACGACGATAATTGAAAGAACTAGGGAAGTACCTGTACCTGTTGCTGTTCCTGTTCCTGTTCCACAACAGCAGGCTGTGCCTCCATCTGCACCTCGCCAACCGAATATTAACATTACTATTCCACCCCAACAGCCTGCGGCAGAAAAAGCACCTTCTGTAACTCAGTCAACCCCGAAAGCGGCACAAAGTCCGGCGACGAGTCCAACTACTAATACTCCGGCTTCACAGAACGATAGTTCAGGTACAAAGAGTGATAGCTCTAAAACCACTCCACCTCAAGGAGTAGACCAATCAAACAGTAAATCTAATAGCGATTCTTCTACCGCAGGTAATGCGACTACAGGTAGTTCTGGTCAATAACGGTTTCTGAACTTTTAGCCCACTTGATAATGTCGGTATTCATGCCAATACATAACAAGTGGGATAATTCTTAACCAATATTTCGGAATTATTGCGATAAATTAATGGTAATCAAGTTTAGTAAATGTGTGTTGTAGCTAAACAAACACAATGCTAGATTAAGACCAAGGTACAAACAGGTTAAAAGTTAAACAAAACTTTCAAGTTAGAGCCTGTGCCTCCTGTTCTAATGTTCTCGCGTAGGCATAGCCCGTCGTAGACATCGCTCCGAAGTTGTGGCATCCATTGAATGTATTTTGCCTTAAGTTCAATGAATTGTTTTGGAGGTTTTAAAACGCACTGCCAGAAAATGCCTGCCTAGTTGAAATGTTAGGATGTGCAATTCTGAGTTTAGCGATTGCGAATACTGTCCACCAAATTTTAAATTAGTTACTCCTGAATTCTCCAATCTTCAAGAAACCGCCCCAAGCTGCTGACATTTATCTATCGTAGCTTCAGGCGGTTTCTGCTTTGAGTGTTATGCATTTAAATTGGACTCTGACCAGCAAAGGCTGTCCTTTGTCATTAGTAATTTATTTAGACCAATAACTAATGACTAATGACTAATGACCAATGACCAATAACTAATCACTAATTAAGGTAATTACAGTCACTTCTGGCGGACAAAATAAACGTCCTGGGCGGTAAGTTCCTAAACCACGATTGACATATAGTTGATTTTCTTCTACCTTGTGAAACCCTTGCGCCCACTCCCAATATCGCACTACTTTAGAACAGTCTCCCAGAAAAAATGTTATCCAACGCCGCAATTTTTTAGGAATTTGTTTAAGTAGCTTTTTGTAATAAAATACTAGAGGGCCAATACCCGGAATTACGATGTGACCACCGTGGGTATGACCAGATAGTTGCAAATCTACGCGCCATTGTTGCAATATCTTAGCTGTATCTGGGTTATGAGATAAAACGATGCGTGGTGTCACAGAATCTAGTTGATTCATGACTGGTGCGGGGTAAAATTCCCGTGACCAATAATCAGCCAGTCCGACGAATGGTAATTCTTTTCCTAGTGGATAGGCAATTTCATTCCAAAGTACATGCACCCCAATACTAGTTAACGCCTGTGTAACTTCTACTTTGGAGTGGCTGTAATAGATATCGTGGTTCCCAAGTACGGCGTAAATACCACAGCGACTTTGCAAATGTTTGAGTCGAAGCACCAGTTGGTGAATTGGTGCGGGATCGTCAGTTACGTAGTCACCAGTTAATAAAATTAAATCTGGTTCAGCTTCGTTAGTAAGTGCGATCGCTTTTTCTAACATATCTTCCGACAGTCGCAAACCATCATAGTGAAAATCTGACAACTGTACTAACGTTGTACCTTGTAAAGATGCTGGAAGTTCTGCAATCTTAACCGTTATTTTATCTACTCTTAAATGTCCTGTAAATAACCAATGCATAAGTCAACCGATACTCCTCATACCAGCGCTTACAGCTTACCAAAAATCAAAATGTAACTTGATAAAATGCAATAATTTATGTCATCTATTCCAGATACAATTGATTCATTGATTCAAAATATGCAATCAAACTAAGTATTATTAGCCTAGAATACCTGCTGCGATTGCGTTCTTTTATTTTGAATTTTGAATTACCTACTCACCTTGTAGGGTGATTATAGTAACTTCTGGGCGGCAAAATAAGCGTCCTGGGAGGTAAGTTCCCAAACCACGATTGACATATAGCTGATTTTTTCCTAGCCGATGGAAACCTTGCGCCCATTCCCAATGGTTGACTACAGAAACATTTACTTCCAAAAATGGCATTAAACGCCGGATTTTTCTGGGTATTTTTTTTGCAAGCTTTTCGTAAAGTAACGCCGCAGGGCCAATACCAGGAATCACGATTTGACCGCCGTGAGTATGTCCAGATAATTGTAAATCGACTCGCCATGCTTGTAATATCTCTGCCGTATCTGGGTTGTGGGATAAAACGATGCAGGGTGTGTCGGGATTTAGCTGGTTCATAACTGGTGCGGGGTGAAATTCCCGTGACCAACTATCTGCCAGTCCAACGAGTGGCAATTCTTTTCCTAGTGGATAGGCAATTTCGTTCCAAAGGACGTGAATGCCAATGCTAGTAAGGGCTTTTGTAACTTCTGCTTGGGCTTGTTTGTGATATATATCGTGATTGCCAAGAATAGCATAGATACCATTGCGACTTTGCAGATGTTTGAGTCGAAGTATCAGTTGATAAATCGGTGTCGGATCGTCAGTTACGTAGTCACCAGTTAATAAAATTAAATCTGGTTCAACTTCGTTAGTAACTGCGATCGCTTTTTCTAGCATATCCTCCGACAGCCGCAAACCATCGTAGTGAAAATCTGACAATTGCACTACCTTCTTACCCTGTAACGATGCAGGCAACCCTGCAATGTTAACCGTTAATTCCTCTGTACTCAACGGCCCAGATAACAACCAGTGCATAAGACGTTTAATAAACTTCAATCATAGCGCTTACAGCTTAACTAAACATTGTCGGTTTGTGTGCAGCGACCAATGCAACTTATTGAAAATTTTATGAAAGCTCTAGGTTCTAGCGTATTTATACTTACTCAAATCAGACGTAACTTTGCTGTCAATTTATGTCGAGTACACTATCTTTCTTTGACAGAGAGGGTATATGGATTCAACCCTGAGATTATGAATAAAAATAATTGATATTACGTATATCAATCAACTCTAGGGTTAGAGTTTGTTTTTGTATAGTATACTGTATTACACACTACCAGATTGAGCAAAAACACTTAAAGCTGTTTATGTCATCACTATTAGAGCCACAGTTCATCCAGGATTTTACCCACTTTGAGCAGCATGTAGCAAAACTGATTCATAAAGCAGATTGGACAGTTGAAACTGCAAAGACCAATCAACCTGGCTATGATTTAGTGGTCAAAAAAGGAAATATAATTGGTGCTGTTCAGGTTAAATGGCTAAAAAGTAATGTAGCAGCGCCGCAGCTTTTAAAATTTGCTGATTTTTTAGATTCTGACGAAGGCAAAAAATTTAATTTTGGTTGGTTCATAACCACAAAAGGATTTAGCGGCCCAGCATTGGCATTAATGAGAACCTGGGGTAAAGATACTAAAATTCGCTGTGGTATTGCCCATGAAAATAAGCTGGTTGGGATTGATGGTGATTCCGTCATTGGTGGCAGAGATAATCCTGAACCTCATGAAGAAACTAAACCAAAAAAAGTTTATTTTGGAGTTTTTACCTGTAAAGGCGGAGTAGGAAAAACAACTGTAGCAGGGCATTTAGCGGGAGCATTAGCATTGCAAGGGTTTAATGTGGCACTTGTGGACTTAGACCCAGAACAAAATCTGCAAAAATTAGTAGGTGATGGTGTTTTTGTTCCCAATCCTAAAGGGGTAGGTACAACTATTCAAGTGTTTGATGGAAATGATTGGGATGAAGATGCTGCTCGTGACTGTCAAATAGTAATTTGCGATTGCTCACCAGCACTAGAGCGTAATCCCCCAGAGCTAGTTAAGCGATTAGATTATTGTATTATTCCAACAACCTTCAATCCACTAGGAATAAGCAAGCATGGTAAAGTTATTCAATCAACTGTTAGAGAGATACGTGAAATTAATAATGAAGCTCATTTGTTTGTGCTAGTTAACAATTTTAAAGATCCTGGCATTAAGCGTTTAAGGCTTTTAAAAGAAGTCTATTCTAATGCTTATAAAGAAATTAGCAAAAGAGATAATAAATTTCATTGTATAGATCCAGAAGAAGTTTGTATTCGGACTAGCGATTTACTTTATTATTGGGGTATACATATACTCGAGAACCCAGAAAATCCTGCCAGTAGATTAGCGTTTGATCTGGTTGGCGGAAGATGCTACCCACGTGAAGATTTTATCAACTTAGCAGATTACATTGAAAGAAAAGCTGGCATAAGTGTGCTTAGAGCTAATTAATACTTTTAAGAAAATTATCTACTTAGCGCTCGCTAATCTTTCGATAAAATTTTTAGGAATACCTGTGCAGAAACAAAAATTACTTTTAGGATGAGGGTGTAGAGAGGGAGAAAAACAAAAAATAACGCCTACCTATAATTAGGTGGCGCTATTTTTTAATTTAATTCACAGTTAAAAATAATTAAATGAATTTGCTAAATGCTTGTTGCTGATTGTCCGCAATTTTATATTTATACAGCACTGCGGTTGGTTAACAAGTTCCACAAGAAAACTGCAACAATTGCACCAAGAACTGCTACTGCAATACCTGGGATGCTGAGACTAGGAGCTGCTAGAGATAAGGTTCCCGTACTGAAGAATACACCTAAACTACCACCAACAAAAGCACCGATGATTCCTAACAATATGGTTCCGAGAATTCCACCGCCTTGATGACCAGGGTAGATAGCTTTTGCGATCGCACCAGCAATTAAACCTAAAACAATCCAAGCAAGAATATTCATTGTTATTAGTTGGGTAAACGTTTCTGACTTACAACTACATATTAACTATTTCCATTTTTTGCTCAATCTATCATCAGAATTAATTATGAATATCCATAAGGAATAGTTTAATCGTTACGGAGTTTTTGGATATGTAACCTAATTGAGGTAAATAGTCAATTAAAAAAAGCTCCTAGTAGGTCTTTAACTAGGGGCTTATCAAACTATTGCTTGGTAATTGCAGTATAGGCATTTTAATCAGCTCTCTCCTCTACTAGAAGAATTAAGCTGAGTTTTTAGAGACTGTCTCTAAAGTAATGTAAAGGAAGCTAGATAGGTGATTGAGGCGACGGACAACTTCACTCTAGTAAATAACGGTAGGTTGCTTTGACGATTTGGGCTAGCGCATAAGCTGTATCCGACTCAAGCCGTTTGTCACCCAACAGCAAAATCATGATTTCTTCACCAATATCTAGTTGCTGCTGCGGTTGATGATCCGTCACGAATAAATCACCCGGTGGCACTTGTAGCCAGTCGCAGAGAGCTATAAGTTTTAGTCTCTGAGGATTCCGTACAATACATGGGAAAATTCTAGAAGATCCGCGATCGCACTAAGACTTCCATGAAAAATCTAGCTCTATCTGCTATAGCCCTCACCACCGTATCTGGATTAGCTTTCGGGAAAATGCAAACTGCCTCTGCTTTAAATTGGAACTGGAATTATTCTGGTACTGGCATAGCAGCAAACGGTACTCTGACCACTAATGACACCCCTAACGATTTGGGTTTTTACCTGATATCTGGAATTACTGGTACACGAAATAGTGAAACAATTACTGGTCTGCAACCTGCCGGAACTCCAATACCAGGAAACGAACCTTTTAATGTTGATAATTTAATTAGTCTTAATACTGAGCAGTTAACAGGGGATGGTTTTGGGTATTCCACTTCGGGAGGAAACTACTCTAGTCCATTTTTCGCGAGTTTTTTGCCGACACCAGGTTATTTAGAGGTTTTTTCTGCGCCGCCAATCATACCAGGTTTTGAAAATTTGGGATTGGAAGATAGTGAGTTACCCATTCGTTTTTCTGCAAGCATC
This sequence comes from Nostoc sp. NMS8, assembly GCF_017115045.1. Classification (GTDB taxonomy): domain Bacteria; phylum Cyanobacteriota; class Cyanobacteriia; order Cyanobacteriales; family Nostocaceae; genus Nostoc. The sequence continues at coordinate 108,311 of NZ_JABXKK010000099.1, read as the reverse complement.
ATCACCATCCCTGAATCCACTTCTATTTTTAGCTTATTCATCCTTGGCACTCTGGGCACATCTTCAGTACTCAAACGTCATAAGCTATTCAAATTAACTCATAAGAAGCTCGAAAAAGTTTCCTAAAACCATCAATAATAATTGAAAAACCCCTACAGGGAAGCAAGCTACGCGCCTACGCGCAGCGTCTCGTAGAGAAGAGAGTTTCAGATAGAAATTTAAACCCTTAAATTTGCAAGAAAGATTGCTATGTCTCTATAGGCTCTTTGAGACATACAGATTAGAGTAATATAGCAGCAACGATGGTATCATTACATCCAAATGATACCGTAATTTTGTCTAGATATAGAATTCTATCGTCTTGCCAACGATAGATTATTTCTAAAAGGAGTTTGCTGCAATGTCCACAACACCAACTACTCGATTAATTTTAGAGACTTTACTCCCCCATCTCAAAGTAGCAGCAGCCTATGCCAATTTTCTGCAACCAAAAATTGCTGCACTTCCTGCTAAAGAACAAGCAAAAAACTTTTTTGCTGCCGCCCTTACTGATGCAGATGTGGCTATTCAAAATCTAATAGAAGTAGTATTACTGGCCACTTTCCCAGATATTCGCTTTTATGGTGAAGAATATGAAATTTCTAATAATACCAAGTATTTTCGGGCTACCGAACTCGGTTCAGAAGGTGATTACTTAGTCACACTCGACCCGATTGATGGCACGAAGTTTTATATGGATGGACATTCTAATTACCAAATTATTCTCAGTATTCTAAATTCGGATGACTTTGAAGCAGTAATTGCTATTTCTCCTGCCCAAAACATTTATTTTTATGCCCTTCGAGGTGAAGGTGCTTTTAAAGGGACGTTAGAGATGAGCTTAGAAGCCTGTGCCCCATTACATATAACATCCGCTCAACCTGCTATTTTGTTGGGATGGGGAATGAATTCTATTGCTCATTTACTAAAAGATCGATATAAAGTAATCGATATAGCGACCGATTACTCTAGTGATATTCAGATTCCCAATCTTAATGGTATTCTTAGTGGCGACTTGAGTGGAGCAGTCATCAAATCGGGCAAATTTATTGATAGTGCTGCACTCGCTTTTATTGCGAAAGAGGCTGGCTGGATTTTGACTACTCTCGACGGTTCGACTTTACCACCACTGCATACTTGTCAAAACTATAGTCTGCCTGGATTGATCGTAGCTGCCTCAAAATCTATTCATCAAGACCTGTTGTCAGCGCTGCAAAGCATAGCTGTTTGAGGTAAAAGCAACTGAATACTGTCTTCCACGACTCATAAGCTTTTGACAAAATGAAAATCTGTATTGTTGGTGCGGGTGCAATTGGTGGATATTTAGGGGCAAAACTGGCACTAGCTGGTGAAGCAGTAACGCTGATTGCGCGTGGTTCTCATTTGGAGGCAATTCAAAAAAATGGGCTGAAGTTGCTCATGTCAGATGGTTCTAGCCAAATTACTACTCCGACTTTGGCAACTAGCGATATTCAGTCAGCAGGGCCACAGGATATAGTAATTTTAACTGTGAAGGCTCATAGTGTACCTGCGATCGCACCTTTTCTACCTGCACTCTATAATTCTCACACAATGGTAGTGACAGCCCAAAATGGTGTTCCTTGGTGGTACTTCCGTCAGCATGGCGGTGAGTATGAAGGTACGCGAATTCAATCTGTTGATCCAGATGGGATTATTGAAGCTAGTATCGGTGCCGAACGTGCCATCGGTTGTGTGGTTTACCCGGCAACTGAGATAATTGAACCAGGTGTAATTAAACATATTGAAGGCGATCGCTTTACTCTTGGTGAAATTGACGGTACTAAAACAGGACGCATCCAATTATTAGCACAGACTTTAAAACAGGCAGGATTCAAAGCACCAATCCGCAATCAAATTCGCACGGAAATCTGGATCAAGTTGTGGGGAAATGTGGCCTTTAATCCCATCAGTGCCCTGACTGGTGCGACTCTAGAGGATATTTGTCGCTATCCCCTCACTCGTGAACTAGCGCGGCAGATGATGACTGAAACTCAAGCGATCGCAGAAAACTTGGGTATAAAGTTTGGCATCACTTTAGAACAGCGAATTAATGGGGCAGAAAATGTTGGCGCTCATAAAACCTCAATGCTACAAGATATTGAAGCTGGACGCGCTACGGAGATAGACGCTATTGTTGGCGCGGTGGCAGAATTGGGAAAACTTACTCAAATTCCCACACCTTATATTGATGCTATTTATGCCAGCGTCAAGCTGCTGGAGGCGACTAAACTAAAGATTTGATCCTCCCTGAGTTTTTATTTAGATTGTCTGCAATTGGTAAAAGTTGCGTTTAGCGCAGTGGCAATTTGGATAAAAACCTCACTTGCAGGTGAAGTGCTATCGCTGATTGCAATCGGATTTCCAGTATCACCACCACTACAAATATTGGGATCAATAGGAATTTGCCCCAGCAGTGGCGCTTGTAATTCTGCTGCGAGTTGTTCGCCGCCACCACTGCCAAAAATTGGCGTGCGTGCGCCACAATCACCACAGATTAAATAGCTCATATTTTCAACGATCCCAAGCACGGGTACACCTACTTGGCGAAACATATATATGTTACGTCGGACATCTGCGATCGCTACTTGCTGAGGAGTTGTCACGAGAATCACTCCACAAACAGGGCTTTCTTGGATAATTGTGATTTGAGCATCACCTGTACCGGGAGGTAAATCTATTAATAAATAATCTAATTCGCCCCATTCCACATCTTGCAAAAATTGAGTGATAATTTTATGCAACACAGGGCCACGCCACGCCAAAGGACGATTTTCTTCTACAAGTAAACCAACTGACATCAGTTTAATTCCCTGAACTTCTAGAGGTAAAAACTTATCACCTGTAGGAGTATTAATTACTTGAATATCAGCTTGTCCTAAACCCAACATTTGCGGCACGTTAGGGCCATAAATATCAGCATCAAGTAGCCCAACCTTTGCCCCTTGTAATTTTAAAGCGGCGGCTATATTTACGGCTGTTGTTGATTTACCCACACCACCTTTGCCGCTAGAAACTGCTAGGGTTATTTTAACGCCAGGAATTGTACAAATTTGAATATAAGTTTTTTTGCACCAAGTTAAAAATGATAATTTAGATTGAATTTCTATCTGTAATTGCTGCTGATGGGAACCAATATATAAACGCAAGTAAACATAGTCATCAACTATGCGGAGATTTCGCACCATTCCCAAACTAACGATATCATTTTTTAAGGTAGGCTCGATAACCTGTTTCAGAAGTTGAATGACTTCTTGCTGATGGGGATTAGTATCTGGTTTTACTTCTTGTTCCGAATACTGAAAGGGGGATTGGTGGTAAGACATAGTTAGGAGAAGCCTTTCTCTTGGTTATTTACTGCTCCCTTGAGACTATTGCTTTGAATCTTCTGAATTGCCCGTTGCGCTTGGATGGATACTTCTTTGTCAGGATCGTCTAAGGCTTGTTGCAGGGGGTTAATAATGTCGGGATGAGCTAAATTTCCAAGTGCGATCGCAGCTTCTTTCCGTACATCTGCATATTCATCTGTTAATGCTTGAATTAATCTCGACATAACTTGAATATCTGGAACTTTTTGCAAAGCTTGTGCTGCTGATTTCCTCACTTGCCAATGTTCATCATCTAAGGCTATTGCTAATGCTGAAATCGCTTGATTATTTGCATGAATAGTCAGAGATTTAGCTGCATTCCGGCGAACTTGCCAGTCACTATCATTTGTAAGTGCTTGACAAAGGATTGTAATCACTTCTGTATCTTGTAAATGTTCTAAAGTTAAAGCAGCAGCACGACGTACACTTGCTTCCTCATCAAAGATTAAATTTAAAGCTTGTGGACATTTTTCTAGTTGATTGATATATCGCAGTGTCGTAATTGCTGCTTCTTTTAACTCAGGATTTTTTGATTCTAAAAATGGCAAAATATATGGCAAAGATTGAATATCATGTATCTTCCGCAAAAGCACCAAAATATTTAATTGAAGATTTACATCATTACTTTGAAGCTTATCTAGTAAAAGTAACAATTCGTCTTGTGTAACTAACTCGTTTAATGCTGATGCAGCTTCAGTACGAATATCTGTATCTGCTGAACTGAGGCATTCAATTAAAGCAGGGATGGCAACAGGATTGGCAATTTCCCAAAGGGCAGCGATCGCTATTTTTTGAACAGTAATATTTTCATCTTTCAAAGCGATGATTAAAGGATCTATTGTTTCGTCATCGCCTAGATGTTGCAAGGTTTTGACAGCTACTATCCGATCATTTACGTCAGGCGATCGCAACATTTCCAACCATTGGTTTAATTCCAGATTATTACTTGTAGACATTTTGAATCCTCTAGAAATAATTACTTTTTCTACCACTGCACACAACTAGCGCAACAAAAACGGAATTTGTACAGTAATTGCATTCGTTGGACATTCTTTTTCACAAGGCAGACAAAACCAACACTCATCATATTTCATATAAGCTTTCCCCGTCTCTGGATTTTTCGCCAATACATCCAAGGGACAAACTTCAATACAGGCTGTGCATTTTTCTAAACATTTTGATTCATCAACGATGACAGGAACATCTATTCTTTGATTGATCAAAGCCATAAAATAACTCCATGATTTTGTACTGAAACTGCTAAACGGTAAAATAGGTTTAGCAATTGAGTTTATCCAATAAAATGAGAGATTATTATAGTGTGAATATTTTCTGTTTTCCCGATATCACGTGTTAGCTTACACTACCTTCCACCCAATATACAGAATAGAGCGATCGCACTGCACATTTTTCACTAAATCAATTTCTTCTGAAAAGTAAATGATTGTTTGATATTGGTATAGCCAATTTTATCATAAAACAAGTGTGCCTCTTTGCGTTTAATATTAGAAGTTAACAAAACATTGTCACATCCAGCTAGAAAAGCCCACTGCTCAATTTGCTGCATTAAACAACGCCCAATTCCACTATGTCGATTATTTTATTTTTTATTTCTCACTAATTAACTAACTCCAAAAATTTTAAGAGTTCACTTATAATGAACTTTGGTTGTACTTCTGGTGGTAAATTTTGATTTTTTCTGTTGTAATAGCAAAAATCAATATTGACTTGTGTTGCTCCTTGTATAATCGTGCTTTAGAGAATCTCCTATATAAAGGACTTGTGCTGCGGTTAAATTTAACCTGGATAATGCATAATGGAATATCTCAGGAGATGGTTTAGCAAAACCAATTGCTTCAGAAACTACAACTTCTTCAAAAAAATGCTCAATTCCAGCAGCCTGCATTCTCGGTAGTTGTGCTGATACAAACCCGTTCGTAATGACAGCCAAACGATAACTGCGTGCGAGAACAGTTAGCACTTTATTTACATCAGGTTCCATTACGCCCGAATGATTAAAAATATGCCAGTAACTTTCACCAAGATTGCTTATTTGATGTGTTAGTATATCTAATTGAGCAAGTGTACTTCGATAAGACATCTCGATTAACTCACTAGGAGAAAAGGTTTCTCGCTGTCTCCAATACTGGGAATTATAAGTTTCAAAGACTTGAAGGAAAATAGTCTCACTTACCCCATTTAAGTCTAAAGATACTGCACAATCTTCCAGCGCTCCCAGAATAGCTTGGCGTTCACATAGCTCAAAATTCAACAGTGTATTATCGAGATCGAAAATTATGGCTTTATAACCCATTGTTGTTATCTTAGAGGTTGTTTTAAAAATCTAATTTATACTTACTAGGACTTACGCATTGACAGAAAAGCCAAAATAAGAGGTATAGTTTTCAAGGCTTCTAGGTAGGTTTTTCAGTCATATTTTGGCGATCGCCAGCAATCAAAAGTGACCGCCAAAAGCCTTAAACAACGTATTTACGTTAATACACAAGATAGTTTTTTTTACAGTGCGTAAGTCCTACTTACTTGGGCGATTAAAAATCGCGGCTACACAGACAAAACCTGCCTTCGCAGGTTAAAAACCCTTGATTTGGATTAGTCCACGGAGGTGGACTTTGTTTGTGTAGTAGCGAATTCTATTCACCCAAAACTTTTAAAACGTCCCTCAATTAACAGCAACATTGTAAACTTCTTTGACTACATCTACTTCCACAATGTAAGGATCTACAGGACGCTTAAACAATACCATTTGCTCTAATTCATCTTTCTTTAAGTTGACATGACAAAACCATTCATCATCATTCTTTTCTGGATAATCTAAGCGGTAATGATATAGTCCCCAACGAGTCTCTTGACGATATAATGATGCTCTCGCTGCCATTTCTGCACAGTCACGAATAAAATGCACTTCTAGACTACGCATCAATTCATGGGGATCACGAGCGCTCATTAAATCTAATGTTTCTTGATATTGCACAAAATGTTTTAGCCCAATCTCGATTTTATTACCTGATTTGGGTGGTTGCAGATAATCATTAACTAAGCGTCTTAATTTATATTCTACCTGAGTATGAGGTACACCATTAGGGCGAGTTAAGGGTGCATAAATTCTGGATTTTTCAGCTTCTAAAAAATCTGTATCTGGTTCGATAAAATCTAAATCTTGGATATATTCAATGGCATGAGTTCCAGCTATGCGACCAAAAACAAATGCCCCAATCATGTAATTATGAGGAACGCTAGCCATGTCTCCGGCTGCATATAAACCTGTGACGGTTGTTTGAGCGTTTTCATTCACCCACACACCAGAGGCACTATGACCACTACATAAGCCAATTTCGGAAATGTGCATCTCGATGCCATGAGTGCGATAATCTTCATTTCTACCTTGATGAAAACGTTCTCTACTTGGTCGTTCATTAGCCCACAGTATAGATTCAATTTCAGCGATTGTATCTTCATCAAGATGGGTCATTTTGAGTTGGACTGGCCCCTTACCAGAATTTAATTCTTTCCAGATTTCCAACATCATTTGACCACTCCAATAGTCACAACTAATGAAGCGATTTCCTTCGGCGTTAGCAGTATGAGCGCCAAAAGGCCCGGCGACATAAGCGCAGGCGGGGCCGTTGTAATCTTTGATTAAAGGATTAACTTGAAAGCATTCAATGTTGCTGAGTTCTGCTCCTGCATGATAAGCCATTGAGTAGCCATCTCCAGCATTGGTAGGATTTTCATAAGTGCCGTAGAGATAGCCAGAAGCAGGTAATCCTAATCTGCCACAAGCACCTGTACACAGGATGACTGCTTTCGCTTGAATAACAATATAATCTCCGTTTCTGACATCAAATCCTACTGCACCAATAGCACGTCCGGCTTTGACTAATACACGGGTTGCCATGACGCGATTTGTAACTTTGACTTTGTGGCGTTTAACTTGTCGGGTAAGAATTGTTTTGAGGTCTTTTCCTTCTGGCATGGGTAAGACATATTTACCCACACGATGCACTTGTTTTAAGTCATAGTTGCCTTGGGCATCTTTTTGAAATTTCACACCCCAACTTTCTAATTCTTGGATGACTTCATAACCTAATTTGCCTGTTTGATAAACAGCTTTTTGGTTGACAATGCCATCATTAGCAAGGGTGATTTCGCGCACGTATTGTTCGGGTGTGGAATGTCCGGGAATGACTGCGGTATTCACTCCATCCATACCCATTGCGATCGCACCACTGCGACGGATGTTAGCCTTTTCTAAAATCAGCACATCTGCATCAGGATTGGCTTGTCTTGCCTTGATACCTGCCATTGTTCCTGCTGTACCACCGCCAATGACGAGTACATCTGTTTTGATCCACTGGGTATTGATATTCATAATATCAAGTATTTTTTATAGGTTTTTGCACAAAATACGGTAAACTTAGCAAGTTACTGTATTTTAACATTTTTCGGGATTTACAACAAATAAATTATTCAATATTGTCGGGTATTTTTTGATTTAAAAGTCATTTATGGAATGTAAAAAAGTGTAGAATAACATATTTATGTGACCCTACAATGTACTACTTAAAATCTCAATCACTAGATTTTTAGAACAATTGAAATTCGCCGCTTTTCTTGTATTCTTGAAACTTTTCTAAAACAGGGCGATCGTTTGGCATTAATATAGGTAAGTCCGCCAAATCAAAAAATTCCAGCGCCAGCGATTCTCCATCTAAGCAAGCGAGACTGCCTGACCATTCAACGGCTCGCAAAATCAAAATGAAGTTTTGCACGTGATCGCCATTGGGATAGGTTACAGTTTCATAGGCTGGGTTAGAAGAAAATCCCACAGCGGTAAAACGCTTAACTGTTAAACCAGTTTCCTCAAAAACCTCTCGTGTTGAACATTCTTCGGCAGATTCGCCTATCTCTGGACAGCCGCCAGGTAGCCCCCAAAGCTTGAAATCACTCCGCTTTTGCAACAAAACCCGCCCCAAGCTATCCTCAATAATCACACGTGAGCCAAATAATAAAAGTAGGCGATCGCCTACAACTTGTCGTAACTTGCCAAGATAGGAGTCTGACCAATTCGCCATAACGAGAAAGTTTCTAAAGAAACTCTAAAGGTAGCAAATAGCGATCGCCTGAAAACAGGATAATGCAGCTGAACTAGCCAATCCTTCCCATTCAACCTAAAACTATGGCATCTACACCCAAAATCCTCGCCTTTGCAGGCAGCGCCCGGATTGATTCTTACAACAAAAAATTGGTGAAAATCGCGGCGGCTGGCGCTAAGGCAGCAGGCGCAGAAGTAACTTATATAGACCTCCGCGATTTGCCTTTACCTCTGTTTGATGAAGACTTGGAAGCTGAACAAGGACTACCTAGTAACGCCCGTACTTTCAAAGATTTGCTGATTTCTCATCAAGGATTGCTGATTGCTTCGCCGGAATATAACAGTTCGCTCACAGCAGTTTTAAAGAACGCCATCGACTGGGCATCCCGTCCAGCCCCAAATGAAGCACCATTAGCGGCTTTTGCAGGAAAGGTTGCTGCCATTCTGAGTACTTCCCCTGGCGCTCTTGGCGGTTTGCGGGGGTTGGTTCATCTGCGGTCTATTTTAGGAAACATCAAAGTTTTGGTACTTCCCGACCAGATAGCCGTACCTAAAGCTTACGAAGCCTTCAACCCTGATGGCACGTTGAAAGATCCTAAACAGCAAGAATCTATTGAAAAGTTAGGTGATAACTTAACAAAAATATTGCTGAAGCTCAACTAACCAAATATACTAGGCGATTAGAAATCGTGGCTACACAAACCAAGTCCGCCTACGCGGACTCAAAGAATTTGAAACCCACGGAGGTGGGTTTTGTCTGTATGTCGCGAATTCTATGAGACTCTTGGTCAATTAACGCTGTGTTTGACCCCTCATCCCTAAAACATTGGTTTGGCGTTGCTTTCCTGCTCTGAAATAAATTTCGGGCTAATAGCTCAAGTCTGTTGAAACGGACTGAAATTAGAGTAATCAGGAATGATGGGTTAGATCCCTTATTAATTCGCCAACAGTCTCATTCTATTCGCCAGGGCAAGGTGTGTTTTTACACTCATTGAGATGCTCCCGTGGGTTGTACTAAGAACAACTGGTAAGGGCTGCACCACATTGATCTTCCCTTGCCAACCAACCTTTAACACCTTGATATTCCACCTGTGCCCAATTTCCCTGACAGCCTAGCAATTTGATAGCCGTATTAGCAGGAATTCTTCCCACCTTTTGCCTTTGTTGACTGGTACTAGCATAGAAATCCACGCCATTAGTACCGTAGCCCCGCGTTGTTAAACCTAACTTTGGCACAAATACCCATCCAGTTCCTTGAAAACCATCACTAGCATTAGTAATCTGTACCCAATTTCCAGCAGCACTAATAACCTGAACTGTCTCGTCTATAGGTATTTGCCCTAGAATTGTGTTGTTTGTACTTGCACCACTCCGCACATTTAAACCTTGCGGATCTGTATCAATGACGTAGGCAAAAATATCACATTTTTGAGGATTAGTTGATTTCGCTAAACCTATTTGATGAGCTATACCAGTATTGAGTATCACACTCATACAACTGAATGCCAATGTTATCAATAGCTTTGATGCGGAATTTTTCACTTTTTTTGTTATATTTTCTTCAATTTTATGACATCAGTATCTAAGATACGACCGACTACGCTTACACAATCTCTCACATCCCCATCATGAGTAACATTCCCCAAGTCGGACAACCAGCACCAGATTTCTCTACTCCCGATCAAAATGGCAATTCGGTCACTCTCGACGATCTCAGCAGTAAGTGGATTGTTCTCTATTTTTACCCCAAAGATGACACCCCTGGCTGTACCACCGAAGCAAAAGATTTCACCGATTTGTATCAAGACTTCAGCGCATTAGGAGCGAAAATCTTAGGCGTAAGTCCAGATTCGGGTAAGTCCCATTGTAAATTTATCAGCAAACATAACTTGTCAATTAGCCTCTTGAGTGACCCAGAACATCTTCTGATAGAAGCATACGGCGCTTGGCGCTTGAAAAAATTTATGGGCAAAGAATATATGGGTGTTGCTCGTTCAACTTTTTTCATTTCACCTGATAAAATTATTGTCTATGCTTGGCCTAATGTAAAAACCAAAAGTCATGCTCAGGCAGTTTTAACTAAATTACGGGAATTAGCAGCTACGTAACGCAATTGGATATAAGTATAGTGACAGCAATCCTATATAAAATTGCTCTAGAAACTGCCGATATGATGATTCAAGAAAGAAACTAGACTTTTCGCAACTTGAAATAATTATGGTTGAAGTCATCCAAGCTCATAACGTCAGTCTTACTTATTTAGAAGCAAGATTTGGTCTACAACAAACTGAAGGTGAAGATTTTTTTCCAGAGTGGTTTGACACTCTGCCAGAAATCACAGATATAGAAAAACAATATCTAGACAGAGTGAAAACTAATTTTATGAGATTGGTTAAACATCCACCAATCTTAGAAAATGCAGTCAAAATGGTTGTCTTATCTCCTTTATTAGACTTGGCAGGATTTTATCGGGAACCATTTTTTCTGACTACTGAAGAATCTCTAGAAATTACCTTAGAGGATGAAGAAGAAATTATTAGAGGGCGCATTGATGTTCTGGTTATTAAAGAAAAATTGTGGCTGTTAGTAATTGAATCGAAAAGAGCGAGCTTTTCTATTTTAGCAGCCATACCCCAAGCACTGGCTTATATGTTAGGCAATCATAATCCAGATAAACCTGTGTTTGGATGTGTAACTAATGGAGAAGATTTTCAATTTATCAAGCTCATAAATCAAGATAAACCGAAGTATGCTTTGTCTGATAAATTCACTTTATCTAAGCGAGAAAATGAATTATATCAAGTTCTCAGAATTTTAAGAAAACTAAGTCAAAGTTTGAGTTAATAATTATGTCTCTTCGTCCTATCTACCTTGATGGTCACGCTACTACACCTATAGATGAACGGGTACTCGCAGCAATGCTCCCCTACTTCACAGAAAAATTTGGCAACCCAGCAAGCATTAGTCATGTTTATGGTTGGGAAGCAGAAGCCGCTGTTAAGCAAACGCGAGAAATTTTAGCGGCAGCAATCAACGCTACTCCAGAAGAAATTGTTTTTACCAGTGGTGCAACAGAAGCAAATAATTTAGCTATTAAAGGTGTTGCCGAAACTTATTTTAAAAAAGGTCAGCATATTATCACTGTTGCCACTGAACATAGTGCAGTTATTGATCCTTGTAATTATTTAAAAAGTCTCGGTTTTGAAATTACTATTCTCCCTGTTAAAAAAGATGGATTGATTGATTTAATTGAGTTAAAAAAAGCTTTACGTCCTGAAACGATTTTGGTATCGGTGATGGCTGCAAATAATGAAATTGGCGTGTTACAGCCTTTGGTAGAAATTGGAGAAATATGCCGCGATGGGCTAGGCGCTGCTGGAGGCGATCGCAATATCATTTTCCACACCGACGCAGCCCAAGCTATTGGTAAAATTCCTTTGGATGTACAAGCGATGAAAATTGACTTGATGTCACTCACAGCCCATAAAGTATATGGGCCCAAAGGCATTGGAGCGCTGTACGTCCGTAGACGCGACCCCAGAGTACAACTAGCTCCCCAGCAGCACGGCGGTGGACATGAGCGGGGGATGCGTTCTGGTACATTGTATACACCGCAAATTGTCGGCTTGGGGAAAGCTGTAGAAATCGCTTTGGCTGAACAAGCAACAGAAAACCAACGCCTCACCCAGTTAAGACAAAGATTGTGGGAACAGCTTTCGCAAGTTGAGGGAATTCATCTCAACGGACACCCTCAGGAACGATTGGCGGGAAACTTGAATATCAGTGTTGAGGGAGTAGATGGAGCCGCACTTTTACTAGGATTACAGCCAGTAATGGCTATATCTTCTGGTTCTGCTTGCTCGTCGGCAAATACTGCACCTTCCCATGTTCTCACAGCGCTGGGACATCCCCAACAGCTAGCTTATGCCTCAGTGCGGTTTGGCATTGGCAGGTTTAATACAGAAGAGGAGATTGATATTGTGGCGAAACATGCGATCGCTACCATTGAAAGTTTACAAAATAAACGTTAAGCATGAAAGCTCATCAGATATAGAGACATAAAGCAATCTGGGATAGCAGAATAATAACTGTTGACTCTCCACCGATGACTATTAATTTATGAATCAAGATTTAACCCAGCAGTGGTTGACAGAAATCCAGACAATCAAAGAACAGATGGCATTCCTGCAACACGAGCGCGATGCTGCTTGGGAAAGTGCCCAAAAATGGCGTCAGCTTTACAACACAGAAGCAGAACAACGCCGCACAGATGCCCAACTCTCCCAACAGGCGATCGCATCTCTCAAAGCAGATTTGCACAAACTCCAAGGTCTTGAAACAGGGATACTCGAAGCTGGGACAACAGTCAAAGCTATCGAACAAGAAATAGAGCAGCTAAAATCTGTCGAGGACTTGCAAGCTAAACTCATCGCTGTAATTAAAGAACGCGATCGCCTTTTGCAAGCTTTGAAAACTGAGCAAGATAACCACGCCCAAAGCCGCAATAGCCTAACTACTGCCTTGGGCGATGCCATTGATAGCTTGACACGCGAACGAGCAGTGGCGGCGGAGCAGGGGAAGTAGGGAGTGGGGAGGAAGCAAGGGAGCAGGGAGCAGGGAGCAAGGGAGAATTTTCCCTTCCGCCCCCCGGCCCTCTGCCTCTTTTCAATCCCCATTCCTAAAATCCCATTGCCTTGGCTACTGCACCCAATTCTGCTGCAATACCCTGTTGAAATTGACTGTGATTGTGTTTAATGGCCGTATCCGGGTCTTTTAGACCATTGCCTGTGAGGACACAAACTACTGTTGCCCCTGTGGGAATTTGGTCTTTCACCTGCAACAACCCAGCGACAGAAGCGGCGCTAGCAGGTTCGCAGAAGATACCTTCTGATGCTGCCAAAAGTCGATAAGCATCGAGAATTTCGGCATCGGTAACGGCGTGGAAATTTCCCTGACTGGCGGTTTGGGCTGCGATCGCTAACTCCCAACTAGCAGGGTTGCCAATGCGAATTGCTGTCGCTAGAGTTTCGGGATGCGCCACTGGCTTACCGTGTACTAAGGGGGCTGCACCTGCGGCTTGGAATCCCATCATTCGGGGTAAGCGATCGCATTTTCTGGCTTGATGATATTGACAAAATCCCATCCAGTATGCTGTGATATTTCCCGCATTGCCTACGGGGATACATAGCCAGTCTGGTGCATCACCCAAGGCATCAACAATTTCAAAGGCTGCTGTTTTCTGTCCTTCTAGGCGGTAGGGATTGACCGAATTCACCAAAGTAATTGGATAGCTTTCGGCCATCTCGCGGACAATTTCTAGCGCTTGGTCAAAATTACCTTTAATTGCCAATACTTCTGCCCCATATAGCAACGCTTGTGCCAACTTGCCCAGCGCCACATAACCGTCGGGAATCAGTACAAAGGCATTCATTCCCCCACGTCTAGCATAAGCGGCGGCGGCGGCTGATGTGTTTCCCGTGCTGGCACAAATTACTGCTTTTGCCCCTGCTTCCTTGGCCTTGGAAATTGCCATAGTCATTCCCCGGTCTTTAAAACTGCCGGTGGGATTGAGACCGTCATATTTGACAAAAACCCGTACTTGTCTGCCAATACGTTCTGCGATCGCTGGCGCTGGGATGAGAGGCGTGTTACCCTCCAACAGAGTCACAATCGGTGTGTTTTCGCTGACAGGCAAGTATTCGCGATAGGCTTCTATCAGTCCAGGCCAGGGTTGGCGATAAGATGTAGCAACAGACAGGCTCAAAGTCACGGGATTTAAAATTTATTAATGTAAGGATTGGATATTTAGAGAAGGCGAGATCGGGAAGTGCAGAATGGCTAAGAGGAAAAAAGTGAATTTTTCCTTGCCAGTTCCCAGTTATGAGTCCCTTAATTCAATTAAGAATATTATTTTTTGTGGTGCAGGCGTTAAATTTGGTATTTTTATTTTTTATTTAGAATGTCAGTTTATCATAACTGCCATAGCAACCTTCAGTTCAACAAATTTAGCTTGAGAATGCTGACGGGGTGAGAAACGATCGCAAACGTATTCAGATTTACGCAAGAACTCTCTGAAACTCTTATTTTTCACTGCGGAAATATACATAGATGTCTCTGTTCAAGTTTTAGAGATTGTCTAGTTCCTACTCTATATACTGGAAACGAGGTTTTAAAGGAGTTTTAGCTGAAGTTGAGACACGTCAATAAGTACGTTTTTTCATAATTTGGCGTAATTCTTGATGTAGTCTACATATAATTTCTTGCGTAAATTCCCTAAAAACGGTCATAATAATTAGTACAGCCATAATTGACAGTCCACCAAATTAAATAGTTCTAAGTAACGTTGAGTGGACGGAAGCTTCACACGCTTCAGCCGATGTTTTATTTGGAACTCAGCCATTCTAATCACCGTCTCTTATGATTGAACCTAAAATCCATTAGAGTAATTGATTGAAAATATACAATAATTTAATAAAGCTTAAAAGAGCATTATTATAATATTTCTAATGGTGTGAGTTAAATTGTGGATTTAATTAACGATGCCTACTTATTTATCTAGTGTTTCCGATTGCCAGTCCCAGGCTAACTGGGTCAGTAAGTTAACTAAGTCTTACTACCAAGACGACCAGCAAGCTAAATTGCTGCATTTACAAGCAGAGGTAGATTCTCTGTTGCAGCAGTTAGAAAACCTAAAACACCAACGTCTAGCCGAAACTAACCCAAAAGAATAAGTCTATTTTGTAGAGTGATCGCCTTGTCCATCTTTAGTCTAAATTTGAATGGAGGGCGTGTTATTCAAAGCGCTGATTTTTCTTTGACCAGCGCTTTAAACTGTAGTTATGAGCATTTTCTACCAGTAAAGCTAGAGATTGCACGCCCGAAAGCTTGGCGATCGCAGAGAGTCTTTGTAAGTCATTTCCTGTAAAATCAGTGTAAATAACTTCATTGCTATCAGAAAAAATTATAGTTCGGTCACGGCGTTGCTCTGTGTTTTCCGCCGAAGTTCCCGCTTTAGACTGATTCAAAGATGCTATTGCTTCTGGTGAGATAGTCAGTATTATTTCTGGTTGAGCGTTATTTGTTAAATCAATTACTTGAACCGGCCAATCACCCAATTTTTCCTGCATCTCCTCAAAGGTAGGAATAGCACCAGCCAGAATTTCACCAGATTTCTGCAAAGATTGCCACACACTTGATAATATTACCTTCACCCCTTGGGGATTTTGTTGATACAGTTCTCGTAGAGTAATGGGAGATGGTTGCACCCATTCCAGTGCTGCATTGGTCAAGGCTAAAGGTTTAGGTTGAAGAACATCATTTTGATTCTCTGGGATTTTTGGGCCAGCAGCTAATAGGCGCAAAACTTTACCCCGTAGTTGCACCGCCTTGATAGCGGCTATACTAATTTTTTGTTCTCCATTAGGCAACCAGACCACAATCTGGATTTCAGGGTCAGAAGTGATTCCCAAAGTTTTCCAAAAAAATTTGGCGGCGTCAGTTTTAGGTGGGTTCAAATTCTCAAAAGGGGAATTTAGCCAGCGTTTACCGTCATTAAATGCACTCACTTCCACTTGATACCAAACTTGATTATCCGTGAGTTTCAGGTCTGCGGTAGAATTTGCTTGCAGCCACTCACTGCTAGTAACTTGAGCGATTGGCTGCACCGTACCAACAATCTGACTAGATATTTGCGACTTTGTAATCTCACCATTAAGTCTTGCTAACAGACCTTGAATATAATCAAGATTTTCTTTGGTAACTTTTGGTTGCGCCTTTAACCAAGAATTAGCCTGTCCTTCTCCCTGTTGAACCGCTAAAATCAAAGCAAACCAAGCTTGTACCTCTTGTCTATTTGGGTTCACCCGCAACGCTGCCGCTATCCGATTCCACAATCGTTTTTTATCAGCTTTAAGTAGAGTCGCTATTTCTTGGGAATTATGTGGCGAGGCTTCAAACACCTGTAAAGCTTTTCCCCAGCGACCATCAATCAAATCTGCCAACACCCCTTGACTAGGACTTGCCCAAATTTTCTGGGCTTGGGTTTGAGTAAATTGGGAATGCAAGCGAATCAAATCCATTTGCGCTTGCGCCGCCTCTGGCAAAATTCCTTTACGCTGTTTCTTGATGAATTTTAACCATTCAAAAGCTGGTGTCCACAGTCCACTACGGGCAATTGACAGGGCATTTTGGTATCCATAATCCTTAAGGGCTGGTGATTTGAGGGTAATTGCCTCCAATTGAATTGGTTTAAGGAATAACTTCAGAGACTTGACTTGGTAAACCTGTAAGTGCGGTTCTAAACCTACTGTTTGATCGACAACTAATTCTTTGGTACTATCACCAGTTACCTGCTGCCATTTGGGCAATTGTCCATTCGGACTACTCCAAGACAGCATTTGTAGTAAATTCGTGCGTTCTGGATTGTAGTATACGATTTGACCGTAGGCGAAGGCACCAGTTTCTTGTTGGCGTTGACCCCGTAAATTAAACCAAACTCCTGGTGATGGTGTCCCACCTTCAAAGCGTTGCACTTGAGTTAAAGGTAAGGGAATGCTGATATCTTGGGATTCTGATGTCTCATCAAGCCAGGGAGAAGTTACAAAAAATTCCTCTGGCCCCGTTACAGGTAATTGAGTCGCTAAATAGTAGTAATTTTCTGACTGAGATGTAAACTCTAACTCAACTGATAGCTCGTAAACCCTGAGTTCGACAAGTTCTTTGCAATCAAATTGACAATTAGCACGCTGTTGAAAAACTGGCAGTAAAAATGAGGTTTCCGTATTTTGATTTAAAGGCAGAGGTTCCCCAAATATTTGGTTTTTTTTACTCAAATCGAGTTGAATTTGTTTGAGAGTTTGGGGACGTTCGTGCTTCCCAAGGGGGATTTGTGCCCATGCAGGTAAAATTTTATTTAGCCAGCTTACCCGATCTGGATTGAATATAAAGAGAACGCTAATCCAGGCAAAAGCCATTATTAGACTAGCACTACTGAACAGAATTGCGATCGCTAGTATTGACGACAACCAACTTCCCCGTTTTAGCTTTTTCTGGAGATTTTTAGCGACACGTTTCATTGCATCAGCACGAGGTTTATTTAGTTTCGAGGCTTTTGGCGTCAGCTTGCGTGAGCGATTTGCCATAAATTGGGGATTAGGGATTAGGGATTAGGGATTAGGGATTGAGTATTGGGGATTGGGGATTGGGTATTAGGGATTGAGAAAACTCTTTCCTAATCCTCAGTCCCCAGATACCCAGTACCCAGTCCCCAGCCCCCAGTACCCAATCCCCAATACCCTGTTATACTCGTCCTTGCAGAAGTTGCCTAGAAGCATTAAGTCTCATTTGGGACAAAATCCGTAAATGTCCCCATGTGAACATTAGATAATCGCGGATACACTCTTCACTTAAGTATGTGAGCAGAGTGTAAAAAATTGAAAGGTAGATTTATTAGCCGCAATCATTGTAAAACATGGATGCTTGCATGGTTACTTATTGCAGGAGTAAATGGAGTTGTACAAAAAGTACTAGCACAAGAGTACGTAAATACAGAAACTACTCAGGAGTCAGGAGTTAAGAGTGATAATATTATTCCCTCGTCTCCCTCCCTCTCTTCAGATGAACCGATGGCGCAAGTTACATCGGTATCTCAACTCAAAGACGTACAACCCAACGATTGGGCATTCCAAGCACTACAGTCTTTGGTAGAACGCTATGGTTGTATAGCAGGCTATCCAGATAGCAGCTATCGCGGTAATCGCGCCTTAACCCGCTATGAATTTGCTGCTGGTGTAAATGCTTGTTTAGATAGAGTCAACGAATTAATCACTACAGCCACCAACGATTTAGTCACGCACGAAGATTTAGCAACATTACAAAAATTGCAGTCAGAATTTACCCCTGAATTAGCAACTTTGCGGGGTCGTGTCGATAGTTTAGAAGCCAAAACCACCGAAATTGCAGCCAACCAATTTTCAACAACAACCAAACTCAGTGGACTACTGATAGTTGGCATTCAAGGACGGACTAGCAATCGTGGTGATGTTAATCCTAGAGATGGACAAAAAGATACAAATGATGCAGGTACAAACATTAATGTTATGTCCCTGGCACAGCTATATTTAACTAGTCAAATCACTCCCACTAGCTACTTATTTACAGGTCTTCTAGATGGTAAAGGGAAAACTACACCTAGATTTACCAATAGTGTTTCTCGGAATGATGTTTTACTTGGCTACGAATTTCCTACAAGTAACTTAATTGTAAGTGACCTCAATTTTCATTGGCTGATAACAGATACATTAGCAGTAATGGTAGGAACAGAAGGTGTAAGTATGCCAGCTGCTTTCCGAGGCCCCAATCGGGTAGAAAGTGCTGCAACTGGGCCGTTGTCTTACTTTGCCCAAAGAAACCCAATTTTAAATATGGGATACGGTCACGGCGGTATAGCTATTGATTGGCAATTTGCTAAACGCGCTAGTTTGCAGGCAATTTATACTAGTTATAAACCAGGAAATCCCGGTAAAGATAGCGGTTTATTTGATGGAACCACTACTACAGGCGTGCAATTGCTGCTGACACCAACCGATACTCTAGATTTAAGTTTGTACTACGTTAATAATTACGCTTCAGATGGTTGTTTGCTAACCTTTGTTGGTGATGAATGCTTAACTGCGGTTAATACTACGACTGGAAAATCAGCACCCCTGCAAACCAACGCCGTGGGTGCAACTTTAACTTGGCAAATTTCTCCCCGTATTAGCGCAGGCGCATGGGGTGGTTATACTAAATCTTACATTCCTGGGCAATCGGGAAATGTAGAGACAACAAATTATATGGTGTTTTTGAATTTCCCTGATTTATTTGCTAAAGGAAATTTGGGGGGAATTTATGTCGGTCAACCTCCTAAAATCACCAGTAGCGACTTACCTGTAGGGAATAATGTCCCTGATTTTATCAATACAGGTTTAGGACGTGCCGGTGGACAACCAGGAACAACTACTCAAATTGAAGCATTTTATCGTTTCCAATTATCAGATAATATCAGCATTACACCAGGAATAATTCATCTTATCCAGCCTGGTAACACACCAGATAGTGATTCAGTTACTATTGGCATTTTGCGGAGTACTTTCAGTTTTTAATTCTGTTTGCAGATAAATCTTATAGAACTTAAGTCTTGATAGAGGCTTATACCTAATTGCTTACAAAAAACAATGAAAATCTATTTTGTAATGCCTCATACCCAATTTTAAAGGGAGCATCCCAAATGTGTAAAAACATATTTTGTCATTGCAAGTGTAATGAAATGGAGCGTTCGCGACAATCTGTTATCTTAATCAATTTGCAAAATTGGGATGCTCCCATTTTAAATACATATAAAAAAGGTTTGGCTCACCACCAAACCTTTATATAAATCCAGTGCATAACAACATTCCAAGTCAATTTACCCATTATTCTATTCATAGGGCATCTTCCTATAGGATGTGTGCAAATATCTTGAAACCTGATAATAGATTGATTGGTATAACTGAATACATAGAATATAAAATTAATCTACCATAAGTCAGGGCATATTAATTAATATAGATGTTAAAAATAATCATACTAACTACTTGATTGTAATTAATCCCAAAATGCTAATCAGCAACAAAAAAGACGGGGGTTAGCCCGTCCTCTGTATAATAAGTAAAAACATCTTGGTAATTTCATGCAATATATCAAAATACTCTAATTACAATCTGCCAAATTGCCAAATGCTCACCAATAAAACAAGAATATAAATTTATCTGTAGGTGGATATTTCTATCACCTATAAATTTTACTACTACCACAAATTAATAGCTACCCGATGTTAACAAAAATGAACGAGGCTGAAACCCTATTCTCTCCTGCCGACGCTCTCTACGTTCGCGCAGCGTGTCGCAGACAGACGCTAAAAGCGTAGCTTGCTTCCCTGTAAGGGTACGCAGACTCGCTACCGCTGCGCTATCCTGTCTTATCCCAACGAAAAATATTGACGCCCACCTGCTTACTGATTATGATCGGATGTTTGTAAGTAATACTAGATAAAAAATTACTGGCAACGAAATTCATCATGAACCTAAGTATAGTTGATGATAAATTGCAGATAGAATTTACGTTTCAAGAGCAACTGCTAGCTGTTCGGTTGAATAAACTTTGGCAAATATCACTAGCCCATATTGAACAAGTTACAACAGATGAACCCCAAAGTAATTGGCGAGAATTGCGTGCCCCTGGTAGCTTTATTCCTGGAGTGATTAAGGCTGGAACTTATTACACTAACCGTGGTAAAGAGTTTTGGTATGTAAATCGAGAGACAAATTATTTAACGATTCAATTGCGAGATGAATCCTACAAACGGATTATCTTAACTATCGATGACAATGAGTCTTGGCGACAAAGACTTTCTCAGATAATTACTGCATAGTTAGCAAAATGAAAAGCGTCTCTGCCGCGAGTAAGGGAGGCGATAGTCCACTAATGAGAATTCCCAGTCTCCGACTGGGAACGGGGTAATTTTTCAAAGAGTTGTATTGTCAGGTTTCTACTGATTTGGGGTTCTCTGTATTAACCACCAGCGACAGCTGGGACAATACTTACTTCATCGCCATCTTTTAGAGTTGTGTTAATCCCATCTAGATGACGGATATCTTCGCTATCGACGTAAAAATTTACAAACCGACGTAGTTTACCTTGTTCATCGCACAACCGAGATTTAATACCAGGAAAGCTTTTTTCTAAGGAATCTAACAATTCAGCAATAGTGCTGCCGGTGGATTCTAGAGTAGCTTGATTATTGGTAAAACTCTGAAGAGTTGTAGGAACTAAAACTTTTACAGCCATAGAAGTACAAAGTGAAGGGGTGAAGAGTGAGGAGTGAGGAGTGAAGAGTTAGGAGTCATCTGTAAGGGGTGAGATGTGAGGAGTGGAGAATAAAGTAAAGAGTTATGAATAAAAAAACTCCTAACTCCTAACTCCTAACTCCTACTTAAACGAGGACTTGTTGCCATTCCAAGCGATCTAGAGTACGCGATCGCTCTAGCGCCCGTTCAAAACTATCGAGTTTCGCATCAATAGTCAAGGGTTCGCCAACGTAGCCTTGGATTGCTTCTTGAGTTTTCAGACCATTTCCAGTGATGTAAATCACAGTAGTTTCGTCTGGATCAATTTTGCCAGCTTCTACCAGCTTTTTCAGCACGGCGACGGTTGTACCACCAGCCGTTTCTGTGAAGATGCCTTCGGTTTCTGCCAGCAGTTTGATGCCATCAATAATTTCGGCATCATTGACTGATTCAATGTTACCACCAGTTTTCTGAGCTAACTCCACAGCATAAATGCCGTCTGCTGGATTGCCGATCGCTAGCGATTTCGCAATTGTATTTGGTTTAACTGGCTTAATAAAGTCGCGTCCTTCTTTGAAGGCTTGGGCAATGGGTGAACAACCTTCAGCTTGAGCGCCACTGAAACGGACGCTCTTGTTTTCTACCAAACCAACTTCGATAAATTCTTGGAACCCTTTATAAATTTTTGTAAACAGCGAACCAGATGCTAAGGGAGCAACAACATGATCGGGTAGTTCCCAGCCTAGTTGTTCCGCAACTTCAAAACCTAGCGTCTTAGAACCTTCAGAGTAATATGGACGCAGATTAATGTTGACAAAACCCCAGCCATGTGTATTAGCAACTTCCGAACAAAGGCGATTTACTTGATCGTAGTTGCCCTTGACTGCCATTAGGGTGGGACTGTAGATCAGGCTACCGATAATTTTACCGGCTTCTAAATCTGCGGGGATGAACACACAGCAGTCTAAGCCGGCATGAGCTGCGATCGCGGCTGTAGAATTTGCCAAATTACCAGTACTAGCGCAAGAAACAGTAGTGAAACCCAACTCTCGCGCTCTAGATAGGGCGACTGACACCACCCGATCCTTAAAGCTCAGGGTGGGCATATTCACGGCATCATTTTTTATATAAAGCTTATTTAGACCCAAGCGACGGGCAAGACGGTGGGAACGAACCAAGGGAGTCATCCCCGTTCCCACATCAATAACATTATCAGTTGCGACAGGCAAAAAGGGACGGTAGCGCCAAATTGAATTGGGGCCAGCTTGAATTGTTTCACGAGTGACAGTCAGACGTAGGGCGTTGTAGTCATACTTAACTTCTAATGGCCCAAAACATAACTCACAAACATTGCTGGCCTTGAGTTCATATTCTGCACCACATTCCTTACACTTCAAGGCTTGAAAGTAGGCAGTGCTGGTTTGGGTTTGGGTTGTAATTGCCTGAGTCATAAACTAGCTTTCCCTGTTTGTCTGTCGACTGTCGCCTGATAGTAACACGAGCAAAAATACCAGTCAAACATACCCGACAAAAATAGTCTGGTATGCTTGGTGTTGAGCAAAAGGATTCTTGTAAAACTTTAATATCAGTAATCCCTATATTAAGCATTTATACGTATATATAGAACGTTAAAAAAAAAGAAATAGTTTAAATTAATAAGTATTAATATTGAGAATAAATATGATTAAATTGCATCATAGTTATGATTAAATTGCATTTATTAAAAATACCATCTCATTTAAGCGATCTAGATCGCCTAGTTAACTTTCAATTTTTTAATCTAAATAACTCCACAGAGTAATACAGATTTATGACAGCCAAAACTCAAAAGCGTTTTCAAATATAGGTTTTAGTCTTCCTAAAGTCTGAGTTCAACCATTAAAATTTCTATGTGTGTTGCCAAAATAAAGCTAATTTCTCCGCTTTAATGCACTTATTCACAGCCAAAGGAGTTACTTATTTACACCGAAGATTTTTTTTGCTTTAAAAGCTACATTGCTATATAGAACGATAAATTAGCAAAACACAGTAATAAATTACACATATTTGCGATTGCCAGCCTTGATTTTCAAGGGTAAGCGTAAAACAAGTAGACAAATTATTTCTGGTTATTGCCTCAATACAGTTTCTTAGGAGTGTCAGTAATTTAACTTCTTAAATAGGCATTCCCAAAACATTGAAGCTTTGGGCAGCTATAATCGGCAATTTTTTAAGGAATTGCCGAACTTTATCCTGTCTCAAAATCCAAGATACAAGTTCAGCAAAAAAACAAACTACTTCTATGGTAAATCGAAATCAATCTGTCAACAAGCAGCGTAAAGTTTACCAATCTCTAGTAGCAACAGCATTATTAACTGGTAGCCTTTTCCAATTTGTCGCACCTGTATTAGCTGACGGAACTACTGGAGGTACATCTATCAGTAACACTGCAACAGCAACCTACGAAGATCCTAACAATCCAGGGACAACTATAAATTCCACCTCTAACACTGTCACCGTGACTGTAGCAGAGGTTGCGGGTATTACTGTCACAGCGTCGGGTGTTACAGATAACAATGGTGGCACTGTTGCAATTAACGATTTACTAACCTACACCTACACCCTAACAAACGTAGGTAACGACCCCACCAAATTCCATATTCCTAACCAAGCAACAACAACTGGGCCTGGTACAGTTTCTGGTGTACTTCCTGCTGATAAAAATGGGGTAACACCAGCTAGTGGCACACTCCAATACAGTACAGATGGTGGTGCAACTTGGACAAACGTAACAGCTGGTGGTGTAGATACACCCTCAATTCCGGTTAGTGGTACTGTGTTGGTGCGTGTGCCGATAACTGTACAGACTGGCGCTCAATCGGGCGACGTAATTAAAGTTACCCTTGGTAACACTCCTGGTGATGCCCAAAACCAACTGCGGAGTCCCGATGGTGGTGACGTTTATACTGTAGATAATGCTGATAACGCAGGTGGCGGGGAAGTTCCTGGTACACCAGTTAACGGTACACGAGAATCTAGTATTACCCAGCAAATTCAAGTAGGCAACACAGCTAAAACTGTTGCTCTAGCCACAATACTCAAAACTCGAACAGGCTATAACGCTGGTAACACTTCCGTACTCAATGATGATGTGCTGACTTATGGTTTAAGCTTGCGAGTTGAGAGCAACGACGTAACCAATCGTGGGCTAACACCCGCAGCTTTAGCTGGTACAAGTATCAATGTAGACGGTAATCCAGTTACTCGCATCTTAGTTTCTGATGCACTTCCAGCATCAACAACTCTTAATGGAACTCCAACCGCTCCTTCAGGGTGGATAGTGGTTTACGCTGGTGAAGATCCTGCAACTACAACTGCCGATCAGGCTTTGTGGAAAACTAACAGTGCTAATGTAACAGGTGGTGTTGTTAAACGGGTTGGTTTTATTAACGATCCTAACTCTATCTCTTCAGTTGCCACAGGGACAACTGTTACAGGTTTTACAGTACAAGTAAAGACCACTGGAATCACAGGAACGACAGCGACAAATATTAACAACATCGCTCAAGTGTTCGGTAAAACTGCTGGAGATCCAAATAGCCCTCTACTCTTTGACGATTCAGGCGATCAAAATCCAGATAACATTAACCCCACTAATGGAACCTTTCCTACTACAGTAGACTCTGGCTATTATCCCGATACAGTTCCTACCAATCAAACTGACACAGGTAATAACAACCAAGGTAGTAATTCTGTTACAGGAAATGTCAACGTCTACACCGTTTCAGTCGCCCAAGCAAACTCAGTTTTAAACGGGCCGAATAATGCCCCTGATGCTGTTGGCCCAACAAATAATAACGACGACTTCACAAACAAATCCTCTTTTGTTCCTCCTAACACATCACCTGGTAGTACGCTTGACCCACAATCAGTTGGTTTCACTAACACAATTAAGAACAGTGGGACTAACCCTAATGACATTACAATAGTACCAACAGTACCAGCTACAGCCACAGATTTGCCCAATGGTACAAAGGTGACTGTTAGCTATAACAGTCAATCTGCTGTCTATACTTACAGCATCACCAATAACGTTGGCACTTTTACCCTAGCAGCCAATAATACACCAATTAAAATCTCTGGTGTTGCTGCTGGAAGCAGTGTAAATTATGGCGTAGAAGTTGACCTACCAGCTGGTACGCAACTATCGACTGATATCAATAAGGGCTTCCCAGTACCCATTACTGCCTTTATTGACACTAATAATAATGGTGTAGTTGATAGTGGTGAGATTAACAACATCTCCATCGATCGCGTTTACACTGGTTTCTTGAAAATGGTGAAGATGTCACGAGTTCTATTAGGAACTGGCCCAGCAGTACAAGGCACTGATGGCACATTCAGTACCACTCCGAAGAAGCCTGCACCAGGAAACATTATTGAGTACCAAATTCAATACACAAATATTTCCGATCCTCAAGCTGGAACCGGTAACGTGATTTTGAATGCTAACAAAGTTGTGATTACTGAAGATGGTACGCAAACCCCCAACAACTGGGCGCTAGACAACGACAATAACACTCAAATTGATACTAGCAACATTGTTGGTTCAGCTAAAGATTCTGGAGCTTCAACTATCCAATTCTTCAGTGGTAATCCAGCTAGTAACCTTGGTATTGATCAAACTGGAACCACGGTAAACAGTGATGTCACAAAGTATGTAAATACTGCTACTGGACAGATTGCACCGGGCATTCAAAGAACATTTACCTTCCAACGCAAGGTGAACTAATTCCTTGGGATTGGGGATTGGGGGTTGTGACGTTCGCAGATTCTAAGAGAGCGATCGCCGCAACCAGTTAACCTTATCCCCAACCTCTAAACAGGAACCAAATAGGGGAGTGACTCTTTCTTCGCAAAAGCAGGGAAAGATAAGTCAACAATCAAGATTCTGGAAATTTTTTGAGGTTATTTATTATGAAGCATTTTTCTCTTGCAGGTTTAGGAGCATTTGCTCTCATTGCTACAGTCCCATTTGTCGGTCAAATTCCAGGAATCGCAAATGTATGGCATTCTACAAGTGCTGTTGCTGAGAATATCAAAACTCAAGGGCAAATTCAATTGCGCTTAGAAGCAGAAAAACAAGTAGTAGCACAGGATCAGCAGGGTAAGCAAAGTCAGAAATGGGAACCTTTAAAAGGTCAAGTTGTGGTGCAACCTGGAGATGTGTTGCGATATACCTTAACTGGCGAAAATAATAGCGATCGCCCAGTAAAGAATTTGACGTTTAATCAACCTATTCCCAAAGGAATGGTCTACGTGCTGAATTCTACCAATGTCGCCAAGAATGCCAAAGTTATTTATAGCATTGATGGCGGACGTAGCTTTGTCGAAAATCCCACTGTGAAAGTTACTCTTCCTAACGGCAAAGTGGAAACAAAGCCAGCACCAGCCAGTGCTTACACCCATATCCGTTTGCAGATTCCCTCTCTTGCAGCGAAGACAACAGTGAAAGCGACTTATCAAACCCAAGTGCGCTGATTAGGACGCGTAGATACGCCGTCTTTCTGACTGTATTTCGAGATGGAAACTGGAAACAAAATTTTTAAAAGGTTTTGGCTTAACTGGATTTCCACAAATAAATAAGTGCTTTTATTAACAACAAGCTTGACATTTCATAGGAGATGTGTTCAGTGAGCCGTCCTCAAAACCAAAAGCAAATTACTTCTAGCAGTGGCTGGTGGCGACGGTTAACAGCTAGTGTTCTTCTGGGAAGTTTTTTGCATACTACTATATCTATACCAGCGATCGCGCAACAAACTAATAATCTAGTTGCGTCTTCGCCATTAATAAATCAAGCTACTTACACTTATACAGATTCAGCTAATAATCAATATCAAGGAAGTTCTAGTCAGATAAATGTTAGTCCTACCCCATTACTTGATCCTTTAGGACGGATCTTAGGTTGCGCTGGCACAATTTTACCTGACTATACAGGTTTTTCAGTTGGGGTATACGAACCTAACTCTAGCGATCCAACGGGGACAGAATTAGGCAGCTTGGTTGCTTTGACTCGAACAGAGTTACCAGATATTCCTAATAACAATGTTCCTGGCGGTAGATCGCCAAATACTGAGAATAGTAACCCTTACTTCGTTACGAATAGTCCTGCGGGTGTCTACAATTTCCTACTCGATCCGAATAAGGGTCAAACCGATCCAGGTAGAACCTACATTTTTGTAGTTAATCCGCCACCAAATTCTATCTACAGACAACGGCGAATCAAGATTGAAATCCTTGGTAGCACTGGCACACAAGGTAATAATGTCGTGCGATATGTCGCTAGTTCTCTGGATGGTCAACCAATCAGTCTCACAGGCCAAACCAGAGTAGAGCAAACAGTTGTTTTAGTTCCCAATGCAGAAGTTGTGGGACTGGATTTATTAGCCTTTGAATTTACTACAAATTTGTGTCAAGCCAATCAGTTACAGATTATCAAAACAAGCGATCGCGCTGCTGCTGAACCTGGAGATACAGTAATCTACCGCCTGTCAGTAAAAAATCTCGCTGATGCTAGTTTGAATAATATATTTGTCACAGACAACCTACCTTTAGGATTCGATTTTTTGCCGAAATCTGTGCGGGGAGAGGTAGATGGTCAACTCGTCACTATTACTTCAGAACGCAATGGTAACACAGTAACATTCCGCACAGATGCAAGCATTCCCACAGAGAAAGTCTTGAATATTGTCTACGCTGCTCAACTAACACCTGATGCGTTGCGTGGGACTGGTCGCAACAGTGCGATCGTTAATGCTCAACGAGCCGATAACCGTTTTAGCACCAAGGATGGCCCTGCAACACACCAGTTGAAAATTAGTTCAGGAATCGTTTCTGACTGTGGCACGATTATCGGTCGGGTGTTTGTTGATAAAAACTTTGACGGTGAACAACAATCTGGTGAGCCGGGGATACCAAATGCAGTGATTTTTCTGGAGGACGGAAACCGCATCACTACAGATCCTAATGGTTTGTTCTCCTTAGCTAATGCCTTACCTGGATACCACACAGGTGTACTAGACCTGAGCAGTGTAACTGGTTACACCCTAGCTCATAACGAAAAATTCCGCGAACGAAATAGCCAATCTCGCTTGGTGCATTTAGAGCCTGGTGGCTTGGTACGTATGAACTTTGCTGTCACCCCCACATTTCAGGAGCCAGTCAAGAAATGAAACCCAGACTGCACTGTGCAACTATATTTAACCTGAAATTGATGGGGGCAATGTCAGTAGCTCTCTGCCTGGTTTTGTATCCTGCTATAGTCAAAGCTGAAATCACTAGTGAAAATCTCCTTTTCCCTGATTCACCTTCGCAAGCACACAAGGGTGTTGAAGAAGAGGCAAGGGAGCAGGGAGCAGGGAGCAGGAGAGAGGCTTATCTTTTGGGAAGTTCTAAACAGCAGTTTCCATCTGATGAATTTTCTTCCACTTCTTCAGCACCGACTACTGATACTTCAATTGCAGATGTCCAGCCAAGTAAAACGGAAATACAACCGTTTCAACCAGTAAACTCTGTTGATTTGCCCACAGCCTTAAATAAAGTAGCCGAAATCAAGAACAAAAATGATGGAGGTAAAGATACAGAGACACAGTTGCAAGCTTCTCCAACGGCAATACAACCATTTCAACCAGCAACTTCGGTAGGTTTGCCTAGAGGCTTACGCAAAACAGCAGGAGTAGAGAACGGACAAGGAGTGAATGAAAATCTTCCCGTGTCTCCCACTCTCCCCATATCTACAGCCATCAAAATCCTGACTCCAACGGCTGACAGTGTTGTAGATGTCCAAGCTAGCACGGTGATTGTGCAGTTTCCTGTTGGTAGTCAGGTAGAATTGCGGGTGAATGGGGCGCTGGTAGACCCTTCTTTATTGGGACGAACGGAAAGTGATGCTAGCACTAACTTAGTAACGCAGACATGGTATGGTGTCTCGTTAAAAGAAGGTGTAAACACCATCTCTGCAAAAATTATTGGAGGAACAGAACCCCCTGTAACAGTACAAGTCGCAGTGCGGGGAGCGCCACAGCAACTAACTTTAGAAACAGTTGAGTCTCGTATCCCAGCAGATGGACGTTCTACAGCAACAATCCGGGGTCAACTGCTTGATGCAAATGGCAATCGCTCTAATCGTAATGCTGTTATCACCCTCATACCCACTGCTGGGGAGTTTGTCGGGAAAGACTTTAAGCCCGATGAACCCGGATTTCAAGTGGAGGCGAAAGGAGGACAATTTACAACGACGTTGCGATCGCAACTCAAAGCCGAAACTGTCCGAATTCGAGCCATAACTAACAATCTAGAAGCCTTTACTCAACTGCAATTTGAAACGGCATTGCGTCCGAGTTTAGTTACTGGAGTCATAGATTTACGTTTGGGAGCTAGAGGTACAAATTATTACGGCAGTTTCCGTGATTTCCTCCCTCCTGACAAAAACAACGGCACGCAATTAGATTTCCATTCCGCAGTATTTGCCACTGGTGCGATCGGGGAATGGTTGTTTACGGGTGCATACAACAGTTCTCGTAGCCTCAATGAAGATTGTGACTGTAATAATCGGTTATTTAGAACTTACCAATCCAGCGAGCAAAACTATCCTGTTTACGGTGATAGCTCGACAGTTGATGTCGTTACTCCTTCCATTGACAGTGTATTTCTGCGTTTCGAGCGTTCATCTCGTATCCCCGGAGTTTCCCCTGATTATGCTATGTGGGGTGACTATAACACAGAAGAATTTGCGCGAGGATCTCAGCAATTTACTGCGATTACCCGTCAACTCCACGGTTTTAAAGCTAACTACAACTTAGGAAATCTCCAAATTACAGGTTTCTATGGCGACCACTTAGAGGGGTTTCAACGGGATACTATTGCTCCCGATGGTACTAGTGGTTATTACTTCCTCTCTCGCAGACTACTACAAGTAGGTAGTGAAAATGTCTTTATCGAGTTAGAAGAACTCAATCGTCCTGGAACTGTATTAGAACGTAAACAGCTTAACCGAGGCCCAGACTACGAAATCGACTACGATCGCGGTACATTATTATTCCGCGAACCGATGCTTCGTACTGATGTCGATCAGGCTGGACAAGTATTGGTACGTCGGATTGTTGTTAGCTACCAATACGACGATCAAAACTCTGATGGCAATATCTATGCTGGTCGTTTGCAATATAACCTTTCCCGCAAGCTTAATCAGGAAAGCTGGATTGGAGCAACTTATATCCAAGAAAATCACGGAGTACGCGACTTTCAACTCTACGGTGCAGATGCGCTGATTGCTCTGGGTGAGAACGGTAAGTTAATCGCAGAATACGCCCATTCCACTAATGATTCTGATGTTGTGGGAAAAGTCAGAGGTGATGCTTACCGATTGGAAGTTGAGGGACAAATTGCTAACGGAATTCAAGGCCGTGGCTATTATCGCTTTGCTGATACAGGTTTTGCTAATAATGCCACTGTCAGCTTTGTCCCAGGACAAACTCGTTATGGAGCGCAGGTTACAGCGAAAGTGACCTCAACTACCAACCTCAGAGCGCAATACGACCACGAAGACAATTTTGGGATTGCTCCCCAACCTCTAGATACCTTTGAAGAACTATTTGCACCGCGTTCTGATGCGATACCTGGGAGCAGGGTTGATAATTCGCTGACGACAATTTCTGCTGGGATTCAACAACGTTTAGGTAGTGCCATTATTGATCTGGATTGGATTCATCGTCATCGGGAAGACCGCATCCCCGATAGTAGTTTGAGTAGTAATTCCGATCAATTGCGATCGCGTTTTTCCATTCCCCTTGCGAAAAACCTGACTTTCCAAGCGCAAAATGAACTGAGTTTATCTTCCCAAAAAGATCCTATTTACCCAGACCGCACCATCTTCGGGTTAAATTGGGCAGTAATTCCTGGTGTCAGCGTCAGTTTAGCCCAACAGTTTTACAGTAGCGGTCAATATTCGGGTAACTCCATCACTAGCTTGAGTGTCAACGGCGAACACAAACTCGGATCGGATACTACCTTGACAGGTCGTTATTCAATTTTGGGTGGTGCTAACGAAATGACTACCCAAGGGGCAATTGGTCTAAATAATCGTTGGACTATTGCTTCGGGATTGCGGCTGAATGTTGCTTACGAACACGTATTTGGCAACTTCTTCGGACGGACTGCGGCGGGTCAACAATATGCCCAACCCTTCGCTTTTGGTCAATCTGCATCTGCGATCGGATTTGATGGTGGCGATAGCTACAGCATTGGGCTGGAATACAGTGATAATCCGCAGTTTCAAGCCAGCGCCCGTTATGAACATCGTTCCTCTTCTGGTGGAGGGAATACAGTAATTACCGCTGCTGCTGCGGGTAAAATTTCTCCGGCTCTCACAGCCTTAGTACGTTATCAACAAGCTGGTTCTTCCAATCAAAAGCTTTCAGGACTGGGAGATACTGCTAACCTCAAGCTGGGTTTAGCCTACCGCGACCCCAATAACGATAAATTTAATGCTTTATTGCGTTATGAATATCGCCAAAATCCTTCATCCATTCCTGACACCATCCTGTTAGGAAGTGGTACGGGTTCCCAAGACCATACCTTTGCTTTAGAAGCAATTTACGCTCCTAATTGGCAATGGGAATTCTACGGTAAGTATGCTTTGCGTAATAGCACCTCTTATTTAGCTAACGATTTAGCTGGTACTAGCACAGTGAATCTGGCGCAATTTCGAGCTACCTATCGTTTGGGATATAGCTGGGATTTGGTGGGTGAAGCTCGTGTAATTAGTCAGTCTAGCTATAGTGAGACAGGCTTTGTTGTAGAAACAGGCTACTACCTCACGCCTAACCTGCGCGTCTCTGCTGGTTATGTCTTTGGTAAAGTTGATGACCGAGATTTCTCAGGCACACGTTCTGCAGGAGGCGCATATTTAGGCTTTACGGTTAAGCTCAACGAATTGTTTGACGGCTTTGGACAGCAAAAAATTCCGCCACGCCAGCCACAGGAATCGGCAATGAAAACTTTGGTGAATAAACTCAAGGCGGCAACAACGGCAATGCAAAAACGTGAAATATAAAACGGTTATTTGTAGAGACGTTACAATGCAACGTCTCTACAAATCGTCAATTTATAGCCAAGATTTATTAAATTTAAAATCAAATCATTTTTCACTATTTAAAAGCGATCGCCACACTCAACCGGAATACAGATGGTAGATTATCTAAGATTTTGGGCAAGCTAGAGACTGGAGATTTATTTGA
This sequence comes from Nostoc sp. NMS8, assembly GCF_017115045.1. GTDB lineage: Bacteria > Cyanobacteriota > Cyanobacteriia > Cyanobacteriales > Nostocaceae > Nostoc. The sequence goes on along the minus strand of NZ_JABXKK010000099.1, from coordinate 75,634 downwards.
GGTGAATCAGACATGATTAATAATTATGGTTAGGGTAATTAGCATCTTTTAAAAGTTATTTTATGGTGATTTACTAATGAAGAATTTATGGCAAAATTTTAATATTTTTGGCTGGGGGCTGATCGGTGCGACATTAGTACTTCAACCTACGTCAGCGCAAGCTCAATATATCCAGCGATCGTTTCTGAATCCAAGCTTTGAGCAGCCTGTATTTGGTACTTCATGTTATATTCAAGTGGACGAAAGCTTTATCATTGGTTGGACGACAAGCCACAGTTCAAGGCAAGGAACAAGGTCTTGTCCAGTTGGCATATACGGACAAGCCGGTAAAATTATTGAGATTTGGACAAAAGGATTTGGTAGTGTTAATACAGCAACTAATGCAGGGAATCAATTTGCTGAGTTAAATGCTGAGGAAGCTTCTGAGTTATATCAGAATTTATGCCTCCTTAAAGATGAGACGATTACATTTTCTTTTCTACATCGTGGGCGTTCAAGTACAACTGTTGCTGATGTGGCCAACTTTTTAATTGGACTAATTACCGATCCAACACCAACTGTTTTTGGCAAATTCTCAACAACTAGCAATGGAACAGTTACGGCACAACCAGTTGCACAGAATGGTGCAACTATTCCTACTGTAACTAACAATAACGCCGGAAATGGCTGGGTGCGATACACTGGCACTGTTCCTTACACCGGAACTACTGGAAACAAACCTGTAGGATTTGCGGCTGTTTCCACAGCAGGCGGGAACAATACTATAGGTAACTTCCTTGATGAAGTCCAATTTGCTGGGAAACCTGTGGTCGAGTTTACAGCAAGTTCGGGTGGTGCAGCAGAATCAGAAACTAACCCTACGACTAACCCCCCAAAACTCAGAATCGTTGGTTTAGTGCCAACTGGGGGGATAAGCGTTCCTATCTCCGTGAGTGGAACAGCAGTTTTGGGCACAGATTACAATACAATATCAGGCACATCTACCTTTAATATCACTGTCCCTGCGGGAAACTATGATGGTAGTGATGCCACTAGTGTTTTTACCATTCCCTTTACTGTTATTAATAATAATGTTCCTCAAGGTGTGAGGAACATTATATTCACCATACAAACTTCAACTAGTTTTTTCGCCAGTTCAACCGCAACTTGTGGTGGTTCTCCAACAGTCGTCTCCAATTATACGATCTATGATGATGATTTCCTAAGCGGCAAGGTTTGGGATGATGCTGATAATAGCGCTAATAATACTTTTACTAATATCAATACTGGCTCGGAAACAGGTACTAATGCAGGTGGGTTGTTAAATGCAATTCTGGTGGATGCAAATAATAAGGTTTTAAAAACAATACTCGTCGCAGCAGATGGTACTTACACTTTTCTCGATGTCCCCTTGAATCAAAGCAACGTTAAAATTATTTTAAGTACAACTGCTGGCACAGTGGGTAATACTGCCCCTACGCCATCTCTTCCCTCTAATTGGGTCAATACTAGCCCACTGATGACGGCTACTTTTGATACTGGCACAAACATCTCCAGTAAGGACTTTGGGATTGAACAGTTACCCGATACTAATAACGTCACTGCATCTGTGCAAACGAATCCAGGGGGAACCAATAAATCGCAAGTACCTACCCTATCAGCTACCGATCCTGAAGATGGCAACTTTAGTGTTGGCAAAAGTTTCAAGATTATTAGTTTGCCAACAAATGGGATACTTTATTACAACAACGTAGCTGTGACAGCGAACCAAGTCATTAATAATTATGACCCGACTAAACTGACATTAGATCCAAATGATGGCACGATAACCGTTACATTTACTGTGGCAGGTGTAGATGCAGCAGGCAAAGAAGATCCCACACCTGCTACTGTAACTATGCCATTTACAACTAGTAAACCTAAGCTACTTTTAGTTAAACGGATCACACGCATCAATAACCAAGATTTAAACAATATTGTGGATGGTCGCAGTGACGTTTCTACCAGTGCTGCCAATTATGTATCACCCCTTTATGAGACTGACGATGATAGCGATAAACCTTGGCCACTTGGTTATTTGCGGGGATTGATTAATGCTGGGATAGTCAAACTAGGAGACGAATTAGAATATACCATATACTTTCTTTCTAATGGTCTGTCTAATGCTACTAATGTCCGCATTTGTGACTTAGTGCCTGGTAATGTTACTTTTATTTCTAATAGTTTTAATGGGATGACTCCTAATGATGGCGGCTTGCCAGGAGCAGATCAAGGAATTGCCCTAGCTATTGGTTCTACTACACCTACGGCTTATCTAACTAATGTAGCGGATAGCAATCGCGGGCGTTTTTATACAGCTAATGACTCAGCCACACCATCATACTGCGGTATTAACACCAATGGGGGAGTAGTGGTCAATATTACAGTCCCAAGTTTTCCCAGTCTGCCAGCTGCTACTGGATCTGGTACACCAGCTAATTCTTATGGTTTTGTGCGCTTCCGCGCTAAGGTGAAATAGCTTTAGCTACTGTTAACTGGGGTAATTAATTAACACTACTAGTTAGAGAGACGCGATAAATCGCCGTCTCTACAAGTAATTTATCCATCAATTATTTATTGACAGACTACTACTTCATCGCCATTTCATGACAATCCCAACTCTTCTGGAAAACCGAGCATGATGTTTAGGTTTTGGACGGCGGCTCCTGATGCACCTTTACCCAGGTTATCAAGACGAGCAACTAACAACACTTCTTTGGTGGTGTCATTGGCAAATACAAAAACCTGAACAATATTGGTACCGTTTAGTGCGGTCGCATCTAGAAATGTTCCGTCTCGTAGTAGAGTAGAATCTTGGAATGGAGCAACCTGCACAAACTTTTCACTTTGGTAGTAGTCAGCGATCGCTTGATGAATAACTTCACCTGATGGCGGATTATCCAAATTACCCAGCGGCAAAGGCACTTGTACTAGCATCCCCTGTTCAAAATCTCCTACTGCCGGTACGAATAGCGGCGGCGATGCTAACCCTGAGTAATGATGCATCTCCTTAACATGCTTATGCCCAAACTGCAAACCGTAGATGCCATAAGGATAGAGTGACTCTGCCCCGGCTTGCTGTTCATGGAAGCTATGATATTGTTTGATGAGATTCTTTCCGCCACCTGAGTAACCTGACACTGCATTCACGGTGACGGGAAAGTTACTGTTTAGAAGTCCTTTAGCAATCAACGGACGGATACAGGCTAAAAATCCTGTAGGATAACAGCCTGGATTGCTGACAAACTGGGCGCTGGTGATTTTCTCTCGCTGTCCTGGATTGAGTTCCGGGAAGCCATATACCCAGTTTTTAGCTGTGCGATGGGCACTACTAGCATCCAGGATCTTAACCCTAGTATTACTAACTAAGCTAACAGCTTCGCGGGCTGCATCATCAGGTAGGCAGAGAATGACAACATCAACGGCATTGATTAGTTTGGCTCGCTCAGTTGCATCTCTATGCTTAGATGCCTCAATGCTAACTAACTCGATATCATCGCGTTGGTTGAGGCGTGAGTAAATTTGTAAGCCTGTGGTTCCCGATTCCCCATCAATGAAAATCTTCGGTTTGGTAGTCATGCGCTTCTGATATGTGAGTGATATTTTGACTGATTAATACTTACTTGACCTCTGGTAAATGAATTATAGATGTTAATAGTTCACCAATTTAATGTCTCAATCGCCTTCACACCTTCTGCATGTTTCTACTGATGGGGTCAAAACCTTTAGAAAATCGTGTGCTTTCATCGTAGTAAGCGCCAGTCAGATTCGCTCCATACAACTTGGCATAATTTAGTTTGGCTCCCCGAAGATTTGCTTCATTCAGTTTGACACCGCTCAAATTAGCTCTAGTCAAATTCGCATTGGCTAAGTTAGTTCTACTTAAATCTGCTCCCCAGAGTTTAGCTTTAGCTAGATTAGCTCCACTCAAGTCAGACCCCCATAAATTGATTCCAGGCAAATAGGCTCCAATCAACTTGTCTTTACTCAAGTTGACGGCTGTAAAATATCTTTCTCCTGCGGCAAAACGCCTTTTTAATTCCTCAGCATTCATGCGTTGCGTTCACCTTCCTTAGCAATACAGAAGTTATTTGTTCCCATTCCTGGCTTAGTTCTCCTAAAAACTCTGGCTGACCACTGCGCTGATACCAGTAACGGGTATTGTTCAAATCGCCTTCTTTGCGGTGCAGGTAAGCATGAACCCAAGCACTATCGGCATCACTGGCATTTCCAAGTATTTCATGAGCTTTGCTCCAATCACCTTTCTTGTCATACCACATTGCTTGCAGCGCTTTTGGTAGCGTCTGGGGACATGAGCGCTGCTTTTCGATTAATCGCAGGAATTCCTCTGTATTCACGATCGCCACCTAACAAGAATCAAACTTCTATCTCTAAGATACTCTTCAGCTTAAGGTTAACGGGAAAAGTAGAAGCAAGGGAACTGGGGAAGAAGAACAATTGATTATTAACCAATGCTCAATACCTTTCAAATCTGCCTCACTGGAATAATTTCAAACTCGAAAGTACTGATCAAACGGTCATCAATATAAACCTCTATTCTATGCTTACCAACTGGATCGCCAGGAGCGATCGTCCAAAAATTTTCAATTACACCTTCTGGAGCCGATTGTATACGCCGTGTTACAGATGTAGTGCCATCGGCTGATATTGAGAAATTTTCACCGTTATCTGTACCCCAAGTTTCTGGAGGTTTTGGTAAACGTAAGACTTCGCGCCATTTCACTTCACCTCGGTAGTCTTTGAGTTTTATCCGCCATCCGTAGGTGTTTCCTTCCTGAAGTGGTACTCTTGTTGTCTGAAAAATGGTAACGTTCCCTTGGGAGTCAACTCTCTTCAGCCCAAACTCGGTGTTACTGACAACAATCTGTTTTACATTCGTTGGCACAGGAGATGATATAGCATTTTCTACCAAAACAGAAGTAGCGTTGATTGGCTCAGAACTGATGGCTCCAGATATTAGCCAAAAAGAAGCTAGCACAGCAGTAGTAGTCCAAATTCTCATTATTATGGTTTTCATGTCAGACTTTTGATACTTATTCAAGTAATCTGCCATGTTTTCCGGGTCAAGGTTCCCTATGGTTGGGCAAAGATAAAATTATTTTTACGAATTGGGCAACATCCATTGAATTTTGAATTTTGAATTTTGAATTTCGCCTTGCGGTACTAGTCCTAACAGTAATAGGACTTACGCAGTGAAAACCTGAAACCTCGATCCCCCCTAACCCCCCTTTTTAAGGGGGGGATCTGAAAAGCCCCCTTTTTAAGGGGGTTGGGGGATCTCTTCTGCGTAAGTCCTAAGTAAAAGAAATCAAAGAAAAAGATGGCAACTTTTGCAGGTTATGATACGCTATCTGCTGGAGAAGTGTCGAGGAACCGAAAATGACTAAGCTGCGCGTGGGGTTACTGTTTGGCGGTCGTTCGGGAGAACATGAAGTTTCGATCAACTCAGCACGGGCGATCGCTAAAGCCTTAAGTGCAGAGGAAAATGCTAATAAGTACGAAATCCTGCCTTTTTATATCCAAAAAAATGGCCGCTGGCTTGCAGGAGTTGTACCTCAAAAGGTTTTAACAACCGGTAGTCCACTACTGGAATCGGAAGAATCAACTTCTGAAGGAAATCTGACATCCAACCCGCAAGCCCAAACCCTGAGTAAGTGGCAATCTCCCTCTCAAGTTGCCCAAGTGGATGTTTGGTTTCCCATTCTCCACGGCCCCAATGGTGAAGATGGGACAATTCAAGGGTTACTGACTTTGATGCAGGTTCCCTTTGTGGGTTCTGGGGTGTTAGGTTCGGCAATGGGGATGGATAAAATTGCCATGAAAATTGCCTTTGAGCAAGCGGGACTACCACAGGTAAAATATAAGGCGATTACGAGAGCGCAGGTTTGGTCTAATCCTTGCGTATTTCCGAAACTTTGTGATGACATTGAGGCAGCATTAGGTTATCCCGCTTTTGTCAAGCCTGCGAATTTGGGTTCATCAGTGGGTATTGCGAAAGTGCGATCGCGCCAAGAATTAGAAGCAGCTTTAGATAGTGCTGCCAGTTACGATCGCCGATTAGTTGTAGAAGCTGGTGTCGTTGCCAGGGAAGTTGAGTGTGCCGTTTTAGGTAACGATCAACCCCAAGCCTCTATCGTTGGAGAGATTACTTATGACAGCGATTTTTATGATTATGAAACTAAATATACTGAAGGTCGAGCAGATTTACTGATACCTGCACCGCTTCCAGATGCGATCGCTCGTCAAGTTCAAGACATGGCTTTGCAGGCTTTCGCAGCTGTTGATGCTGCTGGGTTGGCAAGGGTAGATTTTTTCTATGTGGAAGCGACACAAGAAGTTTTAATTAACGAAATCAATACGTTGCCAGGCTTTACTGCAACGAGTATGTATCCTCAACTCTGGGCCCATAGCGGAGTTCCTTTTCCACAATTAGTTGATCGGTTAATTCAACTTGCGATCGCTAGGCATTCTCCTAGTTGATGGAGAAAATAAGCGAACTGATTTCAGATTATTACAGCGAAAAGTCACAATAAATACAGAATTTTGGCAAAACTCAACCGAATTTGGTAGCCTGTATTTTACAAAAAAGCTACTTGAATCTACACTTTTGCTACGGATACCTGATGCTTGACTCCTCCAGTACAATTTATTGACTAGAGGGGTACAAATCTGAAAGTAATCATGGAAAAAAGTCAGAATGTACAGCGCGAGCCAACCCAACGAAGACGGGCTACTCCAGAGCTGACAAACAGGAAATCGAGACTAAGAAAAAGCTCGAATGTTCTGATCTATTTAGTTGTACATCATCCTTGGCTATTGCTAACTGGGTTTTTAGCCATGTTTATGGGAGGTGGTGCCTTTGCGCTGTATAGCTTAGGTAATGCTGGCCCGATAACACAGGAAGAACCAGAAAAAATCCCAGTTATAGTTGAAGAACCAATTAATGCGCCCTCTGAGAACACTAATCCTACACCTTTATGGATGGTGGCTGCGATCGCCCTCAGTTGTGGTAGTGGTTCCCTATTCATTTTCCGAATGTTCAACCGGACAAAGATTAGCAATAAAGTCCAAAAAGAGGTTAACCGTCATCAGGCACGTTTGGCACAGAACCATTACCAAAAATTGGAACCACATCTTCCTAAGAACCAACCAATTTTTGTGCCACAGCCACAACTGATGCCCCTTATGCAGATGCAACCCAAGACAAAGCATCTGGTGACGGTTTTACCAGCAGAACACAAGCATCACCTCGATACGCCCACAGAACCTTTAGCAGACTTGATGGATCTTCGTAAAAATAGTTCATTGTCTGCAATTTTACGCCAGTATTAATACTACCGTAAAGTAAAACCCCGTTAAATTAACACTTTTTGCCAATTACTTGGCTGAGATTCTCGACTTTTTAAATAAGTCGGGAATCTTGTTATATAGCGTTTCTCATTCAGATGGGGTACACGTTATATCGCAAGGTGTAGGGGCACGGCATGCCGTGCCCCTACGGGTATACCTCATGTAAACGAGAACCGCTATATACACATTATTTATTGTCATATAGGGCAATACGCTTGGGTTAAGGGCTACTGGCAACAATTTTGGGTTTTTAAGACGCGATAAATCGCCGTCTCTACAAGTATTTTGTTGCTCATTCTGAACTGTATTGCCATATAGGACTCCTATTTGATTTTTGAAAAAACTCATTATATCTTTATTCTCCGTTCCCTTTCTTTACGAGTGATTCAGAAATCAAAGACGCTCGATAGCGCAGCGGTAGCGACGCAGGAGCGTCTGACTCGCTACCGCTGCGCTATCGGATTGCTATAGCTGCTTAAGAGCTTTTAAAAAGTTATATATGAGCAATTAGCAAATTTAAAAACCTGCCAAAATGGCAACCAGCTTTCGATTAACCAAGTTAAATTGTATAAAGATAAACGACTTCAAGGGTTTTGTTATCAGGGGCTACCACGTAAGCAAATTTATTTTTGTAAAATACTATTTACTAAGTGATTGGTAAACATAAAAAGCTATCTCTATCAATTATTTACAGAGTATTTTCTCAGTAAATAAATATCAATAATTAGGTTTAGCATTTGCTGCAACAGGAATATTAAATGCGTATGGGCGTTGTTGTTTAAGTACGCATTAGCCCCCAACTAACGGGCAACGTCTGTATATATTCCTGTTCACTTCAGCAGCAAATAGCAGAGTGGGAGTTTGAAAGCTGACTGATATGCTTCCTCCCACTCTCTTTTTATGAAAACAGAATTCAGGTTGATTCTGAATTCTGAATTATTCTCTAAAAATTAGTATCACGTAAAAACTTAAGAATTGCTGCATTCAGTACTTCAAAAGCACCGCTTGAAGCATCATGACAACAGTTAGGCAAAATCTGTAATTTAGAATTGGGGATATGCTGATGCAATTTTTCACCATGACTAGGAGGAAACCAACTATCTTGTTCACCCCACAAAACTAGTGTAGGACACTTAATTGCACTCAGTTTATTTTGAATTTTGGTGAGCATATTTGGCTTATTTGCTTGCCAATTCTCAATTTCTCGCGCGGCTATTTGTAACTCTTCGGCAACTTTTGCAATTGTACCAGGCAATTCAATAAATGGGTAAGTTATCCAATAGACATCTTCCTGTGTCAGGATTGAGGGATCAAATAATACCCCACGTCTTTCTATTGCCATAATTTCTCTAAATAGAGGTGCAAACAGATATGCCAGACGTAAGGAGTCAATTGTTTGCATTATTTCTAAAGGCGTTTGGGCTAGTAACCACATAGCCCAATGGGGTAGATATTCGGTAAAAACAGGTACGTTTACTACTACAAGCCGCCCGATTAATTGCGGATTTTCTTGAGCAAGGGCAAGGGCAACTAATCCCCCCAAAGATTCAGCCACAATTACTGCGGGTTCATCACATAATGCCTGAATAACTCTTTTAAACTCAATAAGTTGATGCCCACTATGTTCTCTACGAAATAATGGTTTTTCAGAAAAACCAAAACCTTTAGCATCAAAACAAATTACCCGATAATATTTAGATAATGGTGCTATAGTGTGGCGCCAATTGTAGCTCCAACTCCCCATACCATGTAATAAAATTAGCGGTTTACCTTCACCTTTTTCGCCATAAGCAATTTGTATAGGATACCCTTTAGCATCAGTAATAATTAGATTTTGCCGCCCTTTAGGAAAAGTAGCTTGCCACCAATCTTTCATTCCGTTATCAATAAATAATTGAACATAATTGAACTAATTCTAGGGGTTTAATAGTAATTATGCACAGACTAAGATTTTACGTCATTACAAGCGTTGACGTAGCCTCTCGTCCTTGGCGTCACGTCGCAACTCTTGGAGACGCCAAGGACGAAAGCTCCGAATTAAAAATTAAAAATTAATGATCCCAATAAATAAATTTAGGGGCTTGTAAATGAACTTCGTATTTCTTGCGCCCAACGGGAAAACCAGTCGCCTACAACGGGTTTCCCGCCGTAGGCGCTGGTTCACTGTGCCACTCGTTATACATTTTTTTGCTTCTCCATAAATAAATTTAGGGGCTTGTATCTTTTTCGTTTTCGGCCATTAAGAATTACGGATTATTTTAACCACCTGTTAAAGCGTTCCACAGGATTCTAATTAAGATCACAGGCAATGCTACTAAGACAATTGAGATTAGCAACAATCCCACCAAAACGGCAAAGATAAACCATCTGTCTGCACTCTTTTGCTCGCTGGGAAACTTTAAGTACTCTTCTAATAGCTTGATATTATTAGTGTTAGCTCTCCAGGCAAAATCAAAAAAGTCTCCCAAAACTGGAACAGTGCCTACCAAGCCATCAACGATCACATTTAAAACCATTTTACCTAAAGTGGCTCTAGATACACCCAGCCGCGCTGCTTCTAGGATGATGTAGCTAGAAAACATAACTCCCAAAAAATCACCACCAATCGGTATGAGTCCAATGATTGGATCTAGACCAAAACCAATCTTTGTACCAGGAATGGTAATAATATTATCCAGAAGCCGACTTAGCTGACGCAGGCGCTTTAAGGTGGGTGCTTTGGCATCAGGTTCAATCATCGAAAATCGAGGAGGAGAATCAGACATGAAGGCGATCGCTAAATTTGTATTGAATCGTTAGATATTTTACTCCCCTACTGATCTTTTGCAATCACTATTTTCAGGGATTTACTATTTAATATTTTTCTTGAGATTGCAACTGCCCTTTTAAGCGCATATCTTCGCCCACAGTTACGTTTAACTGATCGCCGATTAACAGCACAGCAGCGCTCATTGACAGCCAGAGCATTAAAACTATCACAGCCCCTACAGCACCATATACTTTATTATAATTGCCAAAATTCGCCACATACAACCGAAAGAGGGCAGACAATATTGCCCAGAAAACAGCAGCTAAAATTGCTCCAGGCATCATTGGCGTACCTGAGTTCCATTTGCTTGGGCCATAGCGATAGACGAAACCAAAGGCGACAGCAACAATACTTAAAGCTAAAGGCCAGCGTAACAGCTGCCAAAGATGTAACAAAAAGATTAAAGAAGCATTTTCATGTACTACTATTGCCAGCAGCCAATCACTGGTAAACACTAAGAAAGAAGCCAATACTAAAAGCAACATAGTCCCGACTGTTAATCCCAGAGAGACGAGTTTGGCTTTCCAAAAAGGACGTATGTTTTCTGGAGGAATTTGATGAATTTGGTCGAGGGCTGTCATCGCGGTATTTACCGCCCCAGAAGCAGCCCAAATTGCTAAGGCAAAGCTCAGAGAAAACAAACCACTGTTTTTGGAGTTGGTAATCTCTGTAGTGGCAAAATCACGAATCAGATCCAAAGCTTGTTCGGGTAGGACTTGACTTAGTTCTACCGCCAGTTGTCTAAAGGTGGTTTGCAAAGATTCTGCCAATAAGCCAATGGCTGTAATCAGAGCAAGAATTGCTGGAAACAAGGATAGCATCGCATTGAAGGCGATTTCCGAGGCAAGTCCCAAAAGTCGCCTTTCGATTGTCCTGGTAAAAGTTTTTTTGAGTGTGCCCCAATTGAGGTGGCGAAAGAAGCGGAAAAAACGAGGCCTTGGCATAATTTAGAGTTAAAACTGGTTAGGTTTCTTAACTACTGTGCCAAATTTTGTGTAGCGATCGCACTGATCTTTTTACCGCAAGAATACGGGGTGGAGAATGAGGAAGATGAGGTAATATGCAATGAAACAAGAGGCGATCGTTATAATTTGGCACGATCGCCTCTTGAGATTTAGGCAAGACGCAAAAACTTTCGCCAGGGATTAACAATTAGTAATCGAAGTCCCCACCCAAACCGCCACCACCAGGCCCAGCAGGAGCAGCATCTTTTGGTTCTGGCTTGTCAACTACAATTGCCTCAGTGGTCAGCACCATACCGGCAATTGACGCTGCATTCTGTACGGCCGAGCGGGTCACTTTGGCAGGGTCAACAATTCCAGCTTCAAACAAATCCACAAATTCGCCGGTGGTTGCATCATAGCCCACATTGAAGTCCTTCTCTTTCACGCGCTCCGCAATTACAGCACCGTTTTGACCTGCATTCTCGGCAATCCGCTTCAGAGGGGCACTCAGGGCGCGAGATACAATCAACGCCCCTGTCAACTCTTCATTTACTAGGGTAGATTTTGCCCAGCTTTCCAATTCAGGAGCTAGATGGGCCAGCGTCGTACCACCACCAGGAACGATACCCTCTTCAACAGCAGCTTTTGTCGCGTTGATGGCATCTTCTAGACGTAGCTTGCGGTCTTTGAGTTCGGTTTCAGTGGCGGCACCAACTTTGATCACAGCAACCCCACCCGATAGCTTCGCCAAACGTTCTTGCAGCTTTTCTTTATCATAGGAAGATTCGGTTTCTTCGATTTGCCGGCGGATTTGCTCTACCCTGGCTTTAACGGCTACTTCATTACCATCGGCAACGAGGGTCGTACTATCTTTGGTGATGGTGATTCGGCGAGCTTTACCGAGTTGGTCAAGCTTGGTGGCATCTAGCCTCAGACCGGCATCTTCTGTAATCAATTGGCCACCTGTAAGAATGGCAATGTCTTCCAAAATAGCCTTACGGCGATCGCCAAAACCAGGAGCTTTCACAGCTGCTACATTCAGCACTCCCCGGAGCCGATTTACTACTAGGGTAGCTAGTGCTTCTTTCTCAATGTCTTCAGCCAGAATCAGCAATGGGCGACCTGCACGGGCAACCTGCTCTAGTACTGGTACTAAATCTTGTACCAGGGCAATTTTCTTATCTGTAATCAGCAGGAATGGCTCATCTAGCACTGCTTCCAACCGTTCGGTATCTGTAGCAAAATAGGGAGAAATATAACCCTTATCGAAGTTCAACCCTTCTGTAACTTCTAGTTCGGTGGTGACTGACTTACCTTCTTCTAGAGAAATCACCCCTTCACGACCAACTTTATCTAATGCTTCTGCAATCAGCGCACCTACGGCTTCATCGTTTCCGGCAGAGATGGCAGCAACTTGAGCGATCGCTTTAGAGTCTTCTACGGGACGCGCGTGTTCTTTGATCTTGTTTACTAGAAAGCCTGTGGCTTTGTCGATACCACGCTTGAGTTCGATGGCATTAGCACCAGCAGCGACGTTCCGCAATCCTTCTTTGACAATGGCGTGAGCCAAAACGGTTGCAGTTGTAGTACCATCTCCGGCAGCATCATTGGTTTTGGAAGCGGCTTGCCGGATTAGGGCTACACCTGTGTTTTCAACGTGATCTTCCAGTTCAATTTCTTTAGCGATGGTTACACCGTCATTGACGATTTGAGGAGCGCCAAATTTTTTCTCCAAAACAACGTTACGGCCTTTTGGGCCAAGGGTGACAGCTACCGCCTCAGCGAGAATGTCAATTCCTCTTTCCAGAGCGCGACGAGCATTTTCGTTGTAAATGATGCGTTTTGCCATAGTAATTCCAGTTCCCTTTAATAGTGTGTAGGTTGAGCAGTTGCGATTGTCATTGGTTATGGCAGCTTGTGGAGTAGCAATGACCAATAACTAATGGCAATCGACTATGAAACAATTGCCAGGATGTCTTTCTCAAACAACAGGACATATTCTTCTGTACCAAGCTTGATGTCGGTGCCTGCGTACTTGGAGTAGAGGACTTTATTGCCAACTGCAATATCGATCGCTTGACGAGTGCCGTCATCGTTACGCTTACCAGAACCCACTGCCACAATTTCACCCACCTGCGGCTTTTCCTTGGCGCTATCAGGTAGAAAAATTCCGCCCGCAGTTTTATCTTCTGACTCACTAACCTTGATGAAGACGCGATCGCCCAAAGGCTTCACAGTAGATACACTCAACGTTATAGCGGCCATACAAAATTCTCCAAATTAACTTTCTTCATGTGGACAAATGGGTGTAATTAGGCGATCAATTGTTACTCAATGGGGAGTTACAGCTATTTTCAGGACAATAGATCACAAGGTAGGGGCACAGCATTGCTGTGTCCTTACGACAGATACATGAAAACTGCTGTAAGTGATTAGGAGGACAGTTCATCATGCTTAGTATTTCTCAAATCAAAAACTAGGAGTGGATAGTTTTCTGATGAAACAAATCTAAGGAACAGTGAAGTAGTCCAAGATCAAAATCCGGTAAGTCTATCGAGATACCGGATTTTACTATGTTAAGTATCATGTCACATGGTCTTGTAAAAATCAAGGGTTTGGAAACGCTTAAGCTTAGTGAAGTAAGACCTTGTTTCAGCATTCGATTCGTATTTCGATTCTGGGACTCCTTGCAGTTGGTAAATTGACATGAGTTCGATAAACCTCTCCCTAGCCTTGAACTAAAGTTTAAGTCTCTCCCTCTCCGAGTCGGAGAGGGACGGTTTTGCGTAGTAAAACCAGGGAGAGGTCTTTTTTACGGCTAATTATATGGACACTATATGATTCGTCGAACTCACGTTAAATTGGAATCTCTGCCAGGTTCGGGTATGTCTGTCACCAGATGAAATCTGCGATCGCTCCACTAAATTATTACCTCAACAGCTGTTTTCGGGGGAATGCTGTCATGGCTGATAGGTTGACTATAGAACTAATACGCTTGGGTTTTCGAGACGCGATAAATCGCCATCTTTACAAGTGTTTTGGGCTTATGTGAACTGTATTGATAAAATTTTGCTAAGACTGACTGTGCAGCAAATGCCTTTACCATCAATCGCCAGTCTCTCTCCTGGGATTGCTGGAACAAAAACTGATGCTAAAGAGGTTTTCTAGATAAGCTTGTATTCTCTGCAATTGGAATCGGCTAGAAATTTCTAGCCGATTGTAGAAGTCTCCAAGTACTCATAGCCTGGGGATTGTGAGGAGGTGATGGGTACTTCAACGTCTACCACCACCACGATGAGGCACTTCCGACACATCAGCATCTTCTAGCTTTCTTTTCGGTGCAAACACTTCTTGATGTTGCTGCTGTTGAATTTTTTGCTGTGCAAACTTGACGCGGGTGCGAACTCCCAAATCGGCATCATTATCCAGTATTTGCTGAAGTTGATTTGTAATTCGTGATGCTTGATCGGGTAAAGTAGTTGCTATAGTGATCGCTAGTATTTCTAAACTGGTCACTGCTGCATAGCGTACTACCCACTCTGGATCTTGAGAAATTAGTAATAGCGCCTCTAATACCTGAGTCTGAACAGATTCCACTTTCTGTGGCGGTAGTTGATGCCAGCGCAAAGTGCCTAATCCCCTAGCAGCAGCCCGCCGTACACTCAAGGAAAAATCGGTTTTTGCTGCCTCGAATAAAGTATCCAGTGCCCGAACATCGCCAATTCCTGCTAAGGCACGAATCGCCCAGGCTCTAGCACTGTAGTTGTAGTCATCAATTAGTTCCAATAGAGATGGTACTGCGGGTTCCCCGATCGCAATCAGCCCATCGACTGCCGCTACTGCCGCCCCTGGATTGTTGTAGCCCAAAGCTGCAATCAGGGTGGGAACAGATTCCTCTATACCAGCTGCCGCTAACTCCTGAACTGCGTCTAATAAGCGATCTGAGGAGTCTGCTTCTTCTACAGCACGGATCAATATTTGGGCAAGATCACTGTTATTCATAATAGTTTTTCATGGGTCATTAGGGATCAGCCAATTGTAGCTTCAGTTATCCGTAGTTGGCACTACACATAAACCCCCTAGCCCTGATTTTGCAGTTGGGTTGGGGGTTTACATTTGATAAGTATTTTTTTAAACGTATTAATAACAACTAATTCCTGGAAATTTATAACTACAACAGCAAGTCCATCAAATTCATCACTTTCATCGCACCATCTGACAAAGTGCTTATTGCTGTGTGGTTAACTTGATGTTCTAGTAATGCTTTCAGAGAAATTAACTTCAGGCTATTTTCAGCAAGAGTCTCGGCGATCGCATCTGCGGCGGGTAAATATCCAATCGCTCCCAAATCTGCTAAAACTGCTCGACGCAATTGCAATTTCTCACCCGCCAAAGCTTGTACCAACCGTTCTCCATAAACTGGCTCTTGGGTTAATTGATACATGGCTCGTGCGGCAGCATATTGCACCAATTCGATTGGATGCTCTAAAAATGGTTTTACCAAATGGGTGAACTCAGTCGCCCTCAAGGTTCCCAAGGCTTCTAATATGGCCTCGTAGGGTTGAGATAAATCAGGCTGCTTTGATATTAGCTGCTCACCGTGCAAACCTACTTGTAATAAATTAATCAAGACGGGAATACAAACCGGATCGCCCAGCATTTCTAAGGATTGTGCCGCCGCTTCCCGCACATAAAAATCTGAGCAGTCTAAACACGCAATTAAAGGTGAGACTGCCTGGCGATCGCCTAGTTTTCCTAAGGCTCTAGCTGCGTTCCGTCGTAGAGGATATCCGCCTTCTGGTGTCCGATCGGCTTCATCTTCTAAAGCTTTAATTAATCCTGTAACCGCAGCTGTTTCAGATATCCGAAATCTACCCAACCACCAGGCAGCATAAAACCGCAGACCTAAATCTGAACTCTCTAGATGAGCGATCGCTTGCTCTACCGTTAAAGATTCACCATCGCCAGAGTTCCCTGTCGATGGTGAATCTTCAAATTTCTGAGGACTGGAATTCATTATGAAGAAGGAGGATCGCTTTGTTCGCTATCTGTTTTAGCTTCAGCGTTCAATGGTTGAATGCTCACTATTTTGCCACCCAAGCGAGTAATTCGCTGCATTTCTTGATTCATCCGGTTCTCTGGTACTGTGAAAAACACAGTGGCACTAGAACGAATGGGATAGTTGGTTTTTTCAGTTTCTTCACTTTGGCGCAGACCCACTACTTCGTACCGAAAGTAGCGACTACTCGTTCTACTACTAATTTGTCCAACCATAAAATTAATTCCTAATACTAAATTGTTGTTATTGTCATTAGTCTTTTGTCTTTAATAATGACTAATGACTAATGACTAATGAGACTAAAGTGGTTTCACACTAGCTATTTTACCACCTTGTTTTACCACTCTTTGGAAGTAAGTAGATAGTTCTTCATAAGGTATGATCACCGCTTGGTTAACACGGCGGGTGCTAGGGTAGCCGGCACCGAAAACGCCTGCTACTTCAATGCGATAAAGTCTGCCTTCTTTGCCAAAAGTTCCCGCACCACCAAAAGTACTGTTGGGGGTAACGCCTTTTTCAGAAGCAACGTATGAAAAGCCGGAGGGGCCACCAGACGGAGGAACAACGATGGATGCACTATTGCGACCTAGTTCGCTAGCAAGGCGGGAAGATTTGCCTTTGAGTTGGGAGGTATCGCTACTGGCATAACCACGATAAAGCTGGAATATCCGGCTAAATCCGACAGTTTTCTGTCCTGTTTGGGTTTTAAAGCCGCGATAGTAAGGCACTATATTTTCACCAAAGCTAGATTGATACTCTGGTGAATCAATATAAGAATCAATATCGGCTTCATATCCCTTGTTTTGATACAAGTCCAAGTGATAGACGACATCAGACTCATCATAAGGGGCACGACCCAACAAATGTTTGTAGTTGAGTTCGATGACGCGAGTTTGGAAGTTGTCGTAGAAAAACTTCGATTTGTATAGTTCTGATTTAGCTAGTTGACGCACAAACTCTTGCACTGTAATTTTTCCATCGCGCAGGATAGATTCAGCACTTATGAGCCGATCAGATGTCAAGATGTAGTTGTTGCCCAAAACTTGACGATAGACGGCAGCAATTACTCTCTCAATGTCTTCTTTGCTTGCATTTGGACGCAATTCTACAGGAGACTGATCGCTAAAAGGTTCTGTTCCCAAACGGGAAGCTGCTGTTGTAATAGCCATTGGTAATTTTCCCTTTGTAATTAATAATTGGGGACTGGGGATTAGGGATCGGGGATTGGGTACTAAATATTAGGTATCGGTTATCCCTTTTATCCTCATTAGTCCCAATTACTAGTCCCCATTACCCCTTATCCACAGAGGGGGTTCCGCCTTCCCCAGTCCCCAATCCCCAGTCCCTATTTATACGGCTGTAATGCTAAGAACTCGGCTGCCCTTGCGATTCAACTGCTGCAATTTACTAGAAAGTTGCTCGTAGGGTACGATCAACTCCGCAGTACCGCGCCTGACTACAGTTGAGTTTGGGGAAGCAGATTGTAGCACTCTGATGCGGTATGTTTCGCCGCGACCACCTGTAGAGAGTCCTGTTAAGGCTCCAGCTGAGACTGGATAAATGGGTGAAGCTAGATTCTTCGCCACTTCCCAGGTTAGCCGTCCTTGTTTTTGTCCTTGAGCGCGATCGCTATTGGCATAACCCCGATACAGTTGGAACAGTCGGCTATAGCCAACGTTTTTCTGTCCTATTTGACTCTTAAAGCCGCGATAGTAGGGGACAATATTTTCACCAAAACTCTCTTGATATTCTAATGAGTCAATGTAGGAATTAATCTCAGCTTCGTAACCTTGTGAGTTATAAAGCTCAACATGGTACGAAATCTCTGACTCATCTTGTGGGGCACGCCCCAATAAATGCTTATAATTCAACTCGATAAACCGAGTTTGGGAATTGGAGTGGAAAAACTTATCCCGATACAGTTCCGATTGAGCAATGGCTTGCACAAATCCCCGAACGGAGATTCCACCTTGCTGCAACAGTGATTCTGCGCTGACAAGACGCTCTCCTTCAAGTAGATAGTCATTACCCAAAACCTGACGGTAAGCCGCCCGGATAACCACTGCTACATCCGCTTCTGTTCTATCAGGACGTAGTTCTACTGGCGCCGAATTTTCAAACGCTCCAATCCCTAATCTTGCTGCTTGTCCCAAAGCTGCCATCTTTAAAACCTCCTCAGTTTTAACTGCAAAACTAAAAACTTTTTAGAAAAATTTTTTCTAGTCTTTTAACAGTCCTTTGAAATTGACACTCACTGCATCTTTAGATACGGTGATTGTTAAGACATCGCTGCCTTAATATCCTGTTTGCACAGGTTCCCAGGCTCACTTTATGGATTCAGCATTCTCTAATCTGAGAAACCCCCAAACGCTGCACGTAGCTTGCTTTCCTCTAGGGTTATGCAGACTCGCTACCGCTACGCTAGAGAAGATTGTAGTGCCTCACCACATTTGCCACGAGGGCATAGTGATATCTCCTTACGTTATTTCGGGCGTATACTTTCCCCAGATCAGGGGTAGGTTTTTAAATCTTGTACTGATAAAAATATTGTGCCAATTGACGGTAGCCTAAAATAGGCACTCAGTTGCGAACTTTCCCAAAAGTTGTAGCAAGTACGGTGCTACATCGGCAGCTTTCATCCCTTTATAACTCTTTCTCCAGGGTATTCAGCTAGCGTTTCCTAAAAAACTGCCCGGAGAGGTAAACAACTCATAGAACTTACTTGTCATAAGAGCTGATTTCCTCTCCGGGCTAAAGAAATACTCTTAGCTTAGAGTATTGATTACATAGTCAATGTAGGAATTTGCTTCAACAGCAGGATCGCCGCTTAGACCGTGGTTAGCTTTGATGTACTTGAGAGCTTCAATGTACCAGCTAGGAGACAGGTCAAAAGTCCGGTTGATTTCAGCCAAGCCAGAAATCAAGAAATCGTCCAAGGGGCCTGTGCCACCAACAACTAAAGCATAAGTGATAATCCGCAAGTAGTAGCCGACATCACGAACACACTTGCCTTTACCGCGTGAATCAGACGCGAAGTTAGGGCCTTGTTGTTGGGTGGTGTAAGGGAACTTGTTATATACTGCTTGAGCAGCACCTTCGGTCAAGCGTTGAGCGTTAGCGCTTAAAGCTTTTGCTGCTTGTAAGCTAGCTGGTGCTTGGCGGAAGCGACCAAAAGCAACTTGAATTTCGGTGCTGCTGAGGTAGCGTCCTTGAGAATCAGCCGATGCGATCGCTTCAGTTAGAGGTGTTTTTGTCATTTTGGTATTTTCCTTTTACAAACGTTATGGTTGAAATTTTGTTTTGTCCTAATGGACAATTATTTAGTCAACATCAGCAATGCAAGCTTTGCTTAAGCTACAGCAGCAGCAGCACGATCGAAATAGCCAGCTATTTCAGATGCCAAAGCACTGCAATCGCCTCTGGTGATATTGTTTGTATCGTTGACAATTGCCAAAGAAGCTTGTTTGAGCTTCTGAATACCAACTGCAACTGAAGCTCCGGGAGTTCCCAATGCTAAATAGGTTTCCCGTAAGCCGTTGAGGGCACGGTCATCTAGCACGCTAGAATCGCCAGCAAAGATAGCATAAGTGATGTAGCGGAGAATGATGTCCAAGTCTCTGATACAAGCCGCTGCACGACGGCTGGTATAAGCATTACCACCAGGAGTGATCAATTGGGGTTGTTCTGCCCACAAATCACGAGCCGCAGCAGCAACAAGAGCTGAAGCATTGCTGGTAATCCGGTTAACCGCATCTGCACGCTTGTTACCATCTTTGACTAGTTCGCTCAACGCATCCAATTGTGCATCGGAGAGATATTCGCCACGTGTATCAGCTTGGGATACTACTTTTGCAAATGCATCTAAAACCATTGCGTTAAATCTCCTAATTTGCTTGGTTAAGAATAATTGGACTCAAAACTGAATGGTTCAGTTTATTTTCCGATGTCAGCACTGCCTGACGAGTTACGAAAGGTTTAAAACAGACATCCACGGAATAAGTTTACGATCTCCAGGCTTTCAGATTAAAACTTTTGTTAGAAAACTTCAAACTTCTATGAAGGACTGAAAAACCTGATTAAGATGTTGTTTTTTACTCTCAAGTTCTCTTTATACAATGCTGCCGCATCATTATTTATTACAAATTATTGTTATGTTTGTGAATTTGATTTACATAACTTTACATCTTTGTCTCTGTTAGACCGTAGAGAAATTTATTCTGAGAAATTCCTTCAAGAATGCTTAGGCGTAACCCGCCGCAGGTATCGCGCCTAGAATTATGTATTATTTACTACTCAAATGGCTTTTAGCAAAGGCACGCGCCATATTTTTTGCGACTGCTAGTAATACGGAGAAATTCAGTCTTGAGCAATACAAATTTAAATTTTTGCCGATCAGTATTTAAGTATATAGTGTAATTATATTGTAATTTTAAATTTGCTATAATTCAGTATTTGTGTGAGTTTTTCTAGATTTGGAATACAACGCCGTCTAGGAAGTTCTCAATTGTTAAATTGCAAGATTTACATACCAAAGAAAAAAGA
The DNA here is from genome assembly GCF_017115045.1 of Nostoc sp. NMS8. GTDB lineage: Bacteria > Cyanobacteriota > Cyanobacteriia > Cyanobacteriales > Nostocaceae > Nostoc. The sequence goes on along the minus strand of NZ_JABXKK010000099.1, from coordinate 54,891 downwards.
CTTGATTTTGGATGAATTTCCATGATAGTCTGCGTTCTATACAAAATACGGTTTATTGATATATTTACCGTAGTTTAATCTGCACAGTGTCTTTGTCACTTTGCTTTCCTCATAGTTAATGGAAACGAAAATCACCTCTTATTATGGTCAAAGACTGGTTTGAATGGCACGACCTCTACAAGAACGAACCGAAATTGCAACAACGCCTGCAAATTGTGCAGGAATACATTTCTCATAGCTTGAATTTGTCCCAACCAGGGTTAATCCGTGTAGTTAGCGTTTGCGCGGGCGATGGACGAGATTTGCTAGAAACGCTATCAAATCATCCACGGGCAAAAGATGTTCATGCGCGACTTGTAGAGCTAAATCCCCAACTAGTTGAACGTGGACAAGAAACAATAGAATCGTTGGGTTTGACAAAACAAATTGAGTTTATCAATGGTGATGCAACTATTTCCTCAAACTATGTAGGAGCAGTACCAGCAGACATCGTGATTGTATGTGGTGTATTTGGCAATCTTGCAGATGAAGCTGAACTCAATCGCTTACTGGCAAACCTGAGTTTTCTCAGCAAAAAAGGTGCTTTTGTAATTTGGACTCGTGGACACTCTCAAGGTATTGCTCACTCTGAAACTGTTCGTAAATTTTTCCGTGAACATGGATTTGAAGAAGTGGACTTCAAACTCACTGCAACAGGAGACATGGGAGTAGGTATTCATCGTTACTTGGGTGAAAGTTTGGCTGCACCCAAAGAGCAACAGTTTTTCGCCTTTACTGGTACTCCAAGTAAAGCCAGATGAAGAGTGCTGAGTGATGAGTGCTGAGTTGAAAGACCGCTTACAATATGCGGGGCTTTTACCATAGTGCGGAAGTACTGAGTAATCTTCTTGATTACTCAGCACTCTCTTTGCCGAGGTACTCAGGACTGAGTGTGGTAAATAATATCTCTAAAATTTTTTTGACACAAAATCTATGACCGCTACAGTTAAGCTTCAGCATACAAACATCTTTCACCGTTTCACGCGGCTTTTAGCACCTGGGTTGTTAACCTTGGCAACTTCGTTAACATTAGTTAGTTGCACAACCCAAGGGCAAAAAGCTCAAACCCCATCTGCTGCGACAAATGTATCTGATACCAATTCCAATTCATCTGGAATCAAAGCTAAGGTACTCCGTATGGGGTATCAATCAGCAGGCGATTTGGTCAGATCGCAAAAAGTATTAGAAAAGCGTCTAGAACCTCTAGGGGTAAAAGTGGAGTGGGCACAATTTGTCCAAGGGCCACAACTAATGGAAGCGATGAATGTCGGCAAAATCGATTTAGGTTCCGTTGGAGAAACTCCGCCTATTTTCGCCCAAGCTGCTGGCGCTCAAATCGTTTATGTGGTTGGTTCTCGACGCACTCCAACCACGGGTAGAGCAAGTGTGATTGCTGTCCCGCCAAATTCTCCCATTAAGAGCGTCAAGGATCTCAAAGGACAAAAAATCGTCTTTCAAAAAGCTTCTGCATCTCACTATTTTGTCTTTAGAGCTTTGGAAGATGCGGGTTTAAAACCCAGCGATATTAAAATCTTGAGTATACCTACAGTAGAAGCTAGTAGTGCTTTTCTAGAAGGGAAAATTCCGGTTTGGGTAGCGGGCGATCCTTATCTAGCTTTGGCTGAAAAATCAAATAAGATCCGAGTAATTAAGACTGCTGAAGGACTTGATACTCCTGGTGGATACTATATTGGTGCAAGGCAGTTTGCGGTTGATAATCCGGGAATTCTGCGGATAGTGATTGAGGAGATTGATAAACTCCAGCGCTGGGCTGAGGCAAATCCCAAAGAAGTCGCAAAAATCATTGGGCCAATCCAAAAACTACCTCCTGACATCATGGAAAAAGTAGTTAGCCGCCGCAGTTATGGCTTGAGAGCCATTTCCCCAGAATTAGTTAAGGAACAACAGCGAGTTGCAGATTACTTTTATAAATATGGTGTGATTCCTAAACAGGTCAATATTCAGGAAGCTGTGCTGACACCTGAACAATATGCAGCAATTACACCAGAATCTATTAGCCAAAAATAGTTTGAAGAAGGCAGCTATGGTGTAATACGGTTCATTTAAGGAAACTCAAAGAAATAAATTATCCAATATTGTGGGGTGGGCAACATGAGCGCCCAGGCTATATAGCGCTCATGTTGCCCACCCCACAAGAGTAAATTGGATATTTTTTTATTTGTCAGTCCCTAAGGGTTATTGGTGTAGATAATTGGTTTAGAGAAGACGCGATAAATCGCGTCTCTACATCAGGGTTTTGGGATTAATGGGTTGAGAAACAAGACGAAATTCCTTTGTAAAATTACTCAAATTTATTTTGGAGAAAGGCGATAACGCGCTTGAATGCTTGGGGGTCTTGGTAAAGAAAGCGATGACCACCTTTAAAGAACTCTAAATACGAACCTGGTATCTGTTTGTGTATCGCCTCAAGATTGGCTGGAGGAGATATGCCATCGTGATGACCGCCGCAGATATAGACAGGAATATGCAGTTGAGAAAGTCGATTATGTGTATCGTGAGAAGCACGAGCCTCAAGCTGGCGACGACGGCCAAGTTCACGATTTGGTTCGTCTACACCCTCTTGAGCAGCTGCTAGTGTCAGCTTCACTAAATCCTGAAATTGTGCAGTTCGGCTAGATAGCCAAGCTTCCTCTTGCCATCGGGTATCAGCAATTGTGATTTGCCGATGAGCCACTTCCTCAATTGGAAGGTTCACGAGTTCATGTAGTGGATATGATGATCCACCAGCACCGCCACTACTAGTACAGGCTAAAACAAGACGTTCAACACGGTGCGGATAGTGCAGTGCCAACTCTTGGGCTACCATACCCCCGAAAGAAATTCCGATCGCATGAGCGCTCTCCCACCCGACTGCGTTTAACAAAGAGTCTGCATCGGCGGCGTAATCTGCTATGGTGTAGGGAATATCAGGTTTTGAAGTTTGACCGAGACCGCGCTGATCGTAAGCCAGAATTTCAAAGTGTGGGGCTAGCGGTGAGTCAAAAATAGTAGGCGATCGCCGCAAGTCTCCTCCAGTACCACTAATACTGAGTAGGCGTTGACCAGTGCCACGAATCTCATAATACATTTGCAAATCACGAATAGATACAAATGGCATGAGTATTTTCCCTGATTATTTTGTATAAGTCGATCGCAATATCTCTAAATAAGTATCCTCTTTTTATCCTCACTGGATGTTGTTGCATACATTCCAGTGGAATCAGAACCTTTAAAGGGTGCATAGGCATAGCCCACCGCACCCTTTAGTATTTACTAGTTCCTACCAAACACACTGCCAAGGGCACGTGCCATATTTTGCGGTTGCATTGCATCCATTGCGGCGGTGGGTTCGTAGCCGCAGTGAACCATACAATCGGCACACTTGGGATTACCACTCTTCTGGCCGTATTGACTCCAGTCAGTTTGGGCTAGTAATTCCTTGAACGTAGAGTAATAACCTTCGTTCAGCAGATAGCAAGGTTTTTGCCAACCGAGAACGCTATAACTAGGGCTACCCCAAGGCGTGCATTCGTAGTCTTTCTCACCAATGAGAAAATCTAGGAATAATGGATTGTGATTGAAGTTCCAGTTTTTTTCACCACTTCTGTATGGAGCCAGAATTTGCCGGAAGAGGGCGCGGGTTTGTTCACGGTGGAGAAAATGATCTTGATCTGGTGCCCACTCGTAACTGTAACCGGGAGAAATCATCATCCCGTCAGTATTTAGGGTTTCCAGAAAGTCGAAGAACTCTTGCATATCTTTGGGTTCAGTACCTTCAAAGATCGTCGTGTTAGTGGTGACACGAAAGCCTTTAGCTTTAGCGGCGCGAATGGCTTTGACAGCAATATCAAAAACACCTTTGCGATCGACACACTGATCGTGTAACTCCCGCATTCCGTCTAAATGCACACTAAAAGTCAGGTAAGGGGAAGGTTGAAACTTATCTAGGTTCTTTTCTAACAACAAACCATTGGTACACAAGTAAATATATTTCTTGCGCTCAATTAATCCTTGGACAATCTTATCAATCTGAGGATGCAGCAGAGGTTCTCCCCCAGGAATTGAGACAACTGGTGCGCCACATTCTTCCACAGCGGTAAAACATTGTTCTGGGGTGAGGTTTTGCTTTAAAATTTCCTTTGGATGTTGGATTTTACCACAACCTGTACAAGCGAGATTACACCGAAAAAGAGGTTCCAACATCAATACTAAGGGGAAGCGTTTACGTCCTTTCAAACGTTGCGTAACCAGATACTTCCCAATATCCATAGCTTGTTGTAGATTAACTGCCATTGTTGCGATCGCTCCTCTTTTAGAGATAAATACACCACAGTCATTATCGGTCTGGGTACTTGTGCTACCCTAACGCGTATTGCATCCACACGTGAATCGCTATATTTTTCATTTGACGTAACCTTGTGCAACAAACCAATCCACAGCATCTTTGAGTGCGACTTTCAGCGAAGATTGAGGTAGACCCAACTCTCGTACAGCCTTTGAAGCATTGTAATACATAGGTTGTTTCGCCATCCGAACACCATCCAATGGTACTGAGGGCGATTTTCCCAGTGGTGCGAGAATCTTTTCATCAACCCAGGCAACACTCAGGGGCAGCCAAGCGGGTACTGTTCGTTGAGGTGCGCTAAGACCTGTGATATCAGCGAGTTGTTCGAGTAGTTCTTTGAGACTGAGGTTCTGATTACCTAAGATATAGCGATCGCCTGATTTACCCCGTTGCAAAGCCAGTAAATGCCCCCATGCCACATCCCGCACATCGATAAAATTTAGACCAGTATCCAAGTAAAAAGGCATTTGCCGTCGTAAAAACCGCAGTATTATATCACCTGTTGGGGTAGGTTTGATATCTAACGAACCAATAGGGCTGCTGGGATTGACAATAACTACTTCTTGACCTCTAGCAACAGCTTGGATAGCTTCTTGTTCAGCCAAAAACTTAGACTTTTTATAGTCACCCACCAATTTTTCTAAGGGACTCTGATGTGTTTCATCGACGACTTCACCAGATGAGCCTACCCCAATAGCCGCTACGGAACTGGTGTAGACGGTGCGCTCAATCTCCGCTTTGCGAGCTGCTGCTAACACATTGCGCGTACCCAGGACATTGTTCTGGTGGAGTAACTCTCGGTCTGTTTGCCAGAGGGAATAATGAGCTGCGACATGAAATAGATATTGACAACCTGCCATCTGTTGCCAAAGATTTGGATCGTTTAAATCGCCTTTGACAATTTCCACATCCAAACCGCGTAGATTCTCCAAATTGCTGCTTGAGCGTACCAACGCTTTGACTGTATAACCCTGTTGCAGAAGCAACCGTACCAAATGGGCACCAATAAAACCCGTACCTCCCGTGACAAAAACCTGGCTCAAGCTGTCCCCCTCTGCTTAAATCGGGGAAACCAATCATCCAAAATGGTGTAAACTACTGGCACAACAATCAAGCTGAGGATAGTTGAAGTTACTAGTCCACCTGCGATCGCTACAGCCATAGGCGATCGCAACTCCGAACCCGCACCTAAACCTAAAGCGATCGGTAACATTCCTAAAATTGTAGAGGCAGTGGTCATCATAATTGGTCTGAGGCGCACTAATCCGGTCTTGAGAATCGCTTCAGTACGTTCTAAGCCAGCGTTGCGTAACTGGTTGATGTAATCTACAAGCAAAATGGCATTTTTATTTGCTAGTCCCAATAAAAAGACGAAACCGATTAATGAGATCATGCCAAAGTCGCTCTTGGTAATCAGTAGCGCCAACATTGCCCCCACTAATGCTAAAGGCAAAGAGACACCAATAACTAGAGGGTCTACCCAGCTTTTGAATAACAAAATTAGTACTATGACAATGCACAGGGCGGATAAGGCCAGAGTAGTTCCAAAACTGCTAAAAACTTTATTTTGGTTAGCAGAGTCTCCCCCCAAATTTAAGGAAACATTAGAGGGTAACACCGCCTTTGCTTCAGCCACCACTTTGTCAGTGGCATCACCTAAAGATAGGTTTTTACCAAGATTAGCACTGATGTAGGCCACGCGCTGATTATTCAGACGCTCGATCTGAAAAACCGTGCCCTGTGGATTCGTTTCACCTGTAATAGTGACATCAGCAAATCCCGGTAGCCTCTGAATCTTTTCTTTAATCACTTTGACTGCTTTGCTCAGAGCTTGGAGATTATCACCTTGTAATGCTATTTGCAGGGGTTTTTGACCGCCGGAATCGACAAATTGAATATCTTCAACACTAGTAGTTACCCCAGAAAGAGCAGGTAAGGAGGAGCGCAATTGGTCTTGTAGTTCTCCAGTGGTGATTTTGCGATCGCCCTTTAACTTTACATATAGTATTCCTTTATTCGGCTCACCCTCACGAGAACCAACAGTAGTAAATACCGTTTCAACTGCCGGTGATTTTCTCACAACCTCTTCTAGTTTCTTCGCAACCTCTAGAGAATCATTTAAAGGGTTGGGAATGGGGGATTGGGGATTGGGGATTGGGGACTGGGGATTGGAATTTATACCCTGTCGCTCTCCTCCACTAGGTATACTTGGCAAAGGGGCTGTATAAGCAATATTAAATTCGCCGCGATCGAGTTTGGGAATAAAGCCTTTGGGAATGAGTGGAATCAGCACTATACCTGCGATGAAGCTGAGGACAGCTAACCCGATAACTATCTTGCGGTGATTTAAAGACCAACTCAGCAAGTTTCTGTAAAATTGGGTAAAAGCTAACCAGATTTTTCCTTCCTGACGTGGAGATAGCGAGGATTTAGGTTTCAGCCAGTAGATAGCTAGAACTGGAGATAAAGTCCGAGCAACTAGCATAGAAGCAAGCATCGCGGCTGAAACAGTTATGCCGAAAGGTTTAAAAAACTGACCGATTACCCCACCCATCAAACCTATGGGCAGAAAAACTGCGACTGCTGTCAAAGTGGCGGCGGTAACTGTCAACCCAATCTCATTTGTTGCTAAAAGCGCCGCTTGGCGGGGAGTTTCCCCATCTTCAACGTGTCGCATGATGTTTTCTACATCAACGATCGCATCATCAACAATACTACCAATCACCAAAGCTAACGCCAGCAGGGTGATTGTTTCCAGGTTGAAGCCGAAAATCGCCATGACGATAAACGTCGCTAACAAGGACGTAGGAATTGCCAAGGCAGAGATAAGAGTTGCCCGCCAGTTCCATAAAAAAGGAAAAATTACCACTATTGATAGCAAGACTGCTTCCAGCAAAGCATCAATTGTTGACTGGGTGGCTTGGCGGATATATTCTGCTTGGGTGGCAGCTAAAGTGAGTTTGACATCTTTCAGGGTAGAGCGTAGCCTTTGAACTTCTTTCTCAACCTGACTCACGACTTCCAGAGTGTTAGCGTTACCGCGTTTGATTACTTGAAATGCCAGTGCATCTTGAGCGTTAAACCTAACTAATGTCGCCCCACCTTGAGCGGCTGCTGCACTCGCATTCGCTGGATTTACCGGAGGAATTGCAGTAGCAGCGCCTAGTAGTGAGACTTTCAGAACTCCTGGTAATTTAGCGATCGCACTCACAATCTCATCTTGTGCCAATTTCGTCAAATCTTTGAGATTCCGTGTGGGACTCTCAATGGCATAACTAATGGCGGCTGATTCGTTTAAATTCAGGGGAATAATTTTAGAAGTTGCTCCTGGAGGCAAAGTCAACTGCTTGAGGGCAGTTTCAACCTTTTTGGTCGATGTTTCTAAATTCGTCCCAACGGCAAAAGAAAGGGCAATGGCTGTTTGACTAGGATAGGTGGATGAGCGAATATTCTCCAGTCCTTCTAGGGAGCGGAGGCGTTCTTCTAGGGGTTTTGTGAGCTTCGCCTCGGTATCCAGGGCAGTTGTCAGGGGGGCTGTAGCATTCACAACCACCACTGGAAAGGTTATATCTGGAAACAAGGCATACTTAAGAGAACTGAAAGCCAGAATCCCAGCTACCGTTACGGCAATCCAAAAACTCACCGTCAGCCACGAAAATTGAATCGCCAATTTGGAAATATTGAAGAGTTCTCGTGCGGATTTTGAGCGATCAAGCTTTACCATCTTGGAAAATTATCGTGTGGGTGACACAATTATTTAGTCATGCTACAGCAATCACCTTCGGTTTGCGAGTTTTGGTTAGTACTAAACGGCAATATTACTTATTCTGACTCAGATATGACCCAATTTTTAATACAAAAGGAAACTTGTTGAGAGCGCTAGTGTCTAATTTTTTACCCATTAACACAATTCTGGTGCCTCAGGGAGCAGAATATAAAGCTGTGTGTCGCGGATTAAGCGGCATTAATGGCTCCATACCAACAATAGTAGCTATACCTGTTGGCATGAAACCTCTACTCAAATATTTGCAACAAGGACAATTTCTAGCTCCAAAATCCAGAGTGCTGATTATGGGTTTATGTGGCAGCTTAAGTGATCGCTATACAGTTGGCGATCTTGTGCTGTATCAAGATTGTGTTTATCAGGGGAAACAGCAAGAATGCGATCGCACTTTTACAGCCCAATTGCACTCAGCACTCCCTATTCCCCACTCCCCACTAAATTTAGTCAAGTCACTGACAAGCGATCGCGTTATTTGGTCTGCTGCCGAAAAACGCCGTTTGGGTAAGAGTTTGGCCGCTGATGTTGTTGATATGGAAGGATTTACCGCCCTAGAATTTTTCAATACAGCCGGGGTATCCGTAGCAATATTGCGAGTAGTCAGCGACGATTGTCAGCATAATATCCCCGATCTCACATCAGGAATTAACTCTGATGGCTCTCTAAATCCTTTTCCTTTGGCAATGGCAATGCTTCGACAACCCCTTGCTGCTATTGGGCTGATTCGAGGTTCATTAACAGCATTAAAGGTGTTAGAGAAAGTTACAAATCTGCTCTTTTCAGGCTCTAGTCAGAAATAATCTGTTGTTTGTTTACAGCAATGGTTAGGTAAATAGACCATGCGTAAGGGACAGCAATGCTGTGCCTTTAGGAACTTCCAAATAAAAAAACACCCCAAATTTTCTTGTGAGGGTGGGCAACATGAGCGCCCTAAATCTGGGACGGGTGGGGACACCGATCCCACAAGATGGATAATTTATTTCTTGGAAGTCCCTTACAACAGATACCAGTCCTAAATCATTCGTGAAAATCTATCTTTATCTCTGCGTTTTCTGTGTTTATGCGGTTAGTTATAAAAATTATTTTCCGCGAATCAACTTAGAACGCTATATATTTTTTACTCTTATACCATCTAAAGAAAAACTAATAACAATCAACATAATTTAGGTATTAATTGTGAAATTTATTAAAGATAAGTTTTACAGAAGCTTTATCGTTATCCATATAAAGAGAAACCTATATTGGGAACAATAATATATAACCTCATCAGGGTTGGGTTCCAGAAGAGCTAATTCTACTGAATTGTGAATCAAAAACACCCAATAGCTCGGAACTAATTTAGCAACTCCCGTACAAAATTTATGAAGCTCAATCACAACCTCTACTTGTACTCGTTCCTAGCTCGTTTTGGATGGCTCAAAAAAAGTTACACCGGTAAAATAATGTTGGTGGCATTTTTGGGAACTCACGTACCACTTTTGACTTTACTCTTGAGTTTCGTCATCTCAAACTCCTATTCTTTAGAGATGGCGATCCGAGTTATGAGCATTGCTTTGTTGGCTACGTTAGCAGGTACGGCTGCCACCCTCTACGCGCTACACCACCTCCTCAAACCGGTTATTTTGACATCTGCTGCATTGCAAAATTATCTGAACACCAAAACCTTACCTGAATTACCCACAGAATTTACTGATGAAGCGGGTACATTGATGGCGAATACCTCACAAACTCTTCACAAATTAGATGAATTAATTCACTACATCACTAATTATGACGAGCTAACTGGATTACCCAATCGTGATTTATTCTGCGATCGCCTCAATCAGATTTTATCCCAACCTGAAAACAACCAGCGCCTTGTAGCCGTCTTTTTACTGAGTATTGATGATTTCACTGATATTAGTCATGGGTTAGAGCCTGAAACAACAAATTTGTTGTTAAGAGCAGTTGCTCAGAGATTATCAAGCTGCATAAGGCAAACAGATATTATTGCTCATTTGAGTGGAGATGAGTTTGCCATTGCTCGTATAGAGATTGTTTCTTTTGAAAGTGTAATTAAGCTGTCTCAACTATTGTTAAGTACCCTCAGTAAACCTTTTTCTCTAGAGGGTAACTTGATTCATATCACCGTCAGCATCGGCATCACCATGAATGGCATAAATGAGCAAAATAGCATAGATCAACTTTTGCAACAGGCTCACATAGCACTGTATGAAGCAAAGCAGCAAGGACGTAGCCGATATCAATTCTATTCGCCGGAAATCAATGCTCAGTTGCAGGAGCGATTAACTTTAGAAAATGAATTACGTGGAGCGCTTACCCGCAACGAAATGCTGGTTTATTATCAACCTCTGATTGATTTACATAGCGGACAAATTACAGCTATGGAAGCATTGATTCGCTGGCAACATCCCACATTAGGTATGATTTCTCCAGCAAAGTTTATTCCCATTGCAGAAACCAATGGTGCGATCGTCGAAATTGGTGAATGGATTTTGCGAACTGCTTGCGCCCAAAACCGTGCTTGGCAGCTTGCTGGATTTACCCCGATTCGGATGTCTGTGAATCTTTCAGCTCGACAATTTGAACAACCCTATCTGGTTGAAATAGTCAGCCAAATTCTTGAGGAGACTGGACTCCAAGCATCCGATCTCGAACTGGAAGTCACGGAAAGCTTCTTGATGGGTGACATAGAGCGATCGGTTAAAACCTTAAAAAAATTACGAGAACTGGGTATATGGTTGGCTCTAGACGACTTCGGCACCGGTTATTCCTCACTCAACTACTTGAAGCGCTTTCCTGTGAATATGCTGAAGATTGATCAGTCATTTGTGCAGGATGTCACGTCCAATCCTGATAGTGCTGCCGTCACTAATGCGATTATTGCTCTGGCAAAAAGCCTGCGATTGAACATCACAGCAGAGGGTGTAGAAACCCAAGAACAGGTTGAATACTTGAAAATGCAGGGATGTCATGAAGGACAGGGTTACTACTTCAGTTGTCCTATCCCTGCCGATCTAATTATCCCGATGTTGCAGAAAAGTTCTCAGCAGATGGAGACAATTGCAGTATAAATAGATGCCTAAGCCATTACAACGTGTTCCATTTTGCACCTATCTCGGCGATCGCCCGAATACTTGTATAGCACTATGCACTAGATTGAGATTCTTTTTGTGTGGTAGTGGGACTTCCACACAAAAAATTGTCTGGGTTGAGCCGTATTAGAATCTATTTTTATTACGAAAATCAGCAGACTCATAGCACTTATTTGTGGTTTTAATATCCATATCCTCAAAAATAAGATATAAGCAAGCCTTGCAATATTCAAATCAATATTGTAGATTTTAAGTCACATTTTTGTGTTACTTCCTCAAGGCGCTAACTGTGATTTCCAACGATTTGATAGATATCAAAATATATAAAGACGATTTTCACACTATCATTCATGGCGATGCTCTTGAAAATTTAAAGCGTCTTGAATCAGAATCCATTAACCTAATTTTTGCTGACCCGCCTTACAATATTGGCAAAAACTTCGATGGTTTAGTTGAAAATTGGTCGGAAGAAGAATTTCTTAGGTGGACATATCAATGGATCGATGAATGCCATCGTGTCCTAAAGCCCAATGGTACTTTTTACCTAATGAACAGCACAGAGAATATGCCCTACCTTGATATCAAGTGCCGCAAGAACTTCTATATTAAAAGTAGGATTGTTTGGAATTACGATAGCTCAGGAGTGCAAGCAAAAAATCACTTTGGTTCTATGTATGAGCCAATAATTATGCTAACGAAGCATGAAAAGAACTACACGTTTAATTCCGACAATATCATGGTAGAGGCAAAAACTGGTGCAAAGCGTCAATTGATTGATTATCGAAAAGAACCTCCTCAGCCTTACAATACTCAGAAAGTACCGGGTAATGTTTGGGATTTTACACGAGTACGTTTCAAAATGGAAGAATATGAAAATCACCCAACTCAAAAACCAGAAGCACTTTTAGAACGAGTTATTTTGGCATCTTCAAATATTGGAGATATCGTATTAGATCCATTTTCTGGTAGTTTCTCTACATGTGCAGTTGCTAAACGCTTAGGAAGAAAATCCATTGGGATGGAGATAAATGAAGAATACGTAAAAATGGGAATTCGCCGCTTAAATCTGCCGTCCAATTATGCTCCTGATGAGTTAGCAAAAGAGAAAATAAGAAAAACAAAAAATCTTTCCAAGAAAGCGAGAGCTTTGATTGAGGAACAGTTACCGAATAAGGCAAAACTAAAGATTTAAAAGGCACTCATAAAGAAAAATAAAAATGGTTTGAGAGCAACTAAATTTATAACTATAGCGCAGCGTAAAGCCTTCGGCATGGCTTCGCTTAGAGCGAGTCAGACGCTCCTACGTCGCTAACGCTGCGCTATCGAGCATCGTGGCGTAGCGCGTTCGCATGATTGCGTCTCGTAGAGAGAAATAATACATCCTTATAAGGCAAGAAACGCGATGAATTGCCGTCTATACAAGTGTTTTGGGCTTAATCTGAACTGTATTGCTGTATCATGAATCGCTTTCGGTCAAAACAAATGTCATTATTACCAATAACCACACCTTTACGGACGGACACCACTACAGCCATCAAGATTAAAATCTCTTAACCTTTCGTTACAGTAAAGACATCGAGTCGGAAGAAAGCAAAACCTCTCGAAGCTGAAATCAAAGGTGAACGACATGAATGGCACAATTCGCGTTGGTAATCTCTTCGGAATTCCCTTCTATATCCATCCGTCATGGTTTTTAGTTCTGGGTTTGGTAACTTGGAGTTATAGCAGTGGACTGGCGGCGCAATTTCCTCAATTATCTGCGGGATTAGCTTTGCTACTAGGATTGATGACAGCGCTAATGTTATTTGCCTCTGTCGTCGCCCATGAATTAGGTCACAGTTTCGTTGCGATTGGTCAGGGAATCGATGTCAAATCCATCACGCTGTTTATATTTGGCGGTTTAGCAAGCTTAGAAAAAGAGTCGAAAACTCCAGGTGAGGCTTTTTGGGTTGCGATCGCCGGACCAATGGTAAGTTTACTACTATGCGGTATCGTTACAGCTATTGGTGTTACTACTGCTGCATCAGGGCCGTTAGCTGCAATTCTTGGTGTTCTAGCTTCTGTTAACTTGGCATTAGCCCTGTTTAACCTGATTCCTGGCTTGCCCTTAGATGGCGGAAATATACTGAAAGCCATCGTTTGGAAAATTACAGGTAATCCTTATAAAGGTGTAACCTTTGCGAGTCGAGTTGGGCAAATCTTTGGTTGGGTAGCAATTCTTTCAGGCGTACTTCCTTTATTATTATTTGGCAACTCCGGTAACTTCTGGAATCTGTTAATAGGCTTCTTCTTGTTGCAAAATGCTGGTAATTCGGCTCAATTTGCCAGAGTGCAAGAAAAACTCACAGGTTTGACAGCCCAGGATGCTGTAACTTATGACAGCCCGATTGTATCTGCTAATCTTACCTTGAGAGAGTTTGCCGATGAGCGAGTCATCAGTGGGCAAAACTGGCATCGGTTCTTAGTGACTGATGATGATGGACAATTAGTAGGTGCGATCACAATTGATAATTTAAGAACCATCCCCACAACACTGTGGTCAGAAACTCAAGTCAAAGAAGTCATGCGACCAATTACTGAATCTACCACAGTCCAATCCGATCAACCTCTGCTGGAAGTTATGCAGTTGCTCGAACAACAAAAACTATCCGTGCTTCCCGTAGTTCGTGAGAATGGTGTTCTAGTTGGCATCTTAGAAAAAGCTGCAATTATCCAGCTACTTCAAAGCCGAACCCAACCTAATCCTGCATAGTTGTCTGCAAAAACGGCAACCCTTTGTAGAGACGCGATTTATCGCGTCTCTACATTTTTATGCTCTTAGTATTCTTCTCCAAGAATTTTTACGAGATATTAGATATATTCCCAGCAAAGATAAACCCACTACTGCCGTAGGTTCGGGCACAGCTTTGATTTTGGCATAAACGGCTGATGTAGTTGTGGCTCCTTCAAGAGCCTTAATACTTATCTGGGGAACGTTTGGATTAAAGCCAGTTAGCTCAAGAGTATAATTATTGCCTTCAAATGTAAAATTTTGATTACTCCAATTTGTGTCTATATATACAAAATCTGCACTATTTTCAGGATCGGTTGCGTCGTTAAGCGTATTTATTAGACCCAATTTGAAGTCAAAAACTTGGCTGATGCCAACGGGTGGGCTAAAGGATACATTGAGATTTAAAGGTACAGATTCAACGCTTGTACCGCTGAATACCGTTCCGTTAAAGTAAGTTAAATCAGCTATTTTGAATACAGAGTTAATATCCGCAGAAAACGAAGTTCCATTAAAGGTTAGTCTATTTGGAAGTCCTGTCGGTAAATCAGGTTCACCCCAAGTAAATGTATTGCTTCCCACACCTGTATATAGGGGTTCAGTATTAGCGCTTCCTGGAGTAGGTTCTCCCCATGTAGCGCTAGAGATACCAGGAAAAGTTAGAGCATAAGCTTGAGCAGAGAAACCAAATCCTGAAGCAGAACTCACGAAAAAACTCGATATAGCAGTAGCAAAAATAAAACTTAGTTTCATAATTTTAGGTTTTAATTATCATTCTGAAGTTTATTTCAAGTAGACCTCAAATCTACCTTAGTAAATTTACGGAAAATACGCCAATGTCTTATAGTGTTTTTCATAAAATATTTATATGGATTTAAAAATAAATTAATGAATAATTTATATTTGTGAAGTTAAGTTTATGGATTGCTAAAAGATTTCATGGCTTGGTCATTATTAAAACAGGAGTTGCGTAAGCGTAGCCCGTCGTAGACATCGCTACTTTACTTGGTTTCTTAATTGATTGTCAAGTTGATATAAAGTTACTATTCAAAATTGGCTGAAGATTTTTCTTTGACCAGAGTAATAGAAAAGTGTTAGAAGTACATCAGATAGCATCAGATAAATTAGGTATAAACTTTAAGACAAAAGCTATATAATAAGAGACTTTAAACCCTGTTCCCTACTCCCTATTCCCTGCTGTAGTTTTATAACTTTGACAAAATCTCTGGCAACAACTGACTAGGAACTTTAGATAAAGCCAGATTTTGCCCCTGTATTCCTAATGCATTATGAAAAGCACGAATAGTTTTCACTACATAAGTGAAGGTTGTTTGATAAGCCTCGGATTGTTTACTGAATCCGTTTAAGGCTTGCAAATGGTTATCTAATGCTACTTCTAAGTGTTGAGAACGTGTTGTTTTGTCACCCTTAAAAGACTCATCTATTACTAACTGATAATGAGCTAATCCCAGGTTATTGTAAGAGGTGAGCAAATCAAAACTTAAAGAGGTATCGCTAAGTGAGTGAGCCAAAGCTATAGCTTCTTCGTAAGCACTGATACATAGTTGCAGATAATTTTGCCGTGCCTCTTTAGTTGTCTGAGATAGGTTTGATAGATGCCAGTAGGCAGTACCCAGATTATTTTGTGTAGCGGCGCAGGCGGTGGGGAAATTTGCTGGAGTGCGATACTTGAGAGCTTCGTTATAGACATTTATCGCTAACTGGAGATTTTGGGCAGGTTGTTCGTATTGTGCCAGATTCCAGCAAGCAGTACCGATATTATTTTGAATCATGCCATACTTGAGCGGTTCCTCTTCGGGGTTGTAGTGTACAAGTGCTTCATTGTAAGCTGCGATCGCTTTCTTTAAATGTAAAATTGGTTGATTATATTGCCCTAGATGCCAGTAAGCAGTACCCAAATTATTTTGACAAGCCGCATACTTTAATGAATCCATATCGGCTGTACGGTAATTAAGTGCTTCACTGTAAGCTAAAACTGCTTGCTGCCAATTTTCAGATGGATGAGAAAAACGGGCTAAATCACCATAAGCTGTCCCCAAATTATTTTGCACACGAGCGTAAGTTTCTGAATGTGTCTGGGGTGAAATCATCTTTAACGCCAACTGATAAAACTCTATAGCCTGCTCTATATAAGTTTGTCCTTCCTCTGAATTAGGTGGTGTGCGATATAGCATCCAGTAGAGTGTACCCAAGTCATTTAAGATATCTGGAAGTTGTGGTGAATTTTCGTCATAGCTAATTGCCTCTTGATAAGCAATAATTGCTACCATCAAGTTTTCTAGGGTTGACTCTCCTTGCTCAATGCGAAGGCGGTATAAAGTGCCCAGACGATGATAAGCCTCTGCCAGTATCTCTTCTGAAACAAGATTTTCGTGTAATTCTTCAATTTCCAACAAAATCTGTTGTGGTTGTAAAGAATTCTCTGTATTTTGAGCGTTGCTTGTATTGATTGTTGCTATTACTAGCTCCGTTAACTCACTGCTAATATAAGATAAAGACAACAGCGATTGATTATTAATTCCACTACCAGACCTATTCGTAGATTCCTGCGGTTGTGGCGTAGCCTTCAATAAATCCGCTGTTGATGATGAAGCTTCCTGAGTTTTGTGTACGCGATTCCCTTGTCTCTCCACTGGGAAATCGGAATTATTCTCAAACTTGAACTTGGTGGCTGCGGTTCTAAGTTCTGCTTGGTTAACTGATTCATCTAAAATCGACTGCTCAATATTCCGTAAATCTAAGCTTCCAGAACGTGAAAAACGTTCTGGATAGCCCGAATTCTGATTTGCTGGTGTGGGTTCTCCAGCAAACACAAATACGCCAGTACGGCAACGCCAAAATTGTGGTGCTGATTGCTTGATAGCAGATAACCAAGGACGTGGTATCCACAGCAGCAAGTTAGATTCTAGGAATCGGCTGGAATCTTGTGTAGAGAAATATTGTTCACTTAAGCGGAGATAGTGTAAAAATAATCGTTGTGTGGCGACTGGTTGCTTAGTGAGATGCTCCACGCCGACAATCTGAAATGCTGGTACTGGAAAAGGTCTTCCAGGGCTATCTTTTGATACTCCAACCATTGGCGGTGGATAATTAGCCAACCATTGATTAATCTGGATTATGGGATTGGGATCGTTTAAATTCAAACGCAACGTCACTAATCGCGGGTAAGCTGGAGTGCTATTTTCTTGAGCATTTGATGACTGATATAGCACTTGTCCAACAGGATAAGCCAATGTAGAATGCAAGCGGGCTGCTACCTGATTTCTTAAGTGTAAATTATCACATACAGCTAAAAACAGTTGTCGTCGTAAGCCAAGACTGAGGGCAAGTTTTAGGCGGTGGTATACTTGCCGATTCCAAGTAGAATTATTGTTGTGTGCAGTATCATTCACGCTCATAGCGGCTAAAGAGCCAAAACACAGTATATATCACCTTTATAGGTGCATCCAAGTAGGATAAATTCATAATAAAAATGATTTTTTAACTAGTAGATGTTGTGCTGCTCAAAATATATTGAGCCTTGATGTCTAATCGGAATAATAAAGTATAATTGTATACTTTGACTCCTCCAATTTTAACAAAAAACAAAAAACCAGGCCCCTCTTAAAATCGGAACCTGAAAACCTATAAAGATGAAATTTTCTTAAAGTGTTTTACGATCAACTGCTTTTAGAAACAAAGAAGGCGACTATAATCAAGCCTACAACCAAAGTTGTAGCGGCAATTCCTAGTAGGAGATAAGTTCGCTTTTGCCCTTCTGTGGGAGGTTCTGCTTGATAAACCTTTGGTTCCCGAGCAAAATTATTCAGAAGGCCGCCTTCTTCATTGGTATAGGGCATGAATTAATTCCTTTATCTTTATCGTTAATTTAATGTTACATAAATGCTAAATCTGCTCTTAAACTGCTAGATAAATCGTTACATTGAGCATTGGGCATTAGAGATTACGGATTAGGGATTGGGAATTTTGAGCTAGATGAATGAGTCTTTGAACTCTGTTAATTAAGTTTTTAAGGTGGATTAATGAGTTCTAACTCTTCCCAGTCCCCATTCCCTAACTAGTAATCGTCCCAGTCAGAGGAGAACTAGGACTAGCGTAATCTTTAATAGGCATTCTGCCAGCAAGGTATGCTAGACGACCGGCAACTGTTGCTAAATTCATGGCACGGGCCATTGCTGCTGGGTTGGGAGAAAGAGCGATCGCACTATTAATTAACAAGGCATCTGCCCCCAATTCCATTGCCTGGGCGGCTTCTGAGGGTGAACCAATACCAGCATCTACCACCACTGGCACACCTGCATTTTCAATGATGATTTGGATATTGGCAGTTGTTTTTAGCCCTTGTCCAGAACCAATTGGCGATGCCAAAGGCATTACTGTCGCACAGCCTACCTCTTCTAAACGCTTGGCTAACATCGGGTCAGCGTTAATATAGGGCAATACTGCAAAGCCCTCTTTTACTAGTTGTTCTGCTGCTTGCAGCGTCCCGATTGGATCTGGGAGTAAATACTTAAGGTCAGGTATTACTTCTAACTTGACAAAATTATTATCTTCCTGTCCTAACAATTTCGCCATTTCTCGCCCCAAACGCGCTACCCGAATCGCCTCTTCAGCAGTTTGACAACCTGCGGTATTGGGCAACATCCAAATTTTTGTCCAATCTAAGGCTTCTGCTAAACCTTCATGTCCAGGAGCCTTGGTTTGTACCCGTCGGACTGCTACGGTGACGATTTGGCAATCGCTGGCAGCGACGCTTTGCTGCATTTCCTCAATGCTGCGATACTTACCAGTTCCCGTCATCAAGCGGGATTGGAAGGTTTTGCCAGCAATAATCAAGGGGGAATTTGTAGAGACGTGATTCATCGCGTCTGGGGTACGATGCCCGTTGGAGAAATTGGCAGAGTGAGTCAGCATTGGGGTGGAGGTAGATGGCTGGGACTGGAAGCGCGAATAGTGAAAATCAGCAAGTAAGGGGTCAGACTTTTGTTCCAAGATTAAATCGGCAATCAATGCGGCGGTGACGGGTGCAAGTAGAATCCCGTTGCGGTAATGACCAGTAGCAAGGGTTAAATTTTGACAGTGGCTAGTGCCAAGGATGGGTAATTCATCAGGGGTAGCTGGGCGAAATCCCCACCAAAATTCTTGAATGGGATAATGCTTTAGTTGGGGATACAGCCGGATAGCAGCTTGTAGTAATTTTTGAATACCTTCTGGGGTGTTGTTGGGGATAAAGCCAACGTCTTCGCTGGTTGCGCCAATCACGAGGCGATCGCGTCTTGGTACGATGTAAATATCCTGCCCAAACAAAACCCGCTTTAACGGCAATTCCGGCGAAACTTCTGGTATTCGCACACTCAGCATTTGTCCTTTTCTGGGACGCACGGGTAGTGGTAACAATTCATTTGACCAAGCACCTGAAGCTAAAACATAGTGCGCGGCGTAAATCATTCCAGCATTAGTTTGTACACCAACCACTTGCCCTTGCTGCTGTAAAAATGCTTCTACCGTGATACCGTCTTTGAGTTCAACACCAACAGACTCAGCCGCCGTCCGCAATACGTGAGCCAGAGCCTTATTATCAACTTGTGCGTCTTCAGGATACCACCAACCACCAACCACCTCTGCTCCCAATCCTGGCTGATATTGATGAATTGTCTCTTTGTTTAACCAATAAGCCGGGGAAGAGGCAGAGGGGCAGGGGGAAGGGTGCAGAGGAGAGAAATTTTCCCCCTGCTCCCTGCTCCCTGCCCCCTGCCCCCTGCTCCCTGCTCCCTGCTCCCTGCCCCCTGCTCCCTCCCCCCCTGCCTCTTCAAAAACAGGTGCGAGGATACCGCAGGGACGGTAGCCAGTATTTAAGCTGGTCAGTTCTTCTAATTTGCGCGTCCAGTCGGGATATAAGGCACGCGCTCGCCAGCACAAGGAACGCATTGCCCCATTAGGGATGTTTTCCGCATCTGGTGCCAACATCCCGGCGGCGGCGTGGGTAGAGGCAGCCTGGAAGTCACGACAAAGCACGGTGACATTTGTCCCGCGCAATTTTAGTTCAATGGCGATCGCCAAACCAATAACGCCGCCACCAATAATTACAGTCTCACTAGTCATTAGTCATTAGTCATTGGTCATTAGTCATTGGTCATTAGTCATTGGTCATTAGTCATTAGTCATTTGTACATAACTCATAACTCATAACTCATAACTCATAACTTATAACTTATAACTCGTAACTAAAGACGGATCGAGAGTTACCACAAGGCGCGAATCGGTTCGCTGTTTTGATTTGTATCGCTGGATGGGGTGTTTGTTTCGGAAGTATCTGTACTGTCAGCCGGTGAGGTTGAGTCAGTGGAAGGATTCTGAGCAACACTACTCCTGTTATCAGATCTTGGGGCTACAATGCCGCGTCTGTTTTCGTTTGTTTCAGTTGTTTCATTTCCTTCAGTTGCAGTTTCATCATTCTTGCTGCCTGCACTGCTATTAACATTGATATTAGCTGGGAGAACTTGAGATTTTTTCTCACTGGGAGCGTTAGCGGTTTGTACCCCCATCGGAAAATTGATGCCTAGTAACGTACCAAGCAGAATGGCCAAACCTCCAGCCATCAAAATTAAGGGTGTCCATCTACCCATCTTGTCTTACTCCTTTTTAACCTTTTGGTGTCCACACTATTCGAGAACCTTGTCCCCAAAATCCATCAAACTTTGTCACTTTCACATCGCCTAAGACCTGAGTTTGACAGGCTAAACGTAAGTCTGTTGTAGGAGAATGGGGAGGAAGCGAACGCCGCGCAGGGTCGCGCCAATTCGCTGCTGATACTTTGCCCTCTACCTTAACCGTACAGGTACCACAACTGCCAATGCCCCGACAGTTTATTACCCTAGCACTGCCATTGTAGAGTTCAATAGTATTTTGCAGCAAAATCTCTCGGAGATTGCTTCCTTGCTCACAATCAATTGTTTTACCTTTAGCTAGTACTTTAGGCATTTTTAAACTGCCAAAATGGCTTTTTGTTGTATATTGACACATTGCCTCGAAGTTGTCTCGTCGATCCCAGTTTTATGACCACAAATTCATCACCTCAACTTTGGCTCTATGACACTACATTACGGGATGGTACTCAGCGCGAGGGGCTATCAGTATCGATAGAAGACAAGTTACGCATTGCTCGTAGACTCGATCAACTGGGAATTCCCTTTATTGAAGGCGGTTGGCCTGGTGCCAATCCCAAGGATGTACAATTTTTCTGGCAACTCCAAGAAGATCCGCTAAAACAAGCTGAAATTGTGGCTTTTTGTTCGACTCGACGCCCCAACTCCACTGCTGCAACCGAACCGATGCTACAGGATATTTTGGCTGCGGGAACTCGCTGGGTAACGATTTTTGGCAAGTCTTGGGATTTACACGTGACAACAGGACTCAAGACGACATTAGAAGAAAATTTGGCGATGATTCGCGACACAATTGAGTACCTCCGTTCTCAAGGTCGTCGAATTATCTACGACGCTGAACATTGGTTTGATGGCTATAAGCACAATCGAGATTATGCTTTACAGACATTAGAGGTGGCGATCGCAGCTGGTGCTGAATGGGTAGTCCTCTGTGATACCAATGGCGGCACTTTACCCCACGAAATTAGCCAAATTGTTGAAGATGTCATTGGTCATTTGTCATTTGTCATTTGTCAAGAACCAATGACTAAGGACGAAGGACAAAGGATAATTCCCCAAATTGGAATTCATACTCATAACGATTCGGAAATGGCGGTTGCTAACGCAATAGCCGCAGTAATGGCCGGGGCAAAGATGGTACAGGGCACAATTAATGGTTATGGTGAACGTTGCGGCAATGCTAACCTCTGTTCGTTAATTCCCAATTTACAATTGAAGGCGGGTTACAGTTGTATCACAGAAGACCAGCTCACCCAACTTACAGAAGCTAGTCGTTTTGTGAGTGAGGTTGTCAACCTTGCACCAGATGAACATGCCCCTTTTGTAGGACGTTCGGCTTTTGCCCACAAGGGCGGTATTCATGTATCAGCAGTGGAACGTAATCCCCTAACTTACGAACACATTCAGCCGGAACAAGTCGGGAATCGTCGCCGCATTGTGATTTCTGAACAGTCTGGACTGAGCAATGTTTTAGCTAAAGCCCGCAGTTTTGGCATTGAATTGGATCAGCAAAAGGCAGAGGCCAGGGAAATTCTTCAGCGCCTCAAAGATTTGGAGAGTGAAGGATTTCAATTTGAGGCAGCAGAAGCCAGTTTTGTACTGTTGATGCACGAAGCTTTAGGAGATCGCCAGAAGTTTTTTGAAGTCAAAGGTTTTCAAGTCCACTGCGACTTAATTGAGGGGAAAGAAACTAGCAATGCCCTAGCTACAGTCAAAGTCGCTGTTGACGGCAAAAATATTCTGGAGGCGGCGGAAGGTAACGGGCCTGTGGCAGCTTTGGATGCAGCTTTACGCAAGGCTTTGGTAAATTTTTATCCCCAAATCGCAACCTTTGATTTTACAGATTACAAAGTGCGGATTCTCGATGGGTATACGGGTACTGCCGCCAAAACCCGTGTGTTAGTAGAGTCAGGTAATGGCCGTCAACGCTGGACGACGGTAGGGGTTTCTAACAATATTTTGGCGGCTTCCTATCAAGCGGTGGTGGAGGGACTGGAATACGGTTTGTTGTTACATTCCCAAGCAGAAACGGCGGTGAAAGCTTCTAGTTGACAAAAGATGTATAGCGGTTCTCGTTTGGATGCAATACACAATAGGGTACAGCATTGCCTATTAGTGTCAACTTAACGTGAAACCGCTTGTCCGCCGGAAATTGAAATTCCCGTCTCATAGCTAAAGTCATCTGAAGATGACTAAATATCGCCAAAAATCTCCAGTCTACTTCAGTAGACTTTAGCTATTAGCCCGAAAATTTATTTCGGGGCGGGCATGGAAGCCAACATATAAGCTATTTCCAGTTTAAATTGACACCTATGAGCAATGCTGTACCCCTACCGCGTGGTCTATTTACCTGAAAATAGCTGTAAGCTGAAACTCCTTTAAAACCTCATTTCCAGCCTCCGGCTGGAAATGCTGCTCCTGGCGGCTCTGCCGCCAGGAAGAGAGGCGGAGCCTCAACAACGAGCATTCCCAGTCGGAGACTGGGAACGAGATTTAAAACGCTGATATGGTTAATCTAGTGGCTTCTGATACCATGAACACAAAAATAGTAACCCAATTGTTACTTCTATACCTATATACCTAAAATGCGTAGGCGCAGGCATCGCTAATATTTAGGTGCAAACAGAGAAATCTAATGCTGCGACCAAAACTTCATCATAATAAAAGGTTTTAGGAGAACTTTTCCCATGATTGGGCAACTAATTGGCTCAACCAGCGACGCTGTTGCTGATCCAGCAGTGGATCATCTGCTAGTAACTGAGCGGTTAATTCTTCCAAAGATTGACCCTGAGCGCGGACAACTTTAATTACTCCAGCGATCGCAGCAGCAACGAGTTCTTCATCAATCGGCTGTTGTCGCAAAGCAAAAATTTCCTGGGGACTGTCTGGAATGGGATAATTCATGGCGTGGGTTTACAGAAATACAAAATGAACAATAAATTCAACAAATTCTTAAAATTTCTTCACTGAATCTTTACCAAACTAATAGGGCGGAGCTTACCTTACTTTGTGCCTGAAGAAAACCTGTCTTAGTGAGTAGATTGATCGGAGATGTCAGGAAACGATGAGAGAAATCCTTTATTTAGAAATTCCAACTCCAGATATGGCAACTGTGCGTAGCTGGCTACAAACAAATTTTGAACCTGGAAATGGGGAAAAATTGCTTACCTCGGAAGGCTTTCGCCTCAAAATACCTAGTGCTACTACACCTGCTGGCACGGCTCTTTCCGAAAACTTGCCTGCGGAACTTTCGGTATTTGTCTGGTCAGTGCAACGAACTACCTATCTGAAAGTGTTTCGTTGGGCAGAACAACCCTTTCCCGGAGAGGGACAAATTCTGCGACACCTAACCAAAGAAATCAGAAGCCGTTTTCCGCATCATTACCCAGAACCGCCAGCGATTGATTTATCCCAACAATCGATTTTTGCTGCGCTAGCCTCTGCTTATCCCCTCACCGTCAAGTATTTTCAGAAAATGCCCAACGGTGAATATGACCTCACACGTGCCTATTGGTGGGAACAACGATGGCGCGAAGGGGTACGGAATCCACAGCAGCCGCGTCAGGTTGTGTTTTCTGGTAAAGGAGACGGGGGACTGGGGACTGGAGACTGGGAAAAAGATAATCCCAAGACCCAATCGCCAGTCCCCAATCCCCAGTACGACATCATTTATATCGGCGGCGCATTAGGTGCGATTCATGCAGCACTGATGGCAAAACTAGGATATAAAGTCCTGCTGGTGGAACGAATGCCCTTTGGGCGGATGAACCGAGAATGGAATATTTCGCGCGATGAGATTCAAAGCTTAGTTAACCTGGGTTTAGTCACCCCCGCTGAGTTAGAAACCATCATTGCCAGGGAATACAAAGATGGATTCAATAAGTTTTTTGATGCTAATAATCTAGCCAAACTGCGATCGCCCGTCCTCCACACGCCCACAGTCCTAAATTTAGGCTTGGATTCCGAAAAATGGCTCCAAATGTGTGGGCAAAAGCTGCAAGCCGCAGGTGGCGAAATCTGGGATGAAACAGAGTTTATCCATGCAGATATTGATATATCACAAGTCATTTTGAAAGTCAAGCACTTACCCAGTCAGATTGAAAAACAAGTAAGTGGACGACTGCTAATCGATGCGATGGGAACTGCATCACCCATTGCTTGGCAATTAAATGGCGGTCGTGCTTTTGATAGTGTCTGTCCGACAGTGGGAGCAGCAATCGAGAGCGGATTTGAGCCAGGAGTATGGGATTCCCAATATGGAGACGTTCTTTACAGTCATGGGGATATTTCGCGGGGAAGGCAGTTAATTTGGGAATTGTTTCCTGGAGCAGGTGATGAACTGACGATTTATTTATTTCATTACCACGAAGTCAATGCTGAAAATCCTGGTTCCTTGCTAGAGATGTACGAGGACTTTTTCACGATTTTGCCAGAGTATCGCAGGTGCGACATGGACAAATTGGTGTGGAAGAAACCGACATTTGGGTATATACCGGGGCATTTTAGTATCGGAAGTAGCGATCGCACAGTTGCCTTCGATCGATTGATGGCGATCGGTGATGCGGCATCACTCCAGTCTCCCCTGGTGTTCACTGGTTTTGGTTCGCTAGTTCGTAACTTAGAGCGTTTAACAACACTGTTGGATATTGCTCTCAAACATGACTTGTTAACTTTCCGACACTTAAACCAAATTCGCGCTTACCAAAGCAACGTTTCCGTGACTTGGCTATTTTCCAAAGGCATGATGGTACCCACAGGGAAATTTTTACCACCGCAACGGATTAACGCCATGCTCAACACCTTTTTTGGACTGTTAGCAGACGAACCTCTAGAGGTGGCAGATAATTTCATCAAAGATAAGTGTGATTGGTTAACCTTTAACCGCCTAGCACTGAAAGCCGCCAGTAAAAATCCTGCCTTGCTTTTATGGATTTGGGAACTTGCTGGCCCTAGAGATTTAGTGCGATGGCTTGGTAGTTATTTCAACTTCGGTCGTCATGCCATAGTTAGCACTTTGCTGAGTCCGTGGTTTGAGCGCTTCTTGAATCGGGTAGGTTTTTGGCTAGAACCCCGGAATCCAGGCTTGTGGCTGTGGCTATTGGCGATTAATTATGCGATCGCTACAGGCAAACCGCGATCGCGCAGTCAAGTCGCAAAAACCAACCCAGAAGCCATAATTCCGAAGTCAGAAGCAAGAATTAGTCATTAGTCATTGGTCACTAATCACTTTATTACTCCCAACTCAGCACTCTTAACTCTTGGGGCGAAAATTCGGTAGTTCCACAGATGCCAATGACTTACGCCCCTTGGGTGGACGCCGAGGATAAACTACTGGTGAAGGTGAACTGGTATCCTTAGTGTTATCATCTGATGAATCTGAGAATAAATCAGTTGTCGACAATTCCAAATTCGTCAATTGTGAAACTTCTGACCAGTAGTCTTCAGCTTCCCCAACAGGCGTTTCGGTGTGAGTTGGAGTAGAGGGAACCAGTAAGTTATTTGCTGGTGAAAGCACAGAATCAGTCGTCAAAGAAGTGGAGGTAGTTGCAGGAGGATTAATTTCTGCTTCTATCGGCTCCTTTTGTGGATTTTCTAGTTCCTCATCGTCTTCTAAGATTGTTGCTAAAGTCTCCCAGATCGGCGCATCACCTACATCCGTTTTTGCAGCAGGTGATGGTGATGTAGATGCAGGCTGGGAGGTGAAAAACATTTGAATTAGACTATCTAATTGCTGATCTAAATTTGATGAACCCGAAGATGAAACAGCTTCCGCCGTATTTAGGGAATCATTAACTTCTGGAGATGGCTCTGGTTGTGTCGGTGTTGGCGTGTCTTTCTTAACTGTCCAATTCCAAGGAGATGATGGCGGCGTTGCAGAGCCTTCATTTCTTTGGAAGGGGATGGGTGCTGAAGGTTCACCCCAAGAATTATCTGGATCGTTACTCAAGGATTCTTCTTCTGCTGACCAAGGTTTAATTGGCTGTGCGTTAGGAAACAAAGACCGAGCTTTTCTGGAGAATCTTCCTTGGCTACTAGTTATGTCTTTAGGATGTTTTGCCGCATCCTCTAGGGAGTCATAGCTAGGAACCGATGTATCTAGACATTTTTCCAAAGCTGCTTTAAATTGCAGTGTTTGGCGTTGTTGTCGCATCAGTCTAGTACGTAATTCCCGACAAACATTTTCTGACTGCAATAGCTGCTCAGACTGTTCGTTGTTGCTAGTATGTAGCAACGTACATTCTCGCTCTAACTGGGCAAGGCGTTGTTGGCTAATTTGCACCTGTGCTTTATAAGTATCAGTAAAAATTTCCTGGCGCTGAATAGTTTGTACAGCGATTTCTAATTGTTGAAATAGAGATTTTATCTGTTCTTGAGCGGCAGCGAGTTCCTGAGTGTGTTGGTTGAGCATCGACTCACTAACGCTGGAGCGCGTTTTTTGCCACTGCAAAACCTTTTCTGACTCAGCTAGGTTATCTTTTAGCTGCTCTACTTGTTCATACAAGTTATTGTTAGCCGCACGTAATTCTTCGTTCAATGCCAGCAGGTTTTGAAACTCCGAGTCAATAAGTGCTTGTTTGCCGCTTTCCGGCTCTGCAACCCAGTCCTGCTCGGTGGTATCTTGTGAAAATTGTGTATCTTCAGCTGGCATGAGGAGTGGCAGCTTTTTAACTGCCATATTGTCATTAGGCACAACTGAGTAAAAGGGACAACTCGCCTGTTCAGATTGTGGCGAATTAGCAGAATTTAGGGATTCCATCACAGCCCCCTTATTTGAGGTGTCAGCTTCATTCATCACTCTTGACTCACCTGCTTAAAAATATTCAGCAGTGCTGGCATTAGCATTGCTTATCAACTCTGTCTAATCAGGGTTTGCTCTAGAAGCTAAGTTTAACTCTCTCCAAGCACCAGCAATTAATTATCAATTGGTGTTCCCCATTTTGTATCTAGACTGATGCCGTTATAACACTATGATGCTCTTTCCCGTCAAGGATAGGCAGAAAGGGAACTCCGGCGATCTTTGAGAATAGGCAAGATAGAGGAGAAACTCGACAGTTATGAACTAAGTTGTATTGGCTGATGAAGTTTTTCTATGTGAAAAAACTGCCTAAACATATACTTTATTATTTAAAACCGCATCTGTCTTCAGAAATAAACAATAAATGTGCTTTTAAATACATTTATGTGTTGGCTTATTTATTACTTAGGATATATCTCAGTACAAGTATCTTCTATTCAATGATGATTCTGTAACAATACGGTTGGGCTAATGGCTAATGGCAACAATTTTGGGTTTTCGAGACGTGATAAATCGCCTTCTCTACAAGTGTTTTGTTGCTCATTCTCAACTGTATTGGATTCTGTAAGGGACGACAAATACAAAAATACTCAACTATTTCTTGTGGGGTGGGCGACACGAGAGCCTGTATCCAAAGGCGACTTAAGCTAAAAGCCTCTTCAAATCTCGTTTTCAGCCTCCATCTAGAAAATCGCTATTTAATGTCAGCAAACAACTAAGAGCTTCTACCAGAACTAGAATGTTAAAAAATTCTGCTGGGCACGAATAAATACTTATAAAGACTTGTTGAAGAAGTAACAATACTTTTAAGTGTATTTATGAAACTTTTTTAAAGAGTAATCTCAACCTAGTACTGGCTCTTATCTGGGTAAATGCGGTTCTAGTAAGCAATTATCGGCTTAGTTCGTGAGAGGTTTTTCTCTCAACTTGCCTTCAATGTGTCAAGTTTGTTTAATGACTACAAGAAAATTATTTAAAGTATACTTAACTACTTACTAATATTATTTACATTGTAATTTTGTTAACAATAAAAATATCATAATTAAGTATTAACATGGATACACTTTTTAATCATTTTGTTAAAGAATAATTTATATAACCGAGTTTTCCACTAGTAATAAAGTAGTTATAAAGACTATGATTACTGCCATTAAGATGATTTTGGTGTGAAATAAAGCGTTATGGCAGTTAGGCTTGTCCAAAAAATTCAATTTTAAAATAGGGGTGCTAAAGATGACCGATATACTTGCAATGAGTGCAAAGATCAAGCAAGAAGCTGCCAAACTATCGCTGTCGTCAGAAAATTTTGACAGTTTTTGGGACAAAGAAATCAGACCGTTATTTACAGATGAGTCTTTATCTTTCAAGGTTAAAACTCTCAACGGAAACTATGTCAAGTACGTAAACTTGGATAATGGAGCTACAACCACTCCCTTTGCAACCGTCAAGCAGCATGTTGACGAAATGCTTGACACTTATGGCAGCGTGCATCGAGGTTCTGGGCAAAAGTCCATCATCAGTACACGAGAATATGACGCTAGCCGAAACATCATTCGAGACTTTGTGGGGTCATCTTTAGACAACTATGTAATCTTTGCGAAGAATACAACAGAAGCAATTAATGGAGCCGCCACACTTTGGGCAAAAAAACCGGGGAAAATCTTAGTTTCTGATATCGAGCATTCATCTAACCTGCTGCCTTGGGTTACTAGAGACGAAGTTGTGCAGTATAGAACCCAGGCGGATGGAAGTGTAAGTGTTGCAGAAATTGAAGATATCTTCAAAGCACACCAAAATCTCCCCGAAGCCGAGCAAATTAAGTTAGTAACTATTACAGGTGCTTCGACAATTACAGGTTACAGACCCCCAATTTACGAAATTGCAGCTTTAGCACATCGGTATGGCGCGAAGATTTTTGCCGACGTGTGTCAGTTAATTCAGCATGAACGAGTAGATATGCGTGCTGATGATGACCCATGTCATTTAGATTTTGTGGCTTTCTCTGGACATAAGATGTATGCCCCTTATGGAACCGGGGTTTTGCTAGGGCCGAAGGAATTTTTTGATAGCTCCTACCCTTATCAAATTGGGGGTGGAAACCTGCCTTATATCACCAGAAACCTAGAGATCAAGCGTTTTTATACAGAACGGGCCCATGACCCCGGAACACCAAACGCAATGGGTGCGATCGCCATTGCCAAGGCGATTGAAATTATCGAAGCAGTAGGGCGCGATCGCATTGCTCAGTATGAACACTCTCTAGTTGAATTCACGTATACACGACTAGGGCTGATTCCTGGTGTTAAAATACATATTCCCGGAGATAACTTAGCCCATGTTATTCCCTTTGATATTGATGGATTTGATGGACGCTTAGTAGCAGAGATTCTGGCACAAGAATATGGTATTGGCGTTCGGGCTGGGGCTTTCTGCACTTATGAATATATTCGCAAACTCAAGAATGTTTCAGACGAGCAAGACTGTGAGATTGCTGAGGAAGTAGATAGAGGAATTACACGTAATATTCCTAGTATTATCCGAGCCAGCTTTGCTGTATATAATACATTAGAAGATTGCGATCGCTTTATAAATGCGATCGCCCAAATAGCTAAAAACGGATTGGCTCACTATTTGCCCAACTACACACAAGACCAGATAACTGGTGTTTGGACAGCGCTAAACAGCTAGTCTCGCCTCTTTTTCTCACCAAAAAATATATGGCAGTCAACTTAACGCGAAATGGGCGGTTATAAACCGCGTCTAGATATAACAAAACCCACCTCCGTGGGTTTCAAAACTTTGATTTGACCTTAGTCCGCGGAGGCGGACTTTGCCTGTGTAGCCGCGTTCACGCAGTGTGCCGCAGGCAATTCCATTCGCCAAGGCTTAAGTTGACTGAAAATTACAAATAATTAAAAGGGGGTAATAGCTTGAGCGATGAAAACCTCTTTGACCAAGAGGATTATTTACAGGCACGCGTTGATCGGTATATCTGGCAAAAAAGTACAGATGCGGGTATTTCGCGCCAGCGCTTTCTGAAAATACTAGCTACTTTGGTTGGTGCAACAGCCATTGGAGGGTTCGCTAAACCTGCACCTGCTCAGAGTCAGACAGCTATTAAAACTAAAGGCATTAACATACTTAAGCCATTACCACCAGGGTATATCTCTCATAGCAAAGGCACATTAGAGATGAACTGGGAAGCGATGTATGGGTGTGGTTATTTAGTACCAAATGATTGGTTCTATGTTCACAACCGCCATACACCTCCCCCTTTTGACCCATCTACATGGCGTTTGCAAATTCATGGAACTGGCGTTTCTGCCCCCTGCGAGTTTACTTACGATCAAATCATCGCCATGCCATCCATCTCAGTCACTTGCGCTATTGAGTGTGCTGCTAATGGTCGGCGCTTCTTTGAAGACGCTTACAACACACCACTCCCTGGAACACGGTGGAGACTTGGGGCTATTGGTGTAGCTGAGTGGACTGGTGTACCACTTAGTATGTTATTGGAACGAGCTGGACTGAAATCCACAGCAAAAGATGTACTCGTTGAGGGTGCAGATGTGGATTCGTTGGACTCAAAGGAGACAAATAAATCCAAGTTCAGCAGTGTAGTTCCTATTAGCAAAGCATTAGCAGATAACTCGCTCGTCGTCTACGCCATGAACGGAGAACCATTACCTCCAGATCATGGTCAGCCGTGCCGTGTGTTATTCCCTGGTTGGGGAGGAAACGCCAACGTTAAATGGATTGAGCGGATTGAGGTTTCTGAAACACCGATATATACCCAGTGGGTGACGGAGCAGATGGTGCTAGTTGGTGCAGACTACCCAGCGATCGCACCATATAAAGGTAAGCTGATTACCTATCAAAATGTTAAGAGCGCTTTCGAGTTGGCTTGGCCAGCTACGCTTTCGGCTAAAACCTACTTACTACGTGGACGTTCTTGGTCTGGGAAAGGAAAAATTGTCCGTGTGGAAGTCAGTCTAGATGGCGGTAAAACTTGGCAATTTGCACGACTGAGAGAACCAAATTTTCCATTTGCGTGGGTACGCTGGGACATTGAATGGAACCCACTTCCTGGGGAATATTTTCTCCAGGCTCGTGCTACTGACAATTTAGGTAATACACAACCGAGTACAGTTCCGTGGAATGACTCTGGATTGCTCTATGGAGGTGTTGTTAGCCATCCTGTGACAGTACAAGGTTGATCGCACCAAGTCACTTCTCTAGAAAAATAATTATTTATGATTGATTTTAGTTGGTTGATTTTAGGGAGTGGAGGTTTAATATCTGGAGTCATAGCTGGACTTTTAGGAATAGGTGGCGGTATTATCACAATTCCTCTTTTAGTGACATTAGGTTATACTCCCGTTCAGGCGATCGCTACTAGTAGCCTTGCTATTGTAATTACTTCAATTTCTGGAAGTTTGCAAAATTGGTGGATGGGCTACTTTGACTTTAAACGAGTAATTTATTTAGGAATTCCAGCTTTTCTAACTACTGGAATAGGTGTATATTTTGCCAATAAAATTCCATCTTATATAATACTATTTACATTTGGCATCATACTACTTGCTAACATCTATCTGATTGAGCTTCGCAAGCAATTGTCCTTCCAGGAAAAAGAGGATATAGCCCCAATATTCAACCCATTAGTTTCTAAAATTGGAACCGGGGGAGCAGCAGGAATTTTAGCAGGTTTATTCGGCTTAGGTGGCGGTACGATTATGGTTCCGCTGCAAATGTTATTACTGGGAGAAGAAATAAAAGTAGCAATTCAGACTAGTTTGGGTGTGATTGTCATTACTGGTTTAGCTGCTTGCACAGGACATACATTAGAAGGAAATATTCTATTTGCTCAAGGTATGGTTTTGGGATGTGGAGGTCTCTTAGGTGTTCAAATGAGTACTCGCACATTGCCAAAACTACCAGATTCTACTGTGAGCTTAGTACTTCGCATCTTCTTAGGAATACTATCAATTTATATTTTTTGGGAAGCTTGGATAAATTATCAACAAATAATTACTATTTTGTAATTTGGATGTTTTTCAAAGAGATGAGCTATGAGTATTTTTAAAGTTGAAGTTGTCAAAATCAATAGCATTAATCCTCATCCCAATGCCGATCGGCTAGATATTGCCTCTATTGAAGATATGGGATATCAGGTAATTATAGTCAAAGGTAACTTTAATCCTGGAGATTTAGCTTTTTACTTTCCTATTGATAGTGTTATTCCAGAAAACTTTTTAGATGAGTTTGGTATTCGTAACTACTACTCGAAAAAACTACGTGCTGCCAAACTTCGCGGAATTTTTTCTGAGGGTTTGCTTATTCCCGTTGGTAAAAACTTTACGGGAAATGTCGGAGACGACTACACGGAGTATTTTGGTGTCATAAAGTACGAATATCCAATACCTCAAGGGATGAGTGGGGAAGCAGAAAATGTTATTGGACATTACAAATTCCCCAGTCCAGAAAACCTAAAACGTTACAAAAATATCCTCATGGAAGGCGAAGAAGTTGTTGTAACAGAGAAGTTGCACGGAACTAACTTCACTGTTTTAGTTGATGCTGATGGCACAACTAAAATTGGCAGCCATAATTACTTCTGGAAAAACAGCGAAGTCAACAAAAAATTAGTTTATATTCGTGCTTACAACGAAAACGAGGCTTTCCAGAAACTTCCACCAAGAACTCAGATTTTTGGAGAAATCTACGGCGTACAAGATATTAAATATGGCTTGAATAATGGAAACATTGGAATTGCTATATTTGCTGTGCGTCGCGGCAGTTATTTTCTCAATTACAGCGATTTTGTGACTTTTTGCGAGGAATTTGCTTTGCCAAGAGTACCTGTGCTTTACATCGGTGCTTACACTTGGGAAGCGGTGTCTCAATTCAATAATGCCAATAGTGTAGTCAGTCCCGACTGCATCATGGAAGGCGTTATTGTGCAACCAGTCATTGAGAAAACACATCCAGAAATAGGTAGAGTAGTCTTGAAGTTGATTAGCGATCGCTATCTGCTCCGTAAGGATGGAACTGAACTCCATTAGGTTCAACTTAATTTTTGGTGGCGACACCTTAACTAACCTTCCGAAATCGACTTAGCAATTATTCTCTCAAGGTAGCCATCGGGGATGAAATCCGGCTAAGGGGAGTTGTTCTGGTTTAATTTCAACAGTCGTAGCATCAGCGATGGGCAACAGAGGCATTAACCACAGGCTACTGGTAGCGATCGTATCTCCATCATCAGTTTTTAAAGTGTTTGGGGGTAATGATCCTGGGGGATTTGTCTGCGGTACTACTTGGTCAAATAACAAGCCCAAACCGTCGGCAGATAAACTCATTTGCACATTCCGTTGAGCGGGAGGCAGTACTAACAATGGTTTCTGTTGCCCGGTTTTCAAATCAATTGCCACCACATAGGGCTGTTCTATGTATTGTTCCTTGGATACTAGCTGTGTTAGCAAGCAGTAGAGGGTGGGTGAGGCGATGTCAAATTGGCAACTGAGAATTGAACCTGTTGTTTTTAATAGCTGTTTCTGCACACCTTGGTTTGTTACCAAAAACAAATCCCGCGTGTAATCTGTATTAAACTTTACCATCGCTGCTTGAGAGCCGTCTTTTGAGAAAGCTTGTACCAAACCAAACTGTGGCAGAAAATCCAAAGGTTTACTGGCATCACCTTGCAGTGGTAAAATCGCTGCTCCCTGTCCTTGAGCAACCGCTACGGCTTTACTATCTGGTGTCACCATAAAATCTCCCCCCGGCTGGCTTTTTAGGCGTTTCGGGGTGGGTTTTTCTGCTGAACCATCACTGGTTGCTGGCATAAACCATAGTCCAAAATCACCAGGATTAGTTTTATTACCCCGTTGGATGACAATAGTTTGCCCATCAGGTGATAAGTCAAATTTCAGGTTTTGATAATCTTTACTATCTAAAGTCAGGTCAACTTTGCCTTCTGGTTGTGCTTTTTGTCCAGATTTAGCAGAAACACCTGTTGTTACTGTATACAGTTGGGCTGAAAGTAAGTCTTGATTGTTTGCGGCGCGAGCAGAAAATAAAATTTTCTCCCCATCAGGAAATGACTCAAAGTCGATAACTATCAAGTCTTTGGGGGTAAGTATCCTTTTTTGCTCTTGGGTTAAGTTGTAAAGAACTAACCGTCCCTGTTCTTCTTTGTCGGTTCCGATATAAAGGATGACGCGATCGCGTGTACGGAAGCTACCTGTAAAAGCCTGTATCAGCCGATTTGTACCCTCTTGCTCCGCAAATTTATCTTTAGCTCCTTGTAGCTGCACTTTATAATTTGTGCCATAAGGTGCTGGTGTCACCAGTGTATAAACCATCCGCCGCCCTGCCCAACTGAATTTACCTGCTAGGGGTGGCTCGATTTTCAAGTTATCCTCGACGCTTTTTGTTTCCATTGGGCGGCTGAAGGTGAGGGTGAAGGAATTATCTTCTGCCCCAATTTGTTGATTTTGCCAAGTAAATTCCCGGACACGAGCAGTTACCACATCACCTTGCAAGATGATTAACCCAATCAGCACACTTAGCAGTAACATTAGTGCGATCGCTATACGATCTAGTGGTTGCAATGCTTTAGATTTAGTCATTGGTTATGGGGCATTGGGAAAAACAGTTCCGAGTTCCGTTAGCAGGGCGTTTAGCCCGTGCTGAGTCAAGAAGTGAGATTCCTAACTCAGCACTCCTGAAGGGCATTGGGCATTGACCGTTAGTTATCTACAAATGACAAATGACAGAGGACAAATGACTAATAACTATAAGGATTCTGAGGTTGAGGAATCTTTTTCAGAGAGTTAGCGGCAATCGTAAGTTGGCGTTTACCTGCTAAATTTTCTGTCACCATTTGTCCTTCTACTTCCAGCCATGTATCAGCAGAGTAAAGCTCTTGATTATTTTGTAGTTTGACGGGCAATCCCACAGGGTAAGCATCTGCTGCACAGCAACTTAAGACAAATCGTGCTAAAAACAAATATTCTTTTCCTATATCGGGCGGGTGAATCACAAATCCCTGCACCTTGACTTTTTGCCCTGTATATGTATCTGGTTCAGGATAGACATTGACAGTGCGTACCCAGTCTACAAGCGATCGCTCTTCTGGGCGAACAGTAGCGCGAAAGGCTTGAGGCTTAACACGTGTGCTTCCCAATAAATCAGTCGTTACACCCCTTTGGAGTGCTTTGTCACTAGCAAAAACCTGCGGTGTAATGATAAAACCTAAAATCGCCGTAGTCAATAACAAAGAACTACCCCAACCAGGGGGAAATAAACTAATATGCGGGGCGTTTGATGTCACATCACGGCGACGACGTTGCCAAAGTTCCTGCATCTTGAATAAACCAATAATAATCAAGCTGATACCAGTCACAACCACGAACCAAATGTAATTTGGATGAATCAACAGGTTCAGCTTGTTAGTTAACCAATATCTCAACATCAAAGTGCCCCAAGCTGTAATTGCTATAGCATCCAGCCAAGGAAGTAACAAATTTGGGATTTTAGATTTGGGGGTTTTGTTAGTCATTAGTCATTAGTCATTGGTGAGCCAGTGCAGTCTTGGGGGTCTCCCCCATGAGCAACTGGTGAACCCGAAGGGTCATTAGTCATTGGTCATTAGCAAAGGACAAATGACAAATAATTTTTTAAAAGACGTGCAAGTTCAGGAAAAGGGTGAACACAAATGTTAATTGTGCTGCTAAAGCAAATAAGTAAAAGACCGTTTTTGGTTTAAAAATGGATAACATCAAACCAATACCTTTGATGTCAATCATTGGCCCAAACACTAGAAATGCCAACAATGAACCACTGCTAAAGGTTGAGGCAAAAGATAGGGCGAAGAAAGAATCAACTGTAGAACAAATTGACACCACTACTGCTAATATCAGCATGACCACAATTGAGGTAATGGGGCCAGCACCCAAACTGAGAATTAATTCACGGGGAGCGAGGACTTGAATGGCAGCCGCGATCGCACTTCCTACAACCATGACTCCGCCTAATTCTCGGAATTCTTGGATGCTATTATCCACCACTAGACGCAGTTTGGCTGCCAAAGGTTTATTAGAAGTAGATGCTGAGGTAGGCGGTACTAAATTAGCATCTATCCGCAATGGTATACCCGCTTTTCCTCCTAAGATATAAGTCCCAGATTGCAAGAGATTCGGTACTAGTGCTTCCTCTTGTGCTTGGTAACGCTTACCACGGCGTTTGGTTTCAGGCGGTGCGGGTGGGTTAAACTTCATGTAACGAGCGATCGCAGGCTGAATTATCGGATTTAAGTCCTTTTGAAAACTGAAAACATACCCGATAATTGTGGCAATTGCTAGAGAAAATACGACTCGTAAGACTACTATTTCTGGCTGATCTCGAAATGCTGTCCAAGTTGACCAAATTACAATTGGGTTAATTGTTGGTGCTGCTAGCAAAAAACCAATTGCCACTGGTGTGGGTACTCCCTGAATCAGGAACCGCCGCGCTACCGGTACATTCCCGCACTCACACACCGGAAATAAAAAGCCAATCATGCTGCCAACTAAAGCACCCAGCAGCGGATTTGTGGGCATTTTTTCTACGAGTTTGCGCTCATCAACAAAAAACAGCAGCAAACTGGAGAATAAAACCCCAAGAAGCAAAAAAGGCATCGCCTCGACTAGCAGACTCAGAAATAGCGTAAAACCATTGTTCAATTGATTCATGGGCGTCGCAGTCAAAAGCGGTTTTTAGTTTTAGAGTTCTGCCTAGTCATTCTATCGAAATGGGGATCAAAAGCAGTTCGGGAAAATTAAACATTATTTAAGTAGCAAGTTATCTAATGTTTGAAATTGCGCTTCAGCGCTACAAACCTTTGCTTTAGGCAAGATAGTGATTTTTACCTGAGTGCATTTACTGACGATGACCATTTCTAAGATTGTCTAAGTTCAGAATTTGTTCCGTTCTAGAGGGCAAGTAGCTGCATAGATGATTTGAAATTCCCTATGTTTATACTTACAGTAATTTACTGGATTAGATATTAGCTCGGCTCTATTTTCATCAAGTATTCACAGTTATGCAACATTTGGGGTAGGTGTAGCCTGTCGTAGACATCGCTCTTGCTTGCGACCATCATTGATTTTGGCTTGTTTTGGCAAGATTTTATCTGATCTTTGATTGATTATTTACCGAAAATTTGGGTCTAAAGCCCCGTCCTTATAGGACGGCTTTTTGGTACAGTAGTGGGAACAGGCAGGGCATTGTCTGTTGGGCTAGGTGATGTAAGACGGGCTATGCCTGCTGTTGCTGTTTGAATCCAGAATCCCTGAACTCTCAGGTCAGGGAGTATGTCAATATAACAACTCTAAAAAGGCAAGACCAAATTTTAGCAAATACGGTAAATGCTGAAAGTCCCCATCCCCTAATCCCCAGTCCCCTTTTCGGTCAAAATATAAAACAATCTAGATCCCCGACTTCTTAAAGAAGCCGGGGATCTACTTCACTAGTTCACGATTATTTTGTACCATCGCGATTATTTACGTTTTATTGGAATCCCCCAAATCTTGATTTGTCGATCAAATCCACCACTGGCAAGAATTTTACCATTTGGACTAAAAGCGATCGCACTTACCCAGTCTGTATGTCCACTCAGGGTATTTATTAACTCGCCTGTAGTTAAATTCCACAATTTAATTCCATCTCTGCCGGCACTAGCAAGGGTTTGTCCATCGGGATTAATAGCGATCGCATTTACCCAGTTATTATGTCCTGTAAAGGTGCGGATTAATTCTCCAGTATTAATATTCCACTGTTTTATGGTGCGATCGCGGCTAGCACTAACTAATGTTTCTCCATCTGGCGTAAAGATAACAGCGCTAACAGCATTAGAATGAGCTACTGATTCACGGATTAATTTACCAGTACTCAAATT
This sequence comes from Nostoc sp. NMS8, assembly GCF_017115045.1. Taxonomy (GTDB): domain Bacteria; phylum Cyanobacteriota; class Cyanobacteriia; order Cyanobacteriales; family Nostocaceae; genus Nostoc. Next base: position 16,443 of record NZ_JABXKK010000099.1, on the reverse strand, counting down.
CCACAGCTTGATTACACCCTTATTATCACCACTAGCCAAGGTCTGGCCATCAGGACTAATAGCCAGGGTATAAATCAAATTATCAAAGTTAACTAGAGTCCCTAGAGGGCGCTGCTGTAGCAAATCCCAGAGACGAATCCCATCCAAAGCTCCACTGATGAGAATTTTACTATCAGGAGACACCGCTAAAGATAATACGTTACTGGTATGTCCAACAAAAGAGCGGCTAAATTTAAAATTTTTCAGGCTCCAGAGGTTAATCGTGTTGTCATCACTACAGCTAGCCAGGGTTTGACCATCTGGCGAAATCACTAAAGATTCTATGGCTGCTTTGTGTGCTTTGTTAATATCCGCTAACTTTTTGCCGTTTGCTGTATTCCACAGGCGAATTATACCCTCGTTTTCTGCACCTCCACTCGCAAGAATTCTGCTATCTGGACTGAAAGCGAGGGATTTGACGGTTCCGTTATGTCCTATAAGTGTGTAAAGCAATTGGGCATTAGCAAAGTTGCTGGTAGCTTGGGAGTTTGGCGTTACTTCAACAGCAGCATGAGCCTGATGAATGTAAAACCCTTTCCAGATAGTCACTGGAAGGGCAACAGCTGCCATAAATGCCAAGATAATATACGGCCGCAGAAAATTACCGCCACCTCTTCCCTCACTACTCACTCTTTTTCCTCACTTTTATAGATACAGTTACCCAAATTAATTTTGCAGAGTTATTACCAAATAACTCTGCAAATTCTTAAAGAGGCGGTTTTTTCTTAGAAACGCTTAACATTGGTAAAGGCGTACTAGAAGAAGAACGAGAGGGCAAATAATGTTGCACTACAGGTTCCTCTGGTAAAGGGCGACGCTGCTGGAAACGCCACAACTTAAAGCCTAGCGCTATCCCTGCCGTTCCCAAACCAAAAGCAAACAAAGACCAGCTATCATTCAATCCGCCAATCAGGGCATCCATAACGCCCATCGTCATCAATACACTGATTAATGGCTCTTTTCGGTAGGTTGACTTCAAAAAACGAGGTAATACAGCATTCATCACAGCTTGCTTGGTTCCTGTTCACCTTTTGTGTATATTTACCAAGAATACCTCACCCGTAATTTGCCTTTCTCATCCAGGCAGACACTAATTTATGATTTTCTTTAGTAGGGGAGGAAGTTTACTCATTAATCGCTTTGCATCAGCTAGTTGCAAGTCTATAATATTTCCATCAAAAATAGGTATTTCGATTCCTGTCTTACTTACATTTTAAGGCAATTATTTATGAATAAGTCTAATTAAAGTATTTAGGGCGAAGTGCTTCGCTAATTTATAGCGGAGTCAAAACCAACTGGTTGTTCCAACTGGTTGAAACTCTTTTAATTACTAGTGGTCTGTCAAATTCATTTTTGCGGTTAGAGAAACGCGATAAATCGCCGTCTCTAGAGGAAATTTATCCGTCAATTAGTTCTTGACAGACCACTAGCTTACAACTTCAAAATTATGCTTGTTGATAGCACTACTTTAGACCCAGCCATGATATCACCCCCTGATTGGTGATATATTCAATCACCAGCAGCAAAGCGAAGCCAATCATTGCGGCTCGACCATTCAAGCGTTCGGCATATTCGTTAAAGCCAAACTTAGGCTCTTCTAGTTTAGGTGTAATCGTTGGTTGTGTCTGTGTCATTTTTTTGAGAAACCTTTTTTCGGCAAACGGGAATTGATATCAGACTTCTGGCAGAAGTCAGGGAAAGTGGGGTTTTTACCCTACATTTGGTAACTTATAAGACCAATTGCACTGCTTGAATGCCAAGATAACTTGAGAAATTCAGCAAAAGCTTCCTAGTCGGGAGCTATGCAATCGCTCTTTTAATAAATTGTTACTATTCTTTATATATTGTATAAATACTGGGGCAATAGTCAAGGGTAAGAGTTTAGGGCTACTCAGATTTAATTGAGAAACTTTGAACACAGATTAATTATCTTTAATGCAGCTATCTGTAATATGTCAGCAGCAATAGGAAAGTAGCAAGGTTGAAATTGGCAAGCTACAGTTAAACAAAAAAATTATCAGAGGCGATATATGGAAATTGGTGTTCCTAAGGAAAATAAAGATCAAGAGTTTCGGGTAGGGTTAAGTCCTTCTAGTGTGCGGGTGCTGCGAGAAAATGGTCATAGCATCTTTGTGCAGACACAAGCAGGTAATGGTGCTGGTTTTTCCGATGATGATTACAGAAGTGCTGGAGCCGAAATTGTCCCCACATCAGAAACGGCTTGGAATCGGGAATTGGTTGTTAAAGTCAAAGAACCGTTGACATCTGAGTATAATTTTTTGCAAAAAGGACAAATATTATTTACTTATTTACACTTAGCAGCCGATCGCAAGTTGACAGAGCATTTAATTGATTCTGGCACAACTGCGATCGCTTACGAAACTGTAGAACAACCAGGCGCTAACAGATTACCCTTGCTCACCCCCATGAGCGTAATTGCCGGTCGGTTAGCAGTACAATTTGGGGCCAGATTCTTAGAACGTCAGCAAGGTGGTAGAGGTGTACTTTTAGGCGGTGTTCCTGGAGTGCAACCGGGCAAAGTAGTAATTTTAGGTGGCGGCGTTGTCGGTACAGAAGCGGCTAAAATTGCTGTGGGCGTGGGTGCGATCGTGCAGATTTTAGATGTAAGTGTTGAACGCTTATCTTACTTAGAAACCCTTTTTGGCTCTAGAGTCGAATTGATTTATAGCAACTCTGCTCATATTGAAGCCGCAGTCAAAGAAGCCGATTTGCTCATCGGTGCAGTTTTAGTGTTAGGACGTAGAGCGCCAATATTAGTATCCCGTGAATTGGTCAAACAAATGCGTCCTGGTTCGGTAATAGTTGATGTAGCCGTTGACCAAGGCGGCTGCATAGAAACCTTACACCCTACATCCCACACAAATCCGGTATACGTTGAAGAGGGTGTAGTGCATTATGGCGTTCCTAATATGCCAGGTGCAGTACCTTGGACAGCAACTCAGGCACTCAATAACAGTACATTACCTTATGTTGTCCAGTTGGCGAATTTGGGAATTAAAGCACTGGAAGTTAACTCAGCCTTAGCTAAGGGTGTGAATGTGCAGAATCATCACTTAGTACATTCAGCCGTGCAAGAGGTATTCCCTGATTTGGTAAATTAAGGCGTGCAAGTGTCAGGCGATCGCTTATTTTAATGGTGGTAGCGATCGCTAATTAGACTAATTTCCTTGCCTTATACGCGGATGGGTAGGTGTACAAAATAAGAAGGAACAAAAAAGGCTGTACGCTCCATCTATACAAGGCTTTGAGGGCGATCATACCTTTAAACCATCCGCGCACCTTATGGGGACTGCGTTTCAGCGATTTGTATCTTGTGCTATAACTATTCCCTGTGTTATGATTTGCTTGCTCGCGCAACCGTACCTTGAAAACCAAATACAGCAGCGCTTTCAGCTTCCAGCGATTGCAATTAACCTAAATCCCTATTAGGGATTGAAACAAAGGACACACCCAGAGTTTGAGTGTTCGCATCATATTGCAATTAACCTAAATCCCTATTAGGGATTGAAACATAAGTATGACAGATACTCTAACGCTACAAACAGAATTGCAATTAACCTAAATCCCTATTAGGGATTGAAACACCATTCTCAAAACCTCTCTTAGTTGCGTGCGGAGGATGGTAGCATATTGGTGTGTGCATGGATATCCAGATAAGATAGAAAGTCTAGAAGACGGAAGAAGAAAAAGAGAAAAGCCAACCAAATTTACATAGACAAATTATTAGAACTAGTAGATAAATAACCAAGTGAATTAGGTTATGAATTTGGAAGATTGACAGCAGAAAGATTAACAACATTTTTAGATAAACAGGATTAAAATTAAGCGGTTCGCAAGTGAGGAAAGTATTAAAAAGAAAAAAGTATGCTTACCTTACAGGCATTGTATAGTCTAAAATACAGACAAAATCTAGAGAAGAAAAAAGAGTTTAAAGAAAACCCCTGGCGTTTCCGTTGGCGCAGCCTCTCCAAGAGTTGGGTACATGCGAAGCGTAGTGTTCGCGTAGCGTACCCTGCGGGTTCTCCGAAAGAGTACGCAATGACAATTTGTAACCTGAGTTTGATATTATATACTTGCACATTTGGGATGCTCCCGTGTACATACAAGTCAAAAAAGCTTAATTTCCAATTCTTCTGTTATTTATGAAACTTGACAATATTATATTTATTCAATAAGAGTAAATTTTTATGATTAATCTTCCTAAATTAAGTAAAATTGACTTTCTGGTTTTAATTTCTGTTGTCATAATTGGTTTGATGCATTTACCTTTACCATTTTCAGGAGATCAAGCACTATTTACAACAGGTGCTTTAGAGATGCAACAAGGAAGGGTACTCTATCGAGATTTTTGGGATTTAAAGCAACCTGGAATTTATTACTTTTATTTTTTAGCAGGAACTTTCTTTGGTTTTAATGAGATTGGCATCCATATCTTTGAACTTATTTATATGGTGCTTTTCTCTATCATATTGCAACTGACTCTAAAAACCTATTTTCGGCATCATATAATAGCAAGCTTAGTACCTTTGTTAACCGTTGGTGTTTACTATATTTCTTCATATCATCGGCAATTTACCCAAGTAGAAGGACTAGTTGGGTTTCCTTTATTTTTATGTCTTTGGCTGACTTATGAATCTTTTAGTCATGAAAGAGAACAAAGATTTATTAAACTTTTAATATCTGGTTTAATGGGTGGGATAGTCCTGATATTTAAATTAATATTTTTGCCAATCTTGCTTTGCTTTTGGCTAACTATCTTGCTGCATTCTATATTGATAAAACATCAGAACTTTCAAAAAATACTTATTGAGATTTTATTGCCAATTTCTATCGGAGTTATCTTACCTCTTCTAGTTGTTTTCAGCTACTTTGTTGAGGCTAATAGTTTATCAATTGTATATAAGACATTTTTTGTATATCCTGGTCAAGTGGTTGCTAATGGTAAATTTAATATATCTAAGTTACTTTTTGGAACAGCATGGTTTTTAAAGAACTTTATCACTTTAGTTTTAATAGCTACTGTTGCAGTCAATGTATCCTTGCGTAAAGATAGAAATTTATTCACTTTGCTACTTGTTGTTTGGTTTGTTTTGGGGCTGATTGTTATTGTTTTACAAACTAGGTCACTCTGGAGCTACCATTATTTACTATTATTTGTACCTATAGGTATTTTAGCAACGAAAGGGTTAGATATATTATGGCAGCCTTTAAAACAATTAAGTTCACCACTAATTAAGATTCTGGCATCCTTTTTGTTTTTATTGCCTTTATTATTAAATTTTCAATTCAAGACTGTTGCTTTAGTGAAGAATAATTTTGCTTTGACTGAAGATACACGATTTAAATATCAGACTGTATTTCGAGAAGACTATACATCGCTGCGTTCAGAAGTTGATTTTCTTTCTCAACCAGGAAATTTACCTGGTAAGATTTTTGTTGCTGGCGACCCATCTATTTACTACTTATCTGGTCGTACTCAAGCAACATCTCTAAATGCATGGTCACTTGAGTTTTTTCTGTCTGAGCAATGGCCACAACTGTTACGGGAGTTAGATTTATCCAAGCCTCCTTATATATTTCTTAGTGATAACTATCAGCCTCTTATTAAACAAGAGTTTCCCAAGATTATAGAATTGATTGAGAAAAGATATCATCTATTATCCAAAAGTAATGATGGTGTTTGGTATATTTTGAACTGAGAAAACTGGAACCATGACGCACACTAATGTACCCAATTCACTAAACTGTCACTCCCTCCAACTCTTCATCTGTCAACTCATACAATTGGCGTAATTTATCTAACTTGTTACTATCAGCTTCCCAGAAACCCCGCCCATGCGCCTCTAACATTCGCCCTAAAATATTGCGAAAAGCTTCAGGATTTGCCTTACGTAATTTATCCGCCATCTCTGCATCTAACGCATAAGTATCAGCCGCTTGATCGTATACCCAATCATCAGTAAAATCGGCAGTACCACCCCAACCAATCAACGCTGTGATCCGTTGGGAAATTTCAAAAGCACCACCAGAACCTTGATTCGCCATCGCTTGCGCCCATTTGGGATTTACCAACTTGGTGCGGTACTCCATTCGCAGCAAATCATCTAAATTCCGGGGTGTGGTATCCTTCGAGAAACTTTCCACAAAGCTGGTTGTAACCTTCTTACCGCCTTGTTTTTCTGCTGCCTTTTTCAAACCGCCTGTATTGGCGTAATATTCTTGAATATCAGTTAAACCATATTCTACCGAATCGATTTCTTGAACAATGCGATCGCTAGTTTTTAACAACGTATTCAAAACTTCCGGTCTAGCTTGACCTTTATCTTCTCTCCCATAGCTAAACACATTGCGACTTTGCCAAGTATTCCCCAACTCCTCACCAGATTCCCAATTACCATCAACCACGCGATCGTTCACTAAAGAACCAAAATCACCCGCCGGATTAGAAAACAATCTCGCCGATGCATTTTCCACACCTTGGGCTTTCAAAGCCAAAGCATGTTTCCTAACAAAATTCTGATCTTCCGATTCATCAGCATTAGCCGCCCGTTGAAATAAATCATCTAATAATTCGATGATATTGACAAAACTATCCCGGAAAATCCCAGACAAATTACCCAACACATCAATGCGGGGATGTCCAACCTCAGCCAACGGCTTTAATTCATAACGAACAACTCTACCAGTTCCTTCCTTAACAGGTTCAGCCCCCACCAACTCCAAAAGAATCCCCAGAGATTCACCCTTAGTTTTAATCGCATCCAACCCCCATAACATCACCGCCACTGTTTCAGGATATTTCCCATATTCATCCAAATGCTGGGCGATAATTTTTTGAGCAATTTCCCGTCCCCGTTCATAAGCAGCAGGCGAAGGCATCCGATAAGGATCTAAAGCATGAATATTTCTCCCCGTAGGCAAAACCCCAGCCCCATCTCTTAACAAATCCCCACCAGGCGCAGGCGGAATATACTCACCATTCAACCCCCTTAACAAATTCGTTAACTCATCCGTAGATTGCATCAACAAATCCCCTATTAATTTTTCCTCCTCTTCTCTTTCCTCTTGGTGTTCTTTGTTTATTCCATCCTCCTCCCCAAAATAAGCCTCCAAATACGACGCCAATTCCTCCTCATTTGGTGCTTCCCCGAAAGTATGTAGCCCAGAAGAAAACAACCGATTTTCTAAAACTTGTAAATATTCGTACAACTCCACCAAATAATCATCAAAAGCATGACTGCTAAACATCCGCACATTCTCTGGAGTAAACGCAATTCCCAACCTCTTCGCATCCGCAAACGGACAATCTGCATCCAACCCAGAATCCACAATTTTTTTACAAATCCCTTCCTTTAAAACATAATTCTTTTGCGGATCTTCCCGATATTCCGAAATCAAATCCCGCAACCCCACCAATTCCTTATACAAACCTGCACGACCATAAGGCGGTACATTATGAGAAATCAACACACCATAACCGCGACGTTTTGCCAACATCGATTCAGAAGGATTATTCGCCGCATATATATATAGATTAGGCAAATTTCCTAACAAAATATCCGACCAAGAATAACCCGTATTACCCAACGGAGAACCAGGCAACCATTCCACCGTCCCATGCATTCCAAAGTGAACTACAGCATCAGCTTGAAACTCATTTTGCAACCATTTATAGTAAGCAGCATATTGTGGATGGGGCGTTAAATCTCGTTCAAACATTAAACGCATCGGGTCGCCTTGTATCCCCAAAGGTGGTTGTACACCTATCCACACATTCCCTAATTGCACACCGCCAATCTGAAAATCATCGCCATAAGTTTTAATACCAGTTCCCGTCAGAGATTTCCATTGTTTTTCAATGCGGGAGGTTTGCAGATATCCCAGCCATTTTTCTAGGGTACGGGCGCTAACAGACGCAGGGATATTTTTTGTATCATCTAAAGATTCATCCGCTTCTTTCACCCAACGAATCAATTCTTCGCCATCTTCTGGTAAATCTCCGACGGTATAACCTTGTTCTTTTAGTGCGTGGAGAAACTTCAGCAAACTACGCGGCACATTTAATAATGCAGCCGTCCCCACAGCACCGTAACCTGGAGGAAACCCATATAAAATAATTGCAATTTTGCGTTCCAAAGCAGGTTTTTGTCGCAAAGCCACCCAAGTTTTTACCCTACCAATTAATCGCTGCACCCGTTCGGGAACCAAATAAATATTTTCGCCCACCAATCCACCAAGGGGAACGGTATCAATAGCGCCATCCAATTCTGGTAAGGCATACAACACCACACTTTGCAATCCGCCGATACCTTGGCGCGTCCACGAGGAAATATCTTGAATTAATAGTGGTGCAGCAACAATATAAGGTACATTCTTGGCAGTGAGGATGCGCTTTGCTACTTCTATTTGGCGGCCAGCTTCCATCGAACCAGCCGGGCCACCCACCAGAGGAAAGCCAATTGTCGAAATGATCGCATCCACCTTCACTGCTTCACTAGAAAGTGAGGGAGTCTCTATATTGCCTAGTTGTCGTTGCTGAATTTCATAGTCGGTTGTCATTAAATCTCGTACCGCTACATGTCCTTCTACGCCGTTGATGAATATGGGTAAAGGAGTTAAGCCAGCTTTTTCAAAACTGCGAATTAGTTGGGGAATGTAGGGTTGTTTGGTGATGACGTGTTTTCGGTAGAGGAGAATTCCTACAACAGGTTTTGCAGTTTTAGATCCCCCCAACCCCCCTTGAAAAGGGGGGCTAATATTCCCCCCTTTATAAGGGGGGGTAGGGGGGATCTTCTGATACCATTCCAGGTATGCTTTTGGCGATTCAAAAAACCCTTGATAGTCGGGATGGAGTAATCCGATGTTGGGGGTTTCGATTAGCGGGGGAATGTCGCCGATTTTTAAATTTAAATATTTTTCTGCTAGTGTCCAGAATAATGAAGCGACGTTTTCTGAACCACCAGCATTCCAGTAACCATAGATAATTAACCAGTTGCGTAAGTCTTGGACTTTTTGCACTGGAACGTATTTCAGTAATTTGGGGCCAATTTTTAAGAAGCTGATGTAACCAGCGAGTTTGTCTTCTTCTCGTCCGTTGCTAAATTTGTCGAGGATGAATTTAACTGGTTTGGGCATTCCTTTGGGTTTATTGCCAATGGCAAAGTCACCCAACTTGGTTAAACTCATCAATTCCAAGGCTGACTCAAAGACTAGACGGATGGGAATTTGGGAAATGCGATCGCGCAACCACACAACCTGGTCATAATCAAATAGTAGGCTACCGAAAAACACATCAGCGTCATGCAGTGCTGCTTCTACCTCAGCACGTTGACTGGTAAGATCGCGATCGCTAAATACCCGAATATCCAACTGTGGACAGCGAGAGTTAGCCAAAAAGGCTGCTTTTCTATACAATTCAGCGTTGAACGATTCAAACCCAGCAATCAAGACGATGCGTTTCATGCCTGTAAGCTACGAAATATTTCTTTACTTAAATTTTAGATGCAATCTCTATATTTTGTGCGTCAGTTGCTTGCAAACTGCTGTGAGTTCAAAAATAAAATCGGATGCGATAGTGTCAAGGAAATAGAGTCATGTTGAAGGTTTTTGCTGACCGTGGTGGCACATTCACAGATATTGTTGCTGTTACTAATAATCAAGCAATTATAGATAGACTCTTAAAATATCCTAAGCGTTTTTTAATTGTAAATCTGCCCAATCAGCAATGGATTATAGTCTATAAACTACTTTCAGAAAATCCCGAACAATATCAAGATGCAGCAATTCAAGGTATTCGGGATATTATCGGTATTGCTAATAACGAACCTCTTCCAACTGAAGCGGTAGAAGTTGTCAAGATGGGGACAACAGTAGCTACAAATGCGCTGTTAGAAAGGAAAGGCGAGCGCGTCGTTCTTCTCATTACCAAAGGGTTTAAAGATGCTCTAAGAATTGGCTACCAAAACCGTCCTAACATTTTTGCTCGTCATATCGTTTTACCAACGATGCTTTATGAGCAGGTGATTGAAATAAATGAAAGGTATGATGCTAATGGTAATGAATTAATCTCTATAAATATTGAAGAAGCAAAAAGTGACTTACAAGCAGTTTACCATACAGGAATTCGGAGTTGTGCTATTGTTTTTATACACAGCGATCGCTATCCCAAACACGAACAACAAATAGCACAACTTGCCCAAAAGATCGGTTTTACTCAAATATCCGTATCCCATCAAGTTAGTCCCTTAATGAAGTTGGTTAGCCGAGGAGATACAACAGTAGTCGATGCTTATTTAACTCCTATTCTGCACCGCTACGTAAACCAAGTAGCGAGTCAGTTACCCAGCGTCAAATTAATGTTTATGAAATCTGATGGCGGTTTAGTCGCAGCCGAGCAATTTCAAGGAAAAGATAGCATTTTAAGTGGCCCGGCTGGCGGTATTGTTGGCGCAGTTCAAACTAGTAAAAGAGCAGGTTTTGAGTTAGTTATTACCTTTGATATGGGAGGAACAAGTACAGATGTTGCTCACTTTCAAGGAGAGTATGAACGACAACTAGATTCAGAAATAGCTGGGGCAAGGATGCGAGTTCCTGTATTAGCAATTAATACCATTGCTGCTGGCGGTGGTTCAGTTCTCTTTTTTGATGGTTCGAGTTATCGTGTTGGCCCTAAATCTGCTGGTTCAAATCCTGGGCCTACTTGTTATCGACGCGGGGGGCCATTAACGGTTACTGATGCCAATGTGATATTAGGTAAAATTCACCCACAATATTTTCCCTCAGTTTTTGGAATTGATGGCAATTTACCTTTAGATAAAGATACTGTGATTCAGCAATTTACCCAATTAGCCCAAGCCATTCAAGCTGCTACATTAAATGATTGTACTCCCGAAGCAGTAGCCGCTGGATTTATTGCGATCGCAGTAGAAAATATGGCAAATGCAATAAAAAAAATTAGTCTGCAACGCGGTTATGATGTTACCCAATATGTGCTTTGTTGTTTTGGCGGTGCAGGCGGGCAAGTTGCTTGTTTAATTGCCGATACTTTGGGAATGAAAAAGATATTTATACATCCTTATGCTGGCGTTCTCTCTGCTTACGGAATGGGATTAGCTGATGTGCGGGCAATTAGAGAAGGAGGAGTTGAACAACCTTTAAATCAAGCAGTAATTCCTCAGTTACAGCAGTTAATAGTATATTTAGAAACTCAAGCTAGAAGTGAAGTAGATGAGGCACTAAGTCAAGTAGAAATAATCCGAAAAGCTAATTTAAAATATGAGGGTACTAACTCTACACTGACAGTTAATTTTGCCGATGATGTGGTCGTGATGCGACAAGAATTTGAGACTGAACATCAATCGCGTTATGGTTTTATTCAATTAGAGAAAAACTTAATTGTCGAATCCGCTTCAGTCGAAGTAATTCAGAAAATGGATACTCCCGAAGAACCTTTCATTCTTCGTACTCGTCCTTTAGATAAAGCCCCCGTAAATGTTGAGACAGTAACGATGTTTACTGCTGATAGATGGCATGATACTCCTGTTTATCGACGTGAAGATTTACAACCAGAAGATATTATTAATGGCCCTGCTATCGTTGTGGAAAAAATTAGCACAATTGTAGTTGAGCCTAACTGGCAAGCGAGATTAACAGCACAAAATCATCTAATTTTACAGTATCTATCAACAGGCTATAGATAAAATCTGTCTAAGAGGATGTTTGAAAAGTTTTGGGCGAATATAATTCGCTACTACACTAACATTGTCCGCCTCCGCGGACTAACACGTGTAGCCACGATTTCTAATCGCCTGGGCTTTTCAAACAGCCTCTAGCGCTAAAAATTAGAATTGACATATAAATCAAAAATGGGCGAGGTATCCACCATCAACCGCTAAAATCTGACCAGTGATATAGGATGCAGCTGGAGAAGCAAAGAAAACGACAGCACCAGCAATTTCTTTTGGATCTCCCCAACGACCAAGGGAGGTTCGTTTTTCCAACCAAACGGCGATTTCTTTATCGGCAACGACATCTGCATTGCTCTCAGTCGCAAAAAAACCCGGAGCAACACCATTGACAGTTATTCCAAACATTCCCAATTCAGCAGCAAGAGCGCGAGTTAGTGATTCGAGTCCACCCTTGGCAGCAGTATACACAGCATCGCCTGCACCTGCGATTGGCCCAGCGATTGACGTTATGTTGATGATTTTTCCTTCGCCATTCTCAATCATCAACCGTGCTGCTTCCTGGCATAGATTGAAGGAAGCAATAAGATTGGTGTCGATTAACCGACGCACCGCATTCATTTCAAATTCCAAAAAACTGCGCCGATCGCGCATACCAACATTATTGATAAGGATATCTAGATGCCCATATTTTTCTCGAATTTCCCTGAACGCTTTTTTAACGGCTGCTTCATCTGTAATATCTAATTCCAATGGTAAGGCTGATCCACCAATTGCGGTGACAGCTGCAACTGCGCGATTTAGCTTTTCATGGTTCCGCCCATTGATAAGAACAAAAGCGCCAGCACTCGCAAGTGCTTTGGTGATTTCTAATCCTAATCCTTGCCCTCCTCCACTAACTAGAGCAATTTTCCCATCCAATGAAAATTCAGGTGATGTCACAACGTTTTCTTTCTGAATTAATCCTTTAACAACTTATCACTTTTGATGTGGCAGTTGGCTGAAAAAAATTATATTCTCATTACAAATTCAAAAATAGGAATCAAAATGTACATAACATCTCAACCCGATCCTATCCGCTTAGAAATATTCAAAAACCTCTATCAATTTATCGCCGAACAAATGGGAATTGTGTTGCAAAACACGGCTACATCAGTGAATATCAAAGAAAGGCTAGATTTTTCATGCGCTATTTTTGACTCATCGGGATTATTAGTAGCAAATGCTCCCCATATTCCCGTACATTTAGGCTCAATGAGTGAAAGTGTCCGCAGTTTAGTTAACGATAAAAGCAACACCCTAAAACCGGGAAATGTTTATCTATCTAATAACCCCTATAACGGCGGTACACACCTTCCTGATGTCACTGCAATTACCCCTGTTTTTTTGGAAAGTATTGAAAATACTCTATTTCCTACCCCCTTATTTTTCGTTGCTTCTCGCGGACATCAAGCAGATATCGGTGGAATTACTCCCGGCTCTATGCCTCCACACAGCAACACAGTAGAACAAGAAGGAATTCTTTTTGATAATTTACTCTTGGTTGAAGAGGGAAATTTTCGAGAAACCGCAGTCAGACAGCACCTCTCAAATCATACTTATCCTGCTCGTAAACCTGACCAAAATATAGCTGATTTTAAAGCCCAAATTGCTGCAAATGAACGAGGACTACAAGAACTTTGTAAAATGGTTGCACAATACGGGATTGATACTGTTCAAGCTTATATGAAATTTGTGCAAGCTAATGCTGAGGAGTCTGTTAGACGTGCGATCGCAATTCTAAAGGATGGCTCATTTACTTATAAAATGGATAATGACGCACAAATTCAAGTTAAAGTAACGATTCACCCAGAAAACCGCAGTGCTACCATCGATTTTACTGGGACTTCTCTACAACTAAATAGTAATTTCAATGCTCCTAAAGCTGTAACTCAAGCAGCAGTCTTATATGTTTTTCGTACTTTAGTTGATGATAATATTCCTCTCAATGCTGGGTGTCTTAATCCTTTAGAAATTATTATCCCGGTTGGCTGTATGCTCAACCCAACTTATCCAGCCGCAGTAGTAGCGGGTAATGTCGAAACTTCTCAAACCATTGTCGATGCTTTATATGGTGCTTTGGGTATCATGGCTGGTTCCCAAGGAACGATGAATAATTTTACTTTTGGTAATGAGCAATATCAATATTATGAAACTATCTGCGGCGGTTCGAGCGCGGGGATTGATTTTGATGGCACTGATGGTGTCCATTCTCACATGACAAACTCTCGTTTGACCGATCCAGAAGTTTTAGAAACCCGTTATCCTGTACTTTTAGAAAGCTTTAGTCTTCGTCCTGATAGCGGTGGCAAAGGAAAATATTCGGGTGGTAATGGAGTTATTCGCCGCATTCGATTTCTAGAACCGATGACAGCTAATATTCTCTCTGGTCATCGGCTTGTTCCTCCCTTTGGATTAAATGGCGGGGAAGCAGGTAAAGTAGGACGCAACTGGATACAACGTCAGAACGGAATTGAAGAGAATTTAGACAGTACAGCAACAGTAGATATGAAAACTGGAGATGTTTTTGTAATAGAAACTCCTGGCGGTGGTGGATTTGGTAAAGTCTCTTAGTTAGTATTATTTGAGATTCTATAAACAGGGTTTTAGGAAGTAATCTAAAACCCAAAATTGCTATAAGCTGGCTTCAACTTCCCCAGAAAATCGAGCATGGCTGAAACCACAGCATCCGGCGACTCAATCAAGAAGCCATGACCACCACGTTCGATGACTACAAGTTCAGCATTGGGAATACCTTGAGCAAGTTGCTGGGAAAACTTTAGCGGGGTGAGAATATCTTGTTTACCAACCAAAACTAAAGTAGGACAATGAATTTGTTGGAGACGGTCTGTTGTGTCACTGTTAAGGATGGCTTGGCTGTGAGAATAAAGTGAATGAGTTGTCGGTGGGAAAGGATATCTGATGGCAAATTCAATTAGACCTTCAATCATGTCAGGAATTGAATAGAAAGCATCTGTAAATATCCAGGGCAATATGACTTTTTCATAAAGTTTGAGGTCTACATTACTAGGAAGTTCGCCCCAAGTCTTGATGATGCTGTTGAATAAGGCATCACCCTTTGCCAAAGATGAAAGTAGCATCAGACTTCTTACCTTTTCAGGGTGTGCTAATACTAGTTCTTGGGCTATCTGACTACCCATTGAATGCCCTGCTAGATGCACTTGATTAATCCCGATGCGATCGAGTAAGGCTGCAACATCACCAGCCATCTGCTTCATACTATAGGGGCTTTCGGGAGCAGAACTTCTCCCCATACCTCGGTTATCCAAGCGAATGACTTGATATTGCGAAACCAGCGATGGCATAATCAGCGACCAATAAGCATGATCGCAAAGAAAGCCAGCTATTAATAGCAAAGGCTCACCTGTTCCCTTAATGTCGTAGAACAAATCAATCCCATTAATCTGAACCTTGGGCATAGTAAATAATTCGGCTAAACCTTATTTTTAAACAGGATAGACAAGGCTAAACTCCTACGTCTTGAATTTCTCATCCACCGGAATTTGATAGCCATTGGCGAGGCGATTGGTCATATTGGCTGTGGCTGCGATCGCCATTAGTTCCCCGAACATAGTATCATTCATACCCTTGGCACGTGCTGCCGCTGTGTGCGAGGCGATGCAATACTCACAGCCATTGGTTGCACTCACTGCAATATAAATCAGTTCGCGCATGAGTGGATCAATTTCACCAGGGCTAACCATCACTTCCTTTAACGCTTGCCACGTTCGTTGCAGTGTGGGCGGATGGTTAGCTATGGCTTTCCAAAAGTTATTAATATAGTCATTCTGACGTGTAACGCGGATGTCGTCATACACTGCACGTACTTCGTCGCTGGCTTCTTCGTATTCGATCAGCTTAGTCATGTTTTGATTCGTTGTACTTGATTTTCCACTTGATATAAGCTTATATTTATTGTCAGTTCTATGGTTGAATTAAAATTGCCATCTCTAATTAATTCCCAAAAGTAGAGAATTCTAAAATTACTCATATAGAACTAGCCCTTTCAAAGTGAGTAAAAATTTTGCTCAAAAAATTCTTCTTTAATCTCTTAACTCTACGTTCTCTGCGTCTGAAGTGGTGAAATAAATTACTTTTAAACCGCAGAGGTAATAGACTTGCCAGTGCGCCCTTGCGGTTCCCCGATTTGTACCCCTGCGGGGATCTTGCTACACGTAGCGTCTTCTCTTCTCCCAAAGGGAGAAGCTAGCGCCAAGGGAGAAGCAACTGGCGCAACAGAGAAAAACAGAGATTTTACGAGTCACCCTGAAAGGGGTAGTTGTTAATTATATTAGAATCGCTAAAAATAAATTTCTCAGCACAATATTTAAAAGCGATCGCTCTCAGTTTAAATAAAAAATAAAACCCCTAGCAAACTACCAGGGGTAATGCAAGTCAGTACTTTTCGCATGGAATGTATCCTACTCCAATACCATAACAACCCTCTAATTTAGAGATATGCCATTTTGCCAAACAAAAAAAGCCCCCAGTTGTAAGCTGAGGGTTAATTTTTTTCAGAATAGCGGTAATATACAAAGCTATTATTCCCAGAGAAGTAAGCAAACAACGAGTGTTTACTTTTAGATAAGCAAAACTAATAACTTGCATCAGGTTTACTGAAGTAACAAAAGTTGATTAA
>NZ_JABXKK010000051.1 GCF_017115045.1 Nostoc sp. NMS8 | reverse complement strand
CCAAAACTGGGCAAAGTTATCCTACCCCACCAACAATTGTCACCCAAAAAGACCGCACCGAGCGCGACAATCTACCTTTGTGCATCGACTGGGGTAATTACTCGGCACGGTGGTTGGCTAGATTTAACCTGGGGCTGCATCAGATTCTCACTTCTTTAGTTGCGGGTGAGGAATTTACCGCCTCGGATTCCACCTTACTCAAGATGAGGGAGATCGCCATACATTGTGCTGCTCACGTCAAAGCAATTCTTGGGTTTACTATCCCCAGTGACTGTAAACCTATTTGGTTGCTCGGTACTTTAGTCGAGCAGCTGGGGTTAAAGTTAACCTTCCGCAAGCAAGGTAAACGGGGTCAACAGGTGAAACTTTTCTCTTTATCTAAAAAGGAATTGGAATTTGCTCAAGAGATAATTGCTCATCGCGTGGCAAAACGCGCCTATTACGCGACCCAAACCCCTGCTGTATATAGCATAAACCATAATCAGCAGGCCGTATCCATCCCCCCCCTTGATGCTATAGGAAACTCCCATTGCCAAGAGGAGGATACTACCGAATTTGAGTCGCCTCCGACCGATCGCATTACTCTACTTCATTGCGTGGAAATACTTCGCTCTGGTATTTCTCGTGGAGTTGAGGCAATTAAAGGCATTCTCAAGCAATGGGTTGAGGATTTGCGCTGGGAGACGGTGCTGGAACTTGAAGCGATCGCGGCAAATGAACTGCGACTTGTGGAGTCGGCAGTACCGGAATTTTACGCCTTGCTAAGTGAAGAGGTGTTGCCTGTTGAGGGGTAAAGTCAGCATCACATGCACGCAATTATGAGACAATTACTTATTAGAATCTAGCAAGCGAGAATTGCTGTTCTGATAAGTAAATGCCTGAAACCATTGAAAACACCGCACCCTCTCCTCTCGCTCTGCCTTCTCCCATCCCGCTAGTCGAACATCCCGCTGCGGTCTATTTGGCAACCCTTTCCCCTGGTTCCCGCCCCACAATGCGCCAAGCTCTCAATGCGATCGCGCGATTGTTAACCAACTCGAGTTGTGATGCGATGACCCTGAACTGGGCAGCACTGCGCTACAAACATACGGCGGCAGTCCGCTCTGTGTTGAGCGAAAAATATGCACCAGCTTATGTCAACAAAGTACTGTGTGCTTTGCGGCGAGTTTTAAAAGAAGCCTTGCGGTTAGAGATAATGGATGCTGTTGATTTTGCTCGTGCTGTAGATATTCCCAACGTTAAAGTCACCAAGCAATTGCGGGGACGTGTTCTCACGGCAGAAGAAATTGCCCAATTGATGCAAACCTGCTTTGATGACCCTACCCCCACTGGTTACAGAGATGCTGCAATATTTGCAATACTCCGAGGTTCTGGAGTCCGCCGCTCTGAAGTGGTGAATTTAGACCTGAGCAACCTTGAAGAGAATACTGGGGCAATAGAGGTGCGCGGTGGCAAAGGTGGTAAAGACCGGACTGTGTACTTACCCGAAAGTGGTTTAACTGTCGTTTTGGACTGGTTATCGCTTCGAGGCAACGAGGCAGGCCCTTTACTATGTCATGTCAACAGAGGCTCAAGGATAGTGCGGCGACGACTTACCTCTCAAGCAGTGCTGTTCATCTTGCAAAAACGTGGTTTAGAGGCGAGAGTAACTAATTTCTCCGCTCACGATTTCCGTAGAACTTTCATCTCTGATCTGCTCGATGCTGGTGAAGATATTTCTACAGTTCAAAGGTTAGCTGGACACACGAACAGTGACCAGACTGCCAGATATGACCGTCGCGGTGAAGAAACTAAACGCCGTGCTGTCCAAAAGTTGACTATTCCAGGACAGAGGAAGAAATCTTCTCTATTGATGTAGTTTCTACACTTTCTCTATACTTCCTGGCTCTGAAATGCGAGCGCTCTTCTTTTCAGTTTAGGGCTATAAGGGAATGGGTCGGTGAAGTACAAGAAATGGAACCGAGCGATTATGCAGATGAGCAGTATGGGTATTTTCATTTTCAGTAAGTAGCATAATCACTGATAATATTTAATACCTAATATCTGGCGAAGATGTTTGATGCTGGAATTGCTAGGGGGTGATATCTATATTTATTTGCAATCGCCAATGGTAGCCGTTGGCAGTAGCATCTCTTCACAAAAGACATCGGCTGAAGAATGCGCTGATGCATTTGGCGATGATAGCATCAAGGTAATTCATCATGACAAATTACACGATAAAATGGGTGCGGACAGTTACGGTTTACCTAGATGAAACGTAAACATGAGCAATACAGGGCGTAAGAAAAAACTGGCATCTTTCAACTGTGATCAAAGGATTTGGGAACAGTTTATCGACCGGTGCAAATCGAAAGGGACGACCGCAACAGCCACGCTGCTCGAATTTATCGAACTCTACTTAGACGATTCTCAAGATAAGGTTGATGCAATCAGTAATAATTTAGACAAACGCTTAGATTCTCAAATTAAGGCAAGTGTTGAGAAATACCTAGCTTTTGGTAACAAGAGTAACACCGCTCCTACAAATGAAACGATATTAGCTATTTGCGAAAGACTTGATAAGCTGGAGTCAGAGTTTTCAAATGAATATAATAGCAACCAAACCACAGCAATTGATAATCTCACCAATTTAGAACAAAAAATTGAAAAGATGACAGCCCGAATGACACAGTTGGCTGAGGCAATCATTAAAATTCAAGACTATCTCAACAACCAACAAAAGCGGGGCCAAAAATCGTACTACAACAATTCATCCTATCCTGGGCAAAGTCCGCGAATGCAACCGCTAACGGAAGAAGGTTTAGCCAAGAGGCTTGGTGTAAGTGAGGAAACTGTACGCAAGGAGCGAATTAAACTTCCCCCACCGCTTTTTGTAGCATGGTGTAAGGGCAAAGATAGAGCAGGTTTAGGGTGGGAATTTAACCAAAATACGGGATTATATCAGCCAGCAAGTTAGTATTTTATTAATTTCAACTTGTAGCGGCGAATCTGCGCTGTGCTGTTGCTGTTGGCAATTTTCATTTTTCAAAAGTGTAAGTTAAGCAGTAGCCTTCGGATGCGATAGCTCAAGCGCCCACGCCCAGGTGATCGCTCCTATCTTTGCTGATCTGCTATCAGGCTGTGCTGAATTCTTGTTCAAAGCTTGTTCCATTTGTCAAGGGTGAGACAAGGTTGCAAAGCAGCATTTGGCATAAATCCAGAGGAAGAAACACCGAAATTGTTTAAAGAAGCAATTTCGTCTTCGGCATTATTGGTGGCTACTCGTATAGCTTTGGTTTTATCTTCAGGAGAAAGTTTATCAATTTTAGCGCTGTCAGGATTTGGAAGGGCAGAACCTTTTGTAAGTGAAAATTCGTGTATTTTGTAAAACTGATCTCCCCCTTCGGGTTTACCCAATAAGAGGCAACCTTTAGATTTGACAAACAAACCAACACTTTGCATATTGGGACTGAAATGACGCTTAGTGACAAACTTCACCTCTTGAACAGGCCCCCAAACAAGGACGGCTTCAGGAAAACCTTTAGATGCGACATCTCGACTTTCTTTACAGCCGTTATTGTCTCGATCGAGAAACCCTTCACTACAAACTTTCCAATTAACTCTATACAGATCAGGAGTAGTATCAACAAAGTTTTTGATTTCGGCAGCTTCTGCTTTTTGCTTTGCTGCAATCAACTCAAGTTCTGTTTCTTTGGCAATCTGTTCAGGCGTTTTACTCTGGCAAGAGATGATACCACCACCGACGAGCAAAGCTAAAATAATGGCGATTTGTGAAGTTTTGAAAAGCATCCTATTCTCGCTTAATAGCTAACTATTTATTCTCGGAAAAACTGGATAGTAAAAAAGCTAAATTTAGTTTGATTTGGAAAAGTAATTTGATGTATTTATGAAATCAATGAGAGCTAAATTTTATCCTAAATAATATATAATAATTCGATTTGAAATAGCAAGCTAAAACCAGCAATTAACTATTAAAAAACTTGAACTTTTGCAATGACTTTCCTTTTAATCAGGCAAAAGTGATAATTCTATAACAGGATGTCAACAAAAAGCAATAGCCAGAAGTACGATATTTTTTTAGACTTCGAGCGATTCCTTTGAAGTGGGGGAATATGCCATAGTGTCTAAGTAAGACTTCAGCATGGGCAACACTCATTCAGGCAAAGTGAATTCTGATTAAAACAGAATTCAGGAGTCAGGAGTCAGGAGTCAGAATTCAGAAAATAGGTATAAATTCTATACGAGTGGCGGGTGAAGAAAGGGGTTTAAAACCTCCACAAAACTAGAATTTTTGGTGGTCTTAAAGACGCTCTCTACGAGACGCTAGCGCGAACGCGGACTCGCTTGCCGCCGGCGCTATCAGTGATGGATCTGAATTCCCCATTGATTTATTCTGACGGAGTGAATTTCGATGTATTTAATGTATCTTCTTATGGTAAAAAGTTAACTTTTGCAGTAAGAGGAGGGAGAACAAAAGAGTTAGTGGAGAAATGGTAGAAGTTTGGCGATATTGGGAATTTGAGCATCCATCAAGTTCTGTAGTAAGAGTGATAGCAACACCAACAGGGCTAGAGTTATTTGCAGTGGATGTATTGCAAATAGTAGCTCCAATTTTAAATGATGATTTCGTGAGGTCAATTGAAGTTCAGAAACGATTAGTGATGATGGAGAATAATCAAGTGAGTTTGGTATCGACACTCAGCGCTCTATCGATTCACTCATTAATATCACTACCAACTGTAGTAGAACACAATGTAGTCAGGCAATTTATGCAATGGGTAAGAACAAATGTGATGCCAGTGTTTAAAAATGATGTGACGATGATTGCAGTTGAGCAACCCAAATACTTATTTCAAGAAATAGATTACTCTCAGAAAGATTCTTTGATTAAGTATTTGTATTTTCAAAATAGTGATTCTTGGTCATCAAATAGTATTGATTTATATTTAAAGTTGATTTTTAAAAAGCTTCCATTGCCAGCTAGCTGTCCTCAGACTATTGATTTAAATGGGATTGACTTCAGAAGTAGATATTTTCAAGTATTGAAGACAGTACTAAGGTCAGTCAGCAGTTATGAATATATTTATGAAGATTTGGTTATCAGGTCGGCAAATTTATTGATAGCTCAATCATTAGATTTGTTAGTTTATTACCATTTAAATAAATTAAATGAGTCTGATTTAAATCAGGTAATAGAACAAGGATTAATATTACAAGCTTTGGGAACAATGGTTAATAAATCAATTGAAAATTTCAAGGATTTAAAACCAATGTATTTAAACCTATTAGACTACTTTTCAGCAGAGATGCTAGCACTGGACTAAACCCTGAAACTGATTAAACATGAAATAGAGGAGAAAATCAGATGACAGATATTTTAAACGATGAGGCGGAGATCCTTAACGGAGTAGAAGAATTACTTTTGGGAACAGATGAAACAACAGAAGCAGAAAGGACAGAAGATATACAGCAGATGCCAGAAGCAGTAACTACAGGTGAAAAAACAGAAGCAGAAAATACAGTCCTGCCACAAAGAAAACCCGCAGTCACCAATAAAAAACAGTGGAGTCGGAGATTAGTCATAGTGACAGGAGATAAAGGAGGAGTAGGTAAAAGTACTTTCGCCAGAGGATTAGCGCAAACATATTTGGATATGAAAAAAGAATTTTTGGCTTTTGATGCAGATATATCTAATTCTCATTTAAGTAGATTTTATGGGGATAAATGTTTAGTGAGAGAATTAGATTTTTTTACAGAAGGGAACGTGGACATTTTTCTAGATGATTTAAAAGAGTTAATAGAGGATAGTCTAGGCACAAAAGGGGAGGTTGTGCCCGGAAAGTCTTTATTCTTACTGGAATTACCACCACAGTCCATGAGAATCTTAAGAGATGTTGTAGAACAAATGAAGTTCTTGTCTACAGTTGAAGAATTATATGATATGCGAGTAACAATCGTAGTTGTAATTAGTCGAGTAATGGATTCAGTCAAGCAGTTGACAACTCTATATGATTTTTGTCAAGACCAAGTAGATTATATCGTAGTGAAGAATTTGTTCTTCGGTTCGCCAGAAAACTTTGTCAGATATAAAGAGTCTTCAGACGTAACAACAATTAAGGATTTATTAAAAGAAAGGGAGATTCCCTTTCTGGAAATAACGATGCCAGATTTAATAGAACACGCTTATGATTATTTAGATAAGAATAGCTTGACGTTTAATCAAGGAATAGAGCAAAAAGAAAAACCATCAGTTAAAGGAAGGGTAAGTACTTGGATCAGCAAATTCAAGGAACAAGTTTGGTTGGCAAGAAGCATTTTAGGATTAAACGATGTCCCCCGTTTGTAGACGTTTAGTGATGACTGTAGGTGACTCGCGTGTAGGAAAGTCTACAGTTATAAAGTTATTGATTGAACTATTCCTTAGTCAAAATCAAACTGTTAAGATTTATAACCATGATAACCGTAATAAGTTCAAAGCTTATGAAGGTATAGTGCCAGTAGAAAGCTTAAATTTTTTCACTGACAACCCGGATTTGGTGTTAGACGATTTACTTAATAACTCATTAGATGTGATTTTTGTGGATATGCCGGGACAATATATCCAAGAAACCTGTAACTACATATATGAGGCTGATTTTTTTACTGTTTTGGCTGAACTCAACTGGAAATTAACATTCTTACAGCCAATTTACCATAGAAGTGATTGCATGGAATATTTCTTGCAGCTATTAGATTTTGCAACGGACAACGCTAATTATGTCATAGTAAAAAATCAACATTTTGATACGAGGTTTAAAGAGTACAACCAATTAGTACAGCAAAAATTGCCATTGATTGGGGGCACAGAAATTAGATTAACAGCCTTGCACAGAGATCATTATCAAGGAATGGAGGATTTAGGCAAACCTTACTCACAATGTTTGCATGAGCAATCCCTATATGTGCTGTATCGCTCATATATTTATCACTGGCTAAAAAATTTCTTTGATGCTGTAAAAAATAATCAAGTCGCTAGTATTTACTTAGGAGTATCAGCAGGTGAGAACATCAGAAATATTGCAGGGGTATTCTGAAGCCGAACAACAGAGGATTGTTGAAACAGCACAGCAAATAGGGTTAGCAGAAGATGACCCGATGTTTCAAGTCATGGCAACACTTGGCAGATATGAAGAGACAATGATTTCACTGCAAGCACGAATGGAGGCAATGATTGAAGCTTGGGTACTAACAATCGAAGAGAAAGTGGCGAATACTTCTAAAACAGCCCAATCGATGAACAACAGTGTAGTCAGTAATGCTGTGCGTGATGTCTTAACTGAACAAATGCCTCTTCTGATACAATCATCGACATCATCTGCATCATCTGCATCATCGCCACCAAAAGAGATGCGATTATCTACAGGGAATTTTCAGATGCATTTTTGGTCTATCTGCGCTCTGGTAGGAGGAGTGACAGCAGCTGGTGCGATGCTTGCTTCATTTACAACTTGGAACGTAATAACTAACTTGGGTCAAAATCAATCAGTCATGTTGTCAAACAACGATCTGAAGATTTTACAATGGGTAAAATCTAGCGAGGGTAAGCAAACTTATAAGCTCTTTGTTGATAATCAACAAACTCTGGCTGCTTGTCAAGAAGAAAATCGCTTGAAAGGATATTGCTTGATTCAAATGCAAAAGAACAAGAAATAATGAACTACCCAATAGCTCTCCAGTCTTGCGGCGAAGGTTCTAGGTAGCCAAAACTTTGAGCTTTAATAATGGCATTGACCCGATCTCTAGCTCCCAGCTTGAGAAAAAGGTTGCCAGTGTGGGATTTGACTGTGCTAATACTGATGAAAAGTTGATTAGCGATTTCTTTATTGGAGTAGCCACTGGCAATTAATTTGAGAATTTCAATTTCTTGAGTTGTAGGCAACTCATTGTACCTTTTGCCTTTAATTTTTATACTCTGACGATGACTCAATTCCAGAAATCTCTTGATAATCGCACAGAGACAGGTGATATATTCTTGCGATTGTTGAACCAGGGTGATGACTTGGTAGTTTTAATTGAAGACACAGGCGTTGGTATTGAACCAGAGGATTTGGCGAATATTTTTCTACCTTTTTATCGTGGGACTATTTCTTCACCTGGCTCCGGGTTAGGATTGTATATTGCAATGATGGTAGCTTATTCTCATGGGCTGAAACTGTCTGTAGATTCCGTTGTCGGTAAGGGAACGATATTTACAATAAAATTTCCCTATCAAGTAAACAATTATTATGGAGTAGATGCTACAATCCCGAAAAAGTCGAGATTAACTCATGCGCTACCTGGACGACACTAAGCTATGGGACAAGATAGAGTATGTAGTTGGATGTTTGATATTTGGTGGGCTGTTTATCGCTGCCGTCATCACATTCAGCACTGATATATTTGAAGCCACATTTTACATATTTCTTGCAACAATAATTGCTCCTTTTGTGAAAATAAATCCAATATTAAGACGGTATCTCTTAATCAGTGGATTTATATTTGGATTAGTGATGGGATATTTTAGTTGAATGCGCCTAATCTCCAAGATCGGGATTATCATCTTTATCAAATGAAAATTCCTGAGTTTTATCAGTTTGAATAGGAGATTGAGCTTGTTGTTTTGTAATCCGTTGCTGATTAAAAGCAACTATTTTTTGTGCTTCTTCAGTTGAGAGATTATTTGAGGTAATTGTAAACTCGTTGGTGTGGTCTTTATATGCAGCAAAAGCTTTTTGATTGGATTGGGTTTTGCGGTTAATATTGATAAACTGTATACCTTCTTTAATAAGTAATTGAAGTCTATAAAGAACGCCTTCATAAACGCGGCCTTCATTTTTAGTATCTTGACCTTTAGCAATGATAGTTTGAACAACGGCAGGAATCAGGGACTTTTTGCTAAAGTCATCGCCTTGATGTTGTTTATTAACCTCTTGATTTGCTGGTGTAGAGGGAGTTGAATTAGCGTTTGGTTCCCTTTGAGCCATCATTTGTTGGAGGAATATATGCTTTCTTTGGGTAATTAGATTTTCAACTCTAGAGAAATTATTAGGCTGCTCAGTCACAGTTTTTTCGGGTTGAGATACACCAAACTTTTGAGAATATTCAGCCAGATATTGATTTTTAAGTTGTTGCCTATAATCTTCAATATTTTGAGTGCTTTTGGTCAAAATAGTTCTGAGATTATCTTTAAGATTTTGACGCGATTGGGAATCTAATTCAATGGGTGATTGCACTGTACTCTGTGGCACTCTCTCCATCATGAGAGCCAGTCGATAAGCCATCATATTATTCGAGATTCCACTCCCACGATTAATGGAGGCGATAGTTTCTCTAACATCTGTGGATTGCATACTAAACTTCTAAGTTGTTTAATTTAGGTTCTGGATTGTGAGGTTTTTCCTGAGTTGGCTTCTGTGTTTCGGCATTTTGGGAAATCTTCGGGCTATAAAAATTATTAATAGATTGTTCACGTAACAATTTTAAATCCTCTGTGATTTCGCTAAGTGGTGGCAAAATAATATCAGTTTTCCCATAAAGAATAATCTCTTCTTTAGTTTGAATTAAAAATTTAAAATAAAGTTGTGACTGCTCACCTAAAGTTAGTTTAGCATTGGGGTCTTTTTGAAATCGCTCACGAAAACCTTCGTTACCTTGGTTTGCTCCAGATGTCCATCTGACAGAAGTTTCCAGTAAGCTCCAAACTTCAGCTAATGCAGGATGAAGTGGCAAAGGGATATCACGAGTAGCATGAGCATTAGCAGCAGAATTAATTGTTGGGATTTGAAGTTTAGTTGCCATCAGCCTGAGTTTGTCAATTTCTAATGAGTTAATAGCCATAGAGTGAACTTGATGACTCATTTGTTCATCAGTACGGCTCAATTCTAAGTGTACAGCAACTCTTTTAGTTCCGTTATGTTCAGTTTTTAAAAGCTTGATATCACCACTATTTTCATCATTAGGAGTATAAGTAATGCGATAATTACCTAATTCTAAATCGTGAGAGTTAAAGGCTTCTAGGGTACTTGTAAGTATCCTTAAGACTTCTAAAGATTTAAAACTTTCAAGTATTTTATGAGTGCCATCAGGAGAAAGAGAGCTTAGACTGTTAGCAATTTTCCTGGGGTCTTCACCCTCGGAGGGTAGCTCTTTGCCTTGCTTTAAGGTATCTGCAACCGTTAAAAACTCCTGGCGTTCTATAGGTAAAAAATTATCTAAAGGTTTTTGAGTAATATTAATATGATATTGTGAGGCTTCAAACTCCATAATTGGATTATCTAAGTTTGTCGTTTGACGACGATGAATACTATAAGTAGATTTATTCTTTTTAATAAGAAAAGCATCGGCACGATAAACTGTAGAGCCATCATCTTGTTGAACGCCATAATTCTTCACAAGCTCTGTAGCAGCAAAAGCAATGTCTTGATTTTGTTTAGCTTCTAAAAACCTTCGAGGGATTGTTTGTTTATAAACTGTTACCTGTTTGATATTGACCCAACTGTTACCAGTAGGTATGCTGCTAGATTCAAAAGAATCCTTGTTAACACTAGAGGGTTTTTCAACAAAAGTTTTGTTATCCTCTATGGTGTCAGAAATAATTTCGGATTGGCGACGACGGCGTTTCAATAGGTCTAATTCATCTAATTCGTCTAATTCATCGACTGATATTGATTCCGTGTTTTGTGAGTTATGAGTGCTGCTCTGTTCTGAAGGCGGACTAACTTGAGATTGAGGGGCTTCGGGAATAATTACTTGATTATTTGTTTGGGAATTAGTTTGCGGAAGAGGCGCAATTTTTGACTCTATCTGTTGGGTTAATAATGCTTGTTGTATCCGTATGGATTTGATAATAGCAGCATACAGAGGGCGAGTACGGGATAAAGGAGATAGAGAACGCAGGGGAGTCAGAGAGGCTTCGGGAATAATTACTGGATCATTTGTTTGGGAATTAGTTTGTGGAAAATCTGCAATTTTTGACTCTGTTTGCTGGGTTAATGATATCTGTTGTACTTGTATAGATTTGATAGCAGCATACAGAGGGTGAGTACAGGATAAAGGAGATAGAGGACGCAGGGGAGGTAGGGGAGGTAGGGGAGGTGTGGGAGTTGTAGAAGGTGTGAGGAGAATCTCACTTCCCCCCACACTCCCCACACTCTCCGCACTTCCCAGACTCTTAAGCTTTAACTCTTGTCCATTTTTGAGAAAAATAAATTGTCGCAGGTCAGGTAAAGGGTTATTTTGCTGCCAATCTTCAAAAGGAACCGCCAAGGCTTTGAGCTTTTCATAAGCAGCTGCGCCTTGTGCGGCAATCAAATCGTCAACACCTTTTTCTGGCCCGGGTAAAGTGATGACAATGACTTTAGCCCCATGATCGACCAAAAGTTGACTAGTTTTAATTAAAGCTTTGCCGACGTTGACTTGAGTTTTATTTTTGGAATCATGGTCAAAGCAGATTCTCATTGCTTTCTTAGCCCCTTCAACAATTGTTACTGGTATATTGTGTTTCCACACAGAAAACCAAAATCCTGATTGGCGATCGCTTTGGCTTGGATTAACGCCAGCTTTGAAGTAAATCAGTTCAGCAATTTCTTTTGGTACTTCTAATAAGAAGATACTAAGTTCAACTTTGTAGGGATGTTCATATTTGATAAATTTCCCAGTTTTTTGGGCATCAGGTCTAGGAGAATCAGGTTTGTAACAGCCCCAAAGTTTCTCTTTTGGTTTATCCCCAGGTTGTAAATCACAGAAAGTGCGGGGGTCAACTCCAGCATCACACCACCAACCATCAGTAGAATCAAGATATGCGTAAACTTGGAGAGTTTTATCACCTAAGCGACCAGCATTTTTACGCTCAATCTGGTCACTATACATCAAATATTCCCAAGATTCATGGGATTGCTCTATGGAATCATAATATAAAGACTTAAAATTAGCAGAGGCAATAATCGGATGAATGGCGCTATCAACTACCAGTTCATGCCAGTGTTTAGGCTCGATATGATTTGGGCGTAAATTAACGAATTCATCCATATTAGAACTCTATTTCGGAGCGAGAATGATCAGAGATTAAAGAATTGTTTGTCCTGGAGTCGGTTATAAATGTATTCGTTGATAATGATTCTGTAGAAGCTGGCGAATGCTGACGAGCGTTTGTATTTGCTAAAGATTGTTCGACAATTTTTTCAACTTCTTTAGCTTCTTCTGGGTCTACTGTTACAAAGTTATTAGTTTTGGGATCAACTTTTGTCCAAGAATAACCTCCACCTCCATCAAGTTTAAGAGCATAAGTATCTTTTCCTAGTTCAATTCTTGCTCTTTTATTCCACTGTTCTACAGTGTCGGCGCAAACATATTTTATTAAAGGTGCTATGACATTCCTGGCAAAATAATCGCTGCTTTTAGCATAATTAGAAACCAGTTGTAAATGCCGTTCGTCAAACATATTTTACCTCAGTTCCCAAAGTTGTTTTATTGAAGGAGGCAGTTCTTGCTTCTGCCTCCTGCCTGACTTGATAATATTTATTAAAGATTTTTGTAAAACGTCATACTGCTGTGATTTAGCACCGAGACAATTTAAGTCAATCACTTCCCCCGATGCCATCACCCGATTAAAAATAAGATGGAATTCTAAAGAGTCTTGATGAAATTTTAGGAAAGTGACATATTGTAAATCATCCCAGCCGATGCCTTGGATATATTCATTGAGAATTTGTTCAGAAACGTCTGAGGATAGAGTAATCGGGAAATTTTTCAAAGTAATATGAACATAAATTCCGACCTTTTTTAATCTCGGTCTTTGCTTACTAAAAACCTGATAACTATTAATTATCCAAGCGGGAGCATGAATGTTAACAAGATTACCGGAGTGAATGGTGAATGTCTGCATGAATTGGTTAATTATCTCAAAATCAGAAAGAGCATATTCCTTAATCATCATTCTCATTGTTTACTATCCCTGGAATTGGAATCTGAGCATTTTGAAGCAGAATACAGGAGTCAGGAGTCAGGAGTCAGAATTTATAAGAAGTTCAGTAGAATTAAAATATTTATTTATCAAACCTTGTCCTAATTATTTAATTATTCTGACTTCTGGATTCTGGCTCCTGAATTCTTATTTTTTGTCTAAAATTGATTTAATTTCTCCAACGCTCAAAACTTTGTTATTAGGATTATTGTCTTGTTTAACAGGTAGAGGGAAACGTTTATTGACATCATCCACTCTCAAATCTAAGTCGTACTGAGTCGGATATCTCTGGGTACTTTTTCGAGCTAACCTACTGACAACGGGGTTCCATTTTTTTTCGTTGTATCTATCGATATCTCGGAGAAATTGGGGAATGTTGATACTTTTTAACTGAGGAACAGACCCCTCTTTTGTATTGGAGTATGCAGGATTGATAAAAACACACTTCCCGGCTGGTAATTTCAAAAACTGGGCCGACTCAAAGAGCTTTTTAGTTTTTTCTTGATCGCTAATGGTGTTATTACTCTTTCCACCACCAGTAGAACGGCTTTTGTGTTTGTACCTAATTTCTTCATCTCCCAGAAAGGAAGAAAACAGTTGTGCTGATTCGTTCTCCCCTGGGTTAAAAATAAATTTTGTACTACAAGCACCAAGGATAGTCTTAGCAACTTCGCGTCCATAATTCTTCTCAAGTTGCCCCATGTTCTGCCAGCCGAGGATGCCGCAAAAACCCTCACTTCGTGATTCATTAAGCCATCTGAATAAATCGGGCAGATACAAGGAAGGCAATTCATCCAATGCAACTATCAAAGGGTCTTGCCTTTTTTTGGCTATATTTCGGGCGATGGTCATGTGGAGAACGCTAGTCATCAAGGGTGCAACAGCATCGCGGCGCTCTCTGTCTAAACCAAAGATAATCATTTGTTTACCCTTGATTGAGAGTGGTAAAGTCGTTTTACCAATAAAGCAACCGAGTGTGTTCTTAGCCATGAAGCGGGTAAACATGATACTAGCTGTGGCAACAATCCCGGCAACAGTTTTCTCACTTGCGGCGGAACTGAACAACTGACCAAAGGCAATCTTGACCCAAGGGTTGAGATTAGCAGACATTAACCGCGCAATCATCTGCTCACTAGACAAGATGGCAGCACTGGTCATGACATCTGCTCTATCTCCAAACTCTTTGGTTAACATCAATACAGCTTGGGTTAACTGATCCCCAGACGGGCCGAAAAATCCATCTTCATTAGAATTATTTAGAATGCGGAAGTTTTTATTGATGACCGTGGCAATCTGCCGAGCGTTTTCAGCGTCAGAAGAATCTCTTAAAAAATCTAGAGGATTACAAACTTCTGATTCGGGAAAACCAGGGGCAAAAATATGAACATCGTAGCCAAGAACTTTAGCATAAGCAGCGATTTTCGCCTGAGATGGGTATTTAAAGTCATATAGTAAAATAGGAAAACCTTGGTCAATTGCGGAAAATAACATGGGGTTAATGGCACTAAAAGTTTTCCCACTTCCGGGTGCGCCAATAGCAGCAGTTCCCCTTTGCACTTCTGGTACATAAATCGGCACACCTCCACTACCACTTTGTTTTTTTATACCTTTGAATTGATGTTTACCAATATACAAAGCTACACTATCACACCGAGGAGATTGTATCTGTTGCAAGGCTTTTTTCTTAGCTGTATTATTCTCCTTTCTTCCTCCCCAATAGCTAGTAGCAATCTTCTTTTTATTACTGCCATCGCCAAAAAATACTCTCATTAAAATGTAAGCACCCAACATACTTATAATTGCTAATCCACTGGGTGTAAATAAATGATGAGTGTACTTGCCAATGTCGCTATGTGGATTTTGTAACTGTTCAAAATGAAATGGTTGGTTGTTTGCAGAAGTAGTCAGATTATTGCTCATCACATGAAGAAGAAGGGGAATGGGGAATGGGGAATAGCACGCTTGTAGGCGTAAAACCCTTGTGAAGGACAGGATGTAGGGGAAAGAGTTAGATTTGTAAGTATTCTTAATTGGTTTTTAGTTTTTCCTTTACCCTTTCTCCCTTTTTGGTAAAAATAGTTAATCAGGAACAGTAGAAGGACTACCAAAAATAATTGGGTCTTTTTCATGGTAAGTAATGAATGGCACTGGCCCGATAAAATAGGGGGTACAAGTGCGACCAACAAAGGGAATAGTCTTGCAGAAACGGAAAAACATAGCAGTGTTAACGGAACCGCTTGATTCATCTATATCCCAAACAACTTGTTTAAATGATTTACCAAAGGGATGACGACCAGTTGGCTCAAGACCACCATTAGCTACAGCTAAAATTCCATAGCCACCTTTAACTTTCTGGACTTTCCCCGAAATCCATTGCGCTCCAGTAGTCTGACCAAGACCTGAAGCTTCAAAGTGGACGCAATTATTTTGATTACAAGGGACATTAAAACCTTCTTGATAACTGCCAGAAATGCTGCGAATCCGGTTAGCTTCTATATCTCCCAAGGGCAAATCTACTTGCCCAACAAAAGACAGATCCGGCTCTGGCACGGTAGGAAAATTATTCCAAGATAAATCCTTCAATCCGGGAATGTCTGAAATGAGAGTATCTTGCCAATTAGCAAATTCATTAAATGATGAGTTTTCAATTCCCGGAATCGATGTCAGCTTGTATTTAGACAAATCAATTTCATTGCCGAGAGGGATATTGTCTAAGTTGTAATAATTAGCAACATTACCAATTCTTTGATTAGTGCTGATACCCATTTGGCGAAAAAAATCAGCTATTGGTGCTACATTCCTGGCTGATTGATTAGCTAATTCAGGTATAGCTTTGACTAAATCGCTAAGGGTTTGAGTTTTGATGACTCCAAAATCATCAAGCTTTAAACCATCTAAATCAATAGCTAATGCCTGAGATATCGCTCTTAGGGTAAGCTTTTCAATATTCAGATTGGCATCTTCAAAATCTCCAAGCTCCATAAAATCGCCAATACTTTGTCCAGCTTGCCAAGTTCTAGTCTGATTCCCTCTCAGGGATGGGTAAGTCACATTACCAGATTCAGATACAATCATGTCTTGAAACTTCATTTTTGACCAGTCTGGAATCAAGCCATTGTTGCTACTGACAAATGGGACTTGTGCTGAGGCTTTGGGCAGCAGAAATCCGATTACCTGATTCATAATTCCATAGTTCCAAAAACTGTGAATGAACAATCCTCCAAGTAATCCAAACAGTATTAAATAGCGAACCATGTCAAAACTAATTTTGGGCGAACGCTTTGATGATTTCATATTTGTCCCTCTGCCCCGTTTTTTTGTCCAAGCTCGATTAATTTGTTAACTAAATTAAGTGAGACACCAGCCTGAAAAGCAGCAATAGGCATTTGCTCTCCAGCTTGAAAATGAGTCAAGAATTGCTCAATCCGATTGTGAAGTTCATCAGATGAGGAGAGCAAATCATTACTAATTGCTACGCTCATCCCTGCTCTGATTTGTTTTGTAATTCTGGTGGTTTGTACTAATGGCGATAATAAGGGTCGAGTAACTCTTGAAGATGGCTTATCCGAGATAATTGACACTTGACTGTATTCAGGACGGGAATTAGATGGGGTAACTTGAAAGTGGTAAACTTTGCGCGAGCCAGAAGCAGTTTGAGTAATCACTGTAAGCAAAGTTGCACTTGTTTGCGGCAGTCCTGGAACCGGAAGCTTTTTAATCCGGCGTAAGTGAAGTAATCCGGCACTACTGTTTTGACAGTTCTGATCGATTCCCTCTAAACAACCATCAGTGTCAATCAAAACTTGCGAGGGATCGTCAATCCACACCCGCTTTACCATTTCTAAGACTTCATAAAACGAAATTGATACGCCTGAGCCATTCCAGACTTGAATTTTTTGTAGCTTGGCAGTACTACCACTAACCTGAGATTGCTTTATGGTGCAGACTGTACTTTGAGCATAGGTTTTGACTGGAACTAGACACACTGCCAAAAAAGCAGCAACCCCAAGGTGGAACGCTGTCACGAGTTTTAACTTCTTCATGGCAACTCCAGAGAACGGTTCACCAAAAAGGTAATCTTCGTCCCTTGTGGGATATACCAAACATTGGGACGAGGGGTGATTTGTTGGTTAGAAGTTTCTGCACGGCGAGCAATGGTGTCACTAAGCTTGCCAAAAGCACCTTGCAAGAATGCCCCGCCAATATTGCGCTGGCTGTTTGAAGTCGTGCTAGAGCTAAATGTCCCTGTAGCGGAATTAACTACACTGCTACTGGAATCAGATTGATTCAGGATTGCTCCTACTTGACCCAAACCACTGACTAATCCCACAGTCAAGTCAGAACCTCCCCCTTTCTGATCTTGGACAGGGTTAGCTAACAACGGTTTCCCGCCTTCTCCTAATACAGAAATTGCACCGCTACTAATTGGGTACTCAGTGTTATCTTTGATAATGCTGGTGACTTGCACACTTACATAAGAGCCACCATTAACCTGTAGGGGTTCAACGGCCAATAAAGTGCCTTTATGAATTGCCACATTTCCATAGTTGTCATGCAAATCAGCCGTTAATCTAGCAACATATCGTTTACTATCATCTGGATTTTGCTGTTGTTGGAAGCGATTTTCGCTTTGCTGCTTGACAACTGAAGTCACTAAAACACCATTTGCGAATTCCCCAACAACTAAATAGCGAGTTTTACGCTGTTGTAGAATTTGGTTTTCTTGAGGCAAGTAATTACCATCTGCTATTTGTTTATCAGATTTAGAATCGGCTGACCAACGAGGGCGAATTTTCTCAATTTCTGTGGGTGTACTGTTAGAAAAGTTAGGGCGTATTTGCTGTGTTCTATAAGCACTATTGGGTGGCTGTACTTGAATTCGTGTTGTATTCGGCGTTTGAAAGGATGTTACCCCTGTTGATATCTGCTGGTTATTTGAAGTAGGTGTATAAGCGATTTTTCCGTAAGATCCTAAGCTGCGAAGTCGATTAAATTCAGCTATCACGTCTGTTGGCGTTTCTGTTTTCGGCGTAACAGTCCTAACAGGATTACTAATTCTTGGCAATATTTGATTACGAGGTGGTGATGAAATAGTCGAGTTAGTTCTACTCGGAACGTAATCTCGTCTAGGGCTAGGACTTTGTGTTTGTGCTACAGGTCTAGCTGTTGATGGTGGTGGTGAAGCTGCAACACTTACAGGCTTACTATTAACAAAAACTTCTTCCTTACTCTGATTAATTTTATTCAATTCATCTTCTTGTTTATTCAAGGCTAATTTGGCATAGACATCACCATCTTTTTGCTCAACTTTCTCCAAAGCGGGGGATATTTTATCAGCTTTAGCAGTTATCGCTTCTGAACTTCTACCAGGATTGAAAATGCCATTGAGAAAATAAAAGATTACTAAAAACCCTAAGCCAAAAGGAATAGCGATTATCCCCAATCTTGACCAAGGAGAAGTACTGACAGTGTGCCTGGTAATCGATGGAAATTCTTCGGAGTCTTCCGGCTCCGGCTTTTCTCTCCTTTGTCCATCATTTGTATCCTCTGAAAATCTCAAGATTTGATCTATAGTCAAATTCTGGGGTTCATTTTTTAGTGACATAATTATTAAGGTTTTAAATCATTGATTTGTGTAATTTCTAAACCAGCGCTACGAGCTTCATAGATTTTCCGAGAAAGTTCAGTGATTTGAGCAGTAATTTCTTGTGGCGTATTCACTGCTTCTACAGTTACAGTCTTATTGAAGGTAATTCCCTGTCCCGTATTATCAGAAGTTGTAAAAGTCACAATAGTTGCGACGATATCTACTTGCCATACCCCATCTCTAATTAATCGTGGCTCTCCAATATAACGAGGAATTAAAGATGCTTGCATATTTCCTTCAAATATTTTGCTGGGGGTGAGTTGTGCCAGCTTTTGTAAAAAGGCTGCTCGAAAGTTCTGATTTTCACTAATTGCAAAAGCAGCTTCATAAGCCTTAGTTGTAACTTTCTCTTTTCCACTTGTTGCGTCAATATCTATTCCTTTGTCTTGCTTGGTAATTACTTCTCCCTTGTCGTTGTAAATTTTCACTAACCCATCCCAGCTAAACATTCTAGTGAACGTATCGCCAACAAACTTCTTAATTACTTCTGGCGAACGTTGATTTTCGTTTACTGATTTAGCAGTAATAGTTTTGCCATCATCTAACTGTACTAAAGCTAATTGCTTTTTGCTTAATCCTCTGATTGCTCCATAATTGATAAATTGCAATAGTAATGAAAGTACTGCACAAGAAAATCCTACTAATGAAATTATTCCAATTCTTGTCGGGACGGATTTATTAAATTGCAGTAGTTGTAACGGCTCTAATTTTCGGTTTTTCGTGTTTACCATATCTCTTATTTCCTAGACTTCGCCAAACTAAAGCCTTTAGTGATTATTGCAATGCCAGCTTCTGCGGCAATCGCACCATAAGTTTCTGAGGCTTTATTAATTTGTTGCAACAGTGCTAAACCACCACCTGCGGCTAATCCCGTAGCCAAGAAGGGAGCGCAAATGCCAATTGTAAACAGGAAGAACATTGGTTGATCTGCTTGAGAATCAGAAATTAATTGTCCAGCAAAACCAACAATCATGTTAAAAGAGAGTTTACATATTCCAATACTGAAATAACCAATCAGCCAAGTGTAAATTGATTTTGCTCCGTAAGGTAATAAAGAACCTCCAACAGCAAGCGGCCCGATAAATGCTGTAACTAACATTGTTAATTCAATTGCCCATTGATATGAGCCATTCATCGACAGCATTATTAATGAAATTATTGAAGTAACGCCAGAACCAATAAAACCACTAATGGAAGAAAATAATATCTGAAGTGGATTTCTTTTGTTTTTTATTGCATCAATCGGAGCTTCAATGACTTTATCTATCCCATCCATCAGCCATTTGAAGGGGCCACTATTTTGATCAAAAGCTTCCGGGTATTTTTGGCTTAAATCTTCTTTAGCCTGTTGTAGACAAGCAATTGATTCATTCGGCTGTAATGAAGAACTGCGACATCTTTCAATTGCTAATCCGATAGCACTACGAGCAGCTGATACCCCTGCTGCTTTTTGAAATGCGACTCTTAAATCTAGCCCTTCAGCCGTTTGTACCAACACCATATTATTTACATTGTTGATGTAGTTCCTAATCCCTAACGTCGAGTTTCCTAGCACTTTGCCATGATTTGACAACAACACCACCACAATCAAGGGCCAGATAAAATCAGTGAAAGCTCGTTGCTCATCGCCATTGATCATTTGCTTTGTCCACTCAATCATGAAAAAAGTTAATGTTGCAACCGCAAATAATGCCCCGACTGTACATATATTGTTGTACAGTTCCCCGGTTAAAGTTTTATTCCACAAGTCATCAAATCCTGCCGATATTGATGCAGAAGTTTGAGATGCTTTTTGGACTAAATCATCACCAATCGCTTGTTGCGCTAATAAATACATACAAGAATCCTTTCTTTTGCATAAGAGGTCTAAGGGAGGTGTGGTCGGTGTGAGAAGATGGATAAAAGAGCAGTGAAGATTAAAGAAAATGGAAGAGAAAGGGAAAAAGTATTTTATAACTCATGAGGACTTAGCCATTTATCAATTAGCATTTGAGACAGCAATGCAAATTTTTGAACATTCTAAAAAGTTTCCAGTTGAAGAAAAATATTCAAAAACCTTTCAAATCCGTCGCTCGTCTCGTTCAGTTTGTGCTAATTTGGCAGGGGCTTGGAAAAAACGGAGATATAGAGATGCTTTTGTCGCTAAACTGAATGATTGTGAATCGGAGGCAGCAGAAACTCAAGTTTGGTTAAAGTTTGCAGTGAAATGCGAGTACCTCACAGTTGAGCAAGGAAGAGAACTCTACGCTCGTTATAATCAAGTCCTTAGTGAATTAGTCGAAATCATTACCCATCCAGATGACTGGTTACTCGACTAATTCCCCACCCCTCCCACCCCGATCACACTTTCTTCAGGGTGAATAAGTAGGATCTAGCACAGACATACCTACAACTTCGAGATTGAGAGAAATTAATCCTTCTTCTCGAATATCTTCTTTTTGGCGATTTGCTGTTAATTGTTCTGCAATCTGCGTCAGCATCATATTAGACTGTGCGGTATCAGAGCGTGATTGCAATGAATCAGTGCGCTGTTGTGCCAGCATCGAAACCACCAGACCATTTTGGGCTGCTATTACTTTTAAAATATTCTGTGAGGCATTCATCTCTTGCGCTTCCTGTCCCAGGTTTGAAGCATCTTGAGCCGTTTGTGTAGTTTGATCAATTTTGTTGACAGTATCTTGCTGACCTTGTTGCCCTAATACACCAGAGACTGATGCTTTAGTAATTTCTCGCTGTAAGTATTGTGCTTGCGTTGATGCTGTTGCCCAATCAGAGCCGGATGCTAAGGATACTTTCAAACGCTGACCACTTTCAACTGGATCTGGCGCACCCATTACACCAGTAGCCCCATTAATTGCGGAATTAGCATCCTCTTGGGCTGCTGCCCAGAAATTATTAATTTTATCTGAAGCTATACTGCTAATTTGGCTCATTTCGCTCTGAATCTGATTCCTAATTGAAGCCAAAAAAGTATTTAGGTCTAGTGATATTCCATAACTCGGTGCAGCAATTAATAGACTTGTAACTCCACTAGATATAATGACAGCTAGACTAATCTTTTTAAGTCCCTTCATACTGAAATACTCCCTTTTTTACCTTGAATTGATGAAGAAGGATTCTAAATTGATGTGATTACTAAGGTTTTAGAAGTTCAACCCCTAAGCAATTCTTGGGCTGTTGAAGATAACGACTCTCCCCGAACCATTCTGATATAATCTTCAGAAAACTTGACTTGTCCAAGTATTGGATTATCTTGATATTTTTTCAAGAATAGAGTTCGTAATTCTTGTTCATAAGGATTGTTAGCGACTGCGGACAATAAACAGTGTGCTGGATAATAGCGACAGAATGTAAGTTTGCCTAAATCATCCAATAACCACTGTGAGTAAATGCCGGATTTTGTTGGATAGAAAGCCTCTGTACTATTGGTTTGAATGATTTCGTAAGGATATTTAAATCTATCAACAAAGGGATCTACTGCCGATGATTGGATTCTGCCGATCAATCGGGTTGTAATATTGGCGAAGATTTTCGCTGCGGCTTTGCTTTGGTAAATACTTTCTGGTTCTTGAGCCGAGAGAATCACCCGTATCCCTGCTTTTGCACCATTGGCACAAAGCCTTCCTATTAACTCGGCGATCGCATCAAATTGGAATAAAATCGGCGCTTCATCCAAGAAAAAGATACTGGCTTTAGAAGACAAAGCACGTCGAAGGGCTGCGGCATAAGCTGATAAAGCTAAGATAGCTGCATCTGCCTCACTTGATAAATTCCGCAGTGCAAATACCAGCAACTTAGCATCAGTTCGGAAAGTTGAGGGACGACTAATTGATTCTCCAACTCTCGTTGAGAGCCAGTACTTTAATCTCAACCTGATTTGCTCCAAGGCTGATAAAATTTCCTGGCTATTGCTGGCTATAGAATCTATCTTGAGAAATGCTGGCGAACAATAATTCAAAAAATCTTGTAATGTAGGAGTGTCCAACCAAGCTTTAGTGCCAACTCCTGCGGCTAATGCCAACTTATACCGGACTTTGATTTCATCATCATTAAAAAATGTCT
Source organism: Nostoc sp. NMS8 (assembly GCF_017115045.1). Classification (GTDB taxonomy): domain Bacteria; phylum Cyanobacteriota; class Cyanobacteriia; order Cyanobacteriales; family Nostocaceae; genus Nostoc. Next base: position 6,913 of record NZ_JABXKK010000051.1, on the reverse strand, counting down.
TCAAGGCTAGGGCAATGATTGATTCAATATTAGTAATCATGGAAGAGCTAACGCCAATCACGCTAGTTCCAATCACCATTGTCATTAAGACTGATTTCAAGAATTCCTTAAAATCATTCAATCTTTCATTAATGGTTTCTTGATCCATCCCCCTCAAATTAGGTAGTTCAAACAAATTATTCGACTCTTTGGAAATATCGAAGTATGCACCATCCTTACCTAGCAAATTCGTATAGTCACTAAATGTCGATGTCCCGTCTGGTTTGGGGTAATCTAACGCTACTACTGGTATATCTTGAGCAAGTGCAGGTGTTAAAATTCCTGCCACCAGTACTGATTTCCCCGAACGAGTTGCACCAAAAACTGCGATATTTTTATGCTGTTTGTACAAATCCAGGTGTACTGGCGTACCTCCCTCTTCGGCAATCAACTCAAAGCCAGCCCGATCTCCTGTAGCTGTACGAATCAAAGGCATCAGCCCCGGCGCTTCGGAACTGAAATAAGGTAATCTGCGGTTAAAAGGTTTTGCCAGCAGTGGCTCCCAAACAAATGGACAACATTGCAACCATGTCTTCCAGGCGTATTCTTTTTCTCGATCTACTGCTGCTGGCCTTAAAAAGTAGGAAGCTAAGTATTTGCAAGCCTCATTGAGTTCTCTTGTCGATTTTCTATGGACAAGAAAAGCTACTCCGGTATAAACGACAACGCTCCCTTTGTAAATGGTTCGTTGTGCCTCTACAGATTCTTCAATATTTATTCCGGCTTTGACATCAATGTTTCCTTTACTTGTTGATAAGGCTGTTGATGTAATTGACTGTTTAGTAAGGCGTTGTAAATTAGTTTTGGTAATTGCCTGATTAGCTTTAGTGATTTGACAGATAATTTCTGTATCTGAGATACTTTCTTTGGAAATTAATTCCCAAAGATATCGTAATTGAGAGCGTTCATCTATCCAGCCCCCCGGCTTTTGGCTAAAGTTCATCACTCCAATATATTTATCTTGAATCTTTACCCATTGCCGATCTAAGAATGGAACAGATTCTTCATTCTCCAACAGATGATGCCGAATGTGAAAATCACTTGTTTGAGTTTCTACTAATCCTTGAGTTTGACTAATCACTAAGGGATTAGGAATTGGTGTCGGTGATGTGAGGTTAAATTGATGCCATAAGACTTTCCAAATATCCTCAGCGCTCAAAACTTTGATCCCTAGTTTCATTTTGTTACTCAGCAACGATTCCCACTGCAAAAAACCGTCGCTAAATGAATTCTTGAGAATATTTTCAATTCTACTATTGTTAAAAGCGTGAATTTCTCCGGTGAATTTAAACCAAAGTTTTTCTAACTTTCGGATTGCCGATTCTACAATGTCTTGGCTTCTCTCTGACTCAGCTAACGCTGTATAAGTACACCATAATCTTAAAAACTTGTTCTTCCTGACTCCCGAGTGGGTTAGTTCTTTGATTCGTAACCTTTCACTCCTAATTAGTAATTTCAATTGCTCAATATCACAATTGGTTTCGATAGATTCTAATTCTGATTGCCGCGAATAATCGTCTGTAAAGGAACCCAAATGTATGGTTAATGACTCTCCTGATGGGATCTCTTTTAAACCTGCCTCTATGCTCTCAAAGATTGGGAGGATTTGCTCCGAGGCTAAGTTAGAATGAATTCCTACGCAATCAAAACAAAATTTGATTTGAATCGATTCCCCATTTTTGAGAATTAATGCTCCTATGCCTTTTCTCCCTCCCAAAGCAATATCGCAAACCCCAGCTAAATGGATAATGTCTTCAAAGGGGGTAAGAGTTTTTACTACATTAATTTGCTCGGTTTCTAATCTTTGTTTCTTGATCTTATCTGTCTGCTTTGTGATCATAAGTTTTATAGTTATGCCGTTTATATCCTCTGCTAATTCGAGGCACTGCCACAAACTTGCCAAAAAATTCTTGATTTGATGAAAGTAACCACCATGTAGCCCATCCCCAAGCGATGCTTAATCCTGTGCCTAACCAACTTGTTTTCAATATATAGTTGAAAACGAATACATTTAATATTGCTATAACTGACCAAGGGAAAATCTGATCGGCGGGAAATGGGCCTAATCGGGGTCTATCTCCCAAGATTCTATTTACACTTCTAAATTTATTTTCATCTCTCATCTTTTTTTATTGCTTGTTAATATGAAGCATTTCTGGAATCAGGGCACTTTTTCTCATTCCAGAAATGCTGCGAATAAATGGGTGTAGTTTTTAACAGTTATGCTCCAGTAATTAAGCCGGTAACTAAGTCTCCAACAAAGACTGAAAGCACAATAATTAATGGAGTCCTGGCTAATGTCTGCCAATCTTCATCATTTCGGGCTGCTTGAGCAATACTTACCAAACTGATACCTATATAGAGTAGGAATAAACCTCTCAATACGTTGAAGAACAATTGTATAACTGCTTGTGTTTGTCCGTTACCAGCATTGCCGAAAGCACCAGTCATCCAGGTTTGAGCATTGTTAAAAAACTGTGCTTCGGCTGGCGAAGAAGCAAAATCCAAGAGAAATATTACCGACAGAAATGCAAACAATATTGCATATAAATTTACTCCCCATTTCCGTTGTAGCTTTTCAAAGTTTGTTAGCAATGCCTGTGTTTGTTTTGGAATTGCAACTGCTATTGCTCCTGCAATCATCAATCCTCCAAGCATTATGTTGTGGACTGACATCTCCAGAATCATTAATGCTCCTGTTACTCCCATCAGCCCAATTGTGCTACCTTCAATTACTTTCTTTTTTCTTGATGGTAAGGCTGCTGTTTGTCTTGTCTCAAAGCTTGTTGTGTTGGGATTTTCGTAGTCTGATATTTGCATAATTTGTGAACGGATGAAATCTTATCAAAACAGAATTCAGGAGTCAGGAGTCAGAAAAGAGGTATGAATTCTGTACGAGTGGCGGATAGCCCAGCGTAAAGCCTACGGCATAGCAATGCTATAAGCAAGTCTGCGTACCCCTACTTTTAAGCAAGTTATGCGCTAGCGTCTCGTAGAGAGCTTCAAGATTGCTGAATTCTGACTTCTGACTTCTGAATTCTTCTTCAAATACATTATTCACAACTCACTTTTAAAATCCTACAGACTCTAGTACAAAAAAAACTAGTTCTTTTGGCTACAGAGAATATTTGTTACAGCTTTTTAAGTATAGGCTCTATCATCAATTTCTGCCCAACTTGAATATTACTAGCACCCGCTTTGAGTTCTAAAACCTGGGTCGCAGCGACACCGTAATAGATTGGACAAGGATTTTTTTGGCATGGTGGCGCATTGCGGATTATTGTTGTCACCAGATTATTTTTAAGGTATATAATGTCCAACGGCACTTTGACTTGGTGCATCCAAAACGGTACATTATTATACTCTCGACCCAAGTTAAACAACATTCCGCGATCTGTGTTTAAATGATTTCTCCATTTGAGTCCTTTCTCTAGTTCTTGTGTTTTATTTGCCGCTTCTAAATAAAAGGTCTGGTTATTTATCGTAAGCTTATACTGAATAGGCAAATTTTGGGGACGAGTTTCGATATAAGATACTACTGCTGTGAAGAAGATTACTGACACCCCAGCAATTGGTCCAGCGATGTTTAGCAGCTTCAAGCCAGCAGCATACCAATCGATTTTTGACTGAGATTTCAGTATTTGCATAAAATTAACTACCAAAAATATCGATATCGCCCAGACTATATATTGATGAATCCACCGGACTAGATGGTAGTCCTTGCAAATCTGCCTTATTACGCATACTTTCTATTCGGTCAGCTTCACGTATTGCCAGAGGATTTACGCTTTTTCTTGATTCTAATAGTGCAGTTAGGGTAATTTGTAATGGCGGCAAATCGTCTGTTGCTGGAGTTTGTTCACCAAAGGACTGACAAAATATTGAGACTGCTGCCCTTTCGACGATTGCCTGAATTTCTGCGCCTACACAGCGATGTGTTACCTTCAATAATCTTTGCCATTCTTCTGGGGTAAAGGCATTTCCATCATCAGCAAAGCGTTTATCAAATCTTGCTAGGTGAATCTTAAATATAGAATGTCTTTCACCGTTGTTTGGTAAGTCGATTTTGAATATCTCATCAAACCGTCCACTTCTGGTTAACTCTGGTGGTAGCCATTGGATATTATTGGCAGAAGCAATTATTAATACATCACTTGTTCTTTCCTGCATCCAAGTGAGTAACATTCCCGCAAGTCTTCGTGATAAATCATCATCTCCGGCAAATCCCTTGTCGAAATCATCGAGGTAAAAAATTATACGATTAATTCGGTCTACCAGTGCCAATAACTTTTTGAGTTTGTATTCCGCCATATTTCCATAACTGCGGAAATGACCCCACTCCACGATTACCAAGGGTAATCCCAGTATTTGAGAACAAGCCTTAGCCGAGTGAGATTTACCTGTTCCGGGTGGGCCAATCAATAAAACACCTTTTGGTAGCCGCAAGTTGTAAGACTTCGCCAACGGTGTCAGAAGCCGCTTGTATCCCTTAAATGCTGACTGCATTAATTCCAGTCCCCCGACTGGAATTGTCATCGGTTGCAGAAATTCTACATTGTAAACTCGTTTGAGTAACTCAATTTTATAAGCAGAAACTTTTTTGACTAATTCACTGTTGTCAAAAAGAGGGTGTGGGGGGTAGGGTGTGGGGTGTAGTAAAGACGGGGCTTGTACGAAGACGGTTGTTGGGGCTATCTCTTTCTCTACACCCCACACCCCACACCCCACACCCTGCCCCAAAGGGGCTTGGTCAATTGCTAGGGCAGTTTTTACCCCTGTTTCAATATCTGCCAAATACATCCCTACACAAGTATTCGCTATTTCATTGATTTGAACTAGTGTAATTGAGTCGGGTAATATTTGTGGCAGATAATCGCTAATTTCCTCAACTGTGGGTAACTCTTGGGTAATTGTGGGTATTAGACCAGCTATATCTGACTTGAGGCTTGCGTTTGACCCCAGCAACAAAGCTGTTTTACTGGAGTTATGGTTGTAAAGCTTAATGTTAATCAGTGCTGACTTAATCCATTCTGCTGTCAGGAAGGAATCCGCATCCGTCGCTCCTTGTCCAAGCCACGGGTATATCCCTTCCAGGATCAAAATCCCTTGTAACTGGGTTGTCTTCCAAAACCGCAAAATTTCAAAGGAATCTTCGCGTACAACTTTGAAAGCGATTCTCTTGTACTCTTTAATTTCTGAAAATGCCAAGCCAGGATCACTCATTCTTAACTGGTATAATTTGTCATCCTCTAACATCCAGAGATAACAATTAATACCAAGATTAATGCATTCTTTAGTTAGATTTTCGAGTAAACTTATCCTCTCCTGCAATGGAGATTCCACTGCTATTAAGGGATTGTTCTGTTCGCGTAAAGAAAATATTCTTTTTATCAGTTCTGAACTCATGGGTAAATTATTGAGCATCAAACTGATAATAAAGGCTGACTCACTTTCTACTCACAGCCTGAAGTACCCAAATCTCTCATACTTCTGTGCATTCTTTTTTATTCGCACTCAAGCAGCAATCGCCACTAAAGACTCAAATCTGCCTCTGACTTACGCTGCTGTTGTTGCTGTTGTTGCTGCTGTAGGGACTTTTCAAGTAGCAGATCCTGATTCCAAGAGACTGTTTTGGGTCTAGAGCGTCTGACCTGGGGCAGTAATTTCTTAACAGCTAGTGCCGTGGCTTCCCCGAATTCATCGGAGTTGAACGCTGTTTTGATTTGAGAAATATCCTCTAATCGCTCCACTGGTGTACTTTTGGGGTCAGCAAGTGCCATGTACAGTGTTCGCTGTTTTGGTATTGACCCAGTTTTGGAATATTCCAACATTGCGTATGAGAAAGCATCAATCGTTGAGGAACAAAGTACCACTTTTTCTACTTTGCTCGTTCCTCGCTCACCCAACTGGAAATGGAACCAACTGTTTGTGCGATCGCTTCCAATTGCCAAGCCCTTAAATTCACTTCCCTCAAGGTAAGCCCCTTTAACTTGTTGGTTTAAATCTCGCATTACAAACACTGCATTTTGCTTAGAGTCGGCGTAAATCAACCCCGATTGGTGAAATCCGTATACAAAGTTTGATGGTAGCCCCCACAAGTGAGTCAAGTAATCATGTACTCCAGGCCACTTGCTTTTATCCTCAACTGGTGGCACAAACTTGGGTGCTGGTTCGGTTTGAAGAATATCTGCTGTTTGTTTCTTAACTGCTGCGATCGCTGCTCGTTCTGCCCCCTGAAGTCCAAATCTGTCATTGAGCCACGCCAAACCCTGCCGCAAATTGTAATTGTTCACCTGAATTACTAAGTCAATTGCCCCACCCCCCTTTTCTACTCCTGGCGAGGCGGACTGAAATTTATCCCCATTTATATTAATGATGTGGCCATGACCTACCCAAGAATTAGATTGGCTGGATTCTAAGTCTAAACCCAACTCCCAAGCTACATCCTCTAAGGCTAAGTCACGCAACTGCTGAGTTTGTTGTCGATATTTTTCTTTCTCTTTCTCTAATTGGGCAAGGCGTTGTTGAAGCAGTTCATTAGCTTGAGCCAGGGAAGTAGCTGTTGCTTCCATTTCTTGAAGTTGTCGGGCTGCCCTGTCTCGATCTGCGGCTTTGGCTTTGATTTGCTCCAAATTCAACTTTGAGACTTCCAGGTTCCGTCCCGTTTCTACTATCCGGTAAAAATCCTTTATATCCTCGTGCTTGGCTCTGGAACCCTTCAACCCCCTCTCCAAGCCAATCAGCCGCATCGTTTCATAGTACGAGTCCTGAAATGCCTGGATTTTCTGCCGCCCATTGAAAAAGTGATTACACCGTAGCGGGTGAACGAAAAAAAGCGTGGGGAAGAGAAAACAAGTTAGCGTATTATCTACGC